>JBGAHE010000002.1:0-162486 GCA_044226365.1 Bryobacteraceae bacterium
TGCGGAAGCTGGCGCAGCGCGGGATGCCGGTGGTGGTGGATCGCGGGCCGGGCGGCGAAGAAGCCGAGCGGGCAGAGCGGGCGGCAGCGGGGATTCCGGGTGTGGAACTGCATCGCGGGAGCTTTGCGCAGTTTGCGGACCTGATCCGGCAGAGTGCGTTCTATGCGGGTTATGATTCGGCGGGCTGCCATGCGGCGGCTGCCTCGGCCATTCCGCTGATGGTGTTCTTCAAGGGCGCGGTGAACCAGACGTTCTTCGAGCGTTGGAAGCCGTCGGGCGTGGGGAGCCTCGACGTGATTCGGATCGATGAGGCGGAGCCGGATCCGGCGCGGATTCTGGCGATGGTGGACTAGTTGACCGGCCAGGGGGCCGGTGGCACTTAGCGTTTCAAAAAGAGGATGGCGGAGCCCAAGAGAAGTCCGAGGGCGGCCTGATATTCCTGGTTGCGGCGGTATTGGCTCCAGCGGAAGGGTTCGCCGGTGAGACCGGTGCCGAAGCGGGGCCAGAGCAGCGGGACGCGGCGGGCGTAGTCCGGGAAGTCCTGGGGAAACAAGTTGCGCAGATGCTGCTCTTCCTGTTCGATGGTGGGGAAGTAGATCAGGAAGAAGGCGGCGCCAAAAAGAAGGGCGAGTTCCCAGCGGCGGGTGGCGAGGACGAGTCCGGCGGCGACGGTGAGGGTGCCCAAATACAGCGGGTTGCGGGTGATGGCGTAAGGGCCACCGGTGGCGAGGCGCTGATTCTTGTACAGACAGCCGGCGGCCCAGGCGCGCAAGGCCAGTCCGGCCAGGGCCAAGGGGAGGCCGAGGGCGAGGGATTGAGCGTTGGGTTCGGCGAGCCAAGCGAAGGCGCCCACCAGGACGAAGCCCAGGGGGACGCGCAGCCTTTGGACGGCGTCAGCGTAGGGTTTGGGAAACCAAGTGGGGCGCGAGGGCGGCATACACCTGTGTGGGCGTCAGATCGCGCATGAGCGGATCGAGCGTAGTTCCTCTCTGATAGGTTGTGACGGCTTGGGGATGGCGGAGCACTTGAAAGGCGCCGCCGAAGGGGCCGTTGCGGGCGGGGTCCGTGCCGCCGAAGAGGGCGACGCCGGGTTTGCCGAGGGCGGCGGCGAGATGGAGGGGGCCGCTATCGACGCCGACGACGGCGGTGGCGCGGCGGGTGGCGTGGATGAGTCCGGCGAGGGAGGAGACGTGGACGTGGGCCAGGCCGGCGACGTCAGCGGCCTGGTGGGGCGCAACGTTGAGGACGAGGGGGACGGGAAGGAGCTTCGCGAGGGTGGCGAAGTGTTCGAGCGGCCATTGCTTGGAGACCCAGCCGGCAAAGGGGCTGGCGAGGACGAAGGGGCCGGCGGGAAGTTCGCCTTCGGGTTGGCCGGCGGGGAGATGAATGGGCTCGAGGTCGGAGACCTGGGCGAGGTCCGCGTGCTGGTGAACGATGTGGGTGGCGCGGCTGGTGAGGCGTTCGCGATAGAACCAGACGGCGGGCGTTTCGCGCGGATTGGCGGAGCCGACGATGCGGCGGGCGCCGGAGAACCGGGCGACGAGGGCGGACTTGATGAGGCCTTGGAAGTCGAGGGCGAGGTCGAGGTGGAGGCGGAGAAGGTCGCGGCGGGTTTCGAGTAAGGCCGCGAGCGAACGCCGATTGAAGGGAAGCAGACTGGCCAGGGCGGGGTTGCCGGCAAGGAGCGGGTGCCAACGGGATTCAGCGATCCAGTGGAGGCGCGCGGCGGGGTAACGGCGATGCAGGGCTTCGACGGCGGGCAACGTGTGCAGAATGTCGCCCATGGCGCCGAGGCGGATCACCAGGATGTTCATAGGGCAGGGGTAGCGGAGCGATGACGGACGCGTTCGATGAGTTGACGGCGTGTGTCGAGGTCGGCGGCGGTGAGGTCGGTGAGGGTGTGGGCCTGGGCGCGGGCATCGCCGAGGATGACGGTTTCGACGCTGGCCAGGGCGGCGACGAGTTCGGCGCGGGCACGGAGGGGCAGGAGGGCACCGGGCGGGTCAAGCAGGCTGACGGTGCAGGGGGCGAGGGCCTGGAGACGCTCGACGTGCGCGGCGACGACGGGGTCAAAATAGCCGAGGACTAAATGGGGAATGGGACGGCTCGCTGCCTGCTCCAGCGAGATGATCTTCGAACGCGTATCCAAGTCGGGTCTCTTTCTTCTATTGTGCCAGTTGCAGGCTCGCTTGGGGCCGCAAGGTGAGGGGGGCGAAGTCGCGACGGGCGAGTTTGGGGAAGGCCGCGGCGGCGATCATAACGGCGTTGTCAGTGGAGAGTCTGGCTTCCGGGAAATAGATGGGGTAGCCGAGCTTGAGGCGGCCAGCGGCGCGGCGGAGTTCGGAGTTACAGGCGACGCCGCCGGAGACGATCATCGACTGGGCGTCCATTTCTTCGGCGGCGCGGGTGGCGCGGCGGAGAAGTTCGGTGACGACAGCGTGTTGAAAGGAAGCGAGCAGGTCGCGCGTGGGTTGCGGGGTGAGAGCGAGCCACTGGTCGAGGGGCGCGCGGGGTTGCGCGGCGAAGAGAGCTTTGCGGGCGGCGATCTCGTGGGTGAGGTCGCGGGCTTCGGTCCAGCGGAGGACGGCGGTCTTCCAGCCGCTGAAGCTGTAGTCCTGGGAGGCGCCTTTGATGCGGGGGACGGTGAATTCGGAGGCGAAGGCCTGAGGATTGCCATGGGGCGCGATGGCGTCGATGAGGGGGCCGCCGGGGTAGCCGAAGCCGAGCAGTTTGGCGACTTTGTCGAAGGCTTCGCCCGCGGCATCGTCGCGGGTGCGGCCAAGGAGACGGTAGCGCCAGCCGGCGGCGACTTCAAAGAGATGGGTGTGACCGCCGGAGACCACCAGAGCGAGCGCGGGCAAGGCGGGGTCAGCCTCCATGACGGCGGCGTGGATGTGGCCTTCGAGGTGATTGACGGCGATGAGGGGCAGGCCGGTGGCGAAGCTGAGGGACTTGGCGTAGGTGAGGCCGACGAGGAGAGCGCCGTTGAGGCCGGGGCCTTCGGTGACGGCGATGGCGGAAAGGTCTGACCAGCGGAGGTTGGCCTGGGTCATGGTTTCGCGGACGACGGGGACGATGGCGCGAAGGTGCTGGCGGGAGGCGAGCTCCGGGACGACGCCGCCGTACTTGCCGTGGGTGTCGAGCTGGGAGGCGACGGTGGAGGCGAGGATGCGTCCGCCTTGCTCGACAACGGCGGCGGCCGTTTCGTCGCAGGAGGTCTCGATGCCGAGAATGAGGGGCTGGGAACTGAGCGGGGCCATTAGCGAGCGATGAACCAATCCCACTGAGCGGCGGCGTTCTTTTCCAACTGATCGGCTTCGGCGGCGAGGAGGAGGCGGCGGGCGACGAGGTCGCGGATGGCGGCTTTGGTCTTGGTGAGGTACTCTTCGCGGGTGCCGTATTTCTCGAGGATTTTGGCTTTGGGGAAGGGGATGGTGGAGCCGACCATGTTGTAGGTGTCGGTGGTGAAGACGTCGGTGCGTGGGTTCCAGCCGGTGTAGCTGGCGAGAGGGACGGCGACTTGGGGCATCTTGATGCCGGCGATTTCGTTGCCGTCGTCGTCGATTTGGGGGACGAGGGCGGGGAAAGGTTCGCCGACGGTGGGGGGCTCTTTGGTGGCGATGCCTTTGGTGGCGAAGTCCGGGCCAAAGTCGAGGCGGAGGCCGGTGGAGGCGCGGGAGGGCGTGGTGGTGGTGATGGACTTGGGGAAGCTCCAGTAGCTGGCGGGGATGAGCTGCTTTTGGTCGAGGCGGGGGTAGATGGAGTCCGGGGGCGCGGTGCCGTCCTTGAGCCATTCGTGGAAGTCGATCAGAAGGGCGCGGTAGAGCGGGCGATAGTCGTTGGAGTTGGCGAGGTGGGCCGCGTTTTTGACGGTGGCGGGCGGGAACTTCTGAGGGCCGTGCTGGGAGCCAGCGACGAAATAGATGCGGGTGTTGGGGGCGAGGGGGGCGTCGGACTTGCCGTCGAGCGAGGTGTGGATGAGCGAGGCGGCGCGGCCCCAGTATTCGTAGCTGCCGTTGGTGTAGAAGATTTTGGGGGCGTGGGCGGGGTCCGGGAGGAGGCCGGCGGATTCGCCGGTGACCTCGTCTTTCTGAGGGAGGTCGGTGAAGGGGAAGAGATCGGTGGGGTAGAAAAAGTTCATCGTGGGGTGGCCGTCGCGGGAGGCTTGGGCGAAGCGATGATTGAAGCTGCCGCGGCCGGCGCCGGCGACGTTGGCCCAGACACCGTCGAGGGCCATTTTGCCGTTTTCGTCGGTGTTGAGGTTGTAGAAGAGCATGGTGCGGAGGAAGCGTCCGCTTTGGGAACTGCCGTAGCCGATGGCGCGTTTGAGGATGCGGCCCTGGTCGGCGAGGGGCAGCTTGGCGGTGGTGCCGGTTTTGAGGTAGGAGACCCAGTCGCGCGTGGCGGCGATGCCCAGTCCGACAATGGCGGGGTCGCGCGAGGGGTAGACGAGTTCGTAGGTGGAGCCGACTTTGAAGCCCGCGGGCATTTCGAGTTGGGTGCCGTTCAACTTCCACTGGGCGGCGGGGACGACGGTGCGAGGGCCGTGGGGGGTGTCGCGGACGGTGAGTTCGAGGCCTTTGGGGTTCGAGACGGGGTAGGCCTGATGGTCACGGTCGGCAAGGTTCATGACGGTAGTGGGTTCGTGGATGGTGAGCTGGGCGCGGACGAGGCCTTCGACGCCTTTGGCGTGGGCGGGATACATCCGGAGCTTATTGGGGGCGGCGGGGACGTCCCACTGCCAGCCGACGCAGGCGACGGTGAAGCCGTGCTGCATGAGGAAGTCTTCGGTGAACATGCCCATGGTTTGGCCGCCGCGGTTGATGACGTCGAGGAGGAGGGTGCCGTTGGCGTGGGCGGGGTCGCGGGGTTTGAGGATTTCGATGTCGGCGGAGAACTCGACGAGTCCTTGGGCATTGCGGGGGGCGAGCTCGAGGTCGCGGATGTGGCGGTTGGCGGGAAGTTTGGGGTCGAGGCGGAAGGTGGCTTTGCCGCGAAGGCGTTCATAGCGGGGGCCGACGTCCTGGCGCTGGGTGATTTCGAGGCCGGTGAGAGCGGGGAAGATGGGGAGCGCGGCCAGGAAAAAGACGGCAAGACGGGGCATGGCGTTCATTATAGGGGGTTGGAGGCGGGAGGAAAAAGAAAGCGGGGCCGGAGGCTTGCGCACCATCCGGCCCCGCTGGGGTTCCTGGGAGAGGTCCGTGGGTTAGAGTCGGCCGGCTCCCAGTCCTCCGAGGCGGCAGGAGCGGCAGATGCCGAAGCCGCTGCCGATCGCGTTGATTTGCGTGCAGCTTTGCGAGAGGCGGGAGAGTTCGCCGATGTCGAGGCCGACGCCAGGGGTGACGCTGAGCGTGCCACGGGCGAAGGGCGTTTCGGTGACGACGGGGTTGGCGGTGACACCGGTGTGAATGGTGGTGGCCCAGGCGTGCATGCCGGTGGTGAGCTGGTTGGCAGCCGGGGTGACGGTGAGCGGCGTGACGTTGGCGGCCGAGTTGGAGCAGCCGCTGGCGCCGGAGCCGGGGATGCTGGCGACGAGCTTGACGACGATGGAGGTGGGAACGGCAGGAGTCAGGGTGTTGCTGATGATGTCGTTCTTCGCGGAGATGGAGACCAAGCCGTTGGGGGTGACGGGACAGGAGCAGCAGCCGATCATCTGTTCATCGGGCGAGAAAGCGTAGACGTTGGCGCAGAGGGTGCCAGTGGTGCTGGTGGTGGTGCCGGCGTAGACGCTGGCGCCGCGAGCACCGGAGTTGGTGATGTTGATGACGGAGTCGCCGATGTTCAGGTTGGAGATGTAGCGGAGTAAGTAGCTATCGGTGGGGTTAGGTATAGTAATACCGGAAGTACTAACATGGATCGTAACTCGACCGACTTCCTGATTTGCAAGGTTATAAGCAACCAACGAGAAAGTGTAGTGGCCCAAGGCGTTCGGATCGAACGGGATACCGCCGGGGTTCTGATAGCCCGCGGGAGCGGCATTGACGGGAGGGACGCTGCGTAGGAAGCCGAAGCCCAGGTTCCAGGAATTTTCAATGACGCCGGTGGGAGCGGGGCGGTCATTGAGGGCGGTGGTAACGAAGAAATTGCCGAGCGTCCCCGCGTCATTGAAGCTGGCGGGGTCCATGTCGTAGAAGAGCCGGAAGGTGTACTGACCCAGCGCACTGTTCGCCGGATTGACGGTATTGGTGGCTTTGACGTAGAAGTTGAAGTTCCACTGAGCGTAGCCGAAATTGGGGGCATCGCCGGGACCGGCGGTGGCGAAGTAGGTGCCGGCACCATTGTTGGTGACGGGTGGCGCCGCGTAACGCTGAGTGGCGTTCATGGCGAGGATGAGGTCGTTGCCGCCGTTCTGGAAGCTGTTGACGGCCACGGCATCGTTGGGGATGCCGGTGCCACCCCAGGTGGCGGCGGGGAAGCTGACGAGGGGGCTGGTGGCGACTAGGCCTTGGCCAAACGAGAGAGCTGCCGATAGGCAGGCGATAGTGATCGACTTACTCAACATGGGGTTCCTCCAAAACGACCGTGCGAGATCTTATTGACTGCGAGCGCACTTTAAGGGTCCAAGTCAATGGCCCACAGTAATGGGAGCTTATCAGTTAGGCGGATTACTTTCCAAGTGATTTATCGAGTACTGATCGTACCGAATTTTACAGAAAACTGAGTAAATGTGGATTTTAGCTTCAGTTTTGTGGTTAAAGGCGGCGAATTACGTGATGAATTACGGCAGGCGGACGACGAGGAGACCGTTCTGACGGCGGTCGGCGGAGTAGGTGAAGGCGAGGACGGCGTTGGCCCGAAGATTGGCGCGGAGATTGACTCCGGCGGCCGCGGCGCCGCCTTGGCCTCCACCCTGGCCGGGGCCGACGGGTTGACCGGGCTGACCGGGTTGACCGCCGCCGGCGCCGGGTGCGGCGGCGACCGGAGCACCGACGAACGAGACGCCCTCGGGGTTCTCGACGACCTGGAGGTCGCCGTTGCGCAGGTCATAGACGAGGAGTTGAGTGCCGGTGTTGCCGGTGCGGGTGCCGCGGGCGACGACTTTGCGCGTGGCGGGGAAGACGTCGACGATCTGGACGGCGCTGAAGCCATCGGGGGTGGGGAAGAGGGTGCCTTGGCCGCGGGCGAGGTCGAAGACGACGAGGCCGGCATCGCCGGGCTGGGTGCGTTCGCGGGCGAGGCCGACCAGGAGGTTCATGGAGGGAACGGAGCGCAGTTGGGCGAAACCGCTGAGGCCGGCGGGGAGGTCGATGCGGAAGGCGGTGCCGGTGACGCCATCGAGCATATATAAGGTGTCGGCGGTGCCTTGGCGGGAGGGGTCGATGTTCGAGCCGAAGATGTAGTCGTTCATCTCGTCGGTGCCCTGGGTGGCACTGAACTGGCCGGCACCGGGAAGGGGGACGGCGGTGACCTTCTGTTCGTCGAGGTCAAAGAGCAGGAAGCCGGAGGCCGAGCAGGCGGTGCTGAAGGTGCGATCGGCGCTGTTGGAAGCGAGGAAGCCGAAGCGGCGGACGAGTTCGACGTTAAAGAAGCGAACGTTAGCGGTGCAGGCGGTGGCGAACCAGCCGTCGGGAAACTCGATCGCGCGGACCTCGTCGCGGTCGGTCCGGACGGCGATGAGGCCGTGGCGGGAGTTATCGGCGCGGCGGGCGATGACGTAGTAGGTGCGCTGGGGGCCATCGAAGATGGAGGTGACCGAGAGGCGGGTGAGCGCGGCGGGAAGTTGAGCGCCGCCGGGGAGGCCGGCGTTCTGAGGGGCGGGAGCGGCGAGGGGGAGCCAGCCGTCGGGGAAGTCGCGAGTTTGGGTGACGGCGTTCTGGGGATTGAGGGCGACGATCTTGGCCTTGGTGGGGTCGTCGGTGCTGTCGCCGACGACGGTGAACCGGGTGCCCTGGCCGATGGCGGTGGGCTGGGTGAGGATCTTGTTGAGGCCGTTGCCGAGGTCGAGAGCGGGGAGCGCGGCGCCGAGGTTGGCTCCGCCGCCGGGGAGTGCCCCTTGCAGGGCACCGGCAAAGAGGCCGGCGGGGTTGTCGAGGGGACGGACGTCGCCGGAGTTGGCATCGATGGTGACGGCCTGGTTGCCGGTGAGCAGCGCGGCAAGGTTGCCATCGGGGGTGGAGACCAGCAGGCGGCTCGGGGCGGGGAGCTTGACGGTGCGGGGCTCGGCCTGGGTGGCGTTCCACAGGTAGACCTGGTCGCTGATCTCTTCCTGGCTCTGGGCGGGACCGACGAAGGCGGCGAGGACGGAGTTGTCGCCGGGCGCCTGGAAAGGCGTGGGGGCGTTGGCGGTGTCGGCGGCGAGGCAATCGGGGAGCTTGGCGGAGGTTTTGGCAGCGAGGTCAAAGAGCAGGCCGGCGTAGCAGCCGTTCGGGGCGCGAACTCCGGTGGCGGCGAGGAAGGTGGCGCGGAGGTCGGAGGAGAGGATGGTGCGAAGTTCGGGGGCGCCGTCCGGTAACGACATAAATAGAGAATCGGGTTTGGCGAGGCTGCCGAGGACGGCTGCGTTCGATCGACGGCCGTCCTGGAGAACGACGATGGGGTCGCCGGGGAGGGCTTTGGCAGGGGGCTCGAGCTGGAGTTGAAAGACGCCGGGCTGGTCGGCGGAGTGGGCGACGCGGGCGTTGGCGGGCCAGCCGCCGATGAAGACGCGGAGGGCAGATTTCGGGGCGGCGTCGGGGCGGGCTTCGCCGTCGGCGAGGGCAGGGTCGGTGGGGCCAAGGCCGGTGAGGGAGAGGGCGGAATTCTGGGAAAAGACGGGTCCGAAGCCGGAGTCAGCGGTGGTGCGGAGGCTCGGGAGGGTGGGGACGAGGTTAATGCGAGCGGGACGGGAGGTGAGGTCGCCTCTTTTTACTACAACTATCGAAAGACCGAGCGGTGTGTCGTAGGGGACTTGAGCGAGGATGTGGTTGGGGGAGACGGAATAGAGGGCGGCGGGACGCTCGTTGACGCGGACCTCGAGGCCGCCGAGCTGTTTAGGAAGGGGGAGTCCGGAGGCGGTGATTTCGGAGGTGGGGCCGAGGTTGATGCCGTCGATGGAGAGGAGGCTGCCGGGAGAGGCGACCGAGGGCGCGGGTTGCTGGGTGAAGGCGTTGACGACGCCGCGCGGGGTGACGACAGGCGGAAAGGACTGGGCCAGGGAGGCGACGAGAAGGACGAGGCTCGGAGTCACAACTCAATGTAAACCCTACTTGAGCCAAACGTTTCGCCGAAAGCAAAAACGCTGGGAGGGGTTGAGTTTCATTGATTGATCAAGGATTATGGAGGGCACTTATGTACCAGAGCACGAATCCGATTGACGAGTTGGTTCACCTGTATGTGGATGGGGCGTTTGATCGACGGGAGTTGGTGCAACGCGTGGTGAAGGTGACGGGCAGCCTCACGGCGGCTTTGGCCGCGCTGGGGGGCTTTGAGGAGTTGAAGGCCCAGGCCACGGCGTGTCCGGCGGAGGTGAAGGTGCCGGCAGATGCCGCGGATTTGGAAGGGCGCGATGTGGAGTTCCCGGGGCCGGCAGGGCGGATGTTGGGCTATCTGGTGAAGCCGAAGGGGATGACCGAAGCGCAGCCGGCGGTGATCGTGATTCATGAGAACCGAGGGTTGGTGGAGCATATCCGCGACGTGACGCGTCGAGCGGCACGGGCGGGGTTTGTGGCGTTGGGCGTGGATTTGCTGTCGCGCCAGGGTGGGACGGGAGCGTTCGTGGAGCCGACGCAGCAAACGGCGGCTTACAATCGCACGACGCCTTATGAACGGCGGAGCGATCTGATTGCCGCGCTGGCGTATTTGAAGGGGCTGGAGGGAACGGTGATCCACGACCGGATTGGGGTGGTGGGGTTCTGCGCGGGTGGTCAGAATGTGTGGGACCTGATTGTGGGGCTGCCGGAGATGGCGGCGGCGGTGCCGTTTTACGGGTCCGCGCCGATCACCGAGGCGGAGATCGCGCAGATTCGGACGCCGGTGCTGGGCATGTATGCGGAGCGCGATCGGGCGCTGACGGCGCGGATGGCGACGACGATGACCCTGATGCTGAATCAGCAGAAGGTGTTCGGGCTGAACGTGTACGAAGGTGTGGGGCACGCCTTCCACAACGATACGGGAGCGGCGTATAACGCGACCGCCGCGTGCGATGCGTGGCAGAAGGCAATCGCGTTCTTCAATAAGTTCCTGCGGGCGCCGAGGAGCTAAGCGGAGCGCGTTAGCGCTTGGTGAGATCGCGGAGCAGGATGTCCTTGAACTTCATGTTGCCGGCACCGCCGGAGTGCAGTTGGAGGGCGATGGGGCCGTCAAAAGACTTGGGGTTGGGGTCGGTGAAGTCGATCATGACGACGCCGTTCAAGCGCGAGATGTAACGGTTGCCGACGACTTTGAGGACCATCTCGTTCCAATCGCCGCGGCGGACGACGGATTCGTTTTCGGCGGTGGGCCAGACGACCCAGCCGCGGCCATCGCCATAGATGCCGCCGGTGTGTTCGTTCAAGGTGCAATCGACTTCGAACTGGAGGCCCTGGCTGACGTCGGGAGTGCCGGGTTTGAAGCCGACGTGGAAGAAGACGCCGCTGTTGCCGGTGCCTTCGCACTTGAACTTGAGGGCCATTTCAAAGTCCTGGTAGGTCTTTTCGGTCTGCAGGTAGCCATAGGCCTTGGTGATGGCTTTGCCATGGAGGACGCCGTCCTCAACTAACCACTCCTCTTTGCCGATATTTACCCAGCCGTTGAGCGACTTGCCATCGAAGATCGGCTCCCATTTCACCTGCGGGCTTTTTTGCTGAGCGGGGAGGAGGGCGGCGAGGGTAAACAAGGCGAAGACGATGGTACGGAGCATCCTCAAGTTCTAACGCAATCGGCCGGGCGGGCGCAAATGGGAGCGAACTTTAGTACGAAACCGCGTGGGGATACTTAGAACGGGCTCAGGTGAAACGATGGTTCATCTCAGGGTTACTCCGAGTAGGAAGCGTACTGGAACTCGTCCAAACTCGAATCAAAGCAAAACATGAAGAGCCAAGCCGATCGCGGCGAGGGGCCGGTATTCAGGGTCCTGAACGCAGCGAGGAGTGTTGGCCACCCCGAGGAGACGAGATGACGAAGCCGAACGCGATGCCGAGCACGACGCAGGGTGCCTTGGCGCTCGATACGAAGCAACTGGAGCCGCAGACCGCCGAAGTGAGCGAGATGGGCGAACCGTCGACGCCGGCGGCCCTGGGCCGGGCCGGTGACGACGAAAGCAATACGCCCACGGCGAAGCGGACGATCCGGGTGCTGATCGCCGACGATCATCCGATCGTGCGGGATGGGCTGCGCCGTTTGTTGTCGCTCGACGAGGACATCGAAGTGGTGGGAGAGGCCGGGGACGGCCGGGAAGTGTTGGAGCGGGTGACGGCGCTCGAGCCGGACGTGCTGCTGCTGGATTTGCGCATGCCCAACATGGACGGTTTGACGGCGTTGCAGACGTTGCAGCACACCAACCGCAAGACGCGGGTGATCGTGCTGACGGCATCGGAGGACAAGAACGAATTCGTGCAGGCGATGAAGCTGGGCTGCAGTGGCATCGTGCTGAAGCAGACGGCGCCCGACCTGATTGCGAAGTCGATTCGCAAGGTGCATTCGGGCGAGATCTGGCTGGATTCGCACACGACCGCCGCGGTGATGCGTCAGTTCGCGACGCCGGGCGAAGCGATGGCGGCGGCCTCAGGCGGCAAGAATCGCGAACGTTCGCCGCTGTCGACGCGCGAGCGCGAAATCGTGGCGCTGGTGGCGCAGGGTTACAAAAACAAGGAAATGGCCGAGAAGATGTTCATCAGTGAGCAGACGGTGAAGAACCACCTGCACAACATCTTCGACAAATTGGGTGTGTCCGATCGCCTGGAACTCGCGCTGTACGCGATTCACAAAGGCCTGCATCTGGAATCGCCCAATCGCTAACAAGTTCATCCCAATCAAGTGAAGTAGCAACGGCCGCCGGAAGGGAGTTCGCTCCCGGAAGGCGGCCGTTGCTGCATCGGGGGACCCCTTACAATGAGTGCTATGTCCGCTTCCCACTACGACTATGACCTGCTGGTGATCGGTTCCGGACCGGCAGGGCAGCGCGCGGCAATCCAGGGCGCGAAGCTCGATAAACGCGTGGCGATTATCGAGAAGAAGACCGTGGTGGGCGGGGTAAGCGTGAATCTGGGCACCATCCCTTCGAAGACACTGCGGGAGGCGGTGCTCGATCTTTCGGGCTATCGGGAGCGGGAGTTTTACGGGGCTTCCTACCGGGTGAAGCAGGACATCACGATGCAGGATCTGCTGCTGCGCACCAACAAGGTGATTCAGCATGAGATCGACGTGACGCGCCATCAGTTGATGCGGAATGGGGTGGAGTTGATCGGCGCCGCGGCGAGTTTCTGCGGGCCGGATTCAGTGCACCTGGAGTACGTGGACGGCAGTACGTCGCGTACGGTGCGGGCGCGGAAGATCGTGATTGCGACGGGGACGGAAGTGACGCGCGATCCGCATATCCCTTTCGACAATCAGCGGATCTTTACGAGCGACGATGTGCTGTATCTGGACAAGCTGCCGAAGTCGTTGGCGGTGGTGGGCGCGGGCGTGATCGGCTGCGAGTACGCGAGCATGTTTGCGGCGTTGGGGGTACGGGTGACGCTGATCGACAAGCGGGAGAGGCTGCTGCCGTTTGTGGATCATGAGGTGGCCGACGCGCTGACGTATCACTTGCGCGAGGATCGGGTGACGCTGCGGCTGAACGAGAGCGTGGATCATCTGGAACTGATGGAAGACGAGCACGGGCAGCGGGTGAAGATCTTCCTCGATAGCGGCAAGCAGACGGTGACGGATAAGGCGCTGTACTCGATCGGGCGGACGGGGGCGACGGGAAGGCTGGGGCTGGAGAATGCGGGCCTGGTGCCGGATGATCGCGGCCGGTTGAAGGTGAACGAGCATTACCAGACGTCGGTGCCGTCGGTGTACGCGGTCGGGGACGTGATCGGGTTTCCGGCACTGGCGTCGACGTCAATGGAGCAGGGTCGGATCGCGGTGTGCCATGCGTTCGGCGTGCAGGCGCGGAGTGTGCCGGAGTTGTTCCCGTACGGCATCTACTCGATTCCCGAAATCTCGATGGTGGGGAAGAACGAAGAGGAACTGACGCAGGCGGGGATCGGCTACGAGGTGGGGAAGGCGCGGTACAAGGAGATTGCGCGCGGACAGATCATCGGCGATACGACGGGGTTGTTGAAGCTGATTTTCCGGTCCGATACGCGGGAGCTGCTGGGCGTACACATTATCGGGGAAGGGGCGAGCGAACTGGTGCACATTGGGCAGGCGGTGTTGAGCTTTGGCGGGAAGGTGGATTATTTCATCAATACGGTGTTCAATTATCCGACGTTGGCGGAGTGCTACAAGGTGGCGGCGTTCGATGGGATCAACCGGTTGGGGCTGTTTCCGGAAGAGCTGAATCCGATTGAGCCGGCGACGGTGGCTTGATCTCTATATTTATAGAGAAAAGGCGATCAGGGTTTCCGGCGAGGGTTCGGTCGCGGCGAATTCGGGTTCACTAATTTCTATTAATGTCGAATTGATTTGCTCAGGTGTTGCGGTGGCGAAGCAGCGGTGGCAGGTGTCGGTGCGCGTGGAGCCGATTTGGATGAGTGGGCCAGCGAGGCGGCAGGCGATGGGACGGTGGTGATAGAGGCGGCAGGAGCCGGTGGCGAGGTCGAGGACGGGGCAGGGAAGGCCGGTGTGGCGGGTGAAGAACCAGTCGCGCCATTCGGTTTCGGGGGTGAGGGTGGCGGAGGCGAGGTGACCGGGGAAGTCCGGGGCCAAGTGGGTGCGGGCGTCGGCGGCGCGGCGGCGGATGTCCTGCTGGATTTCCGGGGGCGATAGGGCGAGGCCGCGTTGAAGTCGGGCGGCGTCGGCTTGGGTGATGGCAAAGGGACGCCGGCAGCATTCGTCGCAGCCGGAGTGGCAGACGAGCCAGTTGCCGGCTTTGTGGCGTGCTTCCTCGAAGGCGGCGTCGACGGCGGCGAGGAGACGAAATTCGACACTCTCCAGGTTCGGGGGCATCATCTAAGTTAGCGTGATCGAAATCTTCAGCATCTTTTCCATTTTCGCGCTGTTCTACGGCATCGCGGTGTGGGGATGGGTGCGGGCGGGTTTGCGAGACCGGCGGGCGGCGCGGATGCTGGACCGGGCGCTGCCGCCGCTGCTGGGGCAAGGCGTGCAACAGGCGCGGCAGGTGTTGGGGGAGCCGAGCCGGATCGAGTTTGGGATGAGCGGACGGCGACTCTACATCTGGCGGCCGCCGGTGGCGCTGTCGCTGCCAGAGACGGCGGACCTGATTGTGGTGACGCTGACGGTGGAGGCCGATGATACGGTTTCGGGGACGTCCTGGAAGGTGGATTAGGGGCGGTTGAGGTAAGCGGAGAGGGGGACGGGGGAGAGGGGCGGGCGTTGAGTGCCGGGCTGCCAGCCGAAGAGGAATTCGCAGGCAGGGGAGCAGACGCGGCCTTGGCAGGGGCCCATGCCGCAGCGGGTTTGAAGCTTGGCATCGCGGCATTCCTGAGAGGCTTGCAACTGGGCGAAGCGGACATCTTCACAGCGGCAGACGATGGTGTCGGGCTGGGCGAGATGGCGAAGTTCATAGCGCGGGGCGAAGGTGCGCGCGAGCAGGCGGCGGAACTCGAGCAACTTGAGACGTTGGGGCAGCAGGCGGGCGATCTTGACGGTTTGCGCGGTGGCGGCATAGCCGGCGAGGCGGCCTTCGACCAGGGCGAGCTCTTCGCCGCCGATGCCATTGAGTTCGCCGGCGGCATGAACGTCGGGGACGGTGGTGCGGCAGAGCTCGTCGACCACGACGACGCCTTTGCGAAGTTCGCAGCCGAGAGCGCGCGGGAGCTCGAGGTTGGGGAAGAGTCCGAACCCGCAGGCGAGGTAATCGCAGGGGACGGTGCGGCCGTTGTTGAGGGTGACTTCACCGGGCTGGGTGGAGGTGACCCAAGTGCCGGGGCGATAGCGAGAGCCTTTTAACTGCCAGAGCAGGCGGCCGGCTTCGTTGATCTTGTTGGCTTCGATGCCGGTGGTGAAGAGCAGAAGTTCCAGGGCGGTGGTCTGCTCAGCGATGAGGGGGATGATGGCGCCCTTTTTCTGGAGGTAAGAGGCGACGGCCAGCAGGAGGGGGCCGGAGCCTGCGACGACGACGCGTTTGCCGCGGATGGGCAGGCCGGATTTGACGAGGGCTTGCAGGCCGCCCGCGCCCAGGACGTGGGGCAGGGTCCAGCCGGGGAAGGGCAGGAAGAGCTCGCGGGCGCCGGTGGCGAGGATGAGCTTGGCGTAAGAGATTTCTTCGGCGACGCCTTCGCGGAGGACGTGGAGGCGATGGTCGCGGCGGGCGTCGTAGACGGTGGTGTGGGGGAGGTACTCGGCGCCGGAGACGCGCATGCGCGTGGTCCAGGAGTTGGATTCAAGGCGCCAGATCTGACCACCGGGGGTGGGGTTATCGTCGAGCAGGGCGACGCGCGCGCCGGACTCGCCAGCGGCAATCGCCGCGGCTAAGCCTGCCGGACCTGCGCCGACGATGACGATGTCGAAAGTCAGCTGACTTTCTCCGCGATGGACTTGGCTTGGAGGAACTGGAGGAGATAGTCCGGTCCGCCGGCCTTCGAGTCTGTGCCGGACATGTTGAAGCCGCCAAAGGGGTGGGCGCCGACCATGGCGCCGGTGCATTTGCGGTTGAGGTAGAGATTGCCGACGAAGAACTCGTTCCGCGCGCGTTCGAGGTGGGCGGGGTTCTGGCTGTAGATGGCGCCGGTGAGGCCGTAGTCGGAGTGGTTGGCGAGGGCGAGGGCGTGGTTGAAGTCGCGGGATTTGGTGACGGCGAGGACGGGTCCGAAGATCTCTTCCTGGAAGAGGCGGTGGTCGCCTTCGATGTTTTGGAAGATGGTGGGGTGGAGATAGTAACCTTCGCCGGGTGCGGGAGCTCCGCCGGTGACTAACTGACCTTCCTGACGGCCGACGTCCATATAGCCGAGGATCGACTTACGAGCGGAGTCACTGATGACGGGGCCCAGATAGTAAGCGGGGTCATCGGCGGGGCCGATGGTGAGGGCTTCGGTTTGGGCTTTGATCATTTCGACAAAGGTGTCATGGATGGCGGCGTCGACGATGACGCGGGAGCAGGCGGAGCATTTCTGGCCCTGAAAGCTGAAGGCGGAGGCGACGACGCCCTGCGCGGCGGAGGCGAGGTCCGCGTCGGCATCGACGATGATGGCATCTTTACCGCCCATTTCGGCGACGACGCGTTTGATCCACTTCTGGCCGGGAGCGGTTTGCGCGGCGAGGGCATTGATGCGGAGGCCGACGTCGCGGGAGCCGGTGAACGAGACAAAGCGGGTGAGCGGGTGCTGGACGAGTAAGTCACCGATGACGGCGCCGCTGCCGGGAACAAAGGCGTAAGTACCGGGAGGGAAGCCGGCCTCGGAAAGGACTTCGACGAACTTGGCGGCGATGGTGGGTGTTTCACTGGAAGGTTTGAGGACGACGGTGTTACCGGCGACCAAGGCGGCGACCGTCATGCCGACTAAGATGGCGAGCGGGAAGTTCCAGGGCGGAATGATGATGCCGACACCCAAGCCGAGGTAGCGGAGGTGGCCGCGTTCGCCGGGCATTTGCACGAGGGGTTCGGGGGCGGCGTGCCGCTCCATGAGGCGGGCGTAGTATTCGCAGAAGTCGATGGCTTCGGCGGTGTCGGCTTCGGCTTCGTTCCAGTTCTTGCCGGCTTCGAGGACGAGCCAGGCGTTGAATTCGTTTTTTCGTTCGCGGAGGATGCGAGCGCAGGCGATGACTTTGGCGATGCGCTCGGCGGGAGGCGTGGCGGCCCAGGCGGGGAACGCGTCGTGGGCGGTTTCGATCGCGCGCACGGCGAGGTCGGCGGTGGCTTTCTGATGGCGGCCGACGAGTTGGGAAGGATAAGAGGGATTGAAGCTGGGATGTTTGCCGTCGGTGAGGAGGGTTTCGCCGTGGATGAGAAGAGGATATTCGCGGCCGAAGTCGCCGCGGACGTGGGCCAAGGCCCGTTCCATGGCGGCGCGATTTTCGGGCAAGCGAAAGTCGGCGTACGGCTCGTTCCGAAACGGTGGCAACATAGTCCTATTATCGCCACATGACCTTTCACGAACTGCCACCTCCATTGCCGGAAGATTTGCTGCGTTTGCGCGGGGAGTTGCCGTTGAAGCCGGCGCCGGTGACGTTGGTGGGGAGGCGGGTGGAACTGCGTCCGCTGGAGCTGGAGGCGGATGCACAGCGGCTTTTTGAGATCTCGAATGGGAGCGCGCAGTTTGGGGCCGCGGAGTATGATCCGGAGCCGGTGGTGTGGCGGTATATGGGATCGGGACCGTTTGCCGATGTCGCGGAGATGCGGCAGTTTCTGGGGAGCTTGGCGGGGACGGCGAACCTGTTGCCGATGGTGGTGCGGTGGAAAGCGTCGGGCGAAATGATCGGCGTGCAGACGTTCATGAGTAATGCGCCAGCGGACTTGAAGATCGAGCTGGGGCATATCTGGTACACGCCGGGCGCGCAGGGGACCGGGGCCTTGATGGAAGCGACGTACCTGATGCTGCGGCATGCGTTCGACTTGGGGTATCAGCGGCTGGAGTGGAAGTGCAATGCGCTGAACGAGCGCTCGCGGCGGGTGGCGCTGCGGATGGGGTTCAAGTTTGAAGGTGTGCAGGAAGCGCATGTGATTCTGAAGAATCGGCGGCGCGATACGGCGTGGTTTCGGATGCTGGCGGATGAATGGCCAGAGTGCCGAGAGAAATTGGAGACGATGCTGGATGCTTTTGAAGAACGCTAAGGGCGGCTATCACTTTTGGAAGGGCATTGCGCCTTATTCGGCGGGAGTGGTGGCGGATGCCGGTTATGAAGTGGTGCATGCGCGGTTCGTGAAGCCGGTGCCGCTAGCGGCGGGGCTGGCGCGGGTGCGCAGCGAAGTGCTGGCAGCGAAGCGTCCCATTGAAGCGCTGTGCGCGATGGAGTTGCGGTCGCCGAAGCCGTTTACCTTTACGGGCTTCAACCAGTTCAACGCGGGCTATGTGAAGACGCTGGTGGAGTGGGGGTTGTTGGTGGACGGGCAGAATCCGGTGGCGCGGACGAACATTGCGCCCGCGGTGGGCGCGCCGGCGGAGCCTTCAATTTATGGCTTCTCGTACACCGTGCCTTCGACGGTGAAGGCGAAGACGTTCGTGGTGGCGGGGGCGGGCGAGTTGCCGGAAGGGTCGCTCGATCCGCATGATGTGGTGAAGCTGGGCGATGTGTCACCAGCGGGTTTGCGCGAGAAGATCCGGTTTGTGATGGGGTTGATGTCGGGACGCTTGAAGGGGTTGGGCGTGAGTTGGGATCAGGTGACGACGAGCGAGGTGTACACGGTGCATCCGATCTGCGCGGACGTGGAGAAGGAAATTATTCGACCGATGGGGGGCGGCGCGATGCACGGTTTTACGTGGCATTATTCGCGGCCCCCGATCGAGTCGATTGAGTACGAGATGGACCTGCGTGGCGTGCGCCACGAGGTAGTGCTCGACTAGCCCTGCATGATCTCCCGGCCGCGGTCGAACATATCGGCGGCCTCGTCGGCGATCTGACGGCCGCGTTCGTAAAGGTCGCGGCCCTTTTCCATCATTTCGCGACCCTGGGACTGGAGGCGATGGCGGCCATGGCGGGCCTTCGACGCGATCTTGTGGCGAGTGTCCCTGCCGGAGGCCGGAGCATAGAGCAGCGCGATGGTGCTGCCGATGGCGAGGCCAGCGACGAACCAAAGAGCGCCGGAGGTGGTATCACGTTCTTGCATGGAGATCCTTTCGCCTTTAGTGTAGCCGGTTGGCATAGAGTGGATGACCATGAAGTTGTCGTGGTGCGTTTGGATGGTGGCGGCCGGTTTGTGGGGAGCGACGCCGTCGATTCGGGTGGAGCGTCCGATGACGCCCCCGGAATGGGCGCTGGCGGAGCGGGCGTTGTTGAAGGCTTATGCCGAAGCCGCGGATGAGTTCGCGGCGAAGTATGTCGATCAGCGCGGGTATTTCCGGTGTGTGGAGCGTTGGGGTGGCAACGACGGTCCGGACGATGTGATGGAAACGTTCAACACGTGGACGCTGCTGCACGCGTTGGGCGCGCCGGACGGGATTCTGCAGCAGTATCGGCGGATCTGGGAAGGACATCTGCGACAGTTCACCGCGGCGAAAGCGCCATCGACGCAGGCGGCGAAGGAAGCGATGTTCTACAAGGAGTTCGTGACGTCGTTCGATTGGGAGCACACGGGCGAAGGGTTGGCAGCGTTCCACCACTACGCGCTGTCGGCGCCGGGGGACACCGAGTATGTGCGGCGGATGCGTCGGTTTGCGGGTTTCTACATGGGGGAGGATCCGGGGGCGGCGAACTATGACAAGCAGCACAAGATCGTGCGGAGTTTGCTGAATGGCAGCCGGGGTCCGATTCTGACGCCGGCGACGGTGTTCGATTGGGGCGGTGAAGTGGTGGAGGGGCATCCGGAGCGGCATGAGCGCTACCGGGCGGCGAGCAACGTGCGCGGCGATCATCCGCTGAACATGGGGACGTGTTCGCTGGGGTTCAATGCGTTTGCACTGACGGGCGAACGCAAGTATCGGGACTGGGTGCTGGAGTATGCGGGAGCGTGGCGGGATCGGATTCTGGCGAATGGCGGCAATATTCCGACGAACATTGGGCTCGATGGGAAGATCGGTGGGGAGTGGGGCGGCAAGTGGTACGGCGGGACGTTTGGCTGGAACTTCGACCCGAAGGTGAGCGGCCGCAATTACTATATGCGCGGGGCGCGGACGGGGTTGGGCGAGGCTTACTTACTGACGGGAGACGCGAGTTACATCGAGCCGCTGCGCAAGCAACTGGCGAATCTTTACGCGGCGAAGAAGGAAGAGAACGGACGCGTCCTGCTGCCGCAGAAACACGGGGACCAGGGTTGGTACGGATATACGCCGAACCAATATTTCGAGGTGCAGCGGGATTTGTATTTGTGGAGTTTTCTGGAGAGTGACCGGGAGCGCCTGAAGAATGATCCGTGGTTGCGGTACTTGGAGGGACGCGATCCCGGTTATCCGGCGAAGGCGCTGGCGGGGGATTTTGAGCGGCTGCGACGGC
The DNA here is from genome assembly GCA_044226365.1 of Bryobacteraceae bacterium. GTDB lineage: Bacteria > Acidobacteriota > Terriglobia > Bryobacterales > Bryobacteraceae > JALHNI01. The sequence continues at coordinate 20,149 of JBGAHE010000002.1, forward strand.
GGGTGGAGGGGATGAGGGCGGACGAGAGTACGCCGGATACGCGGCCTTCGGATGGGGCGCAGCGGTTCAATCCGGTAGCGACCGAGACGCTGGTGAATTTGATGTTGGGCGGTAATGATCCGGGGTCGTCGGGCAATGTGCTGCACGCGCGGTTGCGTTACTTCGATCCGGTGACGCGGCGGGCGGGGTTGCCGGAGGATGTGGCGGCGTTGGTGGAGAAGCTGACGGCGGACAGCGTGACGGTGACGCTGGTGAATACAAGCCCGGTGCATGGGCGCGAACTAACGGTGCAACTGGGGGCGTTTGCAGAGCATGAGGGAGTGGCAGTGACGGTGGACGGGAAACGAACTGCGCTCGAAGGGTCGCACTTCGAGGTGACGTTGGCGCCGGGTGCGGGGGCGAGCTTGGAGATTGCGATGAAGCGTTATGCGAAGGCGCCCACGGCGGCATTTCCGTGGGCCCGGTAGTTACTCTTCGCGAAGGGCGACGAGGGGATCGAGGCGGGAGGCGCGCCAAGCCGGGATCCAGGCGGCGAGCAGCCCCGTGAAGAGCAGGACAGCGATGGCGATGAGGAACTGCGCGGGATCCGTGGCTTTGAGGCCGTAGAGCAGCGTATCGACAAAGGTGGGCAGGTAATAGGCGGCGGGGAGGCCGAGCAGAATGCCGCCGCCGACCATTAGCAAGCTTTCGCCGAGCACGAGCCGGATAACGGTATGGCGACGGGCGCCGAGAGCCAAGCGGACGCCGATCTCCTGACGGCGCTGCGCGGCTTGATAGGCCATGACGCCGAAGATGCCGATGGCCGAAAGGACCAGTGCGAGAGCGGCGAAGGCGGCGCCGAGGGTGGCATACATGCGTTCGGCGCGGAGGGATTCGTCGACCTGCTGATCCAGGGTGCGCAGTTGGACCAGCGGGATGTTCGGCTCGATTGTCGCGACGGCGGCGCGGATCTGGGGAAGCACGGCGGAGGGCGCGAGCGCGGTCCGGACGATGAAGGTGAGTTCCTCGGGAGCGATGGTTTGCTGCGCGGCGGGAAGGTAGATGGTGGGCGTGAGGCGGCGAATCCGGTCGTAACGGGCGTCAGCGACGAGACCGACGATCAGGTAAGGGATGGCGTTGCGCTCGCCGAAGTGGAGGGTTTCGCCAACAGGGTTGCGGTTGCCGAAGCCTTCGCGGGCGACCGTTTCGTTGACGACGACTACCCGTGCGGACCTGGCATGGTCGCGTTCGTCGAGGTCGCGGCCGGCGAGGAGGCGGACGCCCATGGTGGTGGCGAGATGGGGCAGAGCCTGATGGACGCCGACGACCATGCGGTGGCGGCCGTTGTAGTTGAGACGGGGCGAGGAGATGTCGTCCCAGTAGCCGCCGCCGAGCAAGGGGCGCGTGGCCGTTCCGGAGACGCTGCTCACGCCAGGGACGGCTTCGAGCGCGTGAGTGATGCGTTCGTAGAACGGCGCGCGGCGCTCGTCGCCGTAGCCGACTTGGGCGGCGTTGAGGGTGAAGAGCACGAGGCGTTCGCTGGCCCAGCCGAGGTCGGCGGTCTTGAGGTTGATGAGCGTGCGCACGAACATGCCGGCGCCGGCGAGCAGGATCAGGGAGAGGGCGACCTGACCGGCGATCATCAGTTTGCTGAGTTGGCCGCGGCGGCGGCTGGTGCCGGCACGGAGGCTGCCGGAGTTTTCTTTGAGAGCGCCGGTGAGATGGAGGCGCGACGCGCGCCATGCAGGGATGGCACCGAAGAGGAAAGTGACGGCGAGGGCAACGGCGGAGGTGGCGAGCAGCAAGCGCCAATCGAGGCCGTAGTCGAGGATGATGTCGTGGCTGGGTCCGGAGGGCAGGACGGTGATGAGCCAGGCAGGGGCATCAGCGGCGACGACCAGTGAGGCAATGGCACCGAGGACGGCGAGCAAGAGGAACTCGCTGAGGAACTGTCGCCAGATGCGTCCGCGGGAGGCGCCGAGCGAAAGGCGAACGGCGATCTCGCGTTGACGGCCCATGGCGCGGGCGAGCAGCAGGTTGGCAACGTTGGCGCAAGCGATCAGGAGGACGAGGCCGGTGGAGCCGAAGAGGATGGCGAAGGCGGTATCGAGGCCGCGGCGAAGTCCGCTGATGCCGCGGGCGGCGGGTTCGAGGAGCAAATGCGGGACGGCGGCCGGGTTGGGGGGCAAGGAGGGGAGGGAACCGAGGAAGGCGGGAGTGAGGCGAGCTTCGAGCGCCTGGACATTGGCGCCGGGGTCAGCGAGGCGGGCGAGGATCTTGATGGACCAGGAGGTGGGGTCGGTGAAGGGAGCCATGCCTTCGACATAGTGGGGGTCGATTTCGGCGAGGTGAAGGAGGGAGACGGTGAGGTCGGGAGAGGCGCCGACCTCGTGGCCGAAGAACCCGGGAGGCGTGACTCCGACGAGCGTGGCGGCGCGGTTGTTGAGGCGGAGGGAGCGCCCGATGAACGAGGGGTCGGCGCGCAGCGCGTTCTGCCAGAAGCGATGGCTGACGACGACGGCGAGGGGAGCGGCGGGGGAATCGTCGGAAGGCTGGAGCAGGCGTCCTAGGTGGGGTTGCACGCCGAGGAGGGCATGGTAGTCGCCGGTGACGAGTTGACCGGTGACGGCGTGGGTGATGCCGCCGGCGGCAACACTCAACGAGCGGATGCTGCTGAAGCCAGCCACGTGGCGAAACTCGGGGCGGTGGCGGAGGGCTTCGAAGGCGGCGTAAGAGAAGGAATCGCCGGTGACGCCAGGCGGGTGCTGGGAGCCGTCGTAGCGCTCGGAAAGGCGGGCGCGCTGCTTGGCCTGCCAGTTGAGGACGGTGAGTTCGGCCGGCCGGGTGACGGGAAGTTCTTTGAGGAGGAGCGCGTCGAGGAGGCTGAAGATGGCGGTGTTGGCGCCGATGCCGAGGCCGAGCGAAATGATGGCGGCGGCGGAGACGATGGGGCTGCGACGGAGCATGCGCCCGGCGTAGTCGAGGTCCTGGAGCAGGTCGTGAAGCCAGCGGGCGGGGCGGGAGTCGCGGCATTGTTCGGCAATGTCATCAATGCCGCCGAATTCCAGGCGGGCCTGACGACGGGCTTCGGCGGGGCGGAGTCCTTGGGCGATGAGCGCGTCGGCGCGGGCGTCGAGGTGATAACGGAGTTCGGCGTCGAGATCGCGATCGGCTTGGCGGCGGAAGAGCGTTTTGAAGAAGCCGCGGATCATGACTTGCCTCCTTCGAGAGCCATGATGAGGCTGACGGCGGTGGAGAGCCGCTGCCAGTTCTCGGCTTCGGCGGCGAGTTGCTTCTTGCCGGCGGCGGTGAGGCGATAGAACTTGGCCATGCGTCCGTTCTCACTTTCGCCCCAGTCGGCGGTGAGCCAACCACGGTGTTCGAGGCGGTGGAGGGCGGGGTAGAGGCTGCCTTGTTGGACTTGGAGGACTTCAGCGGAGACTTGCTGAATGCGCTGGGAGATGCCGTAGCCGTGGACGGGACCGAGGGCGACGGTCTTCAGGATGAGCATGTCGAGCGTGCCCTGGAGCAGGTCAGATTTCTTTTCGGGCATGAAGGTCCTCTCTGTGACGTTCTACATATCAGTAGCAGCGCGATATGTAGGATGTCAAGGAGAGGGCGGAGGTGCCGCTATCGACTGGCTTTAGGCCAGACGACGCCCTGGTCCTTCTTGGCGACAGGGACGAGGCCGCGAAAGTTGAACTTCTGAACGCGCTGGCCGCGATAGGTTTCGGTGGTGTAGAGGTTGCCTTTGGAGTCCGTGGCGATGGAGTGGACGGCGTAGAACTGGCCGGGCTGGCGTCCGCCGTCGCCGAAGGAGGTGAGTTCTTCGAGGGTGTCGCGCAGAAGGATGTGGATCTTCATGTTGGAGCCGTCGGCGATGTAGAGGTACTTCTGCTGGGGATCGCGCGAGAGCGCGACGTCAAAGGCGGCGCCGTCGCCCAGGGTGGGCTTGGCGATCCAGGTTTCCTTGAGGTAGGTGCCATCGGTCTTGAAGACCTGAAGGCGATTGTTGGTGCGATCGCAAACGTAGAGGAGATTGTCGTGCGAGAGGGCGATGCCGTGGACCGGAGTACGGAATTGCTTGGGCGCGGGCGCATTGGGGTTGTAGGGGCCAAGGTCCGTGTCGTCCGGCTTGTTGCCATAGGCCCCCCAATGGCGCTTGTACTTGCCCGTGTCCGCATCGAAGACGATGACGCGGCGGTTGCCGTAGCCATCGGCAACGTAGAGTTCGTTAGTTTTGGGATCGACAAGGGACTTGGCGGGCAGGCGCAGATTGGCGACGTCGTTGCTGCCTTTGCTCTCGAAGGGCTTGCCAATTTGCATGAGGAACTGGCCGGACTGGGTGAACTTGAGCAGCATGGAATCGTGGACGCGGCCGGCGGCGGCCATCTTACTTTCGTCGTGGGCTAGGGCGGCTGGGAGGGAGCCGCGGCCGTTGCCACCGATCCAGACGTTGCCCTTGTGGTCAATGTCGATGCCATGGTTGGATGAGGGCCAGGTGAAGCTGTCGCCGCTCTTGCCGCCCCAACTGGCGATGAGGTCGCCGGCGGAGTTGAAGCCGAGGACGGGGGGCGCGGCGGCGCAGCACTCAGAGGCTTTGGGGTTCCAGGTGGCGTACTGCTCTTTCTCTTCGAGAGAACCGGGGCGATGGACGATCCAGACGTTGTCCTTCGCGTCGACGCCGAGGCCAATGGCGGCGCCGATGACCCAATGATTGGGGAGGGGCTTGGGCCAGAAGGGATCGACTTCGAAACGAGGGGCCATGGTGGTGGCGGCCTCAACGGGGGCCTGTTTTTCCAGGTAGTAAACGCCGGCGGCAAGGGCGAGGAAAGCTGCGACGAAAGCACTAGGTTTGCCGTAAGAGTGCGCCATGGTTTCGCTATGATACACCCTTGCGAGTTGTCATTACGGTTGGTTGGTTGATGGCGGCGGCGATGGCTTGGGGCCATGATGCGCCGGCGCAGGTAACGGTGCATATGCAGATGCGCGCGGTGGGCGGGACGATGCGCGCTTATGTGCGAGTGCCGCTGGAAGCGGTGCGGGATGTCGCGTTTCCGACGGTGGAGGGCGGGTATCTGGATGTGGCGGCGACAGCGCCTCTGTTGCCGGGTTTGGCGAAGGTGTGGGTGGCGGACGCGATCACGGTGTACGAAGGGGCGGCGGCGACGGCGCGGCCGCGGGTGGTGGGGACGCAGATCTCGCTGCCTGCGGACCGCTCGTTTGCGACTTACGAAGCCGCGGAGGAACGGATGCGGGCGCCGTTGCCGGAGAATCGGGAGCGACTCTTCTGGAAGCAGGTGTTCTTCGATGTGGCACTCGAGTTTCCCCTTCGAGAGACGCGAGGTGCATTTGCGGTGCATCCGGCGTTTGCGAATCTCGGCGAACGCGTGGATACGGTGCTGCATTACGGTGAGCGCACTTACCTGCTGCGCGAGGACCAGGAAGCGTTTCCACTCGAGCCGAGTTGGGCGCAAGCGTCCTGGTTGTTTGTGAAGTTGGGATTCGTCCACATTCTGGAGGGGACCGACCATCTGTTGTTTCTGCTGTGCCTGGTGATCGCGAATCGGCGTTTTCGATCGCTGGTGGGAGTGGCGACGGCGTTCACGGTGGCGCATTCACTGACGCTGGTGGCCTCGGCAATGGGTTGGACGGTGGACGCAGCGTGGTTTCCGCCGGCGGTGGAATTGGCGATTGCGGCGTCGATTGTGTATGTGGCGCTGGCGAACATCGTGGGGGGCGCGGGACATGCGTCCTGGCCGCTCGCGTTCGGGTTCGGGTTGGTGCACGGGTTCGGGTTCTCGTTTGCGCTGCGCGAGTCGATGCAGTTTGCGGGGGCGCATCTGGGGGCGGCCTTATTCGCGTTCAACGTGGGGGTGGAGTTGGGGCAGGTGGCCGCGCTGGCGGTGATGGTGCCAGCGGTGGTGTGGCTGCTCCGGCACGTGGTGGAGGAGCGTAAAGGAACGATTGTGCTCTCAGCGATCGTGGCGCACACCGGATGGCATTGGATGGAAGAGCGATGGGCGGTGGTAAAGAAGTATCCGTGGACGACGCCCGCCGGATCGTTGGCTGGCGCGATGAAACTGGTGCTGGTGGGGATGGCGGTATACGCCGTGGTGTGGGCGGCCAAGCGCGCGCGATTACTTCTTATCGAGAAGTGAGACGCCTTGGCTGTTCTTGCGGCGGGTGAGGGCTTCGCCGCTGTACTTGATGACGGTAACTTCGCCGAGATAGCGAATGCGGCAGCCGTTCTCCAGGTGGCCGCCGAAGGCACCGAGGCGAGAGTCGGCGAGGCTGATATGAATGTGGGGCTCGCCGTCAGCAATGATGCCGCCGCCGTGCAGGATTTCGAAGGGGCCTTGGACAGTTTTGAAGAGGTCGCGGGGTTTGAGGGCGGTGGAGGCGACGAAGTGGTAAGTGCATTCACTGACCGAGCCGGCAGTGATCTGCACGTGGCCGTCGCGGACGCCTTTGTCGGCGATGACCTGCCTGACGGATTCGAGCAAAAGCGCGTTGCGGTCCAGGACGACGCGGTAAACGGCTTCAACCTGGGCGGGCTCAAAGATGCGCGGCGGGGGCGCGGTTTGCGCGAAGCAACAGGCGGCGGTGAGAAGAAAGAAGGTGCAACGGAGCATCTGAGAATTCTCGCAGAATTAACCAGCAGAGACGAGGGAGCTTCATACAATCGGGATAGATGCGGACCTGGCTTTACGTGTGGTGCATGGCGTTGCCGCTGGTGGCGCAGACGGGCGAGATTCGGCTGGAGCCGGTGGTGACCGGGTTAACGAATCCGGTGGATATCCAGAGTGCGCGCGATGGATCGGGACGATTGTTCATCGCGCAGCAGAATGGATCGATCCGAGTGTGGCGGGACGGACAGCTGAGTCCGTTGCTGGATTTGACGAGCAAGACGATGCGGAGCGGGGAGTGTGGCCTGCTGGGGCTAGCGTTTCCGCCGGGGTTTGCAACAAAGCGCTATTTCTATGTGAATTACACAGATCGGCAGTGCCGTAACTCGATTGTGGCGCGATATCGCTTGGCGACGGATCAGACGGCGGATGGCGCGAGCGAGCAAGTGGTGCTGCAGGTGGCGCAGCCGTTTACGAATCACAACGGCGGGCAGTTGCGCTTTGGGCCGGACGGGTTTCTGTACCTGGGATTCGGGGATGGGGGGAGCGGGGGCGATCCGCAGGACAACGGGCAGAATCGACGGTCTCTGTTGGGCAAGATTTTACGGCTGGATGTGGAGAGCGGGGACGCGACCTATCGGGTGCCCGTGAGCAACCCCTGGGTGGGCGACGGGACGGGCCTACCCGAGATCTGGGCTTATGGGCTGCGCAATCCCTGGCGGTTCTCATTCGATCGCGAGACAGGAGATTTATGGATCGCCGATGTGGGTCAGGATCGGGCGGAGGAGATCAACGTTCAGCCGGCGGGAAGCCGGGGCGGGGAGAACTATGGCTGGCGCGTGATGGAAGGGCTTCGCTGCCGGACGGCAGGTTGTAACTCGACGGGGAGCGTGCTACCGGTACAGGAATATACGCGAAGTCAGCGGGACCTGTCGGTGACGGGAGGCTTTGTCTACCGGGGTCCCCAGGGTGGGGCACTTACTGGGACTTACTTGTATGGCGACTATGTGAGCGGGAGAATCTGGGGGATTGATCGCGGGGGGCAGAATCGGTTGTTACTGGAGAGCGGCTTGAGCTTGTCGACGTTTGGGGAGGATGAAGACGGGACGGTCTACGTAGCAGACTATGGCGGCGGGCGGGTGTTGCGCGTGGTGCCGGTGGCGCGAGAGCAACTGGTGTTGTCGGTGGTGAATGGAGCGACGTTCCAGCCGGGGTTGGCTCCGGGTGGAGTGGCCACGGTGTTTACTCGCGGGGTGGTGCCGAGCGAAGGCGTGGTGGCGTCGGCCCTGCCGTTGGGGCGGAGCCTGGCGGGAGTTCAGGTGATGGTCAATGGCCGCGAGGCGCCATTGTATGCAGTGGCCAAGGTGAACGGAAGCGAGCAGGTGAACTTTCAGGTGCCTTGGGAGACGGCACCCGGCCTGGTGGCGGTGCGCGTGAACGGCGTGGAACTGGCGCGAGTGGAGGTGGGTGCGATGCAACCCGCGGTGTTCCTGGCGAATGGGCTGGGCGTGGTGGTGCATCATGCGGACAATACGCTGGTGACGAGCGAACGGCCGCTGGTGGCGGGCGAGAATGCGTATCTCTATGCGACGGGTTTGGGCGCGGTGGACAATCAGCCGACGACGGGTGAGGCCGCGTCGACGACGCAACTGTCGCGCGTGCGGAACGTGCCGGCGGTGACGCTCGCGGGACGTACCTGCGAAGTGCAGTTTGCCGGGCTGGCGCCGGGACTGGTGGGCGTGTACCAGATCAACATTCGCGTGCCGGAGGGCGTGGCGAGCGGACTGCCGCACCTGACAGTGACGCAGGGCGGGCAGGCGAGCCGTCCGGTGCCCGTGCCGCTGCGTTAGTCAGAATCGAGCAGGGCGGCGGCAGCGGCTTCGGCCTTCTTCAGGACTGTTGCGAGTCGTTGAACGTCTTGAGGCGAGAGCGCGTCGCGAAAGGATTGCTGGGCCTTTTCCCAAAGGTCGTAGCTGCGGCGGAGGCGACGGAGACCGGCGGGGGAGAGGGCGAGTAGGCGCTCGCGGCGGTCGGTAGAGGGGGCGGAGACGACGAGGGCGGCGGCTTCGAGAGGACGGAGATTGCGGGTGAGGGTGGTGCGGTCCATGCCGAGACGATGGGCGAGGTCGGTGCGGCTGATCTGGCGCGGGCGGGCAATGTTGACGAGGATGGCGTGCTGGGTGACGGTGAGGCCGGCGGAGGCGAGGGCGGCGTCGTAAAGGCTCGAGACTTTGCGGGCGGTGCGACGGAGTTGGGAGCAACTGCACGGGCCGAAGTCACTGGGGAGGTCCCATTTTTCTGGTGGGGGCATGGTGAAAGCGTGTAATTACACGTATCTGCTACCATCATAGCGGATGACGAGGCGAATTCACTACGCATGGGTGATGGCGAGCGTGACTTTTCTGGTGCTGCTGGTGACGGCGGCGGTGCGCGCGACACCGGGCGTGCTGATGGTGCCTTTGCGCGGGGAGTTTGGGTGGAGCACGGCGGCGATTTCGGCCGCGATCGCGATCAACATTGCGCTGTTCGGATTGATGGGGCCGTTTGCCGCATCACTCATGGAGCGGTGGGGAGTGCGACGGACGGTGGCGGGAGCGCTGGTGCTGTTGAGCGCGACGGTGGCGGCGACGACCAGAATGACCGAACTGTGGCAGTACTGGCTGTTGTGGGGAGTGGGTGTGGGGGCGGGAACGGGCGTGACCGCCATGGTGCTGGCCGTGGTGGTGACCAATCGCTGGTTCGATGCGCGGCGCGGAGTGGTGATGGGAGCGCTTTCGGCGGCGAACGCGACGGGGCAATTGTTGTTCCTGCCGACGATGGCCGGATTGATCGAGAGCGAGGGTTGGCGCAGTGTGAGTTGGATGGTGGCGGGGGTGGCGGCGGCGATTCTGCTGGTGGTGCTGGTGCTGATGCGGGACCGGCCGAGCGATTTGGGGCTGCAGCCATACGGGGCGATGGGGCGGGGCGTGGTAAAGCCCAGTTTGAACGCGTGGGCGGGATTGCGACTGGCGTGGCGGTCACCCGCGTTCTGGGTGTTGGGAGGCAGCTTCTTTATGTGTGGAGCGAGTACGAACGGGTTGGTGGGGACGCATCTGATTCCGGCGTGCCACGACTTCGGGATTCCGGAGGTGCGGGCGGCGAAGCTGTTGGCGTTGATGGGACTGTTCGATATTGTGGGGACGACGGCATCGGGATGGCTGACGGATCGGACGTCGAGCCGGCATCTGCTGTTCGCCTACTATTCGCTGCGGGGGCTTTCCCTGCTGTTTTTGCCAGCGACACTCGCGAGCGGGGGCGATCAATTGAACTGGTTTGCGATCTTCTACGGACTGGATTGGATTGCGACGGTGCCACCGACGGTGCGATTGACGAGCGATGCGTTCGGGCAGGAGAACGCAGGCGTGATCTACGGGTGGATTGGGGCGATGCACCAGTTGGGTGCGGCGTTGGCGGCGCTGCTGGCCGGGGTGGTGCGGACGACGATGGGCGATTACCGTCCCGCGTTCTGGGTGGCGGGAGTGCTTTGTTTTCTGACGGGATTTGTCTTTTTGGGATGCCGGCGCTGGTTGGAACGGCGAGCGACGCCGGTAGCGGTCTAGAAATTTCCCTGAACAATGGACGGGTGTGAAGCGTCTGGGACAAGAGGCGCGAAAAAAACTTTTGTCTTTTGCTAACCAAAAGTCCTGATAGTAGTCTCACACACACGTATAGTAGATCCTGATGGCTTTCCCGAAACTCTCCAAGCTTGAACTGCGAATCATGGATGCCCTGTGGAAAGAAGGCATGCTCTCGATCCGGGAGATTCAAGAGTCGTTTCCGGCGCGCAGCCGGCCGGCATACACGACGGTGCAGACCACGGTGTACCGGCTCGAGGAAAAAGGCGCGGTGCGGCGGGCGAAGAAGATCAGCAATGCGCACATTTTCGAAGCGGTGGTGTCGCGCAAGGCGGCGAGCGGGCGGCTGATCGATGAGTTGCTGAGCCTGTTCGGCGGCCGGACGCAGCCGGTGATGGCGCATCTGGTGGAGACCGGAAAGCTCACGATGGACGATGTGAGGGATGCCGAGAAGCTGATTCAGGATTTGGCGCGAAAGGACCAAGGGAAATGAACGGGATCGCGAATCATTTATGGCAATCGACGGTGTTCGCCGCGCTGGTGGCGGTGGCGGCGTGGTTGTTGCGGAAGAATCAGGCGCGGATGCGCTACGTGCTCTGGATGGCGGCTTCGCTCAAGTTCGCAGTGCCTTTCTCCTGGTTGATGGAGTTAGGTTCGCACGTGGAGGCGCCCCCGGTGGCGCGGGGTTGGCGGGCGACGGCGGTGGAACAGGTGACTTCGTCGTTCGCGCCGGCGCCGCTGATGGAGGGGACGGTGACGGCCGCCCCATCGTTCGACTGGCGCTGGGTGCTGGCGGGGTTGTGGGCGGCGGGCGTGGTGATGGTGATGGCGCGATGGGCACGCCAATGGTGGCGAGTGCGGCAAATGGTGCAGTCCGCCGCAGTGGTTTCTACAGAAGGTGCGTTGCCGGTGCTGGAGGCGGAGACGGCGATCGAGCCCGGGGTCTTCGGCATTTGGAAGCCGGTCCTGTTGCTGCCGCGCGGAATCCGCGAACGGTTGACGGCCGAAGAACTGGATAGCGTGCTGGTGCATGAACAGGCCCATGCGGAGCGCCGCGATAATCTGACCGCGGTCATGCACATGGCGGTGCAGGCGGCCTTCTGGTTTCATCCGCTGGTGTGGTGGATCGGCACGAAGTTAGTGGAGGAGCGCGAGCGAGCGTGCGATGAGGCGGTCCTGAGCTATGGCCGCGAGCGCCACGTGTATGCACAGAGCATCTTGAACGTATGTAAGTTCTATGTGGCGACGCCTTTGCCCTGCACCGCGGGAGTTAGTGGCGCGGACTTGCGGCAGAGAATCGAAGAGATTCTGACGCGGAGTCAGCCGCTGCGCTTGACGGCCGCGCGCGCGGGTCTGTTGGCTGTCGCGGCGATCGCGGTGGTGACCACGCCGTTGGTGATTGGAGTGCTGCGGGCGCAGACGTTGCCGCCGCCCCCGCAGTATAAGTTCGACGTGGCGTCGATTCGACCGGGCGAGCCGGATGCGCGACAGGTGAGAATTATGCCGGGTCCACAGGGTGGGCTGCGGACGGAGAATACGTCGCTGGCTTCGCTGATCGGGTTTGCGTATGACATCCGCCCGTTCCAACTCGTGGGCGCGCCGGCCTGGACGCAGAAGGAAACTTTCAATATTACGGCGACTCCGGATCAGGCGGAGGAAGGACCGAATCCGACGATGCCGCGCGAAAAGATGGAGAGCATGTTCAATCGGCAGCGCCAACGGATGCAGGCTCTGCTGACGGAGCGGTTCGGACTGGTGTTGAAGGCGGAAACGCGCGAGATGCCGATTTACGGGCTGACGGTGTTGAAGAGCGGGCACAAGATGAAGGCGACCGAGGACCAGGTGCGGGGACCGATGGGCATGCGGGTTGGTCCGGGTAAGCTGACCGGCAGCGGCGCCTCGATGAAGATGTTGGTGAACGCGCTGTCGCAACTGTCGGGGCGAACGGTGGTGGACGAGACGGGGTTACCGGGGGCGTTTGACTATGAATTGACTTACACGCCGGACAACCGATCGCCGGGCGACTCGGGCGGCGAGAACGGTCCGTCACTCTTTGCGGCGCTGCAGGAGCAGTTGGGGTTGAAGCTGGAACCGAAGAAGGGGCCGGTGCCGGTGTTTGTGGTGGAGAAAGTCAATCGTCCGACGGAGAACTAGTTCATGAAGTGCGTATGGATGTTGATGGCCGGGACGCTCTGGGCGCAGACGGAGAAGTTCGAGGTGGCATCAATTCGACCGGCGTCGCCGGACGCCCGGGGTGTGAGCATCCATACGACCGATGGGCGGCTGCGGACGGTGAATACGTCGTTCTTCGACTTGATGGTGTTAGCTTACCGGGTGCAGCCGTATCAGATTACCGGGGCTACCGGTTGGATGCGCGATGAGCGTTTCGACGTCAACGCGACGTTCGACCAGGCGGAAGATGAAAAGATCGCCCCGACGGATTTGAAGAAGCAGGAAGCGCGCGATGAACGCTTGCGCAATCGCGTGAAGAATTTACTTGCGGAACGCTTTCAGCTGAAGTTCCGGGAAGAACTGAAGGAACTGCCAGTGTTCGCGCTGGTGGTGGACAAAACGCATCAGTTGAAGCCGCCCAGCGGGGAAGGGAATATGAACATCAATCAGAATAACCGGGCGGGTAAGTTACAGGGTCAAGGGGTGACGATGGGGCGATTGGCCGAGACGCTAAGCCGGTTGGCGGGGAAGCCGGTGTTGAATGAGACGGGACTCGACGGGCTGTTTGATGTGGACTTGGAATGGAACGATGCGCCAGGGGGCGAGGGTCCGTCGTTGTTTGCGGCGCTAAAAGAGCAGGCGGGGCTCAAGTTGGAAGCCAAGAAAGCACCGGTGAGAAGCCTGGAGATCGAGAAAGCGGAGCGCCCCTCGGAGAATTAGATGTTGAAGTTGCTGTGTTGGGCGATTCCGCTGATCAGCTTGGCCGCGGAACATCGGGGTGTAGTGAAGTTCGGTGGGTTGCCCGTGCCGGGTGTGAGCGTGATGCTGACGCAGGCCGGCAAGAAGACGGGGGCGGTGACGGATCCGCAAGGGACCTACCTGATTCAGGTGGAGCCGGGAGCCTTCGCGGTGGAGGTGGAGATGCAGTTGTTTGCGCCACAGCGCCGTGAGTTCAGTGCGGCGGGTGAGCCAGTGGAGTGGTCACTGGAATTGCTGGCGCCCGAGCAGATCGCCGCGCGGGTGACCAAGCAGACGTCGACGTTTCAGCGGACCGAGGTAGCCGTGAGTAAGCCGGTCGGTAAGCCCGCGCAGACGCCTTCGCCTCAAGCGGCAGAGCCTCCTCCGCCGAGCGAGTTGGCACAAAAGGCAGCCGATGGGTTGTTAATCAATGGGACGGTGAATAACGCAAACAGCTCACCGTTTGCGCAACTGCCGGCGTTCGGCAATAACCGGCGGGGACAGAGATCGCTGTATAACGGCAACCTGGGACTGATCCTGAACAATGCGGCCTTCGATGCGAGGTCGTTTTCGCTGACGGGGCAGGATACGTTGAAGCCGCAATATAGCCGGCTGCAAGGGCTGTTTTCATTTGGCGGGCCGCTGAAGATTCCTGGGCTGTTGAGGCGGAATGGGCCGCTCTTCAGCGTGAACTATCAGTGGACGCGCAACAGCAATGCAACGACGCAGACAGGCCTGATGCCGACGGCTCAGGAGCGGGCGGGGATTCTGAGCGACCGGGTGATCCCGGTGAGCCAGATTTCGCCGCAGGCACGGCGGCTGCTGGAGCTATTTCCGCTACCCAACTTTACGGGGAACTCTCGCTATAACTTCCAGGTGCCAATTGTAAGCGGCTATCACCAGGACGACTTACAAACGCGGGCGAACAAACAGTTCAAGAAGAATCAGATTTCCGGTAACTTCGCCTGGCAGAGCACCCGGACCGACACGCCGGACATTTTCGGGTTTCTCGATACCGGTCGGGTGAACGGGATCAATGCGGGAGCGAATTATCGCAGAAGCTTGTCGCCGCGGTCCTTTGTGACGACCGGAGTGACGTTCAGCCGCTTGACGACGCGGGTGCGGCCTTATTTTGCGGAACGGGAGAATGTGTCGGCAGAGGCGGGGATTACGGGGAACAGCCAGGCAACGACGGATTGGGGTCCGCCGAACTTGCTCTTTTCGAATGGCATGACCTCTCTGAGTTCGGCGCAGTCTTCGTTGCTGACGAATCAGACGCTGGGCGTGTCGGCGGATTGGTTTGTGACGAGGTCCGGGCACAATGTGCAGTCGGGTGTGAGCTTCCGGAAGCAGCAGTTCAATGTGCTGGCGCAAAAGGATGCGCGGGGGACGTTTTCGTTTACGGGTGTGACGACGGGCAACGATTTTGCGGGCTTTCTGCTGGGGGTACCAGATGCGAGTTCCATTGCGTTTGGCAACGCGGACAAGTACCTGCGGGGGCGGATTACAGAGGCGTATGTGAACGATGACTGGCGGGTGAACCCGAGCCTGACGTTGAATGTGGGTGTGCGTTGGGAGTACTGGTCGCCGGTGAGTGAGCGGTACGGGCGGTTGGTGAATCTGGATATTGCGCCGAGCTACAGTGCGGTGACGCCGAGCCGGACGCTGCCGCAGCCGGATCGCAACAATGTGGCGCCGCGGCTTTCTTTCTCGTGGCGGCCGGCCAGGATGACGTCGACGATCGTGCGCGGCGGCTACGGCATTTACTACGATACTTCGATCTATCAACCCATGGCGATGGAGATGGCACAGCAGGCACCACTTTCGAAGAGTCTGCGGGTGTTCAACAGTGCGGAGACGCCGTTGACGTTAGCCAACGGGTTTGGCTCGCCGGGGACGACGACGGCGACGACGTTTGCGGTGGATCCGCGTTTCAAGATCGGGTACTCACAGAATTGGCAGCTTTCCGTGCAGCGAGACTTGCCGGCGGCGTTACAGATGACAGCGACTTACAACGGGTCCAAGGGCGCCAACGGTCAGCAACAGATTCTACCGAATACGTTTCCGATTGGTGCGGTGACGCCCTCGGGCTATACGCTGCTGATTTCGGATGGGAGTTCGAGCCGCCACGCGGGGCAGGTCCAACTGCGGCGTCGAATGCGCAATGGATTAACGGCGAGCGGGCAGTACACGTGGGCGAAGGCTTTGGACAATGCTCTGTTGGGGGGCAAGGGGCGGCCGATGACGGCGCAGAACTGGCAGGACTTGCGGGCGGAGCGGGGACGGTCTGTTTTCGATCAACGGCATGCGGTGACGGGCAGTGTGCAGTATACGACCGGCATGGGCATGCGCGGCGGGATGCTGGCGCGGGGTAGGTTCGCGGCGTGGTTGAAGGAGTGGACGTTGGGGTCGCAGGTGACGTGGGGCACTGGGCTACCGCTGTCGCCGGTCTATCCGGGCGTGATTCCGGGGACGGGCGTGACGGGCATCTTGAGGCCGGACTATACGGGTGCGCCCCTATACGACGCGCCGGCCGGTTTCTATCTGAACCCAGCGGCGTACCGGGCGCCGGCGGCAGGCGGATGGGGGAATGCAGGGCGGAACTCGATTACGGGTCCGCGGCAGTTTGGGGTGAATTCGTCTTTGGGACGGACATTCCGTTCGGCGGAGCGCATCAGTTATGACTTCCGGGTGGACGCGACGAATTCGACGAATACGCCGACTTTCCAAAGCTGGAATACGGTGGCGGGCAGTGCGCAGTTCGGCTTGCCGAATGCGACCAACCCCATGCGAAGTTTGCAGATGACGTTTCGGATGAGGTTTTAGCGCATGGCATTTCTAGCCTGGATGCTGTGGCTCGCCCAAGTGGGCACGAACCAGAACGCGGAGGTGCCGACGTTCAAGGCCAGCACGAATCTAGTGATCGAGACGGTCACCGTGAAGGATAAAGACGGGAAGGCGGTGACCGGGTTAACGGCGAAGGATTTCACGCTGACCGAAGACGGTGTGGCGCAGCAGATCAAGTTCTTCGAGTTTCAGCAGATGCCGACCGAGGCGCTACCGGCTCCGGTGCCGACGAATCTGCGGGTGGCGCCGATTCCGAAGCTGGCGCATTCGCAGATCGCGCCGGCCGCGGCCGGCGATGTGAAGTATCGCGACCGGCGGTTGTTGGCGATCTACTTCGACTTGACGGCGATGCCATTGCCGGATCAGATTCGGGCGTTCAATGCCGCGAAGAGGTTCGTGCGGACGCAGATGAGCGCGAACGATCTGGTGGCGTTGATGGCGTTCCAGAGCGGTTCGGTGCAGGTGCTGGAGGATTTCACCGCCGACCGGGAGCGGCTGCTGGGGACGATCGAGACGTTGATTGTCGGCGAGGATGAGAACGCAGTGCTGGACGCGCAGACCAAGGCGGATACGGGCGCGGCGTTCGGACAGAACGACGCCGAGTTCAGCATCTTTTTCACGGATCGCCAGCTGGCGGCGTTGCAGACGGCGGCGACGATGCTGGGAAGGTTGAATGAGAAGAAGTCGTTAATTTACTTTGCGAGCGGCCTGCGGTTGAACGGGACGAATAATCAGGCGCAGTTACATGCGACGATCAACGCGGCGATCCGGGCGGGGGTGTCATTCTGGCCGGTGGATGCGCGGGGATTAATCGCGCAGGCACCTTTGGGCGATGCGACGCAGGGGTCGCCGGGCGGACAAGCGGTGTACTCCGGAGTGACAGCGAATGCAGTGACGAACGCGTTGCAGCGGTCGCAGGACACGATGTGGACGCTGGCGGCGGATACAGGCGGCAAAGCTCTACTGGATAACAATGATCTTTCCCAGGGGATTATCCAGGCGCAGAAGGCGACGACGAGTTACTACATTCTGGGTTACTACTCGACGAACGAAAAGGCGGATGGGAAGTTCCGGAAGGTGAAGGTGACGCTGAATAACGGGGTGGCGGCGACGCTCGATTACCGGCAGGGATTCTATGCGGGGAAGGTTTTTGCGAAGTTCACGACGGCGGATAAAGAGCGGCAACTGGAGGATGCCCTGATGCTGGGCGATCCGATTACGGAGCTGACGATTGCGATGGAGTTGGGCTACTTTCAACTGAATCGCGCGGAGTACTTCGTGCCGTTGACGGTGAAGATCCCCGGAAGCGAGCTGGCTTTGGCGCGGAAGCGCGGGGCGGATCATGCGTTGATCGATTTTGTAGGCGAGGTAAAGGACGAGTTCGGGTCGACGATGACGAATCTGCGCGATAAGGTGGACATCAAGCTGACCGATGCGACGGCGGCGGAGCTGAGCCGACGGCCGATTCAGTACGATACCGGCTTCACTCTTTTGCCGGGTAAGTATCGGATCAAGTTTTTGGCGCGCGATTCCGAGACGGGACGGATCGGAACCTATGAGATGCCGTTCACGATTCCGAATCTGAATAAAGAGCAGGCGCGAGTGGCGATCAGTTCAGTGATTCTGAGCAGTCAGCGGGTGGAGATGCGCGAGGCGTTGTTTACGGCGGGCAAAGAGAAGGGCGCGCAGGCGCATCGGCTGAGTCCGCTGGTGCAGGATGGACAGAAGCTGATTCCTTCGGTGACGCGGGTGTTCAGCAAGGGCAGGGAGATGTTCGTCTTCCTGGAGGCCTATCAGCAGGGGACAGAAGATGCGAAGCCGGTGCTGGGGTACGTGACATTCTATCGTGACGGACAGAAGGTGTTTCAGACCTCGCCCATTCAAGCGGAAGGGGCGGCGGCGAATCGGCTGAAGACGGTGCCGCTGCGCTTTAGCTTCCCTCTGCAGCAGTTGGAAGAGGGCGAGTACACGTGTCAAGTGACGGTGCTCGAGCCGAACGGCAAGAAGGCGGCTTACTGGCGTGGTGCACTGTGGGTGACGCGTTAGGTTATTCGTAACGCAGGGCGACCATGGGGTCGATGCGAAGCGCGCGGCGAGCGGGGACGGCGCACGCGAGCAGGCCGGCGGCGAGCATGACGAGCGAGACGAGGGTGTAGGTGAGCGGGTCCGTGGTGGAGATGGTCTCGACCAGAAACTCGGCCAGGGGACGCGTGAGGAAGAGGGCGGCGATGAGGCCGACCGTGAGTCCTGCGCCAATCAGCCAAGCGCCTTCGCCGAAGATCAGACGACGAATGCGGCCGGGGGCGGCGCCCAGAGCCACGCGCAGGCCGATTTCTCGAATACGGCGGGTGACCGAATAGGCCATGAGACCGTAAAGGCCGATGGTGGTGAGCAGCAGGCCCAGGACGCCCATGATGCCGAGCAGGCCAGCGCCGACGCGGCTGGGCAGTAAGGCGAGGCCCATGGCTCGTGCGAGAGGCTTGACTTCGACAGCGGCGGAGGCGTCGAGGCTCAGCATGGCTTGGCGGAGTGGGCGAACGAGCGAGTCCGGATCGACCCCAGCGCGGACCATGAAGACAAGCATCGAGGCGCGGTTGCCGGACGCGGACATCTCATAACGCTCGAAGACGGCTGGCCGCTGATGGTCGTTCATCCAGGCGTACTTACTGTCACGCACGACACCGACGACGGTGCGCTCGCGATCGTCAAAGAAGATCGATTCGCCGATGGGGGAGTGAGGGCCGAAGGCCCGACGGGCGAAAGACTCATTGACAATGACTTCGTTCGCACCTTGGGTAGTGAATTCGCGGCCGGCGAGGAGCGGGATGCCGAGCGTGCGGAAATAGCCGGGCCCGACGCGGCTGTAATAGTGAGGCACGCGGATCTTGTCTTTCAACAACGTGGTGCGGAGCGTGCCGCCGTGCGTGGCGTCGTCGTTGAAGGGGATCATCGACGCGGCGGCCGTGGAGGCAACGCCGGGAACCGTGGCGATGAGTTGGCGGGCGCGTTCGGTGATGGCTTGGCGGCTTTCGACGGTGGGATAAGTTTCGGGGACCAGACGAAGACTGACGTAGACAATGCGATCGAGGTCGAAGCCCGGGTGGAGGTGGACGGAGGCGAAGAGGTTGCGAGCGAAGAGAGCGGCCGTGGTGAGGACGATGATCGAGGCGGCTACCTGGGCAATGACGAGGAGACGGCGCAGCGTGAGGCGAGAGCCGGTTTGGCGCTGGTCCTGTTTGAGCGCTTCGGCGGCGTAGCCGTGGCTGGCGCGCCACGCGGGAAGGACGCCGATGAGCAAGGCGGAGCCAAGTCCGATGAGCGAGGTGTAGGCGAGGAGACGCCAATCGGGCTGCAGGTTGAACGCGATGGGGACAGGGAGTCCGAGGTCGATTTGGCTGATGAGGCGGGTGAGGAGAAGGTTGAGTAGGAGACCGGCGACGACGCCGGCACCAGCGAGGAGAGAACTTTCGGCGAGAAGAAGGCGGATGAGGCGTCCGCGGCCGGCACCGAGGCTGGTGCGGATGGCGAACTCCTGCACACGGGTAGAGGCGCGGGCAAGCAGGAGTCCGGAGACATTGAGGCAGGCGATGCCAAGCAACAGACTGACTACGGCGAGGAGGACGGCGAAGAAAACAGCCACGGATTGAAGGTCGTTGAGCAGGTGCAGACCAGCCACGGGATTGACGCGGACTTCGTCGGCAAATTTGAAGTCTTTCTCGGGCATGACCTGGTCAAGTTGGCGGCCGAGGTGGACGATCCGTTCGCGCACGGCGGAGAGCGCGAGGCCAGCCGGGTGGCGGAGGAACAATTGGAGGTTCACGTTGGCGCCGGCCGGCACCGGGACGTAGAAAGCGGGAGCGAAGCCCATGCCGGAGAGGGTGCGATGGTCGGCGGGCAGGACGCCGGTGACAGTGTACGGCTGACCATCGAGGAGGAGGGCGCGGCCGAGGATGGCAGGGTCGGCGTGAAGCTTGGCCTGCCAGAAGCGGTGAGAGAGCACGACGGAGCGGGTTTCGCCGGGGTGGAAGCCTCGACCCAACTGGACGGGGACGCCGATCACGTCAAAGAAGTTGGGTGTGACGCGCATGACGAAAACGCGCTGGGCTTCGTCGCCATGACGCCAATTCACTTCGCCTTCGCGGGTGCCGGCCACCGGCATCCCGTTCAAATTCTGAAGGTACGTGAGGGGGCGGAGATTCAAGTGGCTGTTGCCGCCGAAGCGAGCGCGAACCAGCGTGGAGGCATCGTGGACGGAAGGTGCGCTAACGAGGGCTTCCATCGCGAGACTGAAGATCGCGGTGTTGCAGCCGATGCCGAGAGCGAGCGAGAGAACGGCGACGGCGAGAAAGAGCGGCTCGCGGCGGAGAGCGCGGGCGGCATAACGGAGATCGTTGAGCAGGTCTTCGAGCCAGGGAAACTGCCATTCGCGGCGAGTGTCCTCGGCGGCGCGGGCGGGCGAGCCGAAGGCGACCCGAGCGCGGCGGAGGGCTTCTTCACGCGGAATGCCCTGACGGACGAGGTCTTCGGCGTGCTCTTCGAGATGAAGGCGGAGTTCTTCGTCGAGGGATTCATCGAAGGCGGAACGATGGCGGAAGAAGCGAAGTTTGGGGAGTTTCATGCGTGATCCAGGACGAGTTCAATGGCGCGGACCATGCGGCGGAAATCGCGATCTTCCTGCTGCAACTGGCGGCGGCCTTCGGGGGTGAGCTGGTAGAAGCGGGCTTTGCGGTTGGATTCGGAAACGCCCCATTCAGCCTGGAGCCAGCCCTTGACGAGCATGCGGTTGAGCGCGGGGTAGAGCGAGCCTTCTTCGACGAGGAGGAAGTCGCCGGAAGCTTCTTTGATGCGCTTGACGATGGCGTAGCCGTGCAGGGGGCCGGTGGCGAGAGTGCGCAGGATGAGCAGGTAGAGAGTGCCCGGTAGGAGTTCTGGAGACATCGTTTCCTTGTCTGGACTAGGTATAGTCTGGACAGGGAATAAAGTCAAGCAAACTTTGTCGATCGGCGTGCGTATTGATGGTGATGACCTTCGGGAACTGGGGCGATGAAGTGCGGCAGGACTGGCGGGCGGCGTGGAGGGCAGCGAGGCGCGAGCCCGCGTTCTTCGCGACGGCGCTGGCGATTATTGCTCTGGGAATCGGCGCCAATACGACGATGTTCAGCGTGGTGCATGGCATCCTGTTCCGGCCGCTGGAGTTTGCCCAGGCTGAACGCCTGGTGTGGGTGGCGAACCTGGGGAACGGCGACGGAGGCTTGTCGTCGCGCACTTCGCGGGTGTCGAACTACTTAGACTGGAAGCGCATGTCCCAGACGTGCGAAGACATGGCGGCGTACTTCGCCTTTTTCGACTACGGGACCTACACGATGTCGACGGGCGGCGAGCCAAGCCGCATGGTGGGAGTGGGCGTCAGCCAGAATCTGCTTTCGTTTCTGGGCGTGAAGCCAGCGCTAGGCCGCAACTTTACGCCTGACGAGGCGCGGGACTTTTCTGTGCCGGCGGTGATTCTGACGCACGGGCTTTGGCAGAGCCGCTTTGGCGGCGATGCGACGGTGATTGGGAAAACCGTGACGCTGAACGATCATGCCTCGACGGTGGTGGGCGTGCTGCCAGCGTCGTTCGATTTCCGCTCGGTGTTTGCGTCGCAGTCCCGCGTGGATCTGCTGGTGCCCTTTCCGCTCAACGAGCAGACGGACCGCTGGGGCAACACGCTGGCGATTGTGGCGCGGCTGAAGCCCGGGGCGACGTTGCAGCAGGCGCAAAGCGAGTTCGAGGTGATGACCGCGCAGATTCGCCGCGAGCATCCGGAGCGCTACCAGTTTGGGGCGCGGCTCTCGGGGTTGCAGGAGCATTTGACGGGGCGTTTTCGCCAGAGTCTGGTGCTGTTGCTGGCGTCGGTGGGGGTGGTGTTGCTGATCGCGTGCAGCAATCTTTCGAATCTGTTGCTGGCGCGGGCATCGTCGCGGAAGAAAGAGTTGGCGGTGCGTTCGGCTATGGGAGCGAGCCGGGCAAGGCTGACACGGCAATTGCTGACCGAGAGTCTGCTGGTGTCGCTGCTGGGCGCGGCGCTGGGTGTTGGGTTAGCGTGGGGCGCGCTGCGGGTGCTGGCGACATCGCCGGATCTGAGCATTCCGCTGCTCGCGACCGTACGGCTGGACGGGACGGTGCTTTTGTTTACGGTGGCGGCGGCCATCGTGACGGGTTTTCTGATGGGGATTGTGCCGGCGGTGCAACTGGCGGCAACGAGGGAGACTGAGGCACTGAAGGATGCGACGCGGGGGACGAGCGAAGGACGCGCCGGCGGTTGGACACGCGGGTCGTTGGTGGTGGCGCAGTTGGCGATGGCTTGCGTGCTGCTGGTGGGGGCGGGGTTGCTCATCCGGAGTTTCCAGAAGCTGCTGGAAGTGGATATGGGTTTCCGGCCCGCGCGGACGGCGACGTGGCGCGTGGAGACGGGAACGCGGTTCCAGGATGTAGTGCCGCAACGGGCGTTCTTTGAGCGAGTGGCGCAGCGAGTGGCGCAGGTGCCGGGGGTGGAGTCCGTGGGGCTGACGGATGCGTTGCCGCTGAGCCGGGATCGTAGCTGGGGTTTGACGGCGAAGGGGGTGCAGTATCCACCGACGCAGTTCCCGCTGGCCCATCCGCGGATTGTGGACTTCCGGTATGCGCAGGCGATGGGGATTGCGCTCAAAGCGGGCCGATTCTTCGAGGCGAGCGACACGGCGGAAACCGAGAAGGTGCTGGTGCTGAATGAAAAGGCGGCGAAGCGGCTTTGGCCGAATCAGGATCCGATCGGTCGGCTGGCGAATTTTAGCGGCGAGCGCAAGGTGGTGGGCGTGGTGGCGAATGTGCGGCACGAGTCGCTTGAGCAGGAGGGAAATCTGGAAGCGTATATCCCGATGACGCAGGCGAACTCGAACTCGATGGAACTGGTGGTGCGTTCGCGGGTGGAGGCAACGGCGACCGTTCCCGGCGTCCAAGCGGCGTTGCGCGAAGTGGACGCGTCGTTGCCGGTGGCCGAGTATCAGACGCTGGATGATTTGGTGGATCGCGCGGTATCGCCCCGCAAGCTGCTGACGCTGTTGCTGTCCGCGTTTGCGGTTTCGGCCTTGTTGTTGGCGTCGGTGGGAATCTATGGCGTGGTGTCGTACGGGGTGGGCCAGCGGACGCAGGAGATCGGCATTCGGCTGGCGCTGGGGGCGAGTCCGGGGGAGGTGCGCGGGATGGTGATGCGGCAGACGGCGTTGCTGGCATCGGCGGGAATCGGTGGCGGCGTGCTGCTGGCGCTTGGGTTGGGGCAGGCGATGGCCTCGATGTTGTTTGGGCTTGAAAGCCGTGATGCGACGTCTTTCGCCGTGGCGGTGGGCGTGTTGGGAGCGGTGGCCATGGCCGCGGGCTTCTGGCCGGCGTGGCGGGCCTCGCGGCTGGATCCGATGACGGCGCTGCGAACGGATTGAGGCGGTGGTGCACGGGCTTATCCTGAAGGAGGAGGCACGTGATGCGGCGAGCAGCAATCGGCATTCTGTTGGCAACGGTGCTGGCTTGGGGGCAGGGCCGGCGGTCGGGTGCGCCCGGCGCGGACCTCGACATCCTGCAGACGGCGGTGGCGTCGATCGATGGGACTTTGCGATCGCTCGACAAAAAGAAACTGCTGATCGAGCTGAGCGAAGAGCAGAGCATGACGATCGAGGTGACGCGCAAGACCGAGTTCGTGAAGCAAGGCAAGACGGTAAAAGCGGCCGACTTGGAAATGGGCGTTGCGGTAACGGTGGAGGCCAAGAAAGTGGCGAATCAACTGGTCGCCGTGCGCGTGCGCATGCGCTAGAGAATGTGTTATCCTCCGATTTCATGTCCGTTTGCCGTCTCCATCACGTGCACCATCACCATCACCGGGCGACGTGTGCGCGGGGGACCAACGAGTAGAGAAACTGATTGAAGATCAGAAAGGTTGCCCCGCCGAGAGATCGGCGGGTTTTTTATTGCCATGGGCCTAGATGACGCAATTTCAAAATTGGATTTTGCCAAGCTTGACGGATTGATCACCACGGTAATTCAGGACGCGGCCACCGGGCGCGTGCTGATGGTGGGATTCATGAATGAAGAGAGCTTGCGCTTGACGGTGGAGACCGGCAAGGCGGTGTTCTACAGCCGGAGCCGGAAGAAGCTTTGGCGCAAGGGCGAAAGCTCGGGACATTGGCTGTTGGTGAAGAGCATCCAAACAGATTGCGATACCGATGCGCTGCTGATGCAGGTGGAAGCGGTGGGGCCGGGCGTGTGTCATGCCGGTTACGAGAGCTGCTTCTATCGGACGCTGAAGGATAACGAGTGGGTGGAGACCGAGGCACAGACCTACGATCCGAACCAGGTGTACGGGGGCTAACGAGATGAGCAAGATCAAACTGGGATTGCCGAAGGGAAGCTTGGAGAATGCGACCGTAGAACTGTTTCGGCGCGCAGGCTTTCAGATTACGATTTCGTCGCGGTCATACTTTCCGGCGATCGACGATCCGGAGATCGAATGCATGTTGATCCGGGCGCAGGAGATGGCGCGTTACGTGGAAGATGGCGTGCTTGATGCGGGGCTGACGGGTTACGACTGGGTGATGGAGACTGGGTCGACGGTGGAGACCATCGCGGAACTGGTGTATTCGAAGCAAAGTTCGCGCAAGGTTCGTTGGGTGTTGGCCGTGCCGGAGAACTCGCCGATTCATAGCGTAAAGGATCTCGAAGGTAAGATCGTTTCGACGGAATTAGTGAACTTCACGAAGCAGTATCTGGCGAAGCATGGGGTGACGGCGAAGGTGGAGTTCAGCTGGGGCGCGACGGAGGTGAAGCCGCCGTATCTGGCCGATGCCATTGTCGAAGTGACGGAGACGGGGTCTTCGTTGCGCGCGAATAAGTTGCGGATCGTGGAGGACTTACTCGAGTCGAATACGCAGTTAGTGGCGAATGTGGATAGTTGGAAGGATCCCTGGAAGCGGCGGAAGATCGAGGACTTGAAGATGCTGTTGGAAGGGGCGATGGCGGCGTTGGGCAAAGTGGGGCTGATGCTGAACGTGGAAGAAGACAACCTGGAGCGGGTGCTTTCGGTACTGCCTTCGCTGAAGAATCCGACCGTCTCAAAGCTGAGCCGGGGCAATTGGCTGGCAGTGAATACAATTCTGGAAGAGACCACGGTGCGGCAACTGATTCCGCGGCTGAAGGAAGCCGGCGCGCAGGGTATTGTTGAATATCCGCTGAACAAGATTGTGATGTAAGCATGCTGCGAATCCTAGACTCGAGGGAAGCCGGAAAGTTACTGGCGCGCAAGGCGGCCCGCTTCGATGAGGCTGAGCAAGTGGTGCAGCCGATTTTGGAGGCGGTGCGGAAGCGCGGCGATCGGGCATTGCTGGAGTATGCCCGGCGATTTGATGGGCTCGAACGCAAATCCGTGGTGGTGCCGGTCGATGAATTGAAGCAAGCGGAGCAAGCCGTTTCGCCAGTGTTCAAGAAAGCGGTGCGGACGGCGGCGCGGAACATCCGGACGTTTGCGAAGTTACAACTGCCGGTGGCGAAGCAGACGAAGATCGCACCGGGGATCACGGCGGGTCAGATTGTGCGCCCGCTCGAGGCGGTGGGTTGCTATGTGCCAGCGGGGCGTTATCCGCTGCCCTCGACTTTGTTGATGACGGTAATTCCGGCGCAGGTGGCTGGCGTACCGACGGTGTGTGTGACGTCGCCGAAAGTGGTGCCGGAGATCTACGCGACGGCAAGTCTGTTGGGTGTGGAGCGGATGTTCCAGATCGGTGGGGCGCAAGCGATTGCGGCGTTCGCGTACGGGACGCAAAGCGTGCCGAAGGCTGACCGTATTGTCGGGCCGGGCAATATCTATGTAGCCGCGGCCAAGAAGTTGCTGGCGGGCGAGGTTGGGATCGATTTCGTGGCGGGCCCGACCGAGATTCTGATCATTGCGGCGGACGGTGATCCGCGCTGGATTGCGGCGGATATGTTGGCTCAAGCGGAGCATGATACCGACGCGTCGGCGATCTTACTGACGACTTCGAAGAAGCTCGCGCAAGCGGTGCAAGCTGAGGTGGCGTTACAGCTAGCGACACTGCCCACCGCGGCGACTGCACGAGTGGCGATCAAGAAGAACTCGGCGGTGCTTCTGGTGCGCTCGCTCGAAGAGGCGGCCGAACTTTCGAACCGGTTTGCGCCGGAACACTTGAGCCTGCACGAGCCGTCGTTGTTGCCGTTGATCCGGCACGCGGGCGGGGTATTCTTGGGCGCAGCGAGTCCGGAAGCGGCGGGAGACTATGCGGCTGGGCCGAATCATGTGTTGCCGACGTCGGGAGCGGCGCGGCTGCGTGGAGGGCTCTCGTCCGCCGACTTTGTAAAGGTGATCGCGACGCAGACGTTGACGCGCCCAGGTTTGCGCGGGTTAGCGCCGGCGGTGACGACGCTGGCGAGGGCCGAAGGTTTGGAGGCGCATGCGCGGTCCGTGGAGGTGCGCCTGTGAGGCCGCGTCCGGCGGTGCTGCGGATGGCGCCCTATCATCCGCCTTCGGGAGGCCGGGCTGGCAAGCTGCGGCTTGATTTCAACGAGAATACGGTGGGCTGTTCGCCCAAGGTGGCTGATTACCTGCGCGAGGTGCTGACGCAGCCGTTGCTCGCGGTGTATCCCGAATATGAAGAGACGCGACCGGTGCTCGCGCAGTTCTTTGGCGTGACACCCGAGGAGTTACTGCTAAGCAATGGGACCGACGAAGCGATTCAAGTGCTGATCAATACGTTCGTCGATGACGGTGACGAGGTTTTGGTGCTGACGCCCTCGTATGCGATGTATCGGTTCTATGCGGAGCTGGCGGGCGCGACGGTTTGCGAGGTGGCTTACGAAGCCGAGACATTAGCCTTTCCCGTGGAGCGATTGTTGGCGGCAGTGAACGAGAAGACCAAAGCCATCCTGGTGGCAAATCCGAATAACCCGACCGGCAGCGGTATTGGACTCGATGTCGTGGAGCGTCTTCTCCAGGAGGCGCCCGGCGCGTGCGTGCTGATCGATGAGGCTTATTACGAGTTCTGTGGAAGGACGGCTTTGCCATTGATTCCGCGTTACGAGAACTTGTTTGTGAGCCGGACGTTCTCGAAGGCATACGGCATGGCGGCGATGCGGATGGGTTGCCTGATGTCGTCGGCGGCGAACATGGCCCACATGCGCAAGGCGCAATCGCCCTATAGCGTGAACTTGCTGGCGGCGCTGGCGGCGAAGGTGGCGGTGGCCGATACCGAGTATGTGAATTCGTTTGTCACCGAGGCAATTGCTTCGCGGGATACGCTCTATCGTTTCTTCGACGAGATGGGAATTGGCTACTGGAAGAGCGAAGCCAACTTCGTTTTGTTCAAGGCGGGCGAACGCGCGGTGCCCATTCGCGATGAGCTGAAGCGGCGCGGGGTGTTAGTGCGCGATCGGAGTTATGAACTGCCGGGTGCGGTGCGAGTGACCGTGGGACGAGCAGAACAGACGGAGCGCTTCATGCGAGAGCTGCGGGAGATCTGGTAAATGGCTGAGCGGATGATTGTGTTCGACATGGACGGGGTGCTGGTGGATGTCAGCGAGAGCTACCGGGCTACGATTGTCGAAACGGTGAAGTTGTTTACCGGCCAAACCATTGCGCGCGAGCTGATTCAGGACTACAAGAATCAGGGCGGCTGGAATAACGACTGGGATCTCTCCCAGAAGATTTGCGCGGATCTGGGTTCGAGAGTGGATCACGACACGGTAGTAGCGCGGTTCAATGAGATCTTCTTCGGCGATGAGAAACGTCCGGGGCTGATGGAGCGTGAGCGCTGGCTGCCCCTACCGGGCATGCTGGAGCGTCTACACAGCCGGTTTGAGTTCGGCATTTTTACGGGGCGGCTGCGGTTTGAAGCGCAGATGACGCTGGACCGTTTTGCGAAGTCGCTGCCGATTGCGGCGATGGTGGGCGCCGATGATGTGGTGCAGCAGAAGCCGCACCCGGAAGGGCTCTTGAAGATCGCCGCGTTAGACCGGGAGCGACCGCTGATCTACGTAGGCGACACGGTGGACGATGCGCGGGCCTCGCGTGCGGCGGGAGTGCCGTTTGTGGGAGTAGCGGCGGACACGCACGGGCATCGGGCCGAGTTGATCCGGCTATTTGAGCAAGAGCAAGCCGCCCACATCATCGACAATGTGAACGAATTGGAAGGGATTCTCTAAGCGTATGCGCCAAGCCTCTGTGGAGCGAATTACAAAAGAGACGCAGATCACCGGTAAGTTGAAGCTGGAAGGAAAGGGGCGCTATCACATCTCGACGGGCGTCCGCTTTCTGGATCATATGCTCGAGCTGTTCACCAAGCACGGCGGGTTCGATCTAGATTTGAAGGCGACGGGCGATCTAGACGTCGATCAGCATCACACGGTGGAAGACGTGGGCATTGTGGTGGGGCAGCTATTTGCGAAGGCGCTGGGCGATCGCAAGGGCATCAATCGCGCCGGGTATTTTGTGCTGCCGATGGATGAGACGTTGGCGGTAGTGGCGGTGGACCTGGGGGGACGCCCGGCACTGGTTTATCACGATGCGGTGAAGGTGCGCTACGTGGGTGACTTACAGGTGGAGTTACTGCCGGACTTTTTCGATGGCTTTGTGGTGCATGCGGGAGCGAACCTGCATACGAAGATCATGTACGGCCGCAGTAATCATCACAAGATTGAAGCGATTTTCAAGTGTTGGGCACGCGCCATGCGCTATGCGTGCTCGAAGGATCAGCGATTGAAGGATCAGTTACCGTCGACGAAGGGCCTTCTATGATCTCGATCATCGACTATGGCGCGGGAAATCTGCGTTCGGTGCAGAACACGCTGAGTGAAATCGGCGCGGCGTACCGGCTGATCGACAGCGCGGAGGAGATTGAGAAAGCGGAGAAACTGGTGCTGCCGGGGGTAGGGCATTTCGGCCAGATGATGCGGGCGATCGACGCGATGCGTTTGCGCGAGCCAATCTTGACCTACGTGCGCGGTGGGCGTCCGTTCTTCGGAATTTGCGTGGGGATGCAGGGCTTATTCGACGGTAGTGAAGAGGCCGAGGACGTCCAGGGGTTAGGCATCGTTCCGGGACGATTGCGGCGGTTTGGCGCGGAGGCCCGGGTGCCGCATATGGGGTGGAACGAGATTCGTCCGACGGCCAGTTCGCGGTTACTCGCGAAGATCGGGACGCGGCCATTCGTTTACTTTGCGAATAGTTACTACGCGCCGGTGGTGCCGGAGGCGGCGGCGACCTGTGAGTACACGACGGCGTTCTCCGCCGCGATCGAGCGGGAGAACGTCTTCGGGGTGCAGTTTCATCCGGAGAAGAGCGGGCCGCTGGGGTTGGCGATTATGCGGAATTTCGTGGAGTTATAGAGTGCTGACGAAGCGAATTATTCCTTGTCTTGATGTGACGGCGGGCCGGGTGGTGAAGGGGGTCAACTTCGTCAACCTGAAGGACGCTGGCGATCCGGTGGAGTTAGCGGACCGCTATAACCAGCAGGGCGCCGATGAATTGGTGTTTCTGGATATTACTGCGTCGAGCGACGAGCGCAACACGATGGCGGATGTCGTCTTTCGGACGGCGCGGAAGGTTTTCATCCCGTTGACCGTGGGCGGCGGGATTCGACAGGTGACCGATGCGCGGCGGATCCTGGTGTCCGGTGCGGACAAGGTATCGGTGAACACGGCGGCCGTGCGACGGCCGGAGTTGATCACGGAATTGAGCCGCGAATTCGGTGCGCAGGCGGTGGTGCTGGCGATTGACGCGCGGCGGAATTCGACTGGCGGGTGGAACGTCTTTACCAAGGGCGGGCGTCATGATGAGGGTATCGACGCGGTGGAATGGGCGGCGCGCGGCGAGGCGTTGGGGGCAGGCGAGATCCTGCTGACTTCGATGGATGCCGACGGCGTGAAAACGGGGTTTGATTGCGAATTGACGCGGACGGTTTCGCGGGCGACGCGCATTCCGGTGATCGCTTCCGGTGGGGCGGGGAAGCCGGAGCATTTTGAGGCGGTGCTGACGGAAGGGGAGGCGGACGCGGCGCTGGCGGCGTCAATCTTCCACTACGGCACTTACACGGTGAATGACTTAAAAGAGTATCTCGACGCGCGAGGGATCGCCGTCCGAGTGACAGGAGCGCGCAGTTGATTATTCCCTGCATTGATCTGATGGGCGGCAAGGTGGTGCAACTGGTGCGTGGCCAGAAGAAGGCGCTCGAAGTGGACTCGGTGGACGAGATGATCGAGCGGTTTGCCGGCTTTCCGGAGATCCAGGTGATCGACCTCGATGCGGCGATCGGGACCGGGGCGAATGACGGGTTGGTGACGCATGTGGCGAGCCGCGTGTCGGCCCGAGTCGGCGGCGGCGTACGGAGTGTGGAGCGCTTTCAGAAGTTAGTGGATCAGGGAGCGAGCCGGGTGATTGTGGGGACAGCGGCCTTCAATGCCGACGGCATCAATCACGAGTTTCTGAAGCAACTGGATGCGGAACGGACGTTGATTGCGCTCGATACGTTGGGCGGCAAGATCACCGTGAAGGGCTGGCGCGAAAGTTTGCAGTGGACGGCCGAGCAGGTGGTGAAAGAGCTAGAGCCCTATGCCCAGGGCTTTCTTTGCACATACGTGGACAAGGAAGGCATGATGCAAGGGACCGACTTGGCTTGGTACCGGCGCATGCGCGAGGCGACGTCGCACGAGATTACTGCCGCGGGCGGTATCTCGAGTTACGAAGAGATCGATGAGCTCACCAAGCTAGGTATCCATTGCGCACTGGGCATGTCGATTTATACGGGGCACTTGTCACTGGCGGAACTGCGCGAGCGGTACGCGAGCTAGCTGAAGAGTGACGGCTGATCCAGAGCACGGCCGCCATGGCGGGGGACGTTGAAGTATTGGTAGGCGCGATCGGTGCCCATGCGGCCGCGCGGCGTGATCTGGATGAAGCCAAGTTGAATGAGATAAGGTTCGTACACCTCGGCGATGGTATCGGCCTCTTCATCAATGGAGGCGGCGACGGTGGATAGACCGACCGGGCCGCCGCCGTACTTCTCCAGAATCGTGAGCATGATCTTGCGGTCGATTTCGTCAAGGCCGTAGCGATCGACGTCGAGTAAGTCAAGCGCCGTGCGGGCGATATCGGGGTTGATGGAGCCACCGGCGCGGACTTGAGCGTAGTCCCGGACGCGACGGAGCAAGCGGTTGGCGATGCGCGGGGTGCCGCGGCTGCGGCGGGCAATCTCCAGTGCGGCTTCGGGCTCGATGGGGGTAGCGAGTAATTTTGCCGAGCGCTGGACAATCAGTTGAAGGTCGCCGGGCGCGTAAGGCTCGAGGCGGAGTACGAGTCCGAAGCGGCTGCGCATGGGTGCGCTGACCAGCCCTTGACGGGTGGTAGCGCCAATGCACGTGAAGCGCGGCAGGTTAATGGAATGGGTGCGTGCGCCGGGCCCTTGGCCGATCAGGATGTCGACGCGATAGTCCTCGACGGCGGCGTACAACATTTCTTCAATGGCCTTGTCGAGCCGGTGGATTTCGTCGACGAAGAAGACTTGCTTGGCTTTGAGGTTGGTGAGAACGCCGGTGAGATCGAGCTTTTTCTGCAGAACGGGCGCGGAGGTTTGATCGAACTGGACGCCGAGCTCGTTGGCGATGAGGGCGGCGAGGGTAGTTTTACCGAGGCCGGGGGGGCCGTAGAGCAGGACATGATCCAGTGCTTCGCCACGCATGCGAGCCGCTTCGATCGCGATGCTGAGGTTCTCTTTGAGTTTGGGCTGACCATTGAAGTCGAGCAGGGTGCGCGGACGGAGGCCCGCTTCAAATTGACGCTCGTCGTCTTCGAGATTGCCCGACAGAATCCCCCGGTCAGCCATGGAACTTTCAGGTTAGCGCAGGAGTTCGAGGGCTTTGCGGAAAAGAGGTTCGAAGTCGTCGCCGGCTCCGGCGGCCTGCGCTTTTTGGAGAGCGGCTTCAGCGTTCGGACGGGCGGCGCCGAGGTTGCCCAGAGCGGAGAGGATGTCCTCTTCGAGGGCGGTAAAGACCGGACCTTTGGGCACGATGGGGATCACGCCGGGGCCGGCGGCGAGGCCGTCGACTTTGTCACGAAGTTCGAGGACCATGCGTTCGGCGGTTTTCTTGCCGATGCCGGGGACTTTGACGAGTTTGGCAACGTCGCCGGCGCGGAGGGCGCTGACCAGGTCGTTGGCGGCGAGACCGCTGAGGACGGTGACGGCGAGCTTGGGGCCGATGCCGCTGACGGCGATGAGCTTTTCGAAGAGTTGTTTTTCGGTGTCGGTGGCGAAGCCGAAGAGGGAGAAGGCGTCTTCCCGGACGTGGGTGTGGATGCGGAGCTTGATCTCGGCGCCGGCATCCGGAAGTTTGGAGAAGGTGGTGACCGGGATGGTGACGTCGTAGCCGACGCCTGCGCATTCAACGATGACTTGGTTGGGGTGTTTTTCGAGCAGCGTGCCGCGCAGGTGAGCGATCATGAAACTTCGATTCTACATGGCGCGGCGACTTTTCTTTGTATCTGAGATTCATTCGGGGCACGCGGAACTGCGCGGCGAGGAGGCGAAGCATCTTTCGAAGGTGCTGCGCGTGGAGGCGGGGCAGCAGTACGAGATTTCCGATGGCGAGGGGCATTACCTGGCGGAGGTGGAGACGGCGCATCGCGAACTGGTGAAGTTCGTGGTGCTGGAACGGATTCCGGTGGCGCCGGAGCCGTTTGCGGTGACGCTGGCGATTGCATTGGTGAAGTTCGACCGGTTGGAATGGATTCTCGAGAAAGCCACTGAACTGGGGGCGCATCACATCCGTCCGTTCTGGTGCGATCGTAGCGAGCATGGGCTGGAACGGGCGGCCGCCAAGCGGATGGAGCGCTGGGGACGCATTCTGATCGAGAGCAGCCAGCAGGCGCGCCGGATTGTCGCGCCCGAGATTCATGAGCCCGTGAGCTTCGAGAGCATCCTGCGCTGGGAGGGCGGACCGCGATATTTCTTCGATGAACGTCGCGAGGATGATGAATTTACGCCGGCGCCGGCCGAGCACTCCCTGTTGATCGTGGGGCCGGAAGGCGGGTGGACGGATCGGGAGCGAGTGTTCGCCGAGGGTTGTGTGCGAGCGTCGCTCGGGCCGCGTGTGCTGCGGGCGGAGACCGCGGCGGTGGCGGCGCTGGCGATTCTCGGCAATCGGCTCAGACAAAAACACGGCTGACGCGGGCGTTGATGCCACAGAGGATGGCGTAGGCAATGGTGCCGGCGGTACGGGCCATCGCTTGAGCATCAAGTCCGGGGCCGAGCAGGGTGACTTCGTCGCCGATGTCGAGATGGGGCGCGGAGGTGACGTCGATGGTGGTGACGTCCATCGAGACGGCGCCCAGCATGGGGAGGGTTTGCCCGACCGCGAGCACCTGGCCGCGATTCGATAGGCGGTGAGGCAGGCCATCGGCATAGCCGGCTCCGATGATGGCAATGCGGGTGGGTTGGTCGGCCGTGTAAAGGCCCCCGTAGCCGATGCGGGCGCCAACGGGCAGGTCCTTCACGAGTAGGATGCGAGCCTTCCAGGTGAGGGCGGGGGAGACATCGAGCAGTTGCGCGGGAGCGGCGCCGCGCGAGGCCGAGACATAGCCGTAGAGGGCGAGGCCGGGGCGGACAAGGTTGCGCCAGGCCTGACGCATGCCGAAGTGGATGGGGCTGGTGCTCGAAAGATGGATGTAATCGACGGAGAGGCGCGAGACGAGGTCCTCGAAGGCGGCGACCTGATCCCCCGTCTGGCCGGAGACGAAGTTGGCGGAGGAGGCGAAGTGGGTCATGATGCCTTCGAGCGGCGTGCCCCGAACGGCGGCGACGATGACCTCGGGTTCGGCGCGAACGCCTAAGCGGGACATGCCAGAATCGATTTTGAGGTGGTAGCTCAGGCCCCGGGGGAGGGCGGCGATGTCTTCCAGACGATGCAGGACGGGCGTGAGGCGATGCGTTCGCCAAGCGTCCGCGCCGGCGGCCAGCGTGTCGGCCATGACCAGAATGCGGGAGCGAAGTCCCTCTTCGCGAAGGCGAATGCCTTCCTGGACGTTGCTGACGGCGAGCCAGCGCACCCCTTCTTCTTCGAGTCGATGGGCTACGGCGCTGGCGCCATGGCGGTAGGCATCGGCTTTGACGACGGGCATCACTTCCACGTCACCGACGGTTTGTTTGACGGCCCGGTAGTTGGCCGCAATGCGATCCAGGGAGATTTCAACCCAACTGCGCAGCATGCTTCTTCATTGTGACAATAGCGGCATGCCGATCTTTGTACTGAAGGAATACGAACAGATGCCAGCCGAGGCGCAGCGCGTGCTCGACGACATCATGGCGACGCGCCAAGTAAAAAGCGTGAACAACTTTTGGAAGATGTTGGCGAATCATCCGCCGACGCTCGAGCGGATCTGGGGGAGTGTGAAGCGCGTGATGGGCCCGTCAAAGGTGGATGCGCTGACGAAGGAGATGATCTACGTGGCCGTGAGCGTGACAAACAATTGCGAGTACTGCATCCACTCGCATATCGCTGCGGCGCGCAAGTTGGGGATGGATGAAGAGATGCTGGCGGAAGTATTGGCCGTAGCGGCGCTGGCCAATGAGACGAATCGTTTGGCGAATGGGTATCGGGTACCCGTGGATGAGGCGTTTAAATAGCTGACCGCAACAAAAAGCGCCCGACTTAGTAAGTCGGGCGCGGCAAAAGAGAGACGGTTGGTCTATGGAGGAAAAGTTGAGGAAAACCGGTGGGACGGACGGCAGCGACTAATTGCTGCCGCCGACGTTGGTCGCTTCGCCAAAGACCAGTTTGGTCTTCGTGCCGCCCAGACGGATTTCCTTGAGATTGTACTTGCCGTCGCCATTGGCATAGCGCACCGACGTGGCACCGAACTTGGCATCGGTGTTCTCTACGCGCACGGCGGATTCAACGCTATCCTTGCCGCGACTGATGACGGCCTTCGAGTCCGTCACTTCGACCTTATAGTCACCGGGCTTCAGTTCCTTGCCGTTCAGCACGGTGGGCTGATAAAGGGTGATGCGATGGGTTTCCGCGCTCAGGGCCAGGGCGAGGGTGGCGAGAGAAAAGATGATCTTCTTGGTCATGTGAGTGGACGCTCCTACTGAGAGTTGGTTGGACTGTTCTTGCTTCGTGCTCTTAGCGGCACATTGGAATATACGCGGAGGTCCGAGATTTGTTCCGCGGGAGAACGCGAATTTCCCGAAGTTTATTTTGAGCCGCGGCGAGCTTTTTTTACGCGTGAATCAGGAAGTTACGGACGTGTTCGGACGCGGCACAGTGGATGTCCAGTTGATTCCCAAAACCGGACAGCCAATGGATGCGAGGGTCGCGACGGAACCAGGTCCACTGACGTTTGGCGTAGTTACGAGTGCGCTGTTGGGTGTCGGCGATGGCGGTGGCGAGGTCCCATTCGCCGGAGAGATGGCGAGCAGCTTGGCGATACCCGACGGCTTCGAAGGCCTTGACGCCCGCGTGGTACCCCTGACCGTAGAGGTGACGGATCTCGTCGAGGAGGCCGGAGGCGAACATCCGTTCGACGCGGCTGTTGATCTTGTCGTAGAGGGCCGCGCGGGGCGGATCGAGGCCCAGGAGCAGTGAGTGGAAGCCAGTGAGGGCGGTTCGCCCCCGTTCGGTCTGGAGGTCAGAAAGGGCGCGCCGCTCGAGCAGGCAAACTTCGAGGGCGCGGAGGACCTTATTGACGTCGGCGGCGGCGATCCGGGTGGCTGAGACGGGATCAAGACGCTGCAGGCATCGGTGGAGCCGGCCGGGGCGTTTGGCTTCGATGGCGGAGAGGCGGGCGCGAAGGGCCGGGTCGGCGGAGGGAGCCTCGAACAGACCGTCGAGCAGGGCGCGGACATAGAACCCGGAGCCGCCGCAGACGATCGGCAAGCTTCCGCGGACGGTGATTTCGGCGATGAGGGGGCGGGCGCGGCGGGCAAATTCACCGGCGGTGAAGACTTCGTCGGGCTGCAGGAAGTCGAGGAGGTGGTGGGGGACACCCTCGCGTTCGCCCGGGGGGACTTTGGCGGTGCCGATATTCAGGCCTTGATAGAACTGCAGCGAATCGCAGTTAACGACTTCGCCCTGGAAGGCATGGGCGAGATGAATGGCGAGGTCACTTTTGCCGGATCCCGTTGGACCGACAACGAAAAGTAAGGGGGACGAAGCAACCGGAGGAAACGGATGATGGATTGGCGGCGTTATAATGACAGTGTAACGATCCGCGAAGTGTCTGCTTCCGGCGGGCACAGAGAAAGTACAGGTGCACATGGCTACGCTACGGCGTTTTCTCGTCCTTACGGCCACACTGGCGACCAGCGTCGGGCTTTTGAGTGCGCAAGCGCGGCCCGCGCAGCAAAAAAAGGCCGGTGCGGTGACGCCGGAACCATCGAAGAACGGGAAAGCGGACGCCTACTATAACTTTTCGATGGCCCACCTCTACTCGGAGTTGGCGGCTCAGTACGGCAACCGTTCCGAGTACCTGCAGAAGGCGATCGACTTCTATCGCGCAGCGATTAAGGCTGACCCGTCGGCGGGCTTCCTGAGCGAGGGGCTTTCCGATCTTTACATCCAGTCCGGTCAGATCCGGGCGGCGGTGCAGGAGGCCGAAGATGCCTTGAAGGCGAATCCGGAAGACCTGAACTCGCGCCGCGTGCTGGCGAGGATTTACTATCGACTGATTGGCGACGCGCGGCAGAATCGCGTGAATGAAGAGATGGTTCGCAAGGCGACCGAGCAGTATTCGCGCATTGTCGAGAAGGAGCCGAACGACGTCGATAGCTGGAACACGCTGGGGCAGTTGCACCGCATGAGCCAGAACGTCAACGAAGCCGAGAAGGATTATCAGAAGGCGTTGGCGCTGGACGCGGAGAACGAAGACGCGTTGACGGGCTTGGCCGATGTTTACGCGAGCCGCGGTGACAACAAGAAAGCGACCGAGTTGCTCGAACGGGCGACGATGAAGAACCCGTCGCTGCGGACGCTGGCTGAACTGGCCGGCAACTACGAGCAAATGCGCGATTACAAGCTGGCGGCCGAGGTGCTGAAGCGGGCGCTGCAGATGTCGCAAGGGAACCCGGAATTGCGCCGGGCCTTTGCCGAGAATCTATTCCGGAGCGAGCAGTTCAACGAGGCTCTATCCGAGTATCAGCAACTGGTGGAAGACGAGCCACGCGACTGGCAGGGCTGGCTGCGCATCAGCCAGATTCAGCGTCAGAACGGTAAGATGGCGGAAGCGCGCGCGGCCGTGCAGAAGGCGCGCGAGGCGGATCCGAACAATTTGGAAGTGCGCTACCAGGAAATCAACCTGCTGGAGAGCGAAGGCAAGCAAGCCGAAGCCATCCAGTTGTTGAAGGACATGATTGCGACCACCGTGCGCAAGAGCTATACGCCGGGTGAGCAGCAGAATCGAGCGTTGTTGTTCGAGCGCCTGGGGTTGCTGTATCGTAGCAACGGCCAGTACAAGGAAGCGGCCGATTCGTTCCGGGAATTGGGCGCGCTCGGCGTGGACTTCGGTCCGCGGGCAGCGGCGCAACTGATGGAGACGTGGCGTGCGGCGAAGGATTGGACGAAGGCCACCGAAGAGGCTGATGCGGCCAATAAGAAATATCCCAATGACCGCATGGTGAAGCTGGTACGGGCTAACATCCTGGCCGAAACCGGCAAGAGCGATATGGCGGCGACAGAGTTGAAGTCGCTTTTGGACGGCAAGAGCGACCGCGAGGTTTATCTGTCTTTGGCGCAGATCCACGACAAGGGGAAGAACTTCGTCGAGATGGCCAAGGCGATTGACCAGGCGGAGAAGCTGTCCGAAACGGCGGAAGAGAAAGAAGGCGTCTGGTTCACCCGCGGCGCCATGTTCGAAAAGCAAAAGAAGTTCGACCTGGCCGAGGCGGAGTTCCGCAAGCTATTGGCGCAGAATCCGGAGAACATCGGCGCGCTGAACTATCTGGGCTACATGCTGGTGGACCGGAACGTGAAGCTGGAAGAAGCCCTGGGTATGATCCAGAAGGCAGTGCAGAAGGATCCAGAGAACGGCGCCTATCTGGATAGCCTGGGCTGGGCGTACTATCGCTTGAACCGCTTGCCGGAGGCGGAAACGACGCTGCGGAAGTCCATTGACAAGGTGCCGACGGACCCGACGGTGCGTGATCATCTGGGCGATGTTTACTACAAGATGGGCAAGCTGAAGGAAGCCGTTAGCGAATGGCAGGCTTCGATTCAGCAATTCAAGGCCGCGGCAGCCCATGAATATGAGCCCGCCGACATGAACCGAGTCCAGCGCAAGCTGGATAGTGCTCGAGTGCGCGCCGCTTCTAAGGATCCGGCGCCCAAGAAGCCGTAGCCCGCTCCGGTGTCTGCCTCTCGGAAGATTCTCACCATCTCGTGTCTGTGGTTGGGCTTTGCCTTTGGGGAGCCACCTCCGCGGCCTGAGTTTCAGTCCGTTCTCGTACTGCCTTTTGCGAATGCGACGGCGGTGCGTGGGCTCGACTGGATTGGGGAGAGTGTCGCCGAAACGCTGCGTGACCGGTTGGTGGCCGCCGGCTTCCCGCACGTCTTTGAACGTACGGAAAGGCAGGAGGCTTATCGCCGCCTGAACGTCCGTCCGTACGTGCCCTTAACGAAGGCCACCGCACTGAAGATTGGTCTGTCGGTGGATGCGGATCTCGTCCTCTACGGCGACTACGAGATTCTGGCGCCGGCGTCGACGGCGGTGACGGCGGAATCGAATGTGCGCTTTACGGCGCGGGTGCTTGATGGGCGGCTTATGCAAGCGGGGCTCGAATTCGCCTCCACGGGACGCCTGGCGGAATTGGCCGTGTTGCAGAATCATCTGGCGTGGCAGACGTTACAGGCGCTGGCCCCGGCCCTGGCGCCATCGTTCACCGAGTTTGACCGGAGCTATCCGGCGATCCGCGTGGATGCGATCGAAAGCTACGTGCGGGGCTTGCAGTCAACCAAGCCCGAGGAGAAATACAAGTATCTGCACGAAGCGGCCACGCTTGACGAGCGTTATTCGCAGGCGCGGTTCGAACTGGGGCGGTTGCAACTGGAACGAGGAAATTTCCGGGATGCGGCGCATTGGTTGGATCGGGTGCCGCAACCGGACGTGCATTCTCTGGAAGCCGCGTTTTTCCTGGGGATTGCGCGCTATAAGGCGGGTGAGTATGCCGCGGCGGAGCAGGCGTTTGAGCGCGTGCTGGCCGAACTTCCGTTGAGCCGCGTGCTGAACAATCTGGCGCTCGCGCAGGCGAAGCAGGGCAAGGCGAAATTTGCCGAGAATCTGGCGCGCGCGCGTGACGACAATCCGACGGATTCGGACTATCTGTTCAATATCGGCTATCTGCTATGGCGCGAAGGCAAGTTCAAGGAAGCCGTGCCGCCCCTCGAAGCGGCGCTGGCGAATAACTCCGAAGACACCGAGGCGGCCATGTTTCTGGGGCTATGCCGTAAGGGTGACACGGCGAGCCTGAAAGAAGCTCCGCTCGAGGGCCGAGAAAGGCTGAAGACGCGTCTCGATGAGACGGCCTACCGGCAACTCAAGATGCTGGTTGAGGGGTCGAAGTCGCGCTAGCGCGCCGCCAGAGCGCCAAGCCCGCAACCAACGTCGCAAGCGAAATCCACTGCGTATTCGACAGTCCACTGGTGAGCGCCTGCTCATGGTGCCGGACAAACTCCACGAGAAATCGGAAGATCGAGTACAGGCATAGGTAAGCGGCGAAAACCAGACCGGGCTGCGGACGCTTGTTCCAATACCAGTAGAGGAAGCCAGCGAGGAAGAAGTTGAAGAGGGACTCGTAGAGTTGGGTGGGGTGCAGGGGAACCTCCAGCGGCACGCCGGTCATTTTGTAGGCTTCGACATTCGAGAACTTGACGGCCCAAGGGCGGTCGCATTCGATGCCGTAACAACAGCCTGCGGCGAAGCAGCCGATGCGGCCAAAGGCATGGCCGATGGCGATGCCGGGGGCGAAGATATCGAGCGTCGTCAGCAAGGGCAGGGCATGACGCCGGATGTAATAGATGGCGAAAGCCAAAGCCAGGAGGAAGCCGCCCTGATAGACACCGGCCGCCTGGAGGGTGGAGAGCGAAAGGAAGTCGCTCGGCTTGGCCATGAAGGCGTTCCAATCGAAGAGGAACATGAAGAGCTTGGCTCCGGCCAGGCCCATCAGAGCGCAGTAAATGACCAGGTTGGTGATCTTCTCGTCGTTGAGCGGAACGCGGGCGGCGAGCCGGCGGACAATCCAGAGGCCAGCGAGAAAGCCGAGCGCGACCAGGACGCCGTAGGTGGGGAGGAAGAAGCCGCCGAATTCGAAAAGTTTGGGAAACATGTCAGGTGGTGCGGACGCGAGCTTGTTGCCGGTGCTGGCGGAGGGCGTCGAGGGTGAGGAGCCCGGCGCCGACGCAGATGGCGCTGTCCGCCACGTTGAAGGTGGGCCACTCGTAACTGCCGAGAAAGACTTGCAGGAAGTCAGTGACGTGGCCGTATAGAATGCGGTCGTAGAGGTTGCCGAAAGCGCCGCCGAGGACGAGCGAAAGTCCGACACGGGTGAGGAGCGGCCCGCCCGCGGCCCCGGTGGCTTGCCAGAGCATGTGCGCGAGCAAGGCGGTGATGCCCAGGGCGGCGATGATCAGGACCAGCAGCCGAACGGTGGGTGAGGCATCCGCCAGGATGCTAAAGGCGGCCCCGGTGTTCCGGGCGTGCGTGAAGTTGAATAGGCCGGGCAGGATCGAGTAGACCTCATAGAGGCCCAAGCGGCTTTCGACCCACCATTTGGTGAGCCGATCTGCCAAGAAGACGCCGCCGATGATGGCCAGCGCCTGATAGCGCAGGCGGGTCATCCGCCCATCTGCTCCACGGCCGCCGCGCAGGAGGCGCAAGCGGTAGGGTACTTGGCATGGGAGCCAATGTCGACTTTGTACTTCCAGCAGCGTTCGCACTTGACACCGTCGGCCTTCAATACTTCGACGGCCAAGGCGGGCGATTGGTTGGTGAGCTCGACCTGCGAAACGATGAACCACTCGGGCAGTTCACTCGCGTACTCGCTGAGGAGGCGGTACTGGTCGGCGTCGGCGGCGATGCGCACCTTGGCCTCCAGACTCTTACCGATGAACTTCTCCTGCCGCTTGGTTTCGAGGCTCTTGAGCACTTCGTCGCGGATGGTGAGCAGTTGTGACCAGTTGTTGAGCCGCTCGCGTTGGGCGGGGCTGAGCGACGAAGCGAGGGTGCCGGGTTCCGGGAAGGGGGCCAGGTGGATGCTGACGGGGTCGCCTTCCTTCTTCGCGAGGAAGCCCCAGGCCTCTTCGCTGGTGAAGGCCAGGATGGGGGCGCAGAGGCGCAGCAAGGTGTGAGTAACGAGATAAAGGGCCGATTGACCACTGCGGCGGGCATGCGAGTCCGCGGCCTCAGTGTAGAGGCGGTCCTTCAGGACGTCGAAGTAGGTGGAACTGAGATCGACGGAGGCGAAGTTGTAGATGGCCTGATAGACGCGGTGGAACTCGAAGTTGTCGTAGCCCTGCCGGCAGCGCTCCACCAAGTCGTCGGTGCGCTGGAGGATCCACTGGTCGACTTCGCGCATCTCCGCGGGCGGGATCATGTTTACGGCCGGATCGAAGCCATCGAGGTTCGAAAGGGCGTAGCGGAAGGTGTTGCGCAGCTTGCGATAGGCTTCCGTGAGGCGCGAGAGAATGACATCCGAGATGCGAACGTCTTCGTTGAACGCGACCGAGGAAACCCAGAGGCGAAGCACGTCGGCGCCGAATTGCTTGATCAGCTTTTCGGGCTCGACGACGTTGCCGACGGATTTCGACATGGCGCGGCCCTCGCCATCGAGGGTCCAGCCGTTGGTGGCGCACTCGCGGTAGGGTGAGCCGTTCTTGAGGCCGACGCCGACCAGGAGCGAGGAGTGGAACCAGCCGCGGTATTGGTCGCCGCCCTCGAGATAGCATTCGGCCGGCCAGCTCAGGTCGTTTTTCTCGGTCAGGACGGCGAGATGCGAGGCGCCCGAGTCGAACCAAACGTCGAGAATGTCGGTTTCCTTGCGGAAAGACTTTCCGGCGCACTTGGCGCAGGTGTATCCGGGCGGCAGGAGTTCTTCCGCCGTGGAACTGTACCAGACGTCGGCCGTTTCGTGACGGAAACGGTCGACGACCGGATCGAGGATTCTCTTGTCGGTGACGGCTTCGTTGCAGCCTTCGCAATAGAAGACGGTGATCGGCACGCCCCAGACGCGTTGCCGGGAGATGTTCCAGTCCGGCCGCGAGGCAATCATGTTGGTCATGCGCTCGTCGCCCCAGGAGGGCATCCACTTGACGTGCTTGATGGCTTCGAGGGTCCGTTCGCGCAGGGTGCCGCCGTAGGGGCCGGTGCGTTCCATGCCGATAAACCATTGTTCGGTGGCGCGGAAGATGGTGGGGTTGTGGCAGCGCCAGCAATGCGGATAGCTGTGCTGATAGTCATGGGCGAGCAGCAGGGCACCGGCCTGTTTGAGCAGGTCGATGACGATGGCGTTGGCGTCCCAGACTTTCTTGCCGAGTAGCGCGGAGGGCAGTTCGCCGGGGGCATGGGGAACGGCGAAGAGGCGGCCGGCGGGATCCACCGGGTTGTAGGGCTCGATGCCGTACTGCTTGGAGATGACGTAGTCGTCCATGCCGTGACCGGGCGCGGTATG
This sequence comes from Bryobacteraceae bacterium, assembly GCA_044226365.1. Lineage (GTDB taxonomy): Bacteria > Acidobacteriota > Terriglobia > Bryobacterales > Bryobacteraceae > JALHNI01. The sequence goes on from JBGAHE010000002.1 coordinate 62,842, forward strand.
GACGGCGCCGGTGCCGACGTCGAGAGTCACGTGGTCGCCATTGAGCCCGAGCGAATCGCGTTCGATGAAGGGATGGCGGAAGACCGCGCGGTCGAGCTTCGCGCCCGGGAACGTGGCCAAGACTTTCGTCTCGGTCCAGCCGAGAGCCTGGCTGACGGCGGGAAGCAGTTCGCTGGCGATGAGGTAGACGGCGCCGGACACTTCCACGGCCGAGTACTCGAACTTGGGATGGAACGAGATGGCGAGATTCGCCGGAATGGTCCACGGGGTGGTGGTCCAGATGACGCTGTAGACTTCGCGGTTGGCGAGGGCCGGATCGATCGCCGCAGGGTCCGAGGTGAGGCGGAAGCGGACGTAGATCGAGGTGCTGGTGTGATTCTCGTACTCGATCTCGGCCTCGGCGAGCGAGGTCCGGCAACTGATGCACCAGTTGACCGGCTTGAGGCCTTTATAGACATAGCCCTGATCGAGGAAGTCGACGAAGGCTTGGGCGATGGCGGCCTGGTATTCGGGCGCCATGGTGAGGTAAGGATCCTCCCAGCGGCCGAGGATGCCGAGGCGCTGGAAGTCCTTGCGTTGGAGGTCGACGAACTTGGCGGCGTACTTGCGGCATTCCTGCCGGATTTGGGCCGTGGTCATCTGGGCTTTCTTCGAGCCCAATTGGGAGTCGACTTTGATTTCGATGGGCAGGCCATGGCAATCCCAGCCGGGGATGTAGGGCGAGTCATAACCGGCCATGGTCTTGGACTTGATGATGAAGTCCTTCAGGAGCTTGTTGAAGGCATGGCCCAGGTGAATGTTGCCGTTGGCATAGGGGGGGCCGTCGTGGAGGACGTAGCGGGGGCGACCGGCGCGGGCGATGCGAATCTGGCCATAGAGGTCCTCAGATTGCCAGCGGTTGAGCATCAACGGCTCGCGCTGCGCGAGGTCGGCTTTCATCGGAAAGTCGGTTTTGGGTAGATTAACGGTCTGCTTGAGGTCCATCGGGTGGCTAACTTTGATTATCGTATAGGTAACGCAAGTGACGCGATTCGTGGCTAGTTTGGTCGGCTTGGTACTCCTGGGTCAGGAGCCGACGATCTCCGTTGATGTAAGGCTGGTGCGGGTGGCGTGCACGGTGACGGGAAAGAACGGGCAGGTGGTTGCGGGGCTGGCGAAGGACGATTTCCGGGTCCGGGATCGTCTGGTGGAGCAGTCCGTGAGCTATTTGTGGCGGGAGAACGACACGCCGCTGACGGTGGGATTGGTAGTGGACATCTCGGGCTCGCAGATGCGGAATCTGGCGAAGCACCGGGCGACAATCCGGCAGTTTCTGAAGCAGGTCCTGCGGAAAGGCGATCGCGCGTTTCTGGTCAGCGTGTCCAGCTATGTGCGCCTGGTGCGGGATTATACAGACGACGCATCGCTGCTCGCCGACGATGTCGACTTCCGTTTGCGCGATCGGGGGGCGATGCTGGGTCCCGAATGCGTGCCGCAGGGTGTGCTGCCGGATGGACGGCGACGCCGGACTTGCGGTGGGAGCATCATCTGGAACGCGGTGTATACGTCGGCGGAGAAGATCCGGAACGCCCCCGGCCGCAAGGCGCTGCTGGTGCTGACCGATGGCGTGGACTCCGGCAGCGACCATCACCTCGACGACGCCGTGCGCGCAGCGCAGGAGGCGGAAGCAGCAGTTTACTCGATCGGGGTAAAGGGTGAGCAGGCCAGCATCGGGCTGGTGGGGCCCGTGCGAATTGCAAAGACCGGCTTGAATCGGGAGGATCTGCGCGATCTGGCGGAGGACACGGGCGGGGCAGCGTTTCTCGATAAGCGATCGCCGGAGAAGATCTTTGCGCAAATCGAAGAAGAACTGCGCGCTCTCTACCTGATTGGCTATACGCCTCGGGCAGTGGAGTGCGACGGGCAGTTCCATCCGCTCGAGATTTCGGTGGCGAAGAAGGATCTGCGGGTGCGAGCCCGGAAGGGCTACTACTGCCGGCCATAGCCGGGGTCGCTACACTGGAAGTTCATGGCGAGGATCCTCGATGTCGGTTGCGGCATCAACAAATACCCGGGGGCGATCGGGATCGATGTGAATCCTCGGACCAGAGCGGATGTGGTGTGCAATCTGGATGCATTTCCGTATCCCTTTCGCGATCAAAGCTTTACGGAGATCCGCGCGATTCACGTGATTGAGCACGTGGCCGATGTAATCCGGATGCTGGAAGAGTTTTACCGGCTGCTGGAACCAGGCGGCAAGGTGGTGATCGCGACACCTCACTACACGGATTTCAGTTCGTTTTGCGACCCGACGCATCGCTGGCATTTGAACAGCTACAGCCTGCGCTACTTCGGTGAACGCAACGCCGGCTATGGCTATTACTCTGGAGCTCGCTTTGCAGAAACGCGGGTGCACGTCAAGTTGCTGTCGCTGTGGCGTTATTTGGGGTTCGAGTTCCTGGTGAACCACTTCGAGCGGTTTCGGCGATTTTGGGAATACTACCTTTGCTATGTCATTCGCGGCAAGGTAATCGAGTGGGAGCTGAAGCGCGTCTAGGTGGATTTCAAAGACCAACTGAAGGCGCAGGTGAGCATCGTCCGGGTGGTGGGCGAGTGGGTGAAGCTGCGCCGTGCGTCGGCGAGCCGCTATAGCGGGTTGTGTCCGTTTCACCAGGAGAAGTCGCCGTCGTTCTCGGTGAGTGAGGACAAGGGGTTTTACTATTGCTTCGGGTGCAAGGCTTCAGGCGACGTTTTCAAATTCGTGCAGGAAATCGAGGGCGTCACCTTCTTTGAAGCGATGAAGCTGTTGGCCGAGCGGAACGGGATTCAGATGCCGGCGCGGCGGGACCTGACCGATGAGGCCACCGAACTGAGAGGCGCTCTGCAAGGGATGTATGACCTGGCGGGGCAGCATTTTCAACAGATGCTGGCGAGTCCCGCGGCGGAGTTGGGTCGGGCCTATCTGCAGAAACGAGGCCTCACGCGGCGGGCGGTGGAAGAGTTCGGCATCGGCTTTTCCGATGGGGGCGGTGCGACGCTGCTGAAGAAGTTGCAGCAGGCGGGCTTCTCACTGGATCAGATCGAGAAGAGCGGCCTGGTAAGGAAGCGCGAGAGCGGCGGCCACTACGATTACTTCCGAAACCGCCTGATGTTTCCGATTCACAACGAGAGCGGCAAGCTGATCGCTTTCGGGGGACGTGCGATCGGCGATGAGGAGCCCAAGTATCTGAACTCGCCCGAAACGCCGCTCTATACGAAGAAGCAGGTGCTGTATAACCTACATCGGGCGAAGCAGCCGATTCGCAAAAGTGACTATGCCGTGATCGTCGAAGGCTACATGGACGTCATTGGTGTTTCGATGGCGGGCGTACAGAATGTCGTGGCGCCCTGCGGCACGGCCTTGGGGAACGAGCAGATTAAGGCAATTCGCCGGCATGCGGATAAGGTGGTGGTAAATTTTGACCCCGATAATGCGGGAGCGAATGCCACGGAGCGCTCGATTCAACTACTGTTGGACGAAGAGATGCACGTGCGGGTGTTGGCACTGGAAGGCGGGCTCGATCCCGATGAGTATGTAAAGGCGAACGGGCCGGATCTTTACCGGAAGCGTCTGGAGGAGGCTCCGCGCTATTTCTTCTGGCTGGCGGATCGGGCACGGGCGAAGTTCGATGACGGAACGGCCGAGGGCCGCATGCAGGGTTACCGGCAATTGCTGGAGCCGGCGATCACACGGATTCCCAATTCTCTCGAACGGTTGGCCGTAGCGAACGAGATTGCCGCTTATCTCGGGGTGGACGCCGGTACGATCCGCGACGGCTTCCGGAAGCAGGAGGCCGTGAAGCGGGTGGAGAAGGCCGCGCCGAACCCGCTGGCGGCGATTTCGGACTCGGAACGGACGTTACTGAAGGGAATTTTCGAAGATGAGTCCGTTCGCCGGGTGGTGCTGGAGTGGCTGAAGCCGCATCCGGTGCTGGAGACGCTGGCGACGCGAGGTCTGTTCAAGTCGATGATGGCGCTGGCGGACGGAGGAGGGACCTGGGGCTTCAGCGAACTGGAAGCGCGGCTGAAGGAAAACGATCGCGCCCTACTGGCCGCCCTGATTCTCGCCGATAAGGCTTCTGAACGCGAAACAGAAGGATTTACGGCGCAGCAAGCCGCGGCTTGCCTCGCCGCGCTGGATCAGGTGTGGCGGAAGCAGGAAATGCTGCGACTGGACCTCCAGATCAAGCAGGCCGAGCGGGATCGCGATCTGACATTAGCCATGCAATTGATGCAGGAAAGAAAGAGACTCGAACGGGGCCGCTGGGGCGGCACGGGAGGCGGCGCATGATCTCGCAAGGCTGTTGTATTCTAGGGGAAATCGGAGAAACTCTTTCCGGTGGTCTCGACCGTATGGCGAACTGGGGCTTCCGTGGCAAGTGAACAAAAAACAGGTCGGTTGAAGAGCCTTTTGGATTCCACTGGGAAAGAGAAGGGCTATGTCAATTACGACGAACTCGACCGCGCGTTGAACGACGACTTCGCCGCCGGAGCCGATATCGAGGAATTGATCGGCGACTTTGACGCTTCCGGGGTGGAGTTGCTGGAAGAGGTCGATGTGAAGCCGAAGGGCGAGGAAACCGAGGAGATCGGCGAACTCGAAATTCCGGCAGACGTCGCGGACAAGACCAACGATCCAGTGCGCATGTATTTGCGCGAAATGGGCACCGTGCCGCTGCTGACGCGCGAAGGCGAAATCGACCTGGCGCGGCGCATCGAACGTGGCCGTAACGCCGTGGAGCGGGCGATCTCGCGTTCGACTCTCGTGGTGCTCGAGATTCTCAGCCTGCGCGAAGAACTGGCACGCAACGACCTTTTCATTGGCGAGATCCTGCAGATTCCGGAGAATCTGAACGATGCCGACGATGAAGATCCGGGTGCGCAGGTGGAAGCCGAGTTTGCCGCCGCGCTGGACGACATCGAGCATGAGTATCGTAAGGCTCAAAGCGCTCGCCAGAAGATGCTGGCCGTTTCGCGCAGCTTGAAGCCGAAGCAGCATCGGGCGCTGCGCTGGGCGCTGGCGCGTTCGGTGGTGGCGATTTCACGCCGCATCCGGCTGGTGCCGTTCACCCATCAGATGCACCGGCGGTTCATTCATCGTCTGCATTCGACGGTGGAAGAGCTGCGGCTGCTGGAGCGGGAAGTTTCCAAGGCGCAGCGTAAGAGCGAGGATTTTGAGGCGCCGGATTCGGCGACTCGGGATCGCCGTAAAGAACTGAAGGTTGCCCAAAGCCGCATTCAGCAGATTGAGGAAGAGGCCGGCGCCACGGCGTCCGAACTGCGGCGGACGCTGCAGATCGTTGATCGCGGCGAGGCCGAGAGCGTTGCGGCCAAGAAGCAACTGATTGAGGCCAATCTACGGCTGGTGGTTTCGATCGCCAAGCGCTATACCAATCGTGGGCTGCAGTTCCTGGATCTGATTCAGGAAGGCAACATCGGCCTGATGAAGGCGGTGGACAAATTCGACTATCGCCGCGGCTATAAGTTCTCGACCTATGCGACCTGGTGGGTCCGTCAGGCGATCACCCGCGCAATTGCCGACCAAGCGCGCACGATCCGCATTCCGGTGCATATGATCGAGACGATCAACAAGCTGGTTCGTACGCAGCGGCTGATGCAGCAGGAATTGGGTCGTGAGGCGACGACCGAAGAGCTCTCGAAGCGGCTCGAACTGCCGGTGAACAAGGTGCGGAAGGTGCTGCGCATTGCGCAGGAGCCGATCTCGCTCGAAACGCCGGTGGGCGAAGAGGACGAGTCGCATTTAGGTGACTTTATCGTCGACAAGCGGCAGACGTCGCCGTCGGAGGCCGTGATCAATCTCAATCTGCGGGAGCAGACAGCGGAAGTGCTCAAGACCTTGAGCCCGCGCGAAGAGAAGATCATCAAGATGCGTTTCGGCCTGCAGGATGGCAGCGAGCATACGCTTGAAGAAGTGGGCCAGCACTTTATGGTGACCCGCGAGCGCATCCGCCAAATCGAAGCGAAGGCGCTACGGAAGTTGCGTCATCCGAGCCGGAGCCACCGGCTGCGGGCCTTTCTCGACACCGCTAGCCACGACTAAACCGGAACGCGTACAGCTTCGCGCTGCGCATTTTGAAGTGCAAACGAACCGTCTTGCCCGCCAGGGAAGAGACGTCGCTTTTGCCCTTCCAGGTCACCGTCCAGCGGACACGATTGCCGTTCAGGGGATCTGCCTCGGCGAACGTGTAGCCGGGGAGCGGGGCGCCTGACTCATCCAGCAATTCGACCCGGCCCATACCGCCCGCACCGGTATCGAGGTTGAGTTCGAGTTGGGTCCCGTCGAAGCGCAGGGGCGGCGTCAGCAGAGAACCGCCGCTATAGGCGAAGTCCGCGGAAACGAAGCCATCCAGCCGCATCACGGCGCGCGAGATGCCTTCCTGAGGCGCTTTTGCCAAGGGATCAAGCCGGCCGCCGTGGTCGGTGTTGCCGCCATAGTAGTAAACCCATAATTCATCGCCCATCTCGATGGGGCGGGGCAGTGCCCAGACCCATCGAGAGTCGAAGGCGCCGTCGGGCCCGAGGCTGAGGAACGGCTCGCGTTGGCCGGGCATCCGGAAGTGTCGGGCATCGCGACTGACGCCCAAGCGCACATCGCCGGTATCCGGGCCCTCGGCGAAAGCATGATGGAACATCGACATGAGCGAGACATAGACGTTGCCGTAGGGGAACACGCCGCCGCCGTACATGTCGGATGGCGCGCCGGGGTGCGGCACATGGTCTTCGCCTGCGGCGTACTTCTTCTCTTCCAGGTCGCGGGCGAGTGTGGCGGGCATGAGTCGCTCGCCTTTGACGATCATTTTCGCGATGTCGACGGGCGGACGTTCGTCGCCGGTGAAGTCGAGTTCGTCGGGTCCGAGCACGACCGTGGAGTTGCGCCAGGTGTGCAGGTCGTCGGACTCGTTGTAGCTCACCATGCGCATTTGCCGGGCGGGACGGAACTGGACCCATTCGCGTGTGAAGCCGAGGTAACGGGCGAGGCGCGAGTCCCAGAACCAGGAGGATTGGGTGTCGGCGGCGCGTAAGCCGGTAACGAGTTGGGGCGAGAGGGTCCAGTGCAGGCCGTCGGGCGAGACCAGGACGCGGTGGGGCCCTTTCACGCGGGAGTCCTTTTTGCCGTAGGTCTTCTGCCAGGTCTTGTAGCGAGCTTGGGGAGGACAGTTGGGATTCTCGTCCCTCCAGACTGAGCCGCCGCCCATCGAGTAGAGGCGCGGATCAGTGGGCATGACCAGGTTGTTCCGCTTGGAACCGTTGAATTCGATCAAGCCCAGGACAGGCTTCTCGAAGTGCACCCCGTCCCGGCTTTCTGCATAAGCGACGCCCATGAACTCAGGGTTCTTGCCCGGCTCATGCTGGCGCTCGAGCACGTTGTACCAGAGACGAACGCGACCATCAGCTTCGCGAAGGATGGTGCAGTAGCTGCCGAGCCGGAGGCCCTCTTCCCAAGGCGCGTCGGCTCGCAGGAGGATCTCGCCAGTGCGCGCGGGCACGTGCATGTTGAGGGTGACGCCTTCGGAGGACTCGATGAACTTGTGGTCGATGAAGAATTGTTTCTGGGCCCCGATGTTCTCGGCCGCCCAGGCCGTACAGCACCAGAGCGCGAGAAAGGTGGTCCTGCGCATCGTCTTATTGTGATACACCAAAGCATGCGTTTTCTGCTGTTCTTGCTCACTGGGGCATTGGCTTGCGGCGAAGAGCTGCCATTGGTGGCGAAGGTGGAGTTTCAACCCTTGGCCGCGCAGGTGACGCGCGTGTTGCAGGCGCTCGAGCTGATCGGCGAGCCGCTGCCGGCGGCGATAGCGGCAGAGGTGCGCAAGATTCTGGAGGCGGGATCCGGGGGCATCAAGGACGTGACCCGCCTGCAAGAGCTTCTCGACCCTTATTGCCTGGTCGGCGTCAACATCAATCCGGAGTCGCGGGTGAAGGTGCAGCAAGGGCCGGTGGCGGCGAATCTGGTGGAACAGGGCTGGCGCGCCTTTCTGGTGAAGGTGCATAACGAAGCCGGCGTGACGGCAGTGCTGGCGGCGGATAGTCCGAACCGCGGGCAATTGGCAAACACATCGGCGAACGTAGTGGGGCGACGCTGGATGGACCTGGCGATGTTCAACAAGCAACCGATGCGGGTGCACCTTTCGGGCTTGGAACTGGAATACAACATTCTGCAGGTTTATTCGAAGGATGCGGGAAAGCGCGAAGGGAAGCTGACGTTTGATGTGGGGCAGGGGTCGCAGGATCTGGGTTTCCGCAACGAAGTGGACGTGCTGTTTACCGCGGCCGCTTCGGCGAAGGTGACGTTTCGGGTGAAGGACGTCGATGGTCGGCCGACCACGGGGTCGTTCCTGATTCGCGATGCGAAGGACCGGGTGTATCCGTCGCAGACGAAGCGGCTGGGCGGCGACTTCTTCTTTCATCCGCAGGTGTATCGGGCCGATGGCGAGTCCGTGGCCTTGCCTCCGGGGACTTACACCATTGAGTATGGACGCGGCCCGGAGTATCTGACGAAGAAACAGACTTTGACGATTGCGGATAACAAGCCGCGGACGATGAACGTGCAGTTAGAACGCTGGATCGATCCTTCGAAGCTGGGTTGGTACTCCGGCGATCATCACATTCATGCCGCGGGTTGCGCGCACTATGAGCGGCCTACCGAAGGCGTGTATCCGCAAGACATGATGCGGCACGTGCTGGGCGAGGATCTGAAGGTGGGTTCGGTGCTGACCTGGGGACCGGGGTGGTATTTCCAGAAGACGTTTTTCGAAGGCAAGGAGAACAAGCTATCGACGCCAGAACATCGCATTCGCTATGACGTGGAGGTCTCTGGCCATCCCTCGAGCCATACGGGCCACCTGATGTTACTTGGCCTGAAGCAGCAGGACTATCCCAATACGCAACGGATTGAGGACTGGCCTTCGTGGGGCTTGCCGATTCTGCAGTGGGGGAAGTCGCAAGGGGCGGTGGTGGGCTATACGCATTCCGGCTGGGGGTTACAACTGAAGGAGCCGAAGCTGCCATCTTACGAGATCCCGCCCTTCGATGGCATTGGGGCGAATGAATACATCGTGGCCGTGACGCATGGGGCGGTGGATGTGCTGTCCACGGCCGATACTCCCTATCCTTGGGAACTGAACATCTGGTATCACGCGCTCAACATGGGCTATCGGACGCGGATTTCCGGCGAGACGGACTTCCCTTGCATCTACGGCGAGAAGGTGGGACTGGGCCGCAGTTACGTGCGGCAGAAGGCTCTCGATTATGAGGATTGGGTGCGTGGGCTGCGCGATGGCCGTAACTATGCGTCCGACGGTAAGAGTCATCTGATTGACTTCCGGGTAAACGGCATCGAGATGGGGAGCCAGCAGGACGTCAATCTGACCGAGCCGGGGCAAGTGCGGCTGACGGCCCGCATCGCCGCGCGGCTCGATGAGGCGCCGAACGAAGAGATTCGCCAGAAGCGGCCTGACCAGAAGCCTTACTGGGATGTGGAACGGGCCCGTGTCGGGAACACGCGGACCGTGCCGGTGGAAGTGATTGTCAATGGACAGGCCGTGGCGCGACGGGAGATCGTGGCCGACGGGCAATTGCGGGATGAGACCTTTGACGTCAAGATCGAGCGCTCGGCTTGGGTGGCGCTGCGGATTTTGCCTTCGTCGCATACGAATCCGGTGTGGGTAAATGTGGGCAAGCAGCCGATCCGCTCTCGGCGCAGCATCGAGTGGGCGCTAAAGTCCGTCGAGCAATGCTGGAGCCAGAAGGTCAACCGTGTCCGGCTGACCGAACAGGGCGAGATGAAACGCGCCTACGACCACGCGCGCGCCGAATACAGGCGTTTGCTCGGGGAAGCGCAGGACTGGTAGCTAGCGTCGCAAGTCGAGGGTGCAGGGAAACTGCGGATTGCTCTCTTCAGCCGGCGTCGGCATGGTGAACGGCGTGTGACCGAAGGGGAAGAAGCGACCCACGCGACGCGCTTGCGCTTCGTTGCCGTTGACGGGGAACGTCTCATAACTGCGTCCGCCGGGGTGAGAGACATGATAGGTGCAGCCGCCGAGCGAACGTTGGTTGGCGGTGTCGAAGATGTCGAAGACGAGAGGCGTGTGGACACCAATCGTGGGGTGGAGGCAACGGGGCGGCTGCCAGGCGCGATAGCGGACGCCGGCCACGAACTCGTTGGCGACGCCGGTGTGGCGGAGCGGCAACCGGCGGCCATTGCACGTGATCAGGTAACGTTCGCCGATGAGCCCGCTCACCTTCACTTCCAGTCGCTCGACGGACGAGTCGACATAGCGCGCCGTGCCACCGGCAGCGCCCTCTTCTCCGAGGACATACCAGGGCTCGGCGGCTTGATGCAGCTTCAGGTGAATGCCATCGTACTTCACTTCGCCCATGAAGGGGAAGCGGAACTCGAAGTGGGCATCGAACCAATGCGGATCGATGTGATAGCCGGAGGACTTGAGGTCGGCCAGCACGAGCTTGAAGTCTTCGCGAAGATAGTGCGGCAGCATGAACTGGTCATGCAGGCGGGTACCCCAGTGAATCGGCTTCTCACGATAAGGATGACGCCAGAAGTGCGCGACTAGCGCGCGAATGAGCAACTGCTGCGTGAGGCTCATGCGGGCGTGGGGCGGCATTTCGAAGGCGCGCAATTCCAGCAGACCCAGCCGTCCGGTGGAGGAATCGGGCGAGTAGAGTTTATCGATACAGAACTCGGCACGGTGCGTGTTGCCGGTGACGTCGACCAGGAGGTTGCGAAAGATGCGGTCGACCAGCCATGGAGCGATTGTCGCGCCGGAGGCGGGGTCCGGCACGAGACCGAAGGCGATCTCGAGCTCGTAGACCGCGTCGGCGCGCGTTTCGTCGACGCGCGGTGCCTGACTGGTGGGGCCGATGAACAGGCCGGAAAACAGATAACTGAGCGAAGGGTGGTTGAGCCAATAGCCGATGAGGCTCTTCAGCAGGTCGGGCCGGCGGAGGAAGGGACTATCGACCGGCCGCGTGCTGCCGAGCACGATATGGTTGCCGCCGCCGGTACCGCTATGGCGGCCATCGAGGAGGAACTTCTCTGTGCCGAGGCGGGCCTGATGAGCGTCCTCGTACAGGCCGGTGGTGTTATCGACCATCTCGCGCCAAGTGCGCGCCGGATGAATGTTGACCTCGATCACGCCCGGGTCCGGCGTGACTTTAACGAGCTGCAGACGGTGGTCCGGCGGCGGCGTGTAGCCTTCGATGATGACCGGATAGCCGGTGATGGTGGCCGTATCTTCCACGGCGGTGAGGAGGTCCAGGTAGTCGTCCGCGGAGCGCAGCGGCGGCATGAAGACATGCAGACGCCCTTTCCTGGGCTCGATGGCCATCGCGGTGCGAACGACCCATTCGGCGGACTCACCGAACTGGGGGACGTCCTCGGAAAGGCGCTGCTCGTTGACGTTTTGCCGCAGATTGTCCGGCGCGGTGGCCGTGGCTTGTGTCATCTGCACTTCAGGTTTGGGACGCGGCAGACCAAAGGGCGGATGTGGCGCAAAGGGATCGAGCGTCCAGATGTGCGAGGCCTCCTTCGAGGCCGCCCAGGGAAGGCTGGGCAGGGGCAAGCGCAACCCCACGGGCGAGTCGCCGGGAACCAGATAGAGATGTCGCGCGCGCAGCATCCAGAGCCCGCTTTGCCACGCGGGACCATCGGTGTGCCAAGTGCGCTGAATGGGGAGCACGAAGCCGCTGGGATTGCCGAGGCCCCGCTCAAAGGCGCGGCGGAGGCGCTCGCGGTCCTCGGGATTGTCCAGCTTGTTGTCGCGTGGATCGACGTTGACGGGCAACTGCCGCTCCTTGTGGACGTACTCCAGCGGATCTTCGTAAGCCGCGATGACGTAATCGGTATCGATGCGTAAGCGCTCGGCGAGGGTGTCGGCGAAACGTTCGGCTTCCGTATCGCCGAAGCCGTAGTCGCGGTCGGGGTCAGCGAGGAGACTGGGGTCGCGCCAGATCGCATAGCCATCGGCGCGCCAATAGCAGGTCATGGCCCAACGGGGTAGGCTTTCTCCGGGGTACCACTTGCCTTGGCCGATGTGCAGAAAGCCGCCCTTGCCCCAGCGCGCATGAATGCGCCGGACGAGGTCGCTGCCGCGGGCGAGCTTCTCGTCGCCCAGGGCGGCCGTGTTCCACTCCTCGCCGTCCATGTTGTCAATGGAGACAAAGGTCGGCTCGCCGCCCATGGTGAGGCGGACATCCTGACGGCGCAAGTCCTCGTCGATCTGCTCGCCGAGGCGATCGATGTCGGCCCATTGCTCTTCGGTGTAGGGCAGCGTGACGCGCGGCGACTCTTGCACGCGGCGGACAGCCATGTGATGTTCGAAGCGAACCTGGCAGGGGTCGACCAAGCCGGTGACGGGCGCCGCGGAGGTCGGATCCGGGCTCGCGGCGAGCGGGATGTGGCCTTCGCCGGCGAACAGTCCGGAGGTGGGGTCAAGGCCAATCCAGCCGGCGCCGGGCAGATAGACTTCGGCCCAGGCGTGCAAGTCCGTGAAGTCTTCGGTGGGGCCTGATGGCCCATCGAGCGCCTTGACGTCGGCGCGCAATTGAATGAGATAGCCGGAGACAAAACGCGCGGCGAGGCCGAGGTTGCGCAGGGCCTGGACCAGCAGCCAAGCGGTGTCGCGGCAGGAGCCGCTGCGGGAGGTCAGAGTGAATTCGGGTGTTTGAACGCCCGGTTCCATGCGGATCAGGTAGCTGATTTCGCGCTGCAGTCGCTGATTGATGCCGACCAGGAAGTCATTGGAGGATTGGGGCGTACGATCGACCGACGCGAGCCACTCGGCGAGCAGCGGATCGGGTTCGGGGTGCGCGAGGAACGGCGCGAGCTCATGAGCCAGGCCGGGTTCATAGACGAAGGGAAACTTCTGGGCGTACTCTTCAAGAAAGAAGTCGAAGGGGTTGATCACCGTCATGTCAGCGACCAGGTCGACTTCGACCTTGAAATGGCCGGTGACTTTGGGAAAGACGACACGGGCGAGATAGTTGCCCTGGGGGTCCTGCTGCCAGTTGAGGAAGTGCTCGGCGGGCTCCACTCGCAGGGAGTAACTGACGATGGGAGTGCGGCAATGGGGAGCCGGACGGAGACGAATTACTTGTGGTCCGAGGTTGACCAGCCGATCGTATTCGTAGGTGGTTTCATGATGCAGGGCTACCCGGATACTCATTTACGCTGACGATAGCATGCGGGCACCCGAGGGCCGAAATCGAAAGTTCTATGGAGGGCTATATGGCGCGCCGAAACTGGCGTCCCAGCGGCGGCCCATGGGACGACGAACTTCGGGTGGGGCGGGGATCGCTTCGAGCGGATCGACGCGCACTTCGACTTCGATGGTGTGCTCGCCGCCGCCCATGGTGATGCCTTTGACCGGGGTGACGTCGCCATAGTCACGGCCCCAGGCGAGGGTGACATGGCTCGTGGAGACTACGACGTCGTTGGTCGGGTCGAGGTCCACCCAACCGTGGCCGGGCACAAAGACGCCAACCCAGGCGTGCGAGGCTTCAGCTCCGACGCTGCCGCTGCGCAGATAGCCGCTGACGTAGCGGGCGGCGAGGCCATTGCCCCGCAGCATGGCGATCAGCAAGTGCGCGAAGTCCTGGCAAACGCCGCGGCGAGTGCGAAAGACGTCCGCGACCGAGGTGTCGATGTCGGTGGATTCGGGTTTGTACTTGAAGTCGCGGTAGATGCGGCTCGAAAGCTCGATGGCGGCTTCCAAAATCGGCCGTCGCGGAGTGAGGCTGACGCGGGCGTACTCGGCAATGCTCAGATTCCATTTGACGAATCGCGACTCAGCCGTGAATTCGAAGGCGGCGAGCGCCGCTGGGTCTTCAAAGGAACGCAGGCCGAGGGCGACATCCTCCCAGGGCAGGGTAGCGGCGGGCATGAGCGGATTCGTTTCACGAACTTCGACAATGCTCTCGCCGACGATGGCGAGTTCGTGATGCGGCGTGAGAATCGAGCAATAGCGGACTGGATTGCCGTAATAGTCCCGGAATGCCCGCATCGTTTCGAATTGCGGGTCCACGGTAACTGTGCTGCGGACGACGTGCTGCCAAGGCAACTCGCGCGGCGTGAGTTTGAGTTCGCTATGCGTAGCAGACACCGAAAGCGCATACGAATAACGCGTGAGATGGCGTACGTGATAGATCATGAGGAAGCCAACAAGCGGGTGGACGTCGAATGGCTGAGATAACGGCTGCTGAGGGCGTTGGACGCTTCGAAGAGGTCCGTGCGCAACTGGTCGAGGAACTCGCGCAATTGTTCGCGATCGGGCGCCAACTCGTTCGTTCGCGCCAGGCGCACCGCGGTGAGCGCTTTGACGACGCGAAGCTGTTCTTCCGGCAGGCGCGCGGCCTGATCCTGCCCCGGCAGGCGCTTCAGGTGTACCGCCAGCGTCTGAATATTGAAGCCCACCGAGCGCGGGTTGGCTTCATCGGCGAGCAGTAGGTCCAGCACGAGATCTCGCTGCATGTTGGTGTAGTAACGCGTGCGATAGGTGATGGCGCTGTCGGCAATCTGGAGGAGCAACTCGAGCGCCGCTTGCTCGTCCGTCATCACGCCAGCCAGACCATGGCGGAGCAGTTCGCTCAACTGCAGGGAACGCTCGAGACGGCGGCCGATATCGAGGAAGCGCCAGCCCTGGCTCCGCGTCATGTTTTCCATCATCAGGCCGGAGAACGAAGCGAGGGTGAGAATGGCGCGATCGAGCGTATTCACCTGATTGAGTAGATGCGCTTCGCCGCTGAGCATGGCGGAGGGGAACTCCTGATCGAGGCGATTCAGCAGTCGCCAGGCATCGCTTGAGAGACGCTCCTTCAGGCTGCGTGCAGACCGGCGGACCTGGTTGATGTTCCAACTGAGGGCGTTGACGCGTTCTGTATCGAAGACGATCCAACGCAGCACGCGTTCCAGCCAGCGGCGTTGCTCGAGGACCGGGGCATCGCTCATTTCGACGGGCAGGTATTCGTAGCCGATCAGCAACTCGACACTGGATTCGATGGAGAGGCCACCGCCGAGGTCGCCTTCGCTCGAAAGCGCCGGCAGAATGGCGCGGGCCAAGCGGGCCAAGGACTCGACCCGCTCCAAATAGCGGCCCAGCCAGAACATGTTGTCAGCAACGCGGCTCGGTAGATCGGGCGTGCGGGTGACGTCCACCTGCGCGCGCACGGGTTCGGCTGCCGGAGGTTCTTCGTCGTGGTGCGCCAGGACCCAGGTGTCCTTGCTACCGCCGCCTTGCTGCATGGTGACCACGAGCGATTCGGCGGAAGTGGAAATACGCGTGAGCCCGCCGGGCATGACGACGTACCCATCGCCGGACCAGACGGCGAAGACTCGTAAGACGACATGGCGGGCTTCGAGGCCGCGGTCGGAAAGAACGGGGGCGGTGGATAGCTCCATCTGTTCCTGCGCGACAAACTGCGTGGGGTTCGCTTCGATGCGATGGCGCAGCTCATCACGCTGCGAGACAGACAGGTCGGCGCCGAAGATCGGGTGCAGTCCGAACCGCGGGAACGTCGGTTTGATCACCAGGCGTTCGAGATTGTTGACGACGTAGCGGCGGGCTTGTTCCTGGCCGCACCACCAGGTGGCGAGCGACGGCAGCTTGAGTTCCTCGCCGAGCCGGGTGCGGCAAAGGGGCGGCAGGAAGCCGGACATGGCGGGGGTCTCGATGACGCCGGAACCGAGCGCGTTGGCGACGACGACATTGCCGGCGCGGACAGCCGCAACGAGCCCGGGGACGCCTAAGACGGAATCACCACGGAAGGAGAGCGGGTCGCAATAGCTGTCGTCCTGGCGGCGAAGAATGATGTCCACCGGGACCAGGCCGCCCAGCGTCTTTAGATAGACGCGCTCTTCGCGCACCACCAGGTCGGCGCCTTCCACCAGGGTGTAGCCAAGGTACTTGGCCAGATAGGCGTGCTCAAAGTAAGCCTCGTTGAACGGCCCAGGCGTGAGCAGAACGACGCGGGGATTCTCGCGCTTGCCCCGGGTGAGTTCGAGCAGGCCCTGGCGATAGTCGTGGAAATAACGGTTGAGCGGCCGGACATGAGAGCGCTTGAACGCCTCGGGTAGAATTTGGGCGCTGACCATGCGGTTCTCGAGCGCGTAGCCTAAGCCGGAGGGCGTCTGTGTGCGGTCCGATACGACCCACCACTGGCCGTCGGGAGAGCGGCCGAGGTCGGCTGCATAGTGGTGCAAGTAAGCGCCTTGTGGCATGGGCAATCCATGGCAGGGGCGCAGAAAACTGGGATTCTCAATGATGAGTTCGGGAGGCAGGGAACCGTCGCTCAGCAGGCGCTGCGGGCCGTAGATATCTGCGAGCATCAGGTTGAAGAGCGAAGCGCGCTGCTGGATGGCGGCTTCGATCTGATCCCATTCGCGGGTAGAGAGGACGAGCGGGATCGGGTCGACGGGCCAAGGCCGTTCCTGGCCGAGGGGATCCCCGTACACGTTGTAGGTGATGCCGTTCGCCTGGATAATCTGGCGGCCGTGTTGCCAGCGGCGGGCAAACTGCGTGGGACCCATCCGGGTCATGATGTTGACGAGGCGGCGCCAATGCTTGCGGGGCCGTCCGCGAACATCGAGCACTTCGTCGTATTCGCCGGAGACCGGAGAGTAGGTCCAGGTGGTGGGCGCTGCTGCTTCAGTCACTCTATTCTTGACATTGGAACACAGGTTGCCAGACTACTGGGTCTTGAGGGCGGGGGCCGTAGCGCCGCCGAGTCCGGCAAAGGCCTCTTTGATGCGAACGACTTTGTCGCCATCGAAAGTGACGAACGTGATTTTACCGGGCGCCTGACCGTATACCCAGTCTTCCAACTCCACCCCGTCCTTAGTTTCACGCGATTTCGACCGGGGCTTGCCCATCGCCATCACGACTTGTTCGCGATCCATGCCCTCCAACGCACGTTGTTCCTTGATCGCCTGCTGCACCTCCGGCTTCATCTGCTCGATGTAGTTTTCCGTTGCGCTGCGTTGCTTTTCGAAGTCAATGGCGGGTGCCAGCCACTTCTTCACCTCCGCAACCGAGATGCTTTCGAATTCTTTGGGAAAGAAAAGGACCACCGAAGTACCAGCGGGTCCGCGGCGGCCGTTGCCCCCGATGGGCGCCGTGCGCGTGGATGAACCCATGCCGCCGCCAACCTGGACATTTTCGTACCACTTGCGTCCGCCCTTGTAGCCACCGTTAATTTGCAGGGTGACTTTGTCGTCTTCGATATCGACTTTGGTGATTTGGACCAGGTCCCCGGTGCGGGCGCAAGGACCTTCGTCCCGCAGACTTTCGGCCCATTTCATCCGGTCCGGTCCTTGTTGGGCCTGAATGGGCAGCGGTTTCTTGGACCGGGGCACGACGATCTTCGCCGTCCCGTATTCGGAGAGCAAGCCGCGCAAAAGCAGAATCCGTTCGTCATCAGCGATCTTGCCGGCCTGCAGCAGAATCGGCCAGGCCGCCAGCAGAAATATGGCTGGTTTCATGGAAACCTCCCGCACCTTTATTGTGGCCGATTCTGCGGGTGCTGGTGCGGGTGTAAATTTGAATCAGCCCTATGCTGCGCTATTTAATGGTTCTGGCCCTTGGTTTGGCCCCGGTTTTTGGCCAGCCGGTCGACTTTGTTCGCGACGTTCAACCGATCCTCGTCAAGAGCTGCAACGGATGCCATGGCGAGAAATCGCAACAGGCTGGTCTGCGTCTGGACGCGAAGGCCCTGGCGCTGGCGGGTGGTCAATCGGGGAAGGTGATTGTTCCGGGGCAGGCGGCCGCCAGCACGCTTTACCAACGGGTGGCCGGCATTGGGGATCAAGCCCGCATGCCGATGGGCGCCAAGCCGCTGCCCGCGGACCAGGTCGACATTCTGAAGCGCTGGATTGAGCAAGGCGCCGTCTGGCCGGATAGCGCGAGTGCGGCGGCGACGGCGATCAGGAAGCATTGGGCCTATGTGCCCCCGGTGCGTCCCAATCTGCCTGCCGTGAAGAATGCCGCGTGGGTGAAGACGCCGCTCGATCGCTTTATCCTGGCGCGCTTGGAGCAGGAGTCGTTGAAGCCGTCGGGCATCGCTGCGAAAACGACTTTGCTGCGCCGCTTGAGCCTGGACCTGACTGGCTTGCCCCCCTCGATCGACGAGATCGATGCGTTCTTGAAGGACCCGAGCCCGCGGGCTTATGAGAAGCAAGTGGACCGTTTGCTGGCCTCGCCGCACTACGGCGAGCGCTGGGGGCGCCACTGGCTGGACGCGGCCCGTTATGCCGACTCCGATGGCTTTGAAAAGGACAAGCAGCGATCAGTCTGGTTCTATCGCGACTGGGTGATCAACGCGCTGAATCGTGATCTCCCGTACAACAAGTTCATCATCGAGCAGTTGGCCGGCGATCTGTTGCCGAACGCGACTCAGGAGCAGAAGGTGGCGACCGGCTTCCTGCGCAATTCGATGATTAACGAAGAAGGCGGCGTGGACCCCGAGCAGTTCCGCATGGAAGCGATGTTCGATCGAATGGAGGCGATCGGAAAGGGCGTGCTGGGCGTGACCATCCAGTGCGCGCAATGCCACAATCACAAGTTCGATCCGATTACGCAGGAAGAGTACTACAAGATCTTCGCGTTCCTGAACAACTCGAGCGAAGGCAGCCTGGCCGTCTATGGGCCGGAAGAGGAGATGCAGCGCGCAAATATCTTCCGCAAGATTCGCGAGATCGAGAACGAGTTGCAGCATCGGACCCCGGACTGGAAGTCGCGCATGGCGAAGTGGGAAGTGAGCGTCAAGGACAATCAGCCCCAGTGGACGGTGCCGAAGGTGAGCATCGACGACATTTCAACCGGCGGACAGAAGTTTATCCCGCAGCCCGATGGCAGCGTGCTGGCCGCTGGATACGCTCCCACCAAGTCGCGGGTGAAGTTCACGATTCAAACCAAGGACACGAACATTCGCGCGTTCCGCCTGGAACTGATGAACGATCCGAATCTGCCGCTGGGCGGTCCGGGTCGCTCCCCGAAGGGCACCGGGGCGTTGACCGAGTTCGAGGTGGAGGTGGCGCCGGCGGGTGACCCCACCAAAACGCGGAAGGTGAAGGTGCTTCGGGCGACGGCTGATCTGAACCTGCCGGAGCGCGAGTTGGACGCGATGTTCTACGACAAGTCCAACCGCCGTCGCGTGACAGGGCCGGTGTCCTACGCGATTGACGGCAACGACGACACGGCCTGGGGCATCGATGCCGGCCCGGCCCTGCGCAATCAGCCGCGCAAAGCGGTGTTCGTCCTGGCAGAGCCCATCGGCGATGCGAACGGGGCGATCATTGACGTCTACCTAAAGCAGAATCACGGCGGCTGGAACAGCGACGATAACCAATCTCACAATCTGGGCCGGACGCGGTTGGCCTACACGACGGCGGAGCAGGCTGTGGCGGATCCGCTGCCCGCGAAAGTCCGTGAAGTGGTGGGGCTGGCCTCGCGCACCCCGCAACAGGATCAGGTGGTGTTCAGCTACTGGCGCACTCTAGTGCCTGAATGGGCAGAAGCCAGCCGGCAGATCGATGAATTATGGCGTCAGCATCCGGATAGCGAGTCGCAGTTGGTGCTGGCGGAGCGCGACGATATGCGCAAGACGACGATGTTGATTCGTGGCGACTTCCTGAAGCCCGGTAAGCCGGTGGAGGCCGGCGTGCCGGCGTTTCTCAACCCGTTGCCGCCGAACGCGCCAAAGAATCGCTTGACGTTTGCTCAATGGCTGGTGGACCGTCAGGCACCCACCACGGCGCGTTCGATCGTCAACCGGATTTGGCAGAGCTACTTCGGTACGGGCATTGTGTCGACGAGCGAGGATCTTGGTAAGCAGAGCGATGCGCCCTCGCATCCCGAGTTACTCGATTGGCTGGCAGTGGACTTCATGGAGCAGGGTTGGAGCCTGAAGAAATTACACAAGCAGATCGTGATGTCGGCCACGTATCAACAGTCGTCGCTGGTGACGCCGGAATTACTCGAGAAGGACCCGGCCAACCGTCTGCTGGCCCGCGCACCCCGGTTGCGCGTGGAAGCCGAGATCGTGCGCGACATTGCGCTGGCCGCGAGCGGCCTGCTGAATCCGCGCGTCGGCGGCGCGAGCGTTTACCCGCCGTCGCCCGAGTTCTTGTATCAGCCACCGGTGAGTTATGGTCCGAAGATCTGGAAAGAAGAGAAGGGCGTGGCGCGTTATCGCCGGGCGATGTATACGTTCAGTTATCGTTCCGTGCCGTATCCGGCGTTGCAGACCTTCGATGCGCCGAACGGCGACTTCTCGTGCGTACGTCGCTCGCGGAGCAACACACCGTTGCAGGCGTTGACGACTTTGAATGAACCGCTGTTCCTCGAAACCGCGCGAGCACTGGCGCAAACCGCCATGCGCGAAGGCGGCAAGTCCGATGCGGAGCGGCTTAGCTATGCTTTCCGTCGCGTGTTGACGCGTGCGCCCGAACCGAAGGAATCGACCGAGCTGTTGGGATTGCTGGACCGGCAGAAGGCTCGCTATGCGGGTGCCGGAGCACATCTGGGCGAAGTGCAGGCTTGGACGGCTGTCTCGCGGGTCCTGCTAAATCTGGATGAGGCCATCACGAAGGAATAGTCACATGAATATTGCACGTCGTTGGTTTATGCGAGAGTGTGGCGTGGGCATGGGTGCCTTGGCGCTGCATCATCTGATGGCGGAAGCCGGTGTAGCGGCTCCCTCCGGCAGCGGAGATCCATTGGCGCCGAAGAAGCCGCATTTCGATGGGAAGATCAAGCGCGTTATTTATCTGTTCATGGCCGGTGCACCGAGCCATCTGGAGCTGTTTGACAACAAGCCTCAACTGGCGAAGTTCAATGGCACGTTACCGCCTCCCGAGTTACTGAAGGGCTACCGCGCGGCGTTTATCAATCCAAACTCGACCTTGCTGGGGCCTAAGTTCAAGTTTGCTCGCTACGGCAAGAACGGGACGGAGTTATCTGAGTTACTGCCGCACACGGCCAAGATTGTCGACGACCTGACGATCGTCAAGTCGATGTCGACCGATGCGTTCAACCACGCGCCAGGGCAGTTGCTCATGAATACCGGCAACATGATTTTCGGTCGGCCGAGCTTCGGGTCCTGGGTCACATATGGGTTGGGCAGCGAAAGCCGCGACATGCCGGCGTTTGTGGTGTTTTCGACGGGCAAGAAGGGCCCGAGCGGCGGGAACTCCTGCTGGGGCTCCGGCTTCCTGCCGACGGTCTATTCCGGTGTGCAGTTCCGCAATGTCGGCGATCCGGTGCTGTATCTCTCGAACCCTCCCGGGATTGATGGCGAGTTGCAGGAGGAGACGTTCTCGACGTTGAAGCGGATGAACCAGCTGCGTCTGGAATCGATCGGAGATCCGGAGATCTCCACGCGCATTAGTTCTTTCGAGATGGCTTCCCGCATGCAAACGGCGGCCCCGGAGATCATGGACATCCGTAAGGAGCCGAAGCATGTGCTCGAGGCTTACGGGGCGGAACCCGGCAAGCCGAGTTTTGCCAACTCTTGCTTGATGGCTCGGAGGCTGGTCGAGCGCGGCACGCGTTTTGTGCAGATCTATCACGAGGCATGGGATCAGCACGGCGCCCTGACGCGCGACCTGCCGATCAACTGTAAGGACACGGATCAGGCTTCGGCGGCGTTGGTGGCCGACTTGAAGCAGCGCGGTTTGCTGGAAGACACGTTGGTGTTGTGGGGCGGCGAGTTTGGCCGGACGCCGATGGTGCAGGGCGGCAACGACGGCCGTGACCATCATCCCAACGCGTTCACGATGTGGATGGCGGGCGGTGGGTTCAAGCCTGGCCTGGTGTATGGCGAGTCAGATGATTTGGGATTCAATGTGGCGAAGAACAAGGTCCACGTACACGACCTGCACGCCACCATCCTGCATCAGATGGGCTTTGACCATACCAAGCTCACCTACAAGTTCCAGGGCCGGAACTTCCGCCTGACGGACGTGCATGGCAATGTGGTGCACGACTTGATTTCGTAGATCGCCCGCGCCAGGACGGTCGGGTTAGAATCGCAGGTGCAATGAAACTCCTGCTCCTTCTCACTTTGCCTTTCCTGCTGGCGGCGCAGAACAAAGCTAAGGTCGTGGTGATTTCGCTGGATGGCTTTCCAGCCTACGCGCTCGACGACCCGAAGCTTCCCATTCCGACATTGCGGTCCTTGATGCAGAAGGGCATCGGCGGCCCAATGACCGCCATCAACCCGACGGTGACTTGGCCGAACCACACCACGATGGTGACCGGCGTACGCGCCGACGAACACGGCCTGCTCGCCAATGGAACGATCGTACGGACGGGTGGTTGGCCGCCCGTGAAAGTGGATCCCATGGTGCCCAAGGCGCAAATGGTCCACATCCCGACGGTCTACGATGCCGCGCATCAGGCGGGCCTGACGACGGCCCAAGTGGACTGGGTGGCGATCAACGAGACGCCGAGCATTACGTGGGCGTTCCGCGAGTGGGCCGGTCCGGACGGACCGCTCGAGAAGGAAATGGTGGCCAAGGGCGCTCTGACGTCCGCCGAGATCACGAACTTCTCGAAGTCCAACATTCTTTTTCGCGACCAAGTGTGGACCAAGGCGGGCGTATATCTGATCAAGAATCACCAGCCGGATTTGCTCCTGCTGCATTTGCTCTCGTTGGACTCCGAGCATCATCAGTACGGGCCGAATACTCTGGCCGGGCGCACGGCGATGGCTTTTCTCGATAGCTGTGTGGAGAAGCTGGTGAGTGGTGTGCGCGAGGCCGGTCTCGAAAGCCGAACCACGTTCTTCATCGTGTCTGACCACGGCTTCAAGGCTTATAAGAGTCAGATTCGAGCGAATGTCGCGCTCGAATCAGCCGGGCTTGGCAAGCAGGTTTATGTGCTGCCGGAAGGCGGTTCGGCTTTCGTCTACTTCGACGACCCGCAACTGACGCCGAAGGTGCGCCAGGCGCTGGAAGGAATTGAGGGTTTGGCCGGCATCTACGGCGTCGACGACTACGCGACTCTGGGGTTGCCTCGTCCGGAGAAGGATCCGCAGTTCGGGCGCCTGCTTTTGGCGGCCAAGGACGGCTATTCGTTTTCCGGCGCCACCGGAGGTCCGGTGACCGCGGCGGTTCCGCAGGTCGGAGGCAGCCATGGGTATCTGGCGACCGAGGCCGACATGAACCCCATCCTGATCGTGAGCGGCGCAGGCGTGAAGGCGCGGGGCAATCCCGGCGTAATGTCGAATCTCGATATCGCACCCACGGTGGCGCAACTGCTTGGGGTGAAGCTGCCCACCGCCAAAGGCAAGCCGCTGCCGATTCGTTAACGCAGGCTGGTTTGGCGCGCGGGCAGGAACTCATCGTTGGGTCGCCAGGTGAACAAGAGCGGAGTATTGGCGGCGTTGATGCCCAGGGTCAGTCCGACGCGGGCCACATCCTCCACTCCGGACCAATCCCAATCCTCGCGAAACTCGTCCGAGGGCTGATGGTAGTGCTTGGCGTTGTGCTCCTGCCGTTGGGCGTGGGCGCGTGCCGCATTGACGCCCTGGTAGTCAGCGCCGAGGTTCACGGTGAAGGCCGGCACGCCGACCCGGGCGAACGAGAAGTGGTCCGAACGATAGAAGATGCCTTGTTCCGGCCGCGGATCGGGGCTTAAGGCGAAGTTGAAACGCTTGGCGACTTCCTGCACCAGCGGCCACGCCGTGGTGCGTTCGGCGCCTGTGGTGACCAGGTCCCGGGGGCGACCGTAAGGCGGAATGGCGTCAAAGTTGATGTTGAGCTGAGTCTTGCCGAGCGGGATCAGCGGATAGCGACCGTAGTATTCGCTACCGCGGAGACCACCTTCCTCGGCCGTGACGGCGAGGAAGAGCGCACTGCGGCGAGGCTTCTGCGGTAAGGATGCCCAAGCCCGGGCGACCTCCAACAGGACCCCGAGCCCTGTGGCATTGTCGACGGCGCCGTTATAGATGCCGTCCCCAGTTGCCGCTGGATTCATACCGAGATGGTCCCAGTGAGCGGAGAAAATGACGACTTCCTGTTTGAGATCGGTACCCTCGACCATGGCCGCGACATTTTGTGAACGGACCTCGCGCACGTTGGCCAGGGCGCGGATGTTGAGCTTTTGCTCAAGCGGGCGGGCACGAAAGCCGCGCTGGTCAGCGGCGGCGAGGAGTTCGTTGATGTCGACTTTCAGCACGCGCTGGGCGGCCTCGCTGGTCAGCCAGCCGGCGAAGCCCAGGGCGGGTTGGTTGGGCTCTACGGGGATCTGCGTATCTTCCTTGCCCCAGGAATTGCGGACGACGTCCCAACTGTAGCCTGCCGTAGGGTCGGTGTGGATGATGAGGCAGGCGAGGGCGCCTTGCCGAGCCGCTTCCTGATACTTGTAGGTCCAGCGGCCGTAGTAGGTGAGAGCTCGTCCGCCGAAGAACTTGTCGTCCTGCGACGGCGGCTCGTTGGTGAAAAGGACGACGACCTTCCCCTTCACGTCGACGCCTTGATAGTCGTTCCAGCGAAACTCCGGAGCGTTGATCCCATGACCGACGAAGACCACGGGCGCGTCGAGCTGTTCGTCGGCCTTTTGCCGTTGCGAGGTGCCGACAAAATCAGTTAGGTAAGAAAGCTTGGCTTCGCCGGCGGTGATGGTGGATGCCGGGAGCGTGGTGACACCGCGCAAGAGGACTTGCTGCTCGTAAGTGCGACGGCCATTTCGCAGGTCGCCTGCGGGTTGGGCGCCGGCGGCGGCGAAGGCGGCGGCCAGATATTCTGTGGCGAGTTGTCCGCCGCGCGTGCCGACCCCGCGGCCTTCCAGCAGGTCCGAAGAGAGGAATTTGACGTGCGCGCGAATGCGCGAGGCGGCAATGTCCTGGCTGTTGAGAGTCGCCAGCAAAAGCATCGGAACGAGGAGCATTCCGCTAGTCTATAGCTACAGCTTGAGCCTTTCGAAGAGGCGGTCACGGTAGGTACGGCTGAGCGTGATCTGCGAGCCGTTGTTCAGCACGACCTGGTAGTCGCCATGAAACCACGGGTGGAGTTCCTTGATGCGATCAATGTTGACAATCTTGGAGCGATGAACCCGTACGAATTTGTCGGGATCGAGGCGGGACTCGATCGAGTTCATCGTCTCGCGGACGAAGTGCTGCTCGCTGTTGATGTGCAGACAGACGTAGTTGTCCGCGGCTTGAATCAGGTCGATGTCTTCCAGGCGGACAAAGAATAGCTTGTTCGCGGTTTTGACAGCGAAGCGCGACGGCCGAGCCTTCAAGTTGCGCAGTTCGTCGGCCAGTGCCTTCATGTCTTCCTGACGCTGAGCGCCATCGCGGGCGTCCATCAGCGCGCGGACGCGGTCCAGACACTGGCGGAAACGCTCGCCGTCAAAAGGCTTCAATAGGTAGTCGACCGCGCGCTGCTCGAAGGCCTTTACGGCGTACTCATCGTGGGCCGTGACGAAGACGAACAGCGGCATGCGCTCGGGCGGCAAGGCCTGTATCAGTTCGAAACCGTCCATCTCCGGCATCCGGACGTCGAGAAAGAGGACGTCGACATCCCCGCCGGCGAGGCGATCCCGTGCTTCCAGGCCCGAACGACATTCGCCGACCAGAACTAAGTCGGGCTCGGCTTCAACAAAGCGGCGCAAACGATCGCGGGCGATCGCTTCGTCATCGGCGATCAGGACGTTGATCAGTTTGGGGGTGGAAATGTTGGACATGAACCTCGCACTCGCAAAACGATTTCATTGGTAGACGAGTGAACAGGGGTTTTGTGCCACACAAAACTTCACGAAGTGAGATGGGTGGGGCGAAGCGGACTGTATAGACCGCGAGTCGCCCTTGATGCGTTACAACGTACGAGTGACCTTGCTCAGCGCGCGCGGGGCGTCAGGATTGAGCCCTTTTTCCGCGGCTAACTTCGCCGCCAGAATCTGGCCGGGAATAATATAAGGGATCGGGGTGTAGAGGTCTTCTAGGCCTTTGCTGGCTGGCGGTTTGATGGGGATCACCAGCCTACGCTTGCGGGCCACCGCTTCCGGATTGCGCGGGTCAGTGATGACGAAGACGTCCGCCGAAAGCGACTCCAGCTTTTGCAGCATGGTCGAGAGGGCGGGCCAAGTGGGGCCAGGAGGGGCGAACAGGAAAACGGGGAAGGCGGCTTCCACCATCGCGATGGGGCCATGAAGCAGATCCGCCGAGGAGAAGCGTTCAGCGACGACGTAGCAGGTCTCCATGAGCTTCAGTGCCAATTCAAAGGCGTTGGCGTAGTTCAAGCCGCGGCCGACGACGACGGCATGGCTCATGAAACTGTAGCGCGCCGCCAACTCGGTGACTTCCGGTTCGAGTTGGACGGCGGCGGCGGCAAGGTCAGGAATCCGTTCAAGGCTCTCCAGGGAGAAACGCGCACCGAAGGCGGCGGCCAGCAGGTAAACCGAAAGCAACTGTCCGGTGTAAGTCTTGGTGGCGGCGACCGACTTTTCTTTTCCGGCGCGAACGAGAAGAACGTGGTCGGCCAAGCGGGCCAGCGTGCTGCCGGCTTCGTTGGTGATGCCAACCGTGAGAGCCCCTTGTTCCTTGGCTCGCTCCAGGACGAAGTTCGTATCAGTCGACTCCCCCGATTGAGAAATCGCCACCACGAGCGCGTGCGACAGGTTCACCTTCGCACCGTAGAGGGTGTTGATGGAGGGGGCGGCGAGAGAGACGGGGATGCCGGTCTCAATCTCGAGGAGGTAACGGGCGAACTGCGCCGCGTTATCAGATGTGCCGCGAGCGGCGAGGACAATCAGCGAAGGGCGGCGCGCCTCAATGGCTTTCTTCAGCTTCTTGACGGCGGGAATCTGGGCTTTCAGGGTCCGCGCGAGGGCGGCCGGCTGCTCCAGGATCTCAACGAGCATCTGGGATCTGGTCACCTTACTACTGTAACGAAACAGGATACTTAGGATGGATTAAAGTCGGGCGGGGAAGCAGCCGATTTCCCACCGTATGCCTCCTTCGGAAGCTCTGCGTTCGCGCTTTACCCCACCGACCCCCCAGAACTACGAGGAACTGGGTATTTCGCAGTCGCTGGTGCTGGACCTGATGCTTCGCCGGCTGCTGATGGAAGGCTTCAGTACCCTCGAGTCGCTGGCACAGCAACTGCGCGTCTCGATTCCGATTGTCGACGTTGCGTTCCGTCACTTGCGCCAACAGCAATTGGTGGAAGTGAAGGGGATGATCGGCAACGACTATTCTTTCGTTCTTTCCCAGGCCGGTAAACAACTGGCTTCCGACCGTTTGCAGATCTCGCAATATGCCGGCGCCTGTCCGGTGGGACTGAAGGATTATCACGCCGCCACCAAGCTGCAGGCGGCGAAGGTGCAGATCGATCGGCGTACGCTGCGCATGGCGTTCTCCGATCTGGTGGTGACCGACTCCATGCTCGACGCCGTCGGCCCCGCGTTGATCACGCAGAGTTCAATCTTCTTATACGGCCCTTCCGGCAACGGTAAGACGTCGATCGCCGAACGCATGCTGCGCGTTTATCAGGATGCCGTCTACATTCCCTGGGCCGTGGAAGTCGACGGGCAGATCATCAACTTGTATGACCCGGTAGTGCATCAGCGGATCGATATCGACGATCCCGATGTTGATCCGCGATGGGTGCTGTGCCGCCGGCCCTGCATTGTGGTGGGTGGCGAACTGGTACCGTCGATGCTCGAACTGCGGCTCGACGATGCGTCCGGCATCTACGCGGCACCCTTGCAGATGAAGGCCAACAACGGTATTTTCATCATCGACGACTTTGGCCGCCAACTGATGTCGCCGCGCGACCTGCTCAATCGCTGGATTGTCCCGCTTGATCGTAAGGTGGACTATCTCACGCTGCGCTACGGCGTGAAATTCCAAATCCCGTTCGAACTGATGGTCGTCTTCTCCACGAACCTCGATCCGTCGGACTTAGCCGACGAAGCGTTCCTGCGTCGTATTCACAACAAAATTTTGGTGGAGCCGGTGGCGCCGCACGTCTTTGACCAGATTTTCCAGCGGGTGATGGTGGCGCGTGACGTCCCCACCGAGTCCGATTCGGCGGAGTTTCTGCGTAAGCTCTGTCTGAGCGACGGGCGGAACGAATTGCGAGCGTGCTATCCGAACGACATTTGCAGCCTGCTGATGTCGATCAGCCGTTACGAACATCGTCCGGTGGAAGCCACCAAGCCGAACCTCGAGCGGGCCGCGCAGCTTTACTTCGCCAAAACCTAACTACCAGCCGCGAGCCTGCCGCAGGACGCTGATGTGCGCCACATGATGGCGTCCGTGCCAGGCATATAACTCCAGTTGGCGACCGAGCGAGTTTTCGCCACTTTCCGGGTGGTGGAAGACGCGCGCAAACTGGCCGTCATCCAGTGACCGCCAGAGGGCGGACCAGCGCAGGTGCAGTGCCTGCAGCAAGGCCAACGACGGCTCCACCGGCCCCATTTTTGCGTCCGCCAGTTCGGCCCACGCCACCTCGTCATAGGCCTTGATCATCGGGCTCTCCTCCGTCAGGGCCCAGCGCGTGCGGATGTAGCCGTTCATGTGACTGTCGGCGACGTGATTCACCACCTGACGCACCGTCCAGCCGCCTTCGCGATAGGGGGTATCGAGTTGCGCATCGCCCAAACCGCTGACGACCGAGCGCATCTGCGCGGGAAGATTGGCGATGTCGCGGATCAAAGCTTGGCGGCGTTCGGGGGAACGGTCCTGGCTGTCGGTGAACTTCCCGATCGGGTAACGAGGATCCATATCCCTATGAGATTAGCGCGAGGGATAAGCTGGAGAGGATGAAAATCGTCCGCGTAGATGCGCACCTGCTGTCTTACCCGTTTGCTCAACCGATTGAGTTGAAGTATCACGGGGGTGACCGGAAGATTGTGAAGCGTGACGCGATGCTGATTCGCGTGGAGTGCTCGAACGGGCTGGTGGGTTACGCGCCAGGGTCGGCCACCGAAGCCGTACGCGACTTGATTACCGGTAGCATCGCCCCCTTCCTGGTCGGCCAAACGCTCGGCGACCCCGACGCGCTTCGGGTGCGCTTCGCCGTGGGCCCCGGTGCTGACGCCCGTGTGGCTCGGGCCTACACGATGGTGGAGATGGCGCTTTATGATCTGGTGGGGCGGGATCGCGGTGTGCCGGTTTCGGAGTTGCTGGGCGGACGAGTCCGCGACCGAATTCGCTTGTATGCCAGCGCTGGGATGTACCAGTCGCCCGAGTCCTATGCGGAGGAAGCCCAGGCGATCCGCGAATTGAAGTTCAGCGCCTACAAGATGCGTCCGGGCTTGGGTCCTGACGAAGACGTCCGTGCTGTGGAACTGATGCGGCGGGCGACCGGTCCGGCGTTCGACCTGATGGTTGATGCTCACACTTGGTGGCGCATGGGCGACAACAGCTACAGCGACGCGACGGTGACCGAACTCGCCGGTCGCATGGCAGAGCACGAAATCGCCTGGCTCGAAGAACCTCTGCTGCCGGACCGCCACGAGGCCTACGCCCGCCTGCGGGCGACCGGCGTGGTGCCGATCGCGGGCGGCGAGCATGAGCCCGATGAGAACGGCTTTCTCGACTTGATCCAGCAAGGCTGCGTCGACTACGTGCAACTCGACCTGCTGTGCCAGGGGGGCTACGGGGTAGCGCGCCGTGTCTTTGCGGAGATCGCCCGCCAGAATCTGCGGTTCGCGTTCCATAGCTGGGGCACCGATCTGGAGATTGCCGCGGCGGCCCAACTCGGGGTGTGCTGGCCGGAGGACGTCGTGGAGTGGCTGGAGTATCCGGTGTACACGACTGAGAAGACCAAGTCGATGTACCGGTTTGACCTGGCGCGCGAAATCTTGCGCACCCCGCTCGACATCGAGAATGGCGAATTGCTGCTGAATCGAAAGCCAGGCTTAGGCGTCGAAGTGGACGAGAGCGTGATTACGCGCTATCCCTGGATCCCAGGGCCCTGGAGCTATTTCTCGCTGCATTCGCCGGCCGAGACGTTTGCGGTGGTAGGCGACCACAGCATCAAGTTCGCATGATCGGTTGGGCCCTAACGGCGGCGGGATTGGGTTTCGCGGGGACGGCAGCCTGGGCGGTCCGCGGTCGAAGTTCTTCCTTGCTCGGCCCGGTGACCTGGCAAGGGCCCATCGCGGTCAAGGCGCTGGCCTTAACGTTTGACGACGGCCCCAGCGAGAGCACGCTGGAGTTGCTTGATTTGCTTGAGGCGCACCAGGCGCGGGCGACCTTTTTTGTGTGCGGGCATCATGTGCGGCGCCTGCCACACGTGGCGCGCGCCATCGTTGAGCGAGGCCACGAAATTGCCAACCACACCGAGACGCATGCGGCGCTTTATTTCAAGTCGAGTGACGCGATTCGCCGCGAGGTCACCGACGCGCAGGCGGCGATCGCGGAGACGACCGGCGTTCGTCCGCGGCTGTTTCGGCCTCCCTATGGGTGCCGTTGGCCAGGACTGCAAGCCGCGCTCGACGAGCACGCGCTGACGAATGTGATGTGGTCCGCCATTGCCGGCGATTGGCATTTGCCCGCCGAGGGCATCGTGCAACGCCTAACGGCGGCGGTCCGTCCCGGGGCGATTTTTTGCCTGCACGACGGCCGTGAACTGGCCCATCGGCCCGACATCTCCTCCACGCTTGGGGCAGTTCGCGTTATCATGCCCAGATTAAGGCAACGCGAGTTTGTTTTGCCGACCGTAAGCCAACTTATATGTCCGATCAAATCACCGAACGAGTCATCGAGGTAATCACCAAGACCCAGCACCTTGACGCTGGCGCCGTGAAGGCGGAAAGCACTTTCGAGGAACTCAAGATCGACTCGCTCGATGGGCTCCAGATCCTTTTTGCGCTCGAAGAGGAATTCAATGTCAACATTCCGGACGACGCGGCGAAGCAACTAAAGAGTGTTGCGGACATTGCCGCTGGGATTCGCACCCTGATCGCGGAGCAATCGGCTGCCACCCAGGCATGAAGCGCGTTGCGATTACGGGTCTGGGCATCGTCTCGGGAATCGGCTCCACGCGGGACGCATTTTGGCGGTCTCTGGCTGAGGGGCGGTGTGGGATTCGTCCCATTACGTCGCTCGACGTCTCCAGCCTGAAGGCCCAACGCGGAGCCGAGGTGTCCGGTTTCGACCTGCGAAACCACTTCACCCCCAAAGAAATCGATCAGGTCGACCCGTTTGCCCTTTACATGTCCGCCGCCGCGGCCGAGGCCCTGGCCGATTCGCAGTTGGAACTGACCGCCGAGGTAAAAGAACGCACCGCGATTGTCACTGGCT
This sequence comes from Bryobacteraceae bacterium, assembly GCA_044226365.1. Lineage (GTDB taxonomy): Bacteria > Acidobacteriota > Terriglobia > Bryobacterales > Bryobacteraceae > JALHNI01. Next base: position 94,147 of record JBGAHE010000002.1, read on the forward strand.
GCAGCCTCGGTGGCAAAATGACGGAAGATCTCGGCTTCCGCGACCTCTACGCCGACAAAAAGCCGCGCTTCAATCCCCTCACGATTCCCCGGGCGATGACGAATGCCGGCACCAGCCATATCTCGATGCGGTTCGGCTTCACCGGACCGTCTCTCACGGTGTCAACGGCTTGTTCCTCGGCCAACCATGCCATCGGGCAAGCGCTCTGGATGATTCGCAGCGGAGCCGCGGATCTGGCGATTGCCGGGGGCGCCGAAGAGCCTTTCACCAATGGCGTGGTGCGCGCCTGGGAAGCCATGCGTGTGGTGGCGCCCGACACTTGTCGTCCGTTTTCGAAGGATCGCGCCGGGCTGATCCTGGGCGCTGGGGCAGGTATCCTGGTGCTCGAGAGTTGGGACCGGGCACAGGCCCGCGGTGCACGCATCTACGCGGAGTTGGCCGGCTGCGGCATGACGGCGGACGCGCACCACATCACGATGCCTTCGTCCGAAGGTGCGGCCCGGGCTATGACCTTGGCACTGAAGGACGCCGGACTGAATCCTGAGGACGTTGGCTACATCAATGCTCACGGCACCGGGACCCAGGCGAACGATTCGACCGAGACGCGGGCCATCCGGCAGGTATTTGCCACGCCGCCGCCCACCAGTTCCACCAAGTCGCTGCACGGGCATGCGCTCGGCGCCGCCGGAGCGCTCGAAGCTGCCGCCACCGCGCTTGCGCTGCATCATGGCATCCTGCCCCCGACGGCCAATTACACGACCCCCGATCCCGACTGCGACCTCGACGTCATTCCTCACCAAGCCCGCACCGCGCGGGTATCCGCGGCGCTTTCGAACTCGTTTGCGTTTGGTGGTCTAAACGCTGTATTGGCGTTCCGCTCGGTCTGACTAACGGCCGAAGATGAAGCGGCCGCGCCGCAGGTCTGCCCCACCGTTCAGCACGCCGTCTTTGATGAGAATCACCGTGGGAGCCGAGCCGTTCGACCATGGGCCCGTCACCTGGATCTGGTGACCTTTCACCCGCAGCGCGTCGATGGTCGCCTTCGGAAAGCGCTCCTCCAGGTTCACTTTGCCGGGCATGAACTCGTGGTTGGCGAAGGACGCATAGAAGTGCTCGGTCTGGAACCGCGGTGCCTCCACGGCCTCCTGGGGCTGCATGTCAAAGACGAGGATATTCAGCAGCACTTGCAGCATCGCCTGATCCTGATTGTCGCCGCCGGGTGTCGACATCGCCATGAAGGGTTCGCCATTCCGCAGCACCAGCGTTGGACTCAGCGTCACACGAGGGCGCTTGCCGGGGGCCAGTTGGTTGGCGTGGTTGGGAGTCAGGACGAACGATTGCAGACGGCTCGAGAGCGGAAATCCCGTGCCGGTGACGATCACCGACGGCAGCCAGGCACCCGAGGGGGTGGCGGAGAAGACGTTGCCCCACTGGTCGACCACGTTGACGCAGGTAGTGTCTTGCGCGCTTGATGGCTGCGTGGAGTCACCAAGCGAAAGGGCGGGGAAGCCATTGAGTTTGCCCGGACGATGTTCGAGCGACGCCCTCTCGGGATTGATCTGCGACCGGCGGCCCGCCGCGTACTCCATGGAGAGCAGGGTCGCCTCCGGAATCTGGCTGAACTTCGGATCGCCGTAGTAGCGATCGCGATCGGCGAAGGCGAGCTTCACGGCTTCGATCACGGTATGCAGGTAGGCCGGCGAGTTGTGGCCCATCCCCTTGAGGTCATAGCCGGCGAGAATATTGAGGGCCTGCAGCATGACCGGACCCTGGGTGAAGAAGCCGGGCTTGAGCACGTCGTAGCCGGCGAAATTCGTGGCGCGCGGGGTGTCCCATTCGGCTTTGAACTTGGCCAAGTCCTCCGCCGCGATCAGCCCGTCATTGGACGCATTGAAGTCCGAGATTTTCTTGGCGAACGCGCCTTTGTAGAGATAATCGTGCACGGCCGCCAGTTTCTTGACGCGATTGCCCCGCGCCTTCTTTTCGATGGCGGCCAGTTCGCGAAGGGTCTTAGCCAAATCAGGCAGGCGATACAGACTGCCCCGCGCCGGGAGCTTGCCGTCAGGGAAGAAAAAGTCACGCGACGTCGGCCATAGCTGCATCACCCGGCCCGTGGTGCGCAGGAAGCTGACAAACTCTTCGCCGATCGGAAAAGCTTCGGCATAACCCATCGCCGGCGCGGCGACATCGGCAAAACTCTTGGTGCCGTGGTCGGAGAGCGCCACCAGCACCGCGCTCGGAATGCCAGGAAGAATCGCGCTATGGATGCCGAACGCCGGCACGGGTGGGAAATCGTCGTTGCTCTCCCACACCTCCTGCTTGCGGCGCTTGTAGTAGTCGACCGTTGCTTTGGCAGGAGCGGTGCCAATGCCGGAGAGCACCCGCGCCTGCTGCCCTTTCATCTTGACAATCAGCGGCACTTCGCCGCCCAGCCCGATGCGCGCCTGTTCGGTGACGCAGGCCGCCAGGATCGCCGCGACACCGGCGTCGACGGCGTTGCCCCCCTGCTGCAGCATCCGGTAGCCGGCTTCCACCTCAAAGTTGTTGGCGGCTGCTACCATCTCCTTGGTCCCGCGGACTGGCGGGAACAGCGTCATTTGTGCGCCAATCGCTCCGGCGAGCAGGAGGGGAAGAGCCAGCTTCAGCTTCATTGCTCCCTATTCTCGCCTAAACGGCGATACTTGCGGAGCAATTCATAGAGGACAATTCCGCCGGCCGTGGCCACGTTCAGAGAATGCTTCCTCCCGAGCATGGGAAGGCGGACATGGGCGTCCGCGGCCTCGAGTAGTGGGCCTTGCAATCCGTCTACTTCATGTCCAAACAGGACGCAGACCGGGAAGCGGGGCTGCCAGTCAAAGAGATCGACCGCTTGGGGGCTGGTTTCGATCGCGGCGATCTCCCAGTGGCGCGAACGCAGCTCCTGGAGGAGGGCCACCGGATCGTCCACGCCTTCCCACGGTACGGTGAGGTCGGCCCCGAGGGCGGTCTTCGTGATTTCCTTCATGGGCGGCCGGGCGGTAATGCCGGCGAGATAGATCTTTTCGAGTGCCACGCCGTCCGCGGTGCGGAAAAAGGCGCCGACATTATACATGCTGCGGACGTTATCGAGGAGGATGGCGGCGGGAAGTTGCAAGCCGTCATAGGGGGCGGCGCCGGCGGTCAACCGGTAGGGGATGCGATCGTCCAAGTCGTGTGTTTGCCTTATCTTAACTGCCTACCAGACGGCGGTGATAGTTCACCTGACCGGCATGATAGCGCAGGTGTCCATACAAATGGATCAGGAAAAAGCCGGTGGTCATCGGCTGGCCAAGAACGTTTTCCGGATAAGTCTCTTCAAGGCGTTCCGGCGTGAGGTTTTCGAGCGTCCGCACGGCCGCGCGGGCGGTCGCGAGAAGGTCTAGCAACTGTTCCCGCGTCAGATTTCGTGTCGAGAATTCCGCCGGGCGGTCGCGCGTGTAACCGATATTTCCCAGCTGAAAACCGATGTAATGGCGGAGGTTCCCGCACAGGTGCAGCACCAGATTGCCGGCCGGATTGGCGATTCCAGGTGCCTCGCGCCACAGGGCTTCGTCGGAGGGATACGAGCTAACTTCTTTGGCAAGAGTGTTCAAATCTCTATCAAAAAGTGCGGTTAAGTCTTTAAGCATCTTTGATCGAAGTTCCAATCAATAAAATTGATGACCAGTATTTCCCATAGATAATCCGCCCCGCTGGACCTACAATACAGGGATCGAGCCTCATAGCTCAACTTGGGGTAAGCGAGGTTGCAACTGTCTCGACGCCGCCTCCTTGCTGGCTTTCCCAAGCTGCCCTGTTGCAGATGGCCCTACCGGCCGCAGCGCTCTCTGCCTTGAGCGTGCAACTCATTCGAACAGGGGAAACAGGTATGAGGTTAAGCCTTCGCGCTTTACTTTCTCTCACATTTTGCCTCGCTAACGCCTGGGCGCAGTCCACTTACGGTGGCCTCCGCGGCATGGTGGTTGACGCAGGTGGTGGTATCCTCGCAAACGCTAAAGTCGGCTTGTTGAATGAAGGCACCGGCGAAATTCGCTCCGCGGTTACGGCCGCCAACGGCGAGTATGTATTTAGTCAGGTCATCCCGGGCACCTACACGGTAGGTGTCGAAAATCCGGGTTTCAAGAAGTACGAGCGCAAGGGCATCCTGGTGGAAACCCAGAGCCAGTTGACGGTCGACGTGAAGTTGGAAGTGGGGAACGTCACCGACAGCGTGCAGGTCACCGAAGAAGTCCCGCTGATCGAAACGGCCACCGCGTCGCAGGGCCAGTTGATCGATCGGCAGAAGATGATCGACCTGCCGAACCTCGGTCGCAACCCGTACATGTTCTCCAAGCTGGCGCCGAACGTGCAGCAGGTCGGCAATCCGGCGTATGCCCGCATGCAGGATCAGTCGGGCTCGTCGCAGATTTCGATCGCCGGCGGTCCCGTGCGCGGCAATAACTATCTGCTCGACGGCATTCCGATCACCGACATGACGAACCGCGCCATCATCATTGCGTCGCTCGAGTCGGTGCAGGAAATGAAGGTGCAGGCCAATACCTACGACGCCGAAGTCGGCCGTTCCGGTGGTGGCATGTTCAACGTGTTCCTGAAGAGCGGCACCAACGACTATCACGGTTCACTGGCCGGCTACATGCGCCAGACGGACTGGATTGCCAACAGCTTCTTCTCCAACCGCGCTGGCCGCGCCCGCACCGATCAGCCCTTCCGCAACTATATGGGTAGCTTCGGCGGCAAGGTCTGGATTCCCAAGCTCTATGACGGCAAGAATCGCACCTTCTTCTGGGCGGTGTTTGAGGGATACCGTGACACCCAGGCGAACGCCGGAATCACCTCGGTGCCCACCATGGCCGAACGCGCGGGTGACTTCTCGAACTCCCGCACCCAGGCCGGTGCATTGCGCACGATCTACGATCCACTGAGCACGCTGGCCGATGGTACGCGTACGCCCTTCGCCGGCAACATCATTCCGGCCGCTCGGATCAACGCCACCGGTCGTCTGTTTGCCGCGCAATTTGCCGAGCCGGTCAACGCGGCTCGCTATTACGGTGACGCCAACCGCCCCTATTCCGGTCAGTTGCCATCCAAAGCCGATCAGCACACGATCAAGTTCGACCACCGCTTCACTTCCTGGTGGAATGCCAATCTCTCCTATCTCCGGTACAACTCGCTTGAACCCGGCGAAAACTGGTTCCCTGGCAATGTAGCTTCGCCGCAGCAGTGGACGCTGGACCGCAAGGTGAACTCCACGCAGTGGAATAACACCATCACCATGGGCGCCACCGCGGTACTCGCCGTGCGCTACGGCTTCAACCGCTTCCCGAACCTCTCGTCTCAGAAGAGCGCCGGCTACAACCTCTCGCAAACGGGTCTTTCGCCGAACTTTGTTGCGGGCGTCCCGAGCGTCACCTTCCCGCGCCTGGCTTTCGAGAGCTTTTATGTGGGCGACGCGATGGGTACCAACTCGAACAGCGTCATCACTCCGGCTTCGAACAACTTTGGCGCGCAGCTCGCGAAGTTCGTGGGCAAGCACAGCCTGAAGTTCGGCTATGACTTCCGCCGCATCAAGATCACCGGTATTGACTTTGGCAACTCGGCCGGGAACTTCACCTTTAACGACCAGTTCACGCGAGCGAACTACCTTTCGGGTAACAATCAGTCCGGTGCCGATCTGGCCGGCCTTCTGTTAGGCTTCCCCTCCGCCGCCGACGGCTTCGTTCCCACGAAGATGAACCAGTACATCAACTACAACTCGTTCTTCGTCCAGGACGACATCCGCGTGAGCAGTAAGCTGACACTCAACGTTGGACTTCGCTGGGAACGGGAAACAGGTCTGATCGAGCGGAACGACAACCAGATCGTCGGCTTCGACCGTAAGGCTCTGAACTCGATCTCGACGACGTCGGGCGTCCCCACTCCGGGCGCGGTGATGTTCGCCGGGATGAATGGCGCCCCGCGTTCCACCGGCAATCCGGATGGCAATAAGCTTTCGCCTCGTGTGGGTGTTGCTTATCAGTTGAATTCGAAGACCACGGTCCGCGGCGGCTACGGCATTTTCTGGGCGCCGATGGTGGCTTACGGTGGTCCGTACCTGACGGAAGGCTTCACAGCTGCGACGCAGGCGGTGACCACGCTGGACGGCGGTCGCACTCCGGCGACGAGCCTCGCGACCATTTTCTCCGCCGGGCTCGACAAACCCGTCGGCAACACGCTGGGCGACCGTACGGGTATCGGTAAGGCGCTCACCATCCAGAATCAGGATGCGCGGTCTCCTTACGTGCAGCAGTACTCGATCGACATCCAGCGGGAACTGCCGTTCGGCATCGCCCTCTCGGTGGCTTATGTCGGATCACGCAGCTCGCGCATGACACTGACGGCGGCCAACCTCAACATCAACCAGGTGGAAGCTCGCAACTTCGGTCTGGGCGCCTCTGCTCTCGCCTCTTCCGTGGCGAACCCCTACTTCAACAAAGGCGGCGCGGTGGGGATCGGCAGCGCGACGGTCTCCCAGGCCCAATTGCTGCGTCCTTATCCGGCTTTTGGCAATATCAACCTGAGCTTCTCGGACTTCGGCAAAGCCCGTTATGACTCCTTTGTCGTTCGCGGTCAGAAGCGCTTCAGCAGCGGGCTCACTTTCCTTTCAGCCTGGACCTACTCGAAGAATCAGGACAATGTGGCCGGTGGCACCGGGAACAACCTGAACGGCGGTAACGTCTCTCCCCAGAACCCGTACAACCTGGCTTCAGAGTGGGGTCTTTCCTACCTCGATGCCACCCATCGCCTGACGACGAGCTTCACCTACGATCTGCCGTTTGGTAAAGGCCGTCAGTACATGGCGAACGCAAACCGCTTGGTCGACTATACCCTCGGTGGCTGGTCGATCAACGGCACCAACATCCTGAACGGCGGCTACCCGCTGATGATCCGCCAGAACTCGAACAACAATTCGGTGATCTTCGCGGCCAGCCAGCGGCCCAACGCGACGGGTGCTGATCCTTACGCTGGTGGGAACCTCACTCAGTGGACGGACGGCAATGCCGGTGTCTACTACCTGAACAGCGCGGCGTTCTCGAATGCTCCGGCGCTCACCTTCGGCAACGTCAGCCGCTCGATCTCGACGCGGTCTTTGGGTACAGTCAATTGGGATCTTTCGATCTTCAAGACCTTCGCGATCACCGAACGCTTCAAGGCTCAATTCCGCGCCGAGGCGCTGAATGCCATGAACACGCCGCTCTTCCGGGCGCCCAACACGGCCTGGGGCTCGCCGACCTTCGGCCAGATCACGGCTCAGGCGAACTTCTCTCGCATGATCCAACTGGGTCTGCGCATCGCGTTCTAAAAGCATGAGGGGGGCAGGCTGGAGCGAGCCTACCCTTCCTTCGACAGAGGCTACTTTTACAAAAAGGTAAAGAATCGGTATCCGATTGGGAAAGATCGGAATATACTGACAAACGAAGGCATTGAGTTACCACGAACGTAACTTTCTGGACTGCGAATTTTTCCACGAGGGAAGACAAATGAAGCAATTGCTCAATCCTGAAATGCAAGAGAATCTGCTCGACCGCGGATTCAACCGCCGTAGTTTTGGTCGCGTGGCGGCCATGATCACGGCGGGCGCCAGCCTGCCCTTCTATAACGAAGCCGCTATGGCCCAGGGCCTGTCGGCCCTCCGTGGACCCATTCCGGCCGACGCCGTCCGCATCAACGCTAACGAGAACCCGCTCGGTCCTTGCGATGCCGCTGTCGAGGCGATGTCCAGCGTGCTGCGCAAAGGCGGCCGTTATCTGTACGAGCACACCTTTGAATTCGCGAAAGTCCAGGGTGACATTGACGGCGTGAAGCCGAATTACGTCGTCCCCTACGACGGCTCGAGCGCTCCGTTGCACCAGGCCGTGATCGCCTTCTGCTCGAAGGACAAGCCCTTCGTGATGGCCGATCCCGGTTATGAAGCCGGTGGCCGCGCCGCTGAATTTATCGGCGCCAAGACCATCAAGGTGCCGCTGAGCAAAGATCTTTCGCATGACGTGAAGGCGATGGCTGCCGCTCATCCGAGCCCGGGTCTGATCTACGTCTGCAATCCCAACAACCCCGGTGGCTGGGCGACCAAGAAGAGCGACATCGAATGGCTGGTGGCCAACAAGCCTGCCGGTTCGGTGATCCTGCTCGACGAAGCCTACATCCACCTCACCAAGGAGCAGGTGAACTCCGACCTGGTGGCTCAGGACAAGGACGTCATCATCCTGCGCACGTTCTCGAAGCTCTATGGCATGGCGGGTCTCCGGGCTGGTGCGGCGATCGGCCGTCCGGACTTGCTTGCCAAGATCCAGCCCTGGGGTGCGGGCGCGCTGCCGGTGACGGGCATGGTGGGCGCCACCGCGTCGCTGAAAGAGAAGAATCTGGTTGCCGACCGCCGCAAGCTGATCGCGGACGTTCGCAACGACCTGTTCTCCTGGCTGTCGAAGAAGAACTACAAGTTTCTTCCGTCGGAGTCCAACAACTTCATGGTGGAGACCGGAGGTCCCGGCCAGAAGTTCGTGCAGGGCATGTTCAAGGAGAAGATCCTGGTGGGCCGCGTCTGGAGCGCGATGCCGACCCACGTCCGGATCTCCGTGGGCACCCGCGAGGAGATGGAGAAGTTCAAGGTCGCTTTCGAAAAGGTCATGAACGGCTAGCTCTTCGTTTCGCTAAAAGGCAGGCTGAGGGCCGCGCTTTCCGGCGCGGCCTAGGCGTGCTGTTCCTCCCACCTGTCGTGCAGTGACATAGTTCCCCTACTCCCCGTACTGAGAGGGCTTCATGAGGAAGGTCCCGTCCACCTCCGCCTCGATTGAGGTTGATCTGAGACTGAGAAAATTTTCCTACAACTGGAAGGCGTTTACCGGCGACTTCTTTGGTGGTCTCATCGCGGCCCTGATCGCCCTGCCTTATGGTCTGGCCATGGCGACTCTGATGGGCCTCCCGCCCATCATGGGCTTGTTTACGTCCCTCCTGACTTGTCCAATCACCTTCCTGCTGGGCCGCAATCCCGTCCTGATCGGTGGTACGGCGACCGTCACCGTCCCGTTCATTGCCAAAGCTGTCGCGGACTACGGAGTCGCCGGCGCGGCGAAGATTTCGCTCATCGCCTCCGTCTTCATGATGATTTTCAGCGTGCTCCGCTGGGGTCGCTATATTCTCCAAGTGCCACATTCGGTGGTGTCCGGCTTCTCCTGCGGGATCGGCGTGATGATGGTCGTCGCCCAGCTCAAGACGATCCTCGGTCTGGCGATCCCCGCCTCCGCCACCCAGCTTTCAACCCTCGCTCAGTTCTGGATGGTTCTCGAACGGCTGGAGGGCTTTAAGTGGCCCCCATTCGTTTTGGGCGTCACCGTGATCATCGTGGCCTTCTTTGTCGCCTCGCGTTCGAAGATGTTGCCCGCACCGCTGATCGGAGTCATTTTTTCAGTGGCCATCGGCTACGGACTCGGCCTGCACGAAAAGATCGTGGGCCGTCTACCGCTCGAGATGCCGCCGCTGGCGAGCTTCTTGTGGACGCCCGCCGACCTCGACAAGCTCCTGTTGCCCGGCCTGGGCCTGGCCTTTGTCACTGCCGTGAACCTACTGATTACCTCGCGCGTGGTGGACCACTTCCGTGGCTGGCACCGTCCGATGAAGCCGTCCGATGCGGATGGAGAGTTGGGAGCCTACGGCATTGCGAACGTCTGTGCCGGTATGTTTGGTGCGCCGATCAGCGTCGGAATTCCCGCCCGCAGCCTGGCGAACGTCCGTTGCGGTGGATCCACGCGGGTGTCGAATTTGATCCACGGTCTGGTGCTGCTGGCGACGCTGTACCTGGGTAGCGAATACGTGTCGAAGATCCCGGTGGCGGCCTTGGCGGGCGTCACTGCTTACGTGGGAATTTGCCTGCTTGAATGGTCGACCTGGAAGCGTCTGCCCAAGATGCGGCGGGTGGATGCGGCGGCCTTTTTGGTGACCTGCCTGGCCGTCCTGGTGGTTAACGCAGTAATCGCGGTGGGGATGGGCTGTTCGCTCTACGGGCTCCGTTGGCTCTACCATCGCTACGCCATCGCGCCGCCGCAAACTGTGCAGAAACCGGCCTGATTTTTGGTTCCTCCGCCCGGCTCCCTAACAAAATTTGGTTAAATTGTAGAGGCCCACGCATCTGTATGAGTGTAGGCCAAGGAGCCAATCAAACTATGTCCGCAGTGGCTGCCAATAGCCCTCTTCATCGCACGCTCGAGTTCTGGCAGGCGACGATCGGCAAGAAAACCGTCATGGCCGTGACCGGCGGGATTCTGGTGGGCTTTACTCTGGTACACATGCTCGGCAACCTTCAGGTTTACCTGGGTTCCGAGGTTTTGAACAACTACGGCCGTCTCCTCAAAAGCAATCTCGGTGTTCTGTGGGGTGCTCGCCTGTTCCTCCTGGCGACTCTGGTCCTCCATCTGACGGCGGCTTTTCAGCTCTGGTCGCTCAAGAAGAAAGCGCGTCCGATCGCGTATCAAAAGCTGGCGCCCAAGCAGTCGTCCTACGCCTCGCGCACCATGTACGTGAGCGGCCCCATCCTGTTCTTCTTCATTGCTTATCACTTGTCGCATCTCACCACCGGCCAGACGCATCCAGACTTTGACGAGGGCGATGTCTACCGCAATGTCATTCTCGGGTTCCGCGATCCGTTCGCGTTTGGAGCCTACGTGGTCGCGATGGGCACGCTCGGCTTTCACATGATTCACGGCGTTTGGAGCGCCTTTCAAAGCCTGGGCCTCAATCATCCCAAGTACAGCCCCAAGGTGAGGAATCTCGCCACGGCCCTCACGGCCCTGATCGTTGGTGGCAATCTCTCGATTCCCGTGGCGGTCATGTTCCGCCTTATCGGCAACGACATTCAGTAAAGGAAAGCCATGGAACTCAATTCCCGAGTCCCCTCGGGCGATATCACCACGCGCTGGACTCGCACCAAGTTCGACATGAAGCTGGTGAATCCGGCCAACAAGCGCAAGCACTCGGTCATTGTGGTCGGTTCCGGTCTGGCCGGCGCTTCGGCGGCCGCCACCCTGGGTGAACTCGGCTACAACGTCAAGTGCTTCTGCTTCCAGGATTCGCCTCGCCGGGCGCACTCGATCGCCGCGCAGGGTGGCATCAATGCCGCGAAGAATTACCAGAACGATGGCGACTCGGTCTACCGCCTCTTCTACGACACGGTGAAGGGCGGCGATTTCCGCGCGCGAGAGAGCAACGTCTACCGGCTGGCGGAAATCTCGGTCAACATCATTGACCAGTGCGTCGCCCAAGGTGTGCCTTTTGCCCGCGAATATGGCGGCATGCTCGCGAATCGCTCTTTCGGTGGCGCCCAGGTTTCCCGCACCTTTTACGCCCGGGGCCAGACGGGGCAGCAGCTCCTGCTGGGTGCCTATCAGGCGCTCGAGCGGCAGATCGAAGCCGGGCGCGTGCAGATGTTCTCGCGGCGCGAAATGCTGGATCTGGTGAACGTCGATGGTCAGGCGCGCGGCATCATCTGCCGCAACCTCACCACCGGCGCGCTCGAACGTTATGCGGCGGACGTGGTGGTGCTGGCGACTGGTGGTTATGGCAACGTCTTCTACCTCTCGACCAACGCCAAAGGCTCCAATGTCACGGCGACCTGGCGCGCGCACAAGCGCGGCGCGCTCTTCGGCAATCCCTGTTTCACGCAGATTCACCCGACCTGTATTCCCGTGTCGGGCGACTATCAGTCGAAACTGACGCTGATGTCTGAGTCGCTGCGCAACGACGGCCGCATCTGGGTCCCCAAGAAGGCCGGAGACAAGCGCAATCCGGCGCAGATCCCCGAGGACGAGCGCGACTACTATCTCGAGCGCATCTATCCGAGTTTCGGCAACCTGGTGCCGCGCGACATCGCCAGCCGTGCCGCCAAAAAGATGTGCGACGAAGGCCGTGGGGTAGGCGAGAGCGGCTTCGGTGTCTACCTTGATTTCAGCGAGGCTATCAAGCGGCTCGGCGCCGACAAGATCCGAGAGCGCTACGGAAACTTGTTCGAAATGTACGACCGCATCACCGGCGAAGACCCCTATTCGGTCCCGATGCGCATCTACCCGGCCGTGCATTACACGATGGGCGGTCTGTGGGTCGACTACCAGTTGATGACCACCGTTCCCGGTCTGTTCTGTCTCGGCGAAGCCAACTTCTCCGATCACGGCGCCAATCGTCTCGGCGCCTCAGCGTTGATGCAAGGGCTGGCCGACGGCTACTTTATCGCGCCTGCTTGTATCGGCAACTACCTTGCGTCCACGAAGCTGCCCGCTGTGGGTACTGACCACAGCGCGTTCCAGGATGCCGAAGCGAACGTCACCGGCCTTACCAAGGCGCTGCTGGGCGCTAGTGGCAAGCGTACCGTCACCTCCTTCCACCGCGATCTCGGCAAGATCATGTGGGAGTACTGCGGGATGGCGCGCAATGCGGCCGGCCTGACGCAGGCCATTGGCAAGATCGACGCTCTTCGCGAAGAATATTGGGCTTCAGTGAATGTCCCCGGCAGCGGCGACGAACTCAACCAGTCACTCGAATCCGCCGGCCGCGTGGCGGATTTCATCGAACTCGGTTCGCTGATGTGCCGTGACGCCCTCGCTCGCGAAGAGAGCTGCGGCGGCCACTATCGCGAGGAGTATCAGACCCCGGAAGGCGAAGCGCGGCGCGACGACGACAATTACTCCTACGTCGCGGCCTGGCAATGGCAGGGCCCGAACAAGGCGCAAACCGTCGTCAAGGAGCCGCTTAACTTCGAATACGTGCATCCCAGCCAGCGGAGCTACAAATAATGCGCATCACTCTGAATGTCTGGCGCCAGAAGAACGCCAACTCGCCCGGCGCGATGAAGCGCTATGAGGTGCCGAACGTCAATCCCGATATGTCGTTCCTCGAGATGCTCGACGTCTTGAACGAAGACCTGATCGAGAAAAAGGACGCCGACGGCCCCGTGACCTTCGAGCACGATTGTCGCGAAGGCATCTGCGGTTCCTGCGGCTTCATGATCAACGGCCTGGCGCACGGCGGCAACGAACGCACCACCGTGTGTCAGCTGCATATGCGTCATTTCAAAGATGGTGATGACCTCGTCCTTGAACCCTGGCGCGCCAACGCTTTCCCCGTTCTCCGCGACTTGATGGTCGACCGCGCGGCCTTTGATCGCATCATTGCCGCCGGTGGCTACGTCTCCGTCTCCACCGGCTCTGCGCAGGATGGCAACGCCATCGCCATCCGCAAGCTGGATTCCGACCTCGCGATGGACAACGCTCAATGCATTGGCTGCGGCGCCTGTGTGGCTGCCTGCCCGAATGCCTCGGCCTCGTTGTTCACCAGCGCCAAAATCGCCCATCTCGGCCATCTGCCGCAAGGCCAGCCGGAGCGGTTGGAACGCGCCAAGGCGATGGTCGATCAGATGAATACCGAGCTGTTCGGTTCCTGCACGAACATCGGCGAATGCGAAGCGGTGTGTCCGAAGGGCATCAAGATCGAGTCGATCGCTTTCATGAACCGCGACTACACCCGCGCGTCGCTGTCGGAGCGTCCCGCTTCGGGCGACGTCGGCTTCGGTTGATCTAACGTCCCGGTATCGGCCGCCCGGCGAAGGGCGGGGCGGCCAGCCGCGGACCCTGATACGAGCGCACGTCCGGGAACCACTCGTGCGTCTCCCACGCCGCCCTCGCCGCCTGCAATTCCTCTTGTGTTCGCGCGACGAAGTTCCACCACATCAGAATCGTCTCGCCGAACGGCCTTCCCCCGATCAGCACCAGTTTCGCTCCGTCATGGCTCGCGGCCACGAGTTCTTGCCGGCCGGTGCCCAGGTCGTAAAGCCGGTCGCGTTCCAACCTCACGCCATCGATTTCCGCTTCGCCCTCCACCGCCATCACGCCGTACTCAAACCCTGCGTCCAATGGCATCGCCATCCTTCCGTGCACCACCAATTCCGCGCCTACCGAATGGCTATAGGCGTGCCGATCTCCGTAGAAGGTCGTCACCAGCCCGCCCGGTTGGTCCACCGCTTCCAGCCGACCTGAGCAGTAATACTCGGGCTGCATCTGCCGCACGGCGTCCGGCAGCGCCACCCAAAGCTGCACGCCGTTCAAATGGCCGGAGTTCTCCACCGGCGTTTCCTCGGTATGCGTAATGCCCGCGCCGGCCGTCATCAGGCTGATTTGGCCGGGACGGATCAGGCACTCGCTGCCCAAGCTGTCGTGATGCACCACCTCGCCGGAGAAGAGCCAGGAAACGGTTTGCAGCCCGATGTGCGGATGCGGCGCTACGTCCATGGGCTTGCTGTCGGTGAAGCTCAAGGGCCCGTAGCGGTCGAAGAAGCACCACGGCCCAATCATGCGCCGGTTGCGGACGGGCAATACGCGGCGCACCGTGAGGTCGCCGAGCTTTACTTCGCGCTGCGGGAGCTCGGTGACCTGTGGGGGCTCCGGGCCCAAGCCCACGCATTCTTCCGGCTCGGGGCGCGGAAGTAGATTGCTCATTACTTGCCTCCGCCCTTCGTGATCGGCCACGCGACACCCAGGATTGCCGCCCACTGCGCCGCCACTTCACGCATCCCCAAGGCTGGGCTGGTTCCCTTCGCCACCCCTGGACCCCACGTCAGATAGGCGGCCTGATAGCGGGTCGGCCAATGGCCGTGATGCCCGGCGGCGATTTCCTTTTCGGTCACCGTCGGTCCGCCCGGTTTGCCTGTGGCGAACCAGCAACCGGTCGCCGGCTCAAACATCCGGACATCGGGGGCGGTTCCGGGCAGGAAACCATCGATCTCCCGCCGCGGAATCTCGCGGCCCACGCAGGAGCCCGCTTGCTGGGAAGCCTTCCCCAGCGCCGTGGCCACTGCGGTCTCGCTGGTCGTCACGTAGCCGCCAAAGTTCTTCGCCCCGTTGGCGGGCAGCTTCTCCTCAGCCAGAAAAGCGGCCAGATTCCATTCGCGCCGAGCGCCTTCAAATCCATGATCGGCGACCACGGCGACCACGGTGTTCGGCGGCAGGTGCGCCAGCACCAAGCCGATTAGTTCGTCGGTATGCTCTAGCTCCGCCTTCGCTTCGCGCGAAAACGGACCCATTTCGTGCGCCACCGAATCATGATCCACGAAGTGCAGCAACGTCAAGTCAGGCTGATATCGGCGCAGGATGAAGGCCGTGCCCAGCGCGCGTGTCCGGTCGTCCATCCATTGCGTCGCAAAGCTCGGATACTCTTTCGCAATGGCGGCCACCAGCCCGGGCGTTGCCTTCTCCTCAATGCTCTTCAGGTCCATAGCGCCTCCGGCCCGGCCCTGGAAATACTCAGGCAGGTTATAGTCGATCCCGTCGCCCACGGTTACCGGCCAAGTGATCGTCGCCGTCTGCTTGCCGGCCTTCGCCACCGCTTCCCAGAGCGTCGGAGCCTTCAGATAGCTCATATACCAGTACCGCTCCGAACCCTTCGCGGTCCTTAAATTGTTATCGAGAATGCCGTGTTCCTCGGCGCGCGCGCCGGTGACTAAGGTGGTGTGTGACGGCCAGGTTACCGTCGGCACAATTCCCACCAAGCCCCCGGATAGGTTGCCGTTCGCCATCAGCTTCCTTAAGTTGGGGATCCTCAAACCCAGTGCGTCACGATCCTGCAGGTAGCGATGGTCCATGCCATCGACGGAGATCACCAATAGTTTGCGGGGTTGAGCCAACAGGCAGGCGCTATACGCGAGGAACAACAGGAGCATTCGCATGACTTCCGCCCAGCATACGACACACCAGTCAGGAGAATTTTACGGCGACGCAACGATTGTGAATTCCGCCGCATCTTATGCTGGTAGAAGACGGAGGTTATGCCGAAAACTGTAGCCCGGTTGCTTGACGCGGCCGGACACCTGTCTGGCGACGCACTCGAGCCCGTTTCCATTCTCAACCCTGCGCCAACGGAAGAGAACAAAGGACTTCCATGGCTCTGGATCTTCGTCACGGCCTTCACCTTGCTGCTCATCGGCGAGGCCCGTTTCTCGTGGCTGCAAAGCTTCACGCTCTCCTGGCTCGCCTCTAATGCTAAGTATCAACTGGGCTCGGGCACCGGGAATATCCCTGAGGTTTCCGGCGGCCCTTATGACCAGCGACTCGGCTACTCGCACCTGAACCGCTTCACCCAGCGGTTGACGCGCAATAACTTCGTGGTGGATTCGCAGGCGCGCTGGTCGCCTGAACTGTTGCGACTGGCGAATTTCGGCTTGCCCCCCATCTATCGCGAGAAGAATCAAGCCGGGCTCACTTTGCTCGACTCAACCGGTCAGCCGTGGTCCGTCGCCGTTTACCCGGGCCGTATCTATCCCACGTTCGAGTCAATCCCTGCGGTCGTCATCAAGTCGTTGCTATTTATCGAGAACCGTGAGTTGCTCGATGAAGAAGCGCCTTACCGCAATCCGGCCGTCGAATGGGACCGTTTCGCTCGCGCGATTGCTGATTTAGGCATGCGTCAGATCAAAGGCGGCGCGCGTTCGCCCGGCGGTAGCACCTTGATCACGCAGCTCGAAAAGGTCCGTCATTCTCCCGAGGGCCGAACCAGTTCGCCCACCGACAAGCTCAAGCAGATGCTGGCTGCTTCCTTGCGGGCCTATCGCCAAGGCCCTTCTACTGTCGCTGCCCGGCGCCAGGTGGTGTGCGATTACCTGAATAGCCTCCCGCTGGCCTCGCTGCCCGGACACGGTGAGGTGATCGGGCTGGGGGATGGCGTTTGGGCCTGGTACGGCGCGGACTTCGATCGAACCAACCGCCTGCTGAAGCTGGTGGACGCTCCCGGTCATCGGGCGTCGGCCGATCAGGGTGCAGCCTATCGCCAGGCGCTCAGTCTGCTGCTCGCGATTAATCGCCCGGGCCACTATTTGCAACGGGACCCCAAGTCGCTCGAGGTCCGCACCGAAGGCTACTTGCGAGTGCTGGCCGACATGGACCTGATTCCGGCGAGCCTGCGGGATGCCGCGCTTGGTGCGAAGCTGGCCCTCCAGACCAAGGCCCCGCCGCTGGAGCCCGTCGCGTTCTCAGAACGGAAAGCGCTCGATTCGGTGCGCAACGACCTCGTCAATCTTCTTGGTGTAGAAAGCTATCACCAGCTCGATCGCCTCGACCTCACCGGGAAGACGACCATTAACCGAGCGGCCACCAACGCGACCACCGAGACGCTGCGGCGACTGGCGGAACCCCAGTTCGCTGCTGCCAGCGGTATCTTTGGCGAGCGTTTGTTGAAGCCCGAGGCGGCTGCCGGAGTCATCTACAGCTTCACTCTTTATGAGCGTGGCCGCGATGTCAACTTCTTGCGCGTCCAGGCCGACAACTATAACCAGCCGCTGAGCATCAACGAAGGCACCATGCTCGAATTGGGTTCGACGGCCAAGTTGCGCACGCTGATCACCTATTTGGAAGCGATTGCCGAGATTCGCGCGAAGCTGCTGCGGCAGGATCCGAAAGTCTGGCAGGCGTCGCCCCGCGATGCGCTGACGCAGTGGTCCATCGACTATCTGCGCACCGCCAAAGATCAAAGCCTGCGTCCGATGCTCGATGCCGCAATGGATCGCAAATACTCGGCCTCGCCGGGCGAGGGCTTCTTCACCGGCGGCGGCCAGCACGTCTTTGCCAATTTCGACCCTAATGACAATGGGCGCATCCTCACGGTGCGTGAAAGTTTGCATCGCTCGGTGAACTTAGTCTTTATCCGTCTGATGCGCGACTTAGTCGGTTACTATCTGTGGAGCAAGCTGGGTAAACAGACCGACATACTGGACACCGACTATGCGCCCGAGCGGCAGCAGTATCTGGAGCGCTTCGCCGATCGTGAAGGCCGCGAGTTTCTCAACCGCTTCCAGAACGCCTATTCGGGCCTCGACCCGGCGGCGGCGCTTGAGAAGCTCCTTACCGCCCGCGAGGTCACACCGAATCGTGCGGCCCTGGTTTTTCGTTCCATCCGGCCCGATGCGAGCTTGGGCGAGTTCACGCAATTTCTACAGGCTCACCGGCTGGAGCCGGAAGATCCCGAAAAGCTCTTCGAGCGTTACGACCCCGCTCGCCTCCATCTGAATGACCGTGCCTATCTGGCCAAGGCGCATCCGCTCGAAATGTGGCTTGTCGCCTATTGGCAAGTTCATCCGGGTGCCGCGTGGGCTGAGATCGAACCCGCCAGTTCCGCCGTCCGTCAGGAGAGCTACCAATGGCTCTTTCGCAGCCGCCACAAGCATCCGCAGGATGTGCGCATTCGCACCTTGATGGAGGAAGAGGCGTTCGTCGAAATTGCCAAGGCATGGCGCCGTCTAGGCTACCCGTTCCCGAACCTCGTCCCCTCCTATGCCACCGCTCTCGGCAGTTCCGGCGATACGCCGGCGGCCTTAGCAGAACTGGCCGGCATCATTCTGAATGGCGGCGTTCGTCAAAGCGCCCTCCGCGTGGAGCAGTTGCACTTCGGCGAAGGCACGCCCTTTGAAACGCATCTGCATCGCCGGCCTGCTGCGCCGGAGCGTGTGTTGGCCGCCGAGGTCGCCGCTGTCACGCACGAAGGCATGTTGGGAGTGGTCGCGCAGGGCACCGCGCGCACGGCCTGGAATGCCGTGATTCAGCATGGCAAAGTGATCCCGGTGGGCGGCAAGACCGGTACCGGCGACAACCGGTATCAAACCTTTGCGGCGCCCGGCGTTGTTAAGAACTCCCGAGCCATCAACCGTACGGCCACTTTTGTCTTCACCATTGGCGACCGATTCTTTGGCACGGTTGTCGCCTATGTCCCCGGTGACCTTGCTCAAGGCCAACGCTTCACGAGTGCCTTGCCGGTGCAGGTGTTCCGTACCCTCATTCCCGGGTTGGAACCGGTGCTGAACGGCCGTTGATATATTGGTTCGGTCACTATGCCGAACGAAGAACGACGCGATTTTCTGAAGTCAGCCGCGGCTACGGCCGCCTTCACCACCAACCTGTTTACCGGACAGGTGCGCGGCGCGAACGACAAAGTCGCCGCGGCTTTCATCGGCGTGGGCCGCATGGGTTCGTCGAACCAAAGCGTGGCCATGCGTCAGGAGAATCTGGAAGTCGCCGCGGTCTGCGACGTCTTTGAGCCCAATCTGGACGCAGCCGTCAAGCGCTCCGAAGGCCGCGCCAAGGCCGTCCGCGACTTTCGCGAAATCCTCGCGGACAAGTCCATCGACGTTGTCTGTATCGCCACGCCGGATCATTGGCATGCCTACATGACGGTGGAAGCCTGCAAGGCGGGTAAGGACGTCTACGTGGAGAAGCCGGTCTCCGTCTGCATCGACGAGGGCAAGCGCATGGTGGAGGCCGCCCGGAAGTACAAGCGCGTAGTCCAAGCGGGCACCATGCAGCGCTCCGCCGTGCACTTTCAGAAGGCCGTGGAGATCGTCAAGAGCGGCGTGCTAGGCAAGATCACCTTCGTGCGTACCTGGAACACCGGTCTCGCCGCGCCGGAGGGCATCGGCAATCCCGCGGATTCGAATCCGCCGTCTTCGCTCAACTGGGACATGTGGCTGGGGCCTGCGCCCAAGCGGGCTTACAACGCCAACCGTTTCGGCATCGATCAGGAGCAGATCAACCGCCAGCGCTGGTTCCCGCACTTCCGCTGGTTCTGGGATACGGCGGGCGGCATGATGACGGACTGGGGCGTCCACTGGCTGGACATCGTTCAGTTTGCCTTCGAAGAGCAGATGCCCACCTCCTGCGTCGCGCTCGGCGGCAAGTACTTCGTCACGGACAATCGCGAGACGCCGGACACGCTGCAGGTAACCTACGAGTATCCCAACAATATGGTGGCCGTCTATGAGAACCGCATGGGTACCGGCCTCGCCAATCCCTACGAGCGCGGCGGAGGCATCACCTTCCAGGGCACCAAGGCAACGATGTACGTCGACCGTTCGCTCTATCGCATCATTCCCGAGGCGAAGTCCGACGTTCAAGCTGTCGAAGTCAAGGCGACGGACTCCGGCAATGACCGGCACTGGAAGAACTTCCTCGAATGCGTGAAGACACGGGGAACCCCCAACAGCGACATCGAACGCTGCCATCGCTCCTCGTCTACCTGCCATCTCGGCAACATCGCTCTGCGCTCCAAGATGCGCGTCGATTGGGACGATAGCAAAGGTCTGATCACGCAGAGCGAAGCGCGCAAGTACCAGATGCGTGAGTATCGCAAGCCCTGGAAACTCAGCGTCTAACGCTCATCTCGCAGCGCCGCCCGTACGCGGAAGCGCATCGAGATCATCGCCACGCGCTCGGCCTCGACGGCCTTGCGCTGTTGCCGGAGCAACAGTTCGTAGTGTTCGAGTGCGCGGCCCACGCGTCGTTCATCGCCCGGAGCGATGGTTGCGGCCAGACTCAACAACTCCCGGTAGCAGCGAATGGCTTCATCGGGCCGCCGCATCTCTTGATGCAGTAGGCCCAGCGACGCCCAAGCGTCCATCCGCTCGCGCACCAATTCCGGCCGCTCGGCATAGGTTCGCAGGGCTTGTTCGTATGCCTTCGCGGCATCGTCGAAGCGCCGTTGGGCATGATGCAGCATACCGACGTCATGGGCGGCTTTCCCGGTATCGGCGTGTCCCGGCCCCAGCGTGGCGTTGAATCGCTCGTAAGCCTCGATCAGGAACGGGCGTGCGCGCCCGTAGTCTTTCCGATCAAAGTAGAAGACGCCTAGGTTGCCCAGCAGACGCGCATAGGTGGGATGCTGCGTCCGTCCGGTCTGAGCCCATTGCCGTACGCTTTCGTGCATGAGTTCCGCCGCGGCCTGTCGCTTGCCTCGGCTCGCGTAGACTTGCGCCAGATTGCTGCGGGCCGCGATCGTCTCCGGATGAGTCTCCCCGGCGATGCGGCGGGAACTGGCGAGGGCTTCGCTTAACAGGCGTTCTGCTTCGCGATCGTTACCCTGCCGCCGCCGCACCATTGCCAGATTGATCCAATGCACCACCCGCTCCGGCTCTGCTCGCAAGACTTGCTCGTGCAACTCGGCCGCTGCGTTCAGATCGCCGATTCGTGTCAGAAGGCTGGCTAAGTTAGCGCGGATGTTGGTGCCCGCGGGGTGGATCGCTAGCGCGGCCGTGAACTTGGCTTGCGCCGCCGTCCATCGCCCTAACTCCTGATCGAGTAGTCCGGCGCCGTTCAGGACTTGCGCCCGCACCATCGAGTTCACCTCCAACTCCCGGTTCGCGCGTTCGAGCGCTCGCCGGAACCAAGTTTCACTTTCCCGGTACTGTCCTTCGGCGCGCAATGTCGATGCCAGACTGGACCAATTCGCGATCGCCTGTGCAGCATCGCAATCCGCCTCCGCCAGCTCGCGCCAAGCGACTTCAGCTGCCGCATAGCGGCCTTCGCCGAAAGCCTTCTGAGCCTCACGCGCCTTTTCGATCGGGCATCCTACAGTCACCACTAAGAGGGCACTTGCGAACCACATGCCCCACTCTAGAGTTGCGTCGGGAGTTAGGCCAGAGCCACTTTAGGAACGCGGCGCGGGGCCAGTTGCAGATGTTGGCGCAGACCTTCGGCCAGGCGCTGCGCCCCCGCCCAGGTCGCTCGCTCGTCCAGCGCCGCGTAGCCGAGCAACAGCGCCGGCGGCCGCGGAGTCTGGAGCACATAGTGCGAGATCGGCCGCGCATCCACGTGAACCTTCGCCGCCGCCGCGGCCGCCTCGCGATCGTCCACGCCCCTCGGCAGCCATCCGATCAGGTGCATGCCCGCCGGCTTCGGCTTCACTTCCAGGAGTCCATTCAGATGGACTCGAGCCGCTTCCACCAGGTAAGTCTGCCGTCGCTCGTATAACTCGCGGACCCGTCGGATGTGCTTGGTGAACTGTCCGCTTTCGATGAACTCTGTCAGCAGTAACTGCTCGAGGATCGGTGAGCTCCAATCCGTATGAGCCCGGGCGGCTGTGAACGCCGCCACTAAGTCGCGCGGCACCACCATGTAACCAATCCGCAACGATGGCAGCAGGACCTTGCTAAATGTTCCGACATAGATCACGCGATCCTGGGTGTCTAGCCCCTGCAACGAGGCGATTGGCCGGCCTCGATAGCGAATCTCGCTGTCATAATCGTCTTCCACAATCCAGGCATCCTGCGTTCGCGCCCAGTCCAGCAACTGCAGACGGCGCGCCAGGCTCATCGTCATGCCTAGCGGATGCTGATGTGACGGAGTGACAAGCGCCAGTTTCGCCTGCGGGGCTAAGCGCGCGGCTAGCCCAATCGGCAAGCCTTCTTCATCCACCGGAATCGGATTCAGCTTCTGACCGCCGCTAATGAACGCGCCCTTCGCTCCGATGTTGCAAGGATCTTCGAGAATGATCGAATCGCCGGGCTCACAAAGAACTTTGCTCACCAAGTCCCAGGCCTGCTGCGCGCCGTTCACGACGATCACTTGGCGCCAATCGCAGTGCACGGACCGTGTCGCCTTCACATGCGTCGCAATCGTCTCGCGCAAACCTTGATGGCCAGCCGGATGCCCGTAGAAGAGCATCTCCGGTTTGACGTCCCGCCAAGTCTTCACCATCATCTGCTGCATGATGTTGAAGGGAATCGCATCCAGAGCGGGATGGTGCAAGCTGAACGGTAGCGGAGTTCGCTCAACCGTGAAGATGTCTTCATCCGTCGCCCGGATGGCGCTGCTTGAGATGGGCACGGAAAGATAGGCTTTGGCGCGGCTCGAAATGCGCGGGGGTCCACTGCGGTGTAACTTTTCGCTTCGGCATGTCGCCCTCGTATGAAGGAGAGAGTCCGGCAGAGTGCAAGCGACATAAGTACCGGAGCCCAGGCGGCCTTCCAGATAGCCTTCGGCGAGCAACTGCTCAAACGCCGCCATGACGGTATTGCGGCTGATCTCCAGCGCTCGAGCTAGTTCGCGGCTTGAAGGAAGCTTGGTATCCGGTGCGATGTCGCGGGCCATAATCAGCTCGCGCAGTTGCTCATACAGCTGCAGATACAGCGGTACGCTCGTCGACGGATCGAGGGCAATCAACAGCTCCGCCAACGCGGGCGGCTTGCTCTTGCGTCGCATATTCGATTGTCCTACTGACTCGTCTCCTCTGGTGAGTGGCTCCCCACGAAATTCGCAAAGTGGCTCCCTCATCGAAGTCCGCTCTTTTACATCTTTTTACTCACCCTCCGTCACGTCGCGCCGGTCGTCGGCATCTCTTTGATGGGGAGTTAAGGGGCACTGGGAGGTGCTTGTGCGTTCGGTATTGGGTTTGTTTTGTATGGCAGCTATCGCGTCGGCGATGGACCTTACGGTAGCGACTTCCTATCCGAGTCCGGGAGCGGTGGGGAATCCCGTCACCTGGATCGCGACCGTGAGCGAAACGGCTCCAGGCACCATTTGGTACCGTTTTCGCGTGCGCGCTCCCTACGGCGACTACAAGATGGTGCGCGACTTTTCTCCGAATCCCACCCTGGATTTCGCCGCGCTCGATCATGAAGGCATCTACGAAGCAGAAATTACGGCTCGCCATCTGGATACCGGAGAGATCGTCACTGGTGTTGGCGCCTTTGAGTTTTTGTCTCGCGTCACGTACGAGCCGCTGGTCAACGCCACCGCGCACCCGCTGATTTTCTTGTTTAGTACGCCCCCTTGCCAGGAGGGTGCCTCGATGGTGGTGGAGTTTCGCACCGGCAATGCGGCGGCCACCGTAACGTCGGCTAAACCCTGTGACGGCGCCCTTACGATGAACTTTCTTTTAGCTGGACTTCGCGAGTCTACGGAGTATAAAGCGCACTACATCGTGTTTAACAGCAGCGGCCAGTTGCGAGGCAACGATCTGATCTTCACCACGGACGCCGTCCCTGATGCTCAGCCGGCTCCACGGGTGGTCTCGAGCAGCGCGACGCCCAGCGTCAGCCCTTTTCTACTCACCAGCGACGGCGTCGCTACGGATCTCGAGGGCCATCAGGTCTGGTTCAGTTTCACTCCGCTCAGCAACATCACCCGCACGGAAGCGGGCGGCTATCTGTGGGGCTACGTGGAAGATCCTGCCGTCGACGTCTCCTATCAACTCCTCCGGAAAATGAATCTGCTCGGCCTCACCGAACTTGAGACCAATGCTGCGCGCGTGAATGAGCAACTCGCCGCTCTCGGCAAACGTCCGATCACGTCGTTTCATCACGAGGTGCGCCCCATGTCGGGCGGCCGCTTTCTGGCGTTGGCTGCCGTTGAGGAAGAGCGCAGCGACGTCCAAGGCTCAGGTTCAGTGAACATTCTGGGGGACATGATTCTGGTCTTTGATGAGAACCTCAATGTGCTTTGGGCCTGGGATGCTTTCGAGCACCTGGACGTCAGTCGCAAGGCCATCCTCGATGAGAAGTGCACCCCCACCGCCGGCGGTTGTCCACCCTTCTATAAAACCTCCACCGCCAACGACTGGACCCATAGCAACGCCGTCCAGTTCACGCCCGATGGCAATCTTCTTCTCTCCATGCGTCACCAGGACTGGCTCATCAAAATCGACTTCTCCGATGGCCACGGTGACGGTCACATCATCTGGAAACTGGGCAAGGACGGTGATTTCCGTCTCAACGGTGCCGATGTCACCGCCTGGTTCTCCCATCAGCATGAGGGCAACATCGAACTGGCCGACCCCACGCGCCTCGCTGTCTTTGATAACGGCAACACTCGGGTGGCGCAGTTCGGGCCCGGCAACAGCCGCGGTCAAGTCTGGAAGCTGGATGAAAGCGCGATGACCGCTACCCCCGCTCTCAACGCCGATCTGGGCGTCTACGCGGTTGCCGTGGGTTCAGCCCAACCCCTGCCGAACGGAAACTACCATTTCCATGCCGGCTACGTCTTCGCCGGGCCAGTACCTTCGGCACATACGTTCGAACTCAATCGCGCCGGCCGTCCGATATACTCGTTGCAGACGGACCGGCTGCTTTACCGCACCTTCCGCCTGCCCGACTTGTACAGCCCGGATTGAGTATCAACGTGGATCGTCGCAGCTTTTTTCCAGTGATGTCTGCCGGGCTGGCCGGGACCGGCGTCCAAGGGGCGAATCCCGCGCTCCCGAACATTGTCTTTATCTACGCCGACGACCTGGGCTACGGCGATGTCGGCGCCTATGGCTCCAGGATCAAAACTCCGAACCTCGACCGCCTGGCTAAAGAGGGCGTTTTGTTTCGCCAGTTCTGCTCCACCAGCGCGGTCTGTTCGCCCGCCCGGGCCGCGTTGCTCACCGGCCGCTACTCGGTGCGGGTCGGCGTTCCGGACGTGCTTTATCCGACTTCCACTACTGGGCTGGCCGTCGGCGAAATGACGATCGCCGAAATGCTGAAGCAAGTCGGGTATGGCACCATGTGCCTAGGCAAGTGGCATCTCGGCGTCCTCGACCGCTACCTTCCCACTCGCCGCGGTTTCGATGAGCACTTTGGCTTGCTTGGTAGTAACGATCAGGGCCCGGTCCTGATGCGCAACGGCGAGATCGTCGAGTCACCTGCGAACCTGGAAACTCTCACCGCTCGCTACACCACCCAAGCCATCGATTACCTGCGCCGCATGGGCGACCGCCCCTTCTTCCTCTACCTCGCCCACGCAGCTCCACACGTCCCGGTGGTTGCCTCGCCAGAGTTCAAGGGCAAGTCCGGCCTGGGGCCTTATGGCGATGTGGTCATGGAGATGGATTGGAGTATCGGGCAGGTTCTGGCTGCGCTCGAAGACAATGGGCAGGCGCGCAATACGCTGGTTATCTTCACGAGCGATAACGGTCCCTGGTTTGAGGGCAGTACCGGCGGTCTGCGCGGACGGAAGGGCGATACCTTCGAAGGCGGCATGCGCGAGCCCTTCGTGGCCCGCTTTCCAGGCCGGATTCCCGCCGGCCGCGTGGTCGAGGGATTTGCCTCGGCATTGGACCTGCTGCCGACGTTCGCGGGACTCACCGCAGCACCCTTACCGGGAAACCCCATCGACGGCGTCGATATCTGGCCCATGATGACGGGCGCGGCCGACACCGTAGAGCGCCCGGCGTTTCTCTACTTCGACGCTTGGAATCTCCAGGCCGCCCGCTTGGGCCACTGGAAACTTCATCTCTCTCGCTACAACACGCCGGCCTTTACCGCTACTCCCGCCGTGGGTCGCATGAATCTGCGTCTGCTGAATCCCGAGCTCTACAATTTGAACGAAGACCCGAGCGAGGGTTATGACGTCTCCGAGGACCATCCCGAGATCGTCGCTCAGATTCAGGCGCAGGTACGGCAGTATCTGCTCACCATGCCCGCGCAAGTCCGCCAGGCTTGGGACGATACGCAACGGCGTCGCGTCCAGGCCAACAACCCCGGCGAGTATCCTCAGCCCGAGCCGTAAGCTCTAATCCAAGCGCTTGTGGAAGCGCAACGCACTCGCGGTGAGAATGGTCATGCCGAGCAGACCCAGCGCCAGGATCTGGGGCCAGAGCACATCCAACCCCACGCCCTTTAAGAAGATTCCCCGCACAATGTCCATGAAGTAGCGCATGGGATTCAAGTAGGTAATCCACTGCACAATCTCCGGCATGTTCCGAATGGGAAAGCTGAAGCCGCTCAGCATGAACGTCGGCTGAAAAAAGAAGAAAGTCGTCATCATCGCTTGCTGCTGCGTGTTCGAAATCGTCGAGATGAACAGACCCGCTCCGAGCGAACAAGTGAGAAAACACAGGCTCGCCAGCAGCAACAGCAAGGGACTCCCTCTCAGCGGAACGTCGAAGAGCAGCATGGCCACCGTGGTAATCACTGCCAGTTGCACCAACCCGATCACTGCGAACGGCAGCGTCTTGCCCAGGATCAGTTCCATCGGCCGGATGGGGGTCACCATGAGTTGCTCCATGGTGCCGATCTCCTTCTCGCGGACGATGGCCATCGAGGTCAGCGTCAGCGTTACCAGCATGATGATGTTAACGATCACGCCTGGCACGAAGTAATTGCGGCTCTTCAACTCGGGGTTGAACCACACCCGGGGCTCGGCCTTCAGCGCAGGCAAGGGTGCACGCAGGGGCCGGTCCACCGCGCGGCCCACCATCTTCTGACGCCCCAGCAACTCCTGCCGCGATTGCGCAAATTGCCGGATCACCGTGGAGGCTTGGTTCGAAACAATGTTCGCCGTATTTGAGTTCGACCCGTCCACCAGAACCTGCACCGGCACCTCCCGCCCGCGGGCCAGGTCCGCCGCGAAGCCCGGTAGAATGCGGACCACTGCCACCACTTCGCTGTGATCCAGCGTATCTTGCGTGTCCTCTTCGTTCTCCAACTCGCGAACCACCGTGAATCTTCCGGAACCGGCAAACGCCGCACGTAGCTCGCGGCTCTGCTGGCTGCGATCCTGATCCATCCACGCGATACGGGAGTGCTCCACGTCAAGGCTGACGGCGTAACCGAACACCAGCAACTGGATCAGCGGCGGGACAAAGAGAGTCGCCCGCATGCGGGGCTCACGCAAGGATTGGCGCAATTCCTTGCGAATGATCTCGCGAATCCGTTCCCACACCATCTCAGGCCACCTTCTGCCGCATCCGGCGCATCGCTAAGAGAAAGACCACCAGCCCATACAACGTCATCGCGAGAATCTCGAGCCACAGAATCTCCCAACCTACGCCCTTCAGGAAGATTCCTTTCAGAATCGTCACGAAATAGCGAGCCGGCACAATGTAAGTCACCGCTTGAATCACGTGCGGCATGTTATCGATGGAGTAAATAAAACCGCTGAGCAGGAACGCTGGCAGAAAGCTGCTCAACATGCTGAGCTGATAAGCGATCAACTGATTCCGGGCGGCCGCCGAGAGCATGATGCCCCAGCACAGCGCTCCGAAACAGAAGATGGCGGCGGTGAACATCAACAACAGCACGCTGCCGCGTAACGGTACTTGAAAGAGAAATACACCGGTGATCAAGGCAATCACCATATCCACCATGCCGACAGTAAAGTAAGCGGCCAGCTTGCCCAGCAATAACTCCACCGGTCGCAGCGGCGTCGAGAGTAACTGCTCCATGGTGCCGTTCTCCCATTCGCGCGCGATACACAGACTGGTGAGAATCGCCGCGACGATCATCAGAATCACCGCAATCAAGCCTGGAACAATGTAGTTGCGGCTCTTCAAATCGCTGTTGAAGATCACGCGAATGCGCGGGTCCAGCGACTTCATCTCTGGCGCCCCCAGCCGCTCCCGAGCCGCTGACCGAAGCTCAGCCCCGTACAGGGTCACCAATCCTTGCGCATAACCTAAGGCGATATTGGCCGTGTTGGAGTCGCTACCGTCGAGCAGTAATTGCACGGACGCTTCACGGCCGGCTTTGATGTCGCCGCCGAAACCCGGCGACACCAGTACGCCCACCAACGCCCGGCTGCGATCGATCGCTCGGTTCACGTCTTCCGGCGACGCCGCCTCCTGGAGGATATGGAAGTAAGTGCTGCCACGAAACCGCTCAATGAGTTCGCGGCTTTCTGCGCTCTGGTCGAGGTCGTAGACCACCGTGGGCACCTGGTCCACGTCCAGGCTCAGCGCGTAGCCGAACAGCAGTAACAGCAGCAACGGCGTGGCCAAGGCCATGTAGAGGCTGCGCGGATCGCGCCCAATGTGCAGGAACTCCTTGCGCGCCACAGCTTTCATGCGGCGGAAGTTCATGCGGCGTCCTCTCTCTCAATACTCGCTACGAACACCTGTTCCATGCTCGGTTTGTTCAT
The DNA here is from genome assembly GCA_044226365.1 of Bryobacteraceae bacterium. Lineage (GTDB taxonomy): Bacteria > Acidobacteriota > Terriglobia > Bryobacterales > Bryobacteraceae > JALHNI01. The sequence goes on from JBGAHE010000002.1 coordinate 122,829, forward strand.
TTGTGCTTTGAGTTCAGCCGGTGTCCCCAGCGCGATCATCTTGCCGTGATACAGCAGCGCCACTCGATGGCAGTACTCTGCTTCGTCCATATAGTGTGTTGTCACGAACACGGTCTGTCCGGCTTCGGAGAGCTGATAAATCAGGTCCCAGAACGCGCGACGGGCAATCGGATCGACGCCACTGGTTGGCTCGTCGAGAAACACGATCGGCGGCTCGTGCAGGATGGCGCAACCGAGCGCTAGTCGCTGCTTCCAGCCTCCGCTCAGCGTGCGCGTCATCACTTTCTCCTGCCCCACCAGGCCAGCCATCTCGAGCGCATAGCGCTCGCGCGCGGTCCGCTTGGACTTTTCCACGCCATAGATTCCGCTGAAGAAGTCGATGTTCTCTTCCACAGTGAGGTCATCGTAGAGCGAGAACCTCTGCGACATATAGCCGATGTTCGCCCGCACAGATTCCGGCTCCTGCGCCACATTGAAGCCCGCCACGATCGCCTTACCGTCGCTCGGCGCCAGCAAGCCGCAGAGAATGCGAATCGTCGTGGACTTGCCGGCCCCATTCGGTCCCAGAAAGCCGAAGATCTCGCCCTTGCGTACGCGCAGATTCACGTCGTTCACCGCGATGAAGTCGCCGAACTGCTTATAAAGATGCTCCACTACGACTGAGTCTTCGCTCATGCCGCCACCTTTCGAATCTCCGCGATCAACACGTCTTCGAGCGAGGGAACAATTCGTTCGATCTTCAACTCCTGATGGCCCGCCTCAACTAAAGCCTGGCGAGTGGCCTCGATGTCGGCCTCCGGCTTCAGGAAGAGATGCAGCACCGCCCCGCTCAACTGCACGTGGCTCACGCCTTCGAGACCTTCCAGCGTAATCTTCGCCGCGCGCAAATTCGGCGCGCTCACCGCGAAACATTGCTCGGGCAGGGAAGCTTTGAGGGCGGCTGGCGTATCGCAGCGAATGATGCGCCCCCGGTCCATCAGCCCTACGCGATCGCAACGTTCGGCTTCGTCGAGGTAAGCCGTCGTCACCACCACGGTTAACCCATCGCGCACCAACTCCTGCAGAATCTCCCAGAAGTCGCGCCGCGACACGGGGTCCACGCCATTGGTCGGCTCATCCAGAAACAGGATCTCTGGTTTATGGAGCAGCGTGCACATCAACGAGAGCTTCTGCTTCATGCCGCCCGATAGCTTCGCTGACGGTCGGGCGCGAAACGGCGTCATGCGGGTCATCTTCAGCAGCCGCTCTTTCAGGGCTTCGCGCTCGTCGCCGTAGATGCCGAACAGATCCGCGTAGAAGTCCATGTTCTCTTCCACGCTCAAGTCACCATAGAGCCCGAAACGCTGCGCCATATAGCCGATTGCGTCTTTCACGGCGTCTAGATTCTCGTTGACCTTGTACCCGGCCACGATCGCCTCGCCCGCATCGGGATCGATCAAGCCGCACAGCATCCGCAGCGTAGTCGTCTTGCCTGCGCCGTCGGGACCCACCAAACCAAACACCTCGCCCCGCGCCACGTTGATACTTACCTGATCGACGGCCAGCAATTCGCCGAAGCGCCGCGTCAGGCCGGTCGCGATCACTGCCTGGTCCTTCATGGCTTCAAGTCGATCGTGCCGTCCACCGGCATGTTGAGCTTCAGTTCCCGTCCCGGATTCTCCACTTCCACCTTGATCCGGTACACCAGCTTCACACGCTCTTCAGCGGTCTGAATCTGTTTGGGAGTAAACTCGGCTTCGCTCGCGATGAACGTGATCTTGCCCCGGTACGTCTTTCCCGGGAAAGAGTCCGAATGAATCGCCACCGGCATCCCCAACTTCACCCGGCCCAGCTTGCTCTGGGGCACATAACCACGTAGCCACGGATGGTCGATATCGCCCAAGGTCACCACGGGGGTACCGGCGGCCAGCACCTCGCCTGGGTCGGCAGACTTGGTCAGCACCACCCCGTCGATCGGCGAGCGCGCCAGTGTGTCGTCTAACTGCGAGTCGATCACGCCCACTCCGCTCTTTGCGCGGGACACATCCGCCCGCCGCGCGGCCAGATCCTCCTCGCGCCGCAGAATCTCGAGGCGCTGGGCCTGGGTCATCTTGAGCGCCGCCTCGGCGCGGGCCACCGCCGCGCGCGCCGCCTCAATGTCCGTCTGTCGCGGACCTTCGGTGAGCAGCGCCAGGCGTTGCTCGGCGCTAGTCACCTGCGCATTCAGCGAGTCGAACCGCGTCTGATACTGATCGAACTGATTCTGGCTGATATCCTCTTTCGCGATTAACTTACGTCCGCGCTCGAGTTCCTTGCCGGCCTGCTCTCGCAGCGCCCGGAGATCGCTAACTGCCGAACGCGCTTGGGCCAATTCCTGCGGACGCGCCCCGTCGAGTAACTCCTGTAACTTCGCCTTGGCTTGCCGCAGTTCACTCTCCCGCACGGAGGTTTCGCCCGCAGTCATCTCTTTCTGATAGCGGATGGCCGTTTGCATCTGGACTAACTGGCTCTCGGCGGAGTCCACCGTAGCCGCGTCGCGTTCTCTCATGCGCGTCATCTGCTCGCGATCCAGTCGCGCGATCATCATATCTTTGGTGACGTTGGCGCCCTCGTCCACCGTCAGCTCAACTAACTTTCCCGCCGTCTTGAACGCAATGTCCACCTTCTTGAATTCGATATTGCCGCTCAACCGGATGCTGTCCGGATCCTCGGCATGCGTTCGGTTCCACCAGAAATAGCCGGCGACCGCCGCCAGCAGTACCAGGATCGGTATGACCCGTTTCATCGTTTCTCTCCCATGTTTTGTACGACGGCTTCCATGCCGCCGGTTGCCGCGGCTAAATCAATGCGCGCCACATTGAACTGATAAAGCGCCGTCAGGTGGTTGTCCCGCGCCCGACTCAGTCGCGTTTGGGCGTCAGTCAACTCCAGGCTATTGGCCACCCCGGCTTCAAAACGCCGCTGAGCCTGCGCCAGTTCGTTCTCCGCCAGTTCCAAGCCTTGCTTCGCCGTCGCGATCTGCTCTCGCGCCGATTTCAAATTGTTGTAGGCCACGCGGACTTCCAACTGCACCTGCTTTGCCAGGTCCTCCGCGCGCAGCCGCTCCTGCCGCTGCAGGACGGCTCCTTCCGCCTTGCGAGCCTCGCGGCGGCCGCCGTCGAAGATCGGCACCCGCAAACTGATGCCGACGCTACGCGTGGGCAACATGTTGTCTGACCCGTTGCCGATCACGCCATAGTCCCCTGCGACACCCAAGGAAGGCAGCCGCTCGGCGCTGATGCTCTTCACGTTCAAGCCCGCCACCACTTCTCGCTTCTGTTGTGCCTTCAGATCCTGGCGCGCGGCTAATGCCGCCTGCAGCGTTTCGTCGAGCGCCGGTGCCGCCTCCGATCCATCGTTCACGCGATCGCTCAGCTCGAGTGTCACGTTAAAATCGAGGCCGATCGCCCGGGCGAGTTCGAGATGTGTCCGTTCGCGGTCGTTGTTCGCCACCAGCAATCGTTGCTGCTCGTTCGCCAACTGAACGCGGGCGCGCGTCACGTCAATTCCCGTGCCCACACCGGCGTTCTTTTGCGAGTCGGCCAGCTTCACCAGGGCTTCGGCGAGTTGGAGGTTTGCCTTCGCCGTATCCACGCGCGCCTCGCTCTCGAGCGCTGCCACGTAAGCCCGCGCCACCAACAGCATCGTCTGATTGGTTGCGTGCGCGCTCTCGAGTTCGGCCACCGTGATCATGCCCTTAGCCGCCCGGTAACGCCGAATGCTGGCCAGGTCCAACAGGCTCTGCGTAGCGGAAGCCCGATAGTCCACCACCGTGAAGGGCCCGGCAAAGGTCGGAAAACTCAGGCCCGGGATGGTCGGAAATTGAATGCCGAACGCCGCCAGGTTTCGCGTCTGACTTGACGCGCCCGCCGTGCCTTCGATGTTCGGCAGAAAGGCGCCGAAGGCTTGCCGTTTGCGGGCGTCGGCCTGCGCGATTCCTTGCTTCACGAGCTGTAACCGTAGGTTGCCGTCTTTGGCGGTTGCCAGAGCTACGGCTTTCTGAAGAGTCAACGGCAAAGTCTCGGCACTGACGCTCAGCGCGAGCAACAGGCCGGCCAACATTCTCATAACTTCTCCTGACTGGGAGCGAGGAACCCGGCCTTGGCGTACGTCTTCACCTGCGTCAGGACCTCCTCCATGTTTTCCCCGTCGCACAGCTTGCCGGAGATGATGCTCACCTTGCGCGAACTGCCCAGCGCATGAGCGAGTAAGCCCACACTGAGATACATGCGCCAGAACAGTTCACGCGCCGATAAGTCCGGCAGCGTGCGGCTGAATGCCTTTTGGAAGCGCGCGGCCACCGGTGCAATCTCGTCGGTGAAGACGCGATCCACCACCGGATGCGGGTCCGTGTACATCCGCCCGATCAGCTTCGTCATCGGGATGCCCCGGGCTGCCAGCCGGCCTGCTTCGTTGAGCACGGGAGCATAAAAAGCGTCGAGCAGATCGTCGATGGCCACCGGCTGGTCGCCCGCGCGCTCCTCCATCTGCGTCAGCCGCTCCAGGCGCTCCTGGTTCATCGGACGCAGGCGACGCACGTAGACCGCGCGAACCAGCTCGTCCTTGGTTTGAAAGTGATAATTGACGGCCGCGAGATTCACCTCGGCCAAAGCAGTGATTTGACGGAGGCTGGTGGCATCGAGGCCTAGATCGGCAAAGAGCCGCTCTGCGGCGTCGAGAATGCGATCCTTGGCGCCGGATGTCGAGCGAACGGCTGTATTATTCATACGTACGTTTTAATTATTCGTTCAAAACATACGTTTGTCAATGCCGCTTTCGAAAATTACCCCAGCCGCTCCTGCCAGAATGCCTCGGCGACCCCCACGTCCCCCACCGATCCCTGCGCCATCGCGTTCCCACCCCCGCCTTTGCCGCCCGCTCGCGCCGTCAGTTCGCGAAACACCGCTCCCGCATCGAGTCCGCTCTCCGGCCCCGTCGCCAGCAAGACGGCTGCTCCGGCCGTTAGCACCGCCACCGAGTTCCCCCTCGCCACAAAACCTTGTGCCATCGCCTTCGCCTCAGCCGACAATTCCGGCACCGTCGTGCGCCACACCCGGCGACCGCCGGCATCGGGCTCCGTCGCCGCATACTGATCCACCCCGCGTCGTGCTGCCGTTTCGACCCGCAGCTTCTCGAGCGCCTTCTCCGCCGTCGCCAAACGACTCTGCATTACCGTCACGCTGGCCGGCACCTGCTCCAGCCCCACGCTGAAGAGCCTTGCCGTTCCCGCCAACGTTTCGTAATCCTCGCGTGACCGGCTTACCGCCCGGCCGCCGCACACAAACTCGATCCGCTGCGTTTGTCGAATCTTTTCCACCCGGCGTAACTGAACGAAGCCGATTTCGGCGGTCCCTCGCACGTGCGTGCCCCCGCAGGCGGAACGGTCGATGCCCGCGATCGTCACCACCCGCAGCACTCCGGACCGCTCGGACGCTTTTCGCAGCCCCACCGGCGTCTCTTCCATCGCCACCGTCACCGCCCGATTCGCCCAGATTTCGCGATTGACCGACCGCTCGATTCCGGCCAAGTCCAGCTCTTTGGCATTCACATCGATTGTCGAAACATCCGCTCCGAGATGAAAACTCACCGTATCGATGCCGAACTGCTCCGCGAGTACCGCAGACAGCAAGTGCTGACCCGTGTGCTGCTGCATGTGATCGAACCGCCGCTCCCACTCCACTTCGCCGCTCACCTGCGCGTCGGGCAGCGGCGCGGCGAGCCGGTGGGCGATTCGATCCTCTTCATCGATCACCTCCACCACCGCGATGCCATTCAGTGTCCCCAGGTCATGCGGCTGCCCCCCGGATGTCGGGTAGAACGCCGTCCGGTCCAAATACAAAGTGGTCGCCTGCTCATCGCGGGCGACCACCTGTGCTTCGAAACGAACTAACGTGGAATCGGTGTAATAGAGTCTTTCGGTCATTGCGGCGCGAGAGCGATCCGAGCGCTATTGCTCTGGAACGTCTCTACACCCAAGGATATCGGAACCGCGTCGCCGGTCGGCACGCCAGCCGGCACCACCACGTTGATCTGGTAGAGGCCCATAAAGCCCGGCACCAAGCCCGCGAAGAACGGTTCCGCGGTAAACATGCTGAACGGTCCCGGAGTACCGAAAATCACGGTTGGATTGGGCTCCACCTTCGCCAACGGATCGGAGGGAGACGCCGCCCCGCTCGCGACTGTCGGGTTCGTCGCACCCAGGCCGATCGCATAGATCACGAGTACGTCCCCTGGCTTCGCCGGCGCACCACCGGGCACTCCCAAGCTGGCCGGCAGCGGGTAGCCCCCGGTCGACGCGTTCACAATGATGCCGTAGTTGCCCGGAAAACTGCTGAACAGCATGATGCGCGGCACGCGCTTCTCGATCGTGACACTGGCCGTGTTGCCGCGCTGGCCGCCCCGGTCGACACGAATCGTGGCCTCGCCTACTGGCGTCTCGTACGGAATCAGGAAGTTCACCTGATTGTAGGAGACGTAGTAGAGCGGAGCCGGCGTATTGTTCACAAAGACCTGCACGCCGCTAATGGTCGTCGGATAAGGCGTGGACTCGGCGCCCGCCGGGGCCGTCCCCAGTGGTACAAACTGCTCGCCGAACACCGCCGTGGCGCCGCCCGGAGCCAACGGCTCACCGCTGGCGTAAGTTCCAATGTTGAGCACACTGCCGATGCTGATCTGCGGCGCACCCGCGGCGATCACTTCAAGCGTCGCGTTCACGCGCGTGGGGCCGTTCGCGGCATTCGAATTCACGGTCACGGTGCCGCTATAGGTTCCCAGCGCCAAGGTCCCCGCGTCCGCTTCTGCTTTGATCAGGCTCGGATTGGTTGGCTCGGGAGTCAACGTCAGCCACGTCCCGCCGGTGCTTCCCGCGGCAAACGTCGCCGTCGACACCGTCAGCGTGCCCTGGCCACGATTGCTCAGCACCAGATATTGCGAAAGCTTGCCCGATTGCGGCACGCGGAACTTCAACGTCGTCGGGCTCGCCACCACAATCGGGCTCGAGGTGACGTTCAGCGTCACGGGAACCGTGCGGTTCTCGGCGGTGAACGTCGATCCCGACGTAGTCACGGTGCCCTGGTAGGTGCCTACCGGGGTTGACGCAATCTGGCGGCCAATAATCCGGTAAGGAAAACTGAAGCGGAACGTGCCGGAGCCTTCCGCCGCCACGGATAGCCAACTGCCTCCGGAGGTCGTAGCGACGGCCGTCTGAATGGCATTGGTGGTAGTGAAGGCCACTTCCTGTGTGCCTCCGGTGGGTGGCAGATAGAAGTCCACCCGATCCGGCACCCCTCCGCCGGCCTGCACCGTCACCGTCACGTACTGCGGGGCGTCAATCGCATTCGGATCCCGGACGGTCAGCGTACCGGTATAGGTCCCGCGAGCGAGAGTGGTCGTCTGAAAGCCAATGTTGATCGGCAAACAACTGCCGGTGAAGCCGGACGTCGTGCAAGTTCGCGATGCTCCGACCAAAGCTGTCATCCACGGGACGTCCGACGTTACCGTCAGACTCAGACTGCCCGTCCCCGCATTACGCGCCTCGACCGTTTGTCCCGCTGCCAATGCGCCCTGTGCAAAGGGCACCGGACCGACCGTTGTCGTGGACAGGCGCAACTTCGGTTGCGCCCAGGCGTCCGCCGCCATCAGTAAGAACAGGAATGAAGTGCTTGTGAGCCGATTTAACACTCGAAATGCTCCCTTTTCGTAAGCCCAAAAACGAAGTCGACAGCGATCTCCCGTGGCCAGCGCAAGGCTCATGTCTCAAAATCATCTCAGGGGGATTGTGATGACGGAAGAGCAAGCTACGCGAAGCAGCTTGCGGAATCCGACGCGGGATGGATTCCAACTTCGTACGCTGGACGGTCGTGAGGAACGCCGCCGTTCAACACCGCTAGTATACCAAGGCTCCCCCTTTTTCCCTATGCGTCCCCGCGTTGTTTACGCCACTGTTAACAGCCCGTCGTGGAAGGCCACGCCTCTCACATTTGCGCTACGCTCAAGGCGAGCACGGTATGAGTCACTGGTTCCTTCTTCTTGCTTTCGCGTTTGCCGATTCGCCCCAGGAGTTGCCCTATTACATCGCTCCCTGCACGAAGGCCGAAGCCGCTTCCGGTTGCAATCCTGCCGACGCTGAACTGGCCATCTATGCGCTTGAAGCCTGGCAGCGCGCGGCCGCCGGTAAGTTGAAATTCCGGCGAGTGGAAGAGGCGCAGGAGGCACGCATTCAGATCGTATGGGCTTCGCCCTTCGGCGGACTGTATGGCGAAGCCGAACCGATTCTCATCAACGGCAAACCCGGCGTGCGTCTGGCGATTCGCCCTGTCGGCCGCAACGTCACCGATCCTCTGCTGCGCGACACCATGGTGTATCTCACCGTGCTGCATGAAGCCGGTCACGGTCTCGGCTTGCGGCACACCCGCGAGTTCACCGACATCATGTACAGCTTCCAATTCGGCGGCGACCTGCGGGAGTACTTTGACCGCTATCGCCGCAAGCTCAACTCCCGGGCCGACTTCGCCCGCCACTCCGCCATCTCCGAGAACGACCAGCGTCAATTCGACGCCATCCTTGCGAAAGACCGCTAGGACAGCCAAAGGGTCAGCGCGCCAGCGCTCAGCATCACCACAAACGACAGCAGCACCCGTACGCCGAATCGGCCATTGCGGCCGGCGTATGCCAACCCCGTTTTGAAGACGGCATTCATGGCGAGAGCCAAAAGAATAGCCTGCTTGGCCCCGACGTCGCCGATCCGACCCGCTGCCTGAACTTCGGACGTCGACACCACGATCCCATCCACGTCAATCAACCCGCCGATCATGCTGGTCACCAACAGCGCCGCTTCTCCGTAGACCGCTGCGGCTGCGCGCGTCGCCACCATCATCACCGCAAACACCAGGCCGAACCGCAGCGCCGGACGCAAGCGGAAAGGGTTGCGCAACGGCACCGTGGGTGCCCCAGGCGCCACGGTCGGTCCGCTGGGCAACGGCAGGAAACTCACCACGACGCCGGCGGCCGCCATCGCCAGCAACGGCCAGAACAGCGCATAGGCCAAAGGCCAGTTGAGCGCCGCGATCAAGGTCAGCACGCGGGGAAACTGAATGGCATTGGCGAGCGTCGTGGCCTGCCACAACGCCACCATCCGGTGCGGATTCTCCCGCGCGTCCTTGGCAAACGCACCCGTCGCCGCGGTCGTTGACGATAAGCCCCCCAGCAAGGCCGTCAGCCGCAATCCCCACGTCCCGCCGACAAACTTCTCAAGGAAATAGCCAACGTAGGAAATCGAGGACAGCAGAATGACGAACACCCAGATCTTGCGTGGCTCAAACGCTCCGTACGGACCAAAGCGTCCATCGGGCAGCAGCGGGTAGATCACAAAGACGATGCCCAGAAACTTCAGCGTGTCGTTGAACTCGGCGTCCGTAATTACTTCGCGGAAGAACTTGTGGACCTGCCGCTTCATCTCCAGCACGCCCGCCGCAATCACCGCCAGCGCCAGTGCCACTGGCTCCGCTTCCGGCACGCCCGGCATGGTGGCGAGCGCCGACAGGAGAAAGGTGGCAATCGCGGCCAGCCGCGTCGTCAGTCCGGACGTCTCATCCGGACGGTCATGAAAATGAGGCCACGCGAGCGCGGCCACGCCCATCGCCGCCACGGTCACCAGCGGCTGCCCCAGCATCCCGCACACCGCTCCGATCATCGCCACCATCAGGAAGTCGCGGAGGCCCGAAGCCGACGCGGGCAGGGAAGTCTCCCGCTGCGCTCCGAAGATCAAACCGATTAGCAACGCTTCCGCGGCGGACTTCCACAAACTGGGACTTTCAGGAACTGGAGGTGTGGCTGACGCGGCCAGTGCAATTAAATCCATGTCACCTCAACCGATCATCGCAAACCTCTCTGATATCCTGCGAAACAATGAGTTCCTACACCATCGGGCTCGATCTCGGCGGCACCAACCTTCGCGCCGCTGTCGTCACTTCCTCCGGCGAAATGCTGGATCAGGTTTCGCGGCCCACCGACGTCAATTCCGGCCGCGAGGCCATGCTGAACAACATGGCGGAGGCCATCAACCTCCTGCGGGATCGCCACGATAAGGACAATCTTTTGGGCGTGGGCGTCGGCGTCCCCGGCTTCATCCGGCTTCGCGAGGGTGTAATTCTCGGTTCGAACAATCTCAAGCCCCTGGAAGACTTCCCTCTTCGCGACGCAATCGTCCAGAAACTGGGCACGCCGGTCCTGCTCGAAAATGATGCCAATGCGGCCGCGCTCGGCGAAAAGTGGCAGGGCGCTGGCCGCGACGTCACCGACCTGGTGCTCTTCACCCTGGGCACCGGCATTGGCGGCGGCATCATCCACCACGGCCGTGTCATTCACGGCGCCGAAGGCATGGCGGGCGAACTGGGCCACATTACCGTCGTACCCGATGGCAACCCTTGCGATTGCGGCAACCGCGGCTGCCTCGAGAAACACGCCTCCGCCATGGCGCTCATCTCCATGGCCAAACTGATTCGCCTCGGCGACGATCTCACGCCCGTCGAAATCGCCCAACATGCCCGCGAAGGTGACCCACGCGCCGTCCAGGTCTACGAAAGCATGGGACGCGCCCTGGGCATTGCGCTCGCCACCGTGATCAACATGTTCAACTATCCGCTGTATCTGTTGAGCGGCGGCTTGCTTCCCGCCTGGGACCTGTTTGCGCCCACCATGCTGGCCGAAGCTAAGCTGCGTAGCTTCACCTATCGCAACTCGCACACCAGGATCGAGCAGGCCACACTCGGCAATCTCGCGGGTCTCTACGGCGCGGCCTATTTGCCGCATCTCCCCACTCGCTACTAGACGCGGTCCATCGCCAGGAACTCTTGAATGTTCGGGTCATCCGTCTCGGGCAGGTCCTTCACGGATCCGAAGTAAGCCACCCGGCCCTCGTGGAAGAAGATCACGCGATCGGCCACCTTCCGCATCAGTTCCAGGTCATGCGTCACCACCAGCGACGTCAATTGCAGGTGCGTTTTCAGCCGCAACAGCAGATCGCCCAACTGATCGGACATGATCGGGTCCACCATGGTGGTGGGCTCGTCGTAGAGCACGCATTCCGGCTGCGCTGCGAGCGCACGCGCGATGGCGATCGCCCGCTTATGACCCACGGCCAGATCTGTCGGATACCAGTCGCGCGTGTCGAGCAGCCCCACCATCTCCAGCAGACCGTTCACGACGTCTTCCTTGTTCTCCTCGTCGTAGTCATCGCGCAGTTCGAGCGAAGAGAGGATGTTGTCGCCTACCGTGAGCGAATCGAACAGGGCGCCGTTCTGGAAGACCATCGTCACCTTCCGGCGGATCTGCCTCATCTCTTTCTCGGTAAAGTCCGTGATGTCCCGATGTGAAACGATCACCCGTCCGCTGTCCGGCTTCAGGAATCCCATGATGTGCGCCAGCGACACCGACTTGCCCACGCCACTGCGCCCAATGATCGCCACGGTCTCGCCCGCATTGACATAAAAATTCGTGTCAACTAAAACGGGCCGATCGAACGTCTTATAAACGTGCCGAAATTCGATGTAGTGGGGAAACTGTTCCGCCATCTATCCCCTCACCTCGACCGCGGCCCATTCCGCCGGCGTGTTTGCGTTGTAAACCAATTGCGGATCTCCCAGCGGCCAGCCCTGGCATTTCAATCGTTTAAGCGCCTTTCGCACCGAGCGCTCCCCTTCGGCGAAGGCTTCGCGCAGCACGGCCAGGCTCGCCGTCCGGTACACCGCGCACAATGGCTCCCCGCCGCGTTCGGACTCGGCCATCACCACATCCGCCACCTCCGGCTGCTCCACCAGACCCCGCAGAGCCTTTACCGTCAAGTGCGGCATATCGCAAGCCACGATCAGGCAGCGTTCCTCGCGAGCGGCACCCAGCGCGGCGAGCAAGCCTCCCAGCGGACCTTCCCCCGGCCGTTCATCCTCCACCACGGGCCAGCCCAACTCCCCATAGCGCGCTTGCGGACCCACCAGCGTCGCCGAGCCGGTAGCCTCAGCCACCAACTCCGCCACCCACGTCACCAGCGGCCGTCCTTCGCGCCGCAGCATGGCCTTATCTTGTCCCATGCGCCGGCTTTCACCGCCGCACAGGACGAAGCCCTGGCATCCCGTCCTCACGTACGAATCATAACATCCTGGTATAATCGCTTGATAAGAAGCATCTTGACTCGTCTTTTTGTGATCCTCTTTTCCGCCGCCTGGACGCTCGCGGCTGACCCCGGCCCAACGACGGCCGCTGTGAGACCTGCGCCCAAAACCAAGACGGTGCTCCGCGTTGACCCCAAGACCGGGCGACTGGTTCGCACCACCTTTGCGCTTCCCACGCCGGCCCCGCGCCCCCCGGTGGTGCCCGTGCCGGCGCCTGAGTCCGTCGCCCCGGCAGCCACCGTGGCCGGCGCTCCCACCACCGTACCCGTGGTCGCCCGGACCATCGAGCCCCAGGTGGTCGCGCCCATCAGCATCTCCGCCTCCGGTCTGGTGGCCCCCATGCCGAAGGTCCCCAAGTACACGGTTCCGCCGGAACGTATCCGCGCGATTGTGGAAGAAAAGTCGCGCCAGCACGGTCTTGACCCGTTGCTGGTCCACTCAGTCATTCGTGCCGAAAGTAACTACAATCCCTACGCCATCTCGCCCAAGGGCGCCGAAGGGTTGATGCAGTTGATTCCCTCCACGGCCCGCCAGTACGGCGTGCGCAACTCCTTCGATCCGGAGCAGAACATCGAAGGCGGCATCCGCTACCTGAAGTATCTCCAGACCCTTTTCACGGACGAGCGTCTGGTCCTCGCGGCCTACAACGCCGGCGAAGGCGCCGTCGCCAAGTACGGGTGGATCCCCCCTTACGCGGAGACCCAGGACTACGTCTATAAGGTCGGGCGTTACTACGGCCTTGCCAAGCGCGAGCAGGCCCCTCCTGCGGCGCCGGCTCCGATCCCCTCGAAAGCCGCCGTGCCGCCGCCGGTTTTACAAGAATTCGTTGACGGTGAAGGACGAGTCCATATAACATTGCGGCAGGTCAACGACTAGCCTCTCCCTCACTGAGGGGGGCGTGTGCCGAATTTTTCCTCCCCTCTGATAGGGGGGTAAGGTCAGGGTAGACTAGTGGTCATGGCAAGTAGCCGGATTTGGCGACGCGGGGTCGGACTTTTGGGTCTGGCCGTTGCTGCTGCATGCGCCCAACCGATTGAATCGGTACGCGACGTCCGCTTCACCTCGCAATCTGATGTCACCCGTGTCGTGATCGCTTTGTCGAGCGAAGCCGTCTTCCGTACCGAGCGCATTGACAATCCGGACCGTGTCTTCTTCGATCTGCCGCGCTTCGTCCCTCGCTTGGCCGCCGGCAAACAACGCAGCGCCCAGTTCATGGTGGGCGACCGCAACATCCGCCAGATTCGTGTCGCTGAGAATCAGCCGGGCCTCACCCGCCTGGTCTTCGACATGGAATCGCCCGACGTCGTCTATAAAGCTGTTTTCGCCATGGACCCGCCGCGGATCATCGTCGAGTTCCGCCGCAATCAGAATGTTCCTCCCGGCACCATCGAGCGCCAGAAAGAACTGATGGCCGCTACGCCGGCTCCCGAAGTGAAGCCGCAGGAAGTTCGGAGGGCCGAGCCCAAACTCGCCGTGCGCCATTTCGACCCGGCGACCATTCCGGTCCGCTCCTCGCGCCGTCAGCCCATCATTCTGATGACCACGCCGCCGGAGTTCCAGGTTTATCCCCGCGTTCCGGCTCGGCCCGCTATCGCGCCCTATCCGCAGTTCGCCTCCATCGCCCCCCCCACGCGAGTCACTAAGGCCACCATCGTCGAAGATCCTCTTCCCAGGCATCTTCTCGAGGCGCCCGCGCCGAAGAAGTTCGAAGTCACGACGATCGCCGCCTCCCTCCCCAAGCGCAACGCGGCTCCCGAGATCATCCCGCCCCCGGTGCCCGATCGCACCGCCGTGCCGGACCGTTCGATGATCCGCGCCCTCGGCCTGAAAGTCGCCCGCATCGTCATTGACCCTGGCCACGGTGGTCAGGATTACGGTACCTCCAGCCCCAGTGGCTTGCATGAGAAGGAACTGGTGCTCGACGTCAGTAAGCGTCTGGCGACACTCCTCCGCCAATCTCTGGGCGCCGAGGTCATCCTCACCCGCACCGACGATACCTTCGTCTCGCTCGATGACCGTACCATCATGGCGAACCAGCGAAAGGCCGACCTGTTCATCTCCGTCCACGCGAACTCGTCGCCCGCGCGTTCCGCCTACGGCATCGAAACCTTCTACCTGAACTTCGCTGCTTCCGCCGGCGCGCTTGAAGTAGCGTCGCGCGAAAACTCTTCGGCGCGCAAGAACGTCCACGACCTCAACGACCTCCTGCAGAAGATCGCCCTGAACGCCAAGCTCGACGAGTCCCGTGACTTTGCCCAGAAGGTCCAGAACGCCCTGGTCGCTGGTGACACCACTCGCGGCCGCAACCGCGGTGTAAAGCGCGCTCCCTTCATCGTGCTGATTGGCGCCGATATGCCGGCCATCCTCACCGAGATTGGCTTCGTGACGAATCCGTCTGAAGAAGCGAACCTGCGCAAGAGCGAATATCGCCAGAAGATCGCCGAGCAGATCTTCAACGGCGTGGCGGCTTATGCCTCCTCGCTCAATCCCACCCAGGTCGCCCAGCGTAACAGCCAGACTGCTGCTCCGGCTGCCTCCGACGCTCGCTAGCCCAGCAAACCCCGCACCAAACCCCCGTCCACGGCGATCGATGCGCCGGTCACATAGGCTGCCTGCTGCGACGCTAGAAACACCACCATCGCGGCGAACTCCTCCGGCGTGCCCACCCGCTTCACGGCGGTCTGCGCGCCCCACGCGGCTTCCACCGCCTCGGCGCTGGTGCCTTGGTCGCCCGCCAGTTTCCCCGCCAACGACTTCAAACGATCCGTCGCCGTAAACCCCGGACACACATTATTCACGGTGACCCCGAACGCGCCATATTCATTCGCCAGCGACTTCACTAAACCCGCGACGGCCGCCCGCACTGAGTTCGACAGAATCAGCCCGTCGAGCGGCTGTTTCACTGACACGGATGTGATCGTCAGCAGGCGCCCCCAGCCCTGCGCCTTCATGTCCGGCAACACCGCTTGGGCAAAGTGCAGGGTGCTCATCAAATTCAGCTGCACCGCGGCCTCCCAGTCGCTGGTGGTCGTCTGCTCGAAGGTCTTCGAGGGCGGCCCGCCGGCATTGGTCACGCAGATATCCACGCGGCCGAACTTTTCGCGCACGGTGTCCACGAAAGCGCGCACTGCGGCTTCGTCGCTCACGTCGATGGCCTGGGTATAGAAGTTGGTGCCTGCACTGGCGCTGGCCAATGCTTCTTCGTCGCGTGAACAAATCGCCACCTGGCAGCCTTCTGCCGCCAACCCCTTCGCGACAGCCAAACCAAGCCCTTTGCTGGCGGCCGCGACAATGGCCACCTTTCCGTTCAATCCCAGGTCCATGGACCTAGTTTATGCGCGTTCGTGCATCCGGCCGGCCCACCGCAGAAACCGCCACAACTCGTCACGATGCTGCCAGGAAAAACGGAAGAACTTCCGCATGTCGATCTCATCCGCATGCAAGCCCCAATAGGTCTCCATGCGCCAGCGCAGGTAGGGGCTAGCCCACGGCCGCAGCGTATAGCCGCGAACCGAGTTCCACAGGAAGTTCAGCATTAGTAGTTCTGCGAGAGCTTCTTCGTATTCGGCTCGCGCTGATTCGGGGTGGCGTAGTAGCCGGAGCGAGTGCGCACCACCGGATTGTTCGGACCCTTCGCCGTCACCTTGATGGAGCGATAGGTGCCATCGAGCGCCGCATTCACTGGCGAGTACGTGATCACGTACTGGTTGCGAATATCGTGGGCCACCTGCAACGCCAGCTTCTCCACCTCTTCCAGCTCATTCGGGAAGAAGCTCAAGCCGCCTGTTGACTCCGCGATCTGCTTCAGCGCCCGCTGCGCCTTGCGCGCTTCCCGCGGCTCTTCCTTCGAGAGTAAGCCGATCACGTGGATCACGACGTTCGCCCGGCCGGTCTTCGCAAGCAGCTTTTCGAGCGTCGTTGAACTCGCATTGTCGTTGCCGTCGGTGATCAGCATCAGCACGCGCTTGTCATGCCTGCCCTTGGCGACGTTATCGAGCGACAGGCTGATCGCGTCGTAGAACGCCGTGCCCCCCCGCGAATCGATCCGCGCCAGGCCCTCTTCCATCTTCTTGACGTCGGAGGTGAATGGCACGTCCTCAAAAGCTTCGTCGTTAAAGTTGACGATGAATACCTGATCTTTCGGGTTCGACGCTTTCACCATCGCGATGGCGGCGGCTTCCACTTTCGCGCGGCGATCGCGCATGGAGCCCGAGTTATCCACAATCAGTCCCAGCGACACCGGGACGTCTTCCCGCAGGAAGCCCTTGATCGGCTGCTCGACGTTATTCTCCATCACCTTAAACGCGGTGCGCGGGAGATCGGTCACCAACTGACCTTTTGAGTTCACTACCGTGGCGTAGAGCGGGACCAGACGGGTATCCGAACGGAACGTCGGCTCCGGCTCCTGGCCGTAGGTGACCGCGCCGGCGGCCACCCCGAGGAAAAATCTTCTACTGGGCAGGTGCATAGTAGCCTTGCCGCCAAGCCGGTTTCAGCGGCGGTAATCCTTTCGGTTGAATCAGTTTCACTTGCACGCGCCGATACTTACCGTCGCGCTCCTGGTTCAAGGGCGAATAGCCCAGGACATACTGGTTCCGGAGTTCAATGCCAATCTTGGCGGCCACGTCCGGCAATTCGTTAATATTCTCAATCGGAAAATGCCGGCCGCCCGTCTGCTCCGACACTTCGGTCAGCAACCCCGGACCCGCCATCTCCTCCGCGGAACGGCCGCGGGCCGACACCGGCTCGAAAATGCCGATTGCATAAATCTGGACGTCCGCCTCCCGAATCAGGTTCCGAATCTCGCTCTCCGTGTATCTGGAGGAATTATCGCCGCCATCGGACAGAATAATAATTGCTTTCCGCGGATTCTTGGCCTTCTTCATCTGCGTCATGGCCGTGTAAACACCGTCCAGCAAGGCTGTCTTGCCCTTCGCTTGAGTAAACGTCAACCGATTCTGGATTTCTTCGGTGGACTGCGTAAACGGCACCACCAACTCCGGCCGGTCGTTAAACTGCACCAGGAAAAATTCGTCTTCGGGATTCGCCGTCTTAAAGAATTGCGCGGCCGCCTGGCGAGCCTTTTGCAGCTTCGACCCCATGCTCGAGCTGGCGTCAAACACCAAACCAATCGACAGCGGCGCGTCTTCGCTCGCAAACTGCACGATCTTCTGTTCCACCTTCTCTTCGAAGAGGCGGAACTGTTCTTTCTCGAGCCCGGTGACGAAGCGATTGAGCGGATCGCGCACCGTCACATTGATCAGCACCAGGTTGGTGTCGACGCGAATGTTGGGCGTGCGAGCTTCGGCTTCGTTCACTTTCGGCACGGCGGTGGAGGTGCGGGGCTCAATGCCGACGCGTGCGGGGGGGAGGGCAGCGGGGGGTTGCTCCGCCGTCTTCGCTGGCTCGGTGTTATCCCCAGCCTTTTTCTTTTGTTCGAGTTGGGGCTGCGCGTTTTTCGTGATCCGGTCTGCCGCCGGAACGCCGATCGCCAACAAGAAGAAAAGACTCGTCCGAATTCGCCCGCAGGGAATTAGCATAAACACCATCCCGTGTCGAGAAAGTCTCGATTCTCCTTCACGATATCATCAAATCGCAAGCCTCGATCCGGCGCTCCGGTGAACTTTCGCGGGTGAAATTTTGACCCATCGGAGGGCGGCCCCGTGTTACCATCGAACGTGCCGCAGCGCATACTCGGCGTTATTCCTGCCAGGTTTTCTTCCAGCCGGTTTCCCGGTAAAGCCCTCGTCTCCATCGCAGGCAAACCCATGATCCAGCATGTGTGGGAACGAGCTCTGGAAGCCCGCTATCTCACCAATGTTGTGGTCGCCACCGATGACGATCGCATCGCGCGCGTCGCGCGCGAATTCGGGGCGCAAGTCCGGCTCACCCGCTCGGACCATCTCTCTGGCACTGACCGTGTTGCTGAAGTTGCTTCGGCCGATCCGGCCTCCGTGGTCGTGAACATTCAGGGCGATGAGCCGTTGATCGATCCTGCCGCGATCGATGCCGCCGTGTTGGCCCTCCTTGACAACCCCGACATCCCGATGGCCACCCTCAAGCGCAAGATCGAGGACCCCGCCGACATCGACAATCCGAACGTCGTCAAGGTCGTCACCGATCGCACCGGCAACGCCATCTATTTCTCCCGTTCCACCATTCCCTTTCATCGCGGCTCGCGTTCCACTTACTACAAGCACATTGGCTTGTACGTCTATCAGCGCGACTTCCTGTTGAACTACTCGGACCTCCCGGTCGGCCCGCTCGAACTGGCCGAGTGTCTCGAGCAGTTGCGGGCCCTGGAAAACGGTCATCGCATCCGCGTGGCCGAAACTGAATACGAATCACTCGGGGTCGATACGCCCGAGGACTTGGCGCGTCTGCGCGCCTTCTTTGAAGCCTCTTTATCCCGGCACCTTTCCGTACAAAATCCTCAATCGAACAATGGCTAAATTCATCTTCGTGACTGGCGGCGTCGTTTCTTCTCTCGGGAAAGGCATCGCCGCAGCGTCGATCGGCTGCCTGCTCGAAAGCCGCGGTCTGCGCGTCTGCATGCAGAAGTTTGATCCCTATCTGAACATCGACCCCGGCACGATGAGTCCCTTCCAGCACGGCGAAGTCTTCGTCACCGATGACGGCGCCGAAACGGATCTTGACCTCGGTCACTACGAACGCTTCACCCACTCCCCGCTCTCGAAGGCCAACAACCTCACCAGCGGCCGCATCTACGAACAGATCATCATGAAGGAGCGGCGCGGCGACTACCTCGGCAAAACCGTGCAGGTCATCCCGCACGTCACCGACGAAATCAAACAGGCCATGCGCAAGGTGGCCGAAGGCGTCGATGTCGTCATCTGCGAAATCGGCGGCACCGTGGGCGATATCGAAAGCCTTCCGTTTCTCGAAGCCATTCGCCAGATGCGCCATGAAGTGGGCCGCACCAATGCTTGCTTCGTTCATCTCACCCTGGTGCCTTGGATTGCCGCGGCGCAGGAACTGAAGACGAAGCCTACGCAGCACTCCGTCAAGGAACTGCGCGCCCTGGGTATCCAGCCCGATGTCCTTCTCTGTCGCTCCGAACGTCCTCTCGCCGACGACATGAAGGGAAAGATTGCCCTCTTCTGCGACGTCGACCTTGACGCCGTCGTCACCGTCATGGACGTCGATAGTGTCTACGCCGTGCCGCTGGTGCTGGCTGACCAGGGCGTCGACGACAAGTTGCTGCGTATCTTCGAAATGGATGCCAAGCCTCGTGACATGAGCGCCTGGGGTCGAATGCTCGAACGCATGCGCCAGCCCGCGGATGTCGTGCAGATTGGCCTCGTCGGCAAGTATGTCGAGTACGAGGATTCCTACAAGAGCCTTAAGGAAGCGCTCATCCATGGCGCGTTGGCTCACAACCTGCGCATCGAGTTCAATTGGATTGAAGCGCAAACGCTCGAATGGCCGTCCTGCGCCGAAGTGCTCAATCAGTTCGATGGCATCCTGGTGCCCGGCGGCTTCGGTTCGCGCGGCGTGGAAGGCATGCTCCACGCCATCCGCTACGCCCGCGAAGAGCGCGTTCCCTATTTCGGTATCTGCCTCGGTATGCAGACCATGGTCATCGAGTTTGCGCGCCATGTCGCGGGCCTCGACGGAGCGGACTCCACCGAATTCAACCCCGCCGCGCCGCATCGCGTCATCTACAAACTGCGCGAACTGCTCGGTGTCGACGAACTCGGCGGCACCATGCGTCTGGGCGCCTATCCCTGCCAGCTCAAAGAAGGCAGTTTGGCGCGCGCCGCTTACGGCGAAGCCAACATCAGCGAACGCCACCGTCACCGGTTCGAGTTCAACCGCGAGTACGAAAAGATCCTCACCGAAAAAGGCCTCCAGATCTCCGGCCAAACGCCCGACGGCACCTACGTTGAGATCTGCGAGATTCCGGACCATCCCTGGTTCCTCGGCTGCCAGTTCCACCCTGAGTTCAAGTCGAAGCCGCTCGAGCCGCATCCGCTCTTCACCGCCTTCCTCGGTGCCTCCTACGCCCACCGCCAAAAGCGTCTGGACCGCCTCGAGCAGCCCCTGTTCTCGCGATGACCGCCCAACTCGAACTCTCACGCGACCTCAAGCTCGGCGGAGGCGCGCCCCCGGTTTTGATTGCCGGTCCCTGCGTCATCGAGAGCGAGGAGCATTGCCAATATCTCGCCTGGGAAATCGGGCGCGTCGCCGGACCGTTTGTCTTCAAGGCCTCGTTCGATAAAGCCAACCGATCCAGCGTTGAGTCCTATCGCGGACCCGGCCTCGAAGAAGGTTGCCGCATCCTACAAGGGCTTCGGCAGCAAGGCCACACCGTCCTCACCGATATCCACGAACCCGGGCAGGCGGAACGCGTCGCCGAGTGCGCCGACATTCTTCAGATCCCCGCCTTCCTTTGCCGCCAGACGGACCTCCTCGTCGCCGCCGGCCGCACCGGCCGCGTCGTCAACATTAAAAAAGGGCAGTTTGTCGCCCCCGCCGACATGCGGTACGCCGTCGAGAAGGTGACCTCTACCGGCAACCATCGTGTCTGCCTCACCGAGCGCGGCACCAGCTTCGGCTACAACAACCTCGTCGTCGACATGCGCGGTCTGGTCATCATGCGCGACCTGGGCTACCCGGTCATCTTCGATGCCACCCACAGTGTGCAACTCCCCGGTTCTACAGGCGCTAAGAGTGGAGGCCAACCCCGTTTCATTCGCCCGCTCGCCTCAGCCGCCGCCGCCGTCGGCATTGATGGACTGTTCGTCGAAGTCCATGAAGCTCCCGAGCGCGCCCTCTCCGATGGGGCGAATGCCCTCCGCCTGGACCTGCTCGAGGGTATCCTCAAAACTGTCCGGTCCATTGCGCAGTTGACCTAACATTTGTTTACCGGTCATTGATTCGCTCCCCCTGCTGTGATACAAGCATGTAGCTCGCTTTGGGCATACGTTTAGAAAATTCAGGAGAGCGCCTTGAATTACCGTCAACTTCTCAGCCGCACCACCTTGGTGGCCGCGTGCCTTTTCGTCACCGGAGGAGCCTTTGCACAAACGCTGCAATCGATTCCGTTCCGGGCCAACCTATCCACCGCCAATGAGGTTCCGCCACTCGGTTTGGCTGCTTCGGGTTCCGCGACGGTGTGGATCCACGCCGTGCGCAGCGCCAGTGGCGCCGTTACTGAAGCCGTGGTTGACTTCAACGTCGACTACAACTTCCCGGACGGCATCAAAGTCACCGGCCTTCACATCCATCGCGGCATCCGCGGTCAGAATGGCCCCGTCGTCCTCGATTCCGGCGTTCGCTCTTCGGAACCGGTCGATGACCCCACCGGTAAAGCCGGCATCGTGCGTCAGTCCGCCAAGCTGGACTCCGCCACGGCCATCTCCGCCATCAACGACCTCCTCCTCGACCCCAGCCAGTTCTACGTCAACCTGCACACCACCGTGAACCCCGGCGGCGCCATCCGCGGTCAGGTCCTGGCCACCACCATGACCACCGTTCTCACGCAGCTTTCCCCCGCCAATGAAGTTCCGGCCATCGACACGACGGCCAAAGGCTTTGCCGCTGTCACCACCATCGTCGGCCGCGATACGGCGGGCGTCATTCAGTCGGCGGAAGCCATCTTCGACGTCTCCTACAGCGGCTTCCCCAACGTCACGGACTTTACCGGTCTGCACGTCCACACCGGCGCGGCGGGCATCAACGGCCCCGTCACCGTGAACTCGGGCCTTTCCGGCGCCGTCTCCGCTCCCACCAGCGGCACCGGCACCCTCCGTTACGTCAATCGCATCTCCGCTCCCAGCGCGGCGACGCAGGCCGCTCTCGCCGGCCTGGAAACCAACCCCGCGGGCTACTACATCAATCTGCACACGCGTCTCTATCCTGGCGGTGTGATCCGCGGACAAGCCGTTGCGGCGGACTCGTCCACCTTCAACGTGTCGATGTCCCCCGCCAACGAAGTGCCGCCCATTGATGGCTCCACCAATAGCGCCGTGGCCACTTACGGCGTGCGCTCTCTTCGCGGTGCCGATGGCGCCCCGCTGGCGGCCGTCGCCAGCTTCGACGTCTATCATCGTTTTCCGGCCAATACCACCTTCACTGGCCTCCACATCCACTCCGGCGTGGCTGGCCAAAATGGTCCGGTCGTCATCGATAGCGGCATCAAGGCCGCCGACGGACTTACCTCCGCTTCGGGCGTCGGCAATCTCTATCGCGCCGTCCTCACTACGGCCGTCTCCACCTTGGGCGCGGTGGCCAACAATCCCTCCACCCACTACATCAACCTGCACACTTCGGTGAACCCCGGCGGCGCCGTGCGGGCTCAGCTTTCAGCGACCTCTTCGGCGACGGCGCTCCCCACCATCACCCGCGTCGAAGCGGTGGTCGGCGGCGGCACGGTCCGCTCCGATGGTCTGATTCGGATCGTGGGGACCAACCTCGCGGCCGTCACGGCTTCGGCCTCCACCGGTGTCACGGGCGGCGTTCCCACGCTGGCCGGCACTGCGGTTAAGGTCGGCGGGCAGGATGCTTCCATCCGCTCCGTTTCACCCACCGAAGTCGTTGTTCAGATTCCGCGCAACGTCGGCCTCGGTGCTCTTCCGGTCGCCACGTTCCCGGTCATCGTCACCACCCCGGGCGGCACGTCGAACGTTGGCAACCTCGTTCTCACCGTCTCCGGCAACTAACTCCGCCAAAGCAAAAAGGGCGGGTCGTCAGACCCGCCCTTTGCTTTTTGCCTGCCCGGTTTCTACCGAGCCGCCGCCTGCACCGGCTGTCCCGACTTCAGCTTCGCCGAATCCAGCACCCAGCGCCGCAGAATCTCGTAGCCCCGGTCATTCGGGTTGAACCTTCGTCCCCCCTGGTGTCCGTCTTCCTTGCCGCTCTGCACGTTCAGCGGCTTCCGCAGCAGCTTGCTGGTTTCCACCCCCGTCTCGTTTACGCGCTCCATCAGAATCCGGTAGTTCGTCCAGAGCGCCTTCTTGCTCATGTAGCCGTTCGGGTTCGGACCTTGCAACTCCATCGAAGGCACTCGCCCGGGCACCGCGTGGCACCCCAGGCACGACAGCTGATCGTTGCGATCCACCTTGCTCATCTCCGGCGCTAGCCAATTCTGGAAATACTCCCAGTTCTCCCGCGCCGCGCCCGTCAGCGCCTTCGCTTCCGGCGGATCCTCCTCGTAATACTGCGGCTGCTTCGCTTTCAGCACCGGCTCCACCTTTGGATGCTGCCGCACGATCACGTCATTCGCCAGCGCCATCGCGGCATTCCGCAAACGCGGATCCACCTTCGGCGCCTCCAGCGTCTTCACCATCAACTCGGCGATCCGGTTCTTCTGCTCGGCCGCAATCTCCGTGCCTTTCACCGGCGCGTGGACCTCCGGAATCTCCGTTCCGTGCCGCAGCAGCCAACCCAGGCTCGGCAGCCAGAATGCTTCGTCCATCGGCGTGGTGAACGTCACCGGCATCTGCTTTAACAACGTCGGCGTCTGCAGATCCTGATTGCCGTGCACCACTCCCGCCAGCGACCGCGCCACATACCAGTCCACCGAATCGGCGTCCATCTGTAGCGGAGTTCGCGTATTCTCTTCCAACTTCCCGCGCTCCGGCGCAAAGTGCGGCAGCAGCACATTGAAGAACAGCTTCTGCTGCTCTTCGCTCTTCGGAAGATTCCAGCGCGCGCGTCCAAACAGCTTCAGCAACGGACCCGCCAGTTCGCCGCGCCGCTCCGTCTCGCCCGCGCCGCGATAGAACTGCTCCATCAACGGCCCCAGAAACTCATGCGTTCCTTGCAGTGCAATGATGCGCGGGTCGGAAATCGACGTCGCCGCCAGCGTGCGATACGCTTCCGGACCCGTGCTCGAATAATTCAGCAATCGCTTCTGCAGCGGATCGTTCATCACGTTCGCCGCCGACTCAATCGCAAACCGCAGCGTCGCATCGTCCTTCGAAACTTCCGCCCGGTCCCAATACCGCAGCACGGCCTTCGCCATCATCGGCGCCGCATGCTCCGTGATGTAGCCCATCTGCCCCGGCCCGCCGTCGCCGCCCGCCTGGTTGTAGAACGTGCCGCCGATCGCCGTCAGCCGGTCGATCATCCGGTCCGGCACCTTCTGGTCCAACCGCTTCGAGATCGCCTCGAACAGTTGCGACAACTGCGGATACTGATGCTCGGCGCTAGGATTCGCCTTCTGTCCATTCGCGATGAACAGCGCCTCGATCTGATAGCGCTTCGCCTCTTCCGTCAGGAAGTTGTCCTCCGGCCGTTCGAGCGACGCCATCACGGCCGCGTTTACCGCGGCGCGCACCGGCGGATTCCACACCCACCAGTTCCACGCCGCGCGCGTCGACCAGGCCCGCACGCCGGGGTGCGGGTCGTCGTTCATCATCTTGCCGAATAGCGCGCCCAGCCGGGCATGTCCCACGTTCGAGCGCGTCATCACGCTATCGGCCCGCATGATCAGCGCGCCGGCCATCGCCTCGCGAGTCCGGTCGTCGCCGGTTTGATACTTCGCGTACAGATAATCCCAGCCCTTATCGTCCAGCAGCGTTTGCCGCATGCCCCAGCGCGCTGCTTCGCGCACCATCTTTACCGGATCTCCCAGGCCGTTTAACTGCGCTGTCACGCCACGCTCATCGTGCAAGGCGCCCAGTGCGATCTGCGCCCAGTAACGCACCTGCGCGTTCGCGTGCGTCGCGCCCGGCAGCACCAGGTCGAGGAACGCGGAGTCATTCGCGCCCAAGCCCAACTGCGCCATCGTCCGGAAGCGCGCGATCGTATCCAATAAGGACTCGCCCGCCACCGGCGCGAAGTCCTTCGCCTCCGGCGCCCGCGCCTTCTCCGGATACAGCCGTGCCAGCGCATGCTCCGCATAAGCCGTCGTCACAAAGCCCGTCAGCGCATTCCGGTTCCAGCGGCCGAACGTGTCCTGCATCTTCAGCAGGGCCTCCACGCCGCGTTTCACCACCGGTTCGGAGTCGGTGTAGCCCAACGCCGCCAACGCGGTCAATGCCAGCGATGTCGGCGCGGGATCGATGTCCTTTGGATCATTCGTCGTCGCCACCCAGGTGTTGCCCTGCCGCTTGCCCGGGTCAAAGCCCCACCAGCCGTACGGTTTCTGCATCGCTCGCAGGCGCGCTTCATCTTCCTTCAACTGCGCGCTCACCTTCGCCAGAAACTTCTTGACGTCGTCGGTCTCGCCGCGCACCTTCGCGTAGTCAGCCGGGAAGACGTCGCGGAAAAACAGAATGCGGTTCGCCGGGTCGTCCAGATAGCGCACATTGATCTCGAGGATCTTCTGCGCTTTCTCTTCCAGACCCTTCAGATACTTCTCATCGTGCGTGTCGTTCCACGCCCGTCGCAGAATCTCGCCAGAGAACCGATAAACCACCGCCGCGCCGACGTTGGAACCCGGCCCGGCGGCGTTGATGCCGCTCGGGTCGGCCGATTGCAGCACGAAGTTGGCCGTGCGCACCTGTTGCGCCGAGTGCAACTTGCGCGGCGCCACATACCGCTCGGTCATGACGACGTTGAAGCCCGCCGCCCGCGTCCCTGCCGGTCCATCCCCTAAATCCAGCGGCGAAAGACTCGTGTTGTTCGCCGCATCCTGGAGGACGTTCGTCGGCCGCAGGCTCTCGTACATCAAATTCATCAGTTGTCGCAGGTTGCCGACGTTCTCCGGCTGGTAGCCGTGCACAAACGCTCCCATCGGCCCCCACACGCCCGATTGCGTGTGGCAGCTCATGCAATGCGTCCCCAGCAAGGACCCCGTGTCGCGAATGCGCCGGTCCACCGCCGCGCCGCGCGGCCGGTTCAGCAACCATGCATGCACCTGGCTCGAATGGTCATACATCGCCTGTTTCACCGCATAGCGCGGGTCCGTGTAGGGGCCCAGTTGGCGAATCCGCAGCTCGACCTCATAGCCCGGTGAGTTCGATTCCACGCGCAGATAATAAGTGCCGCCCGGCTTCAGCGTCCTCGACATCGCCGTCCGATGACCTTCCAACTGCTGATGCACCCGCTCATTGGGGTTCGCGCCCTCGCGATACTCCTTGCCGTCGGCTGTGAACATCTGCAACTGCGCCACCACCAGCGGATCCGGCAGATACAGGTTCCCGGTAAACAGCCGCGGCTCCTTGCCCTGGTACACGATCTTGAACCAGTCGTCGCCGGCTTTCCCGAACTGGCCGTTGTCGAAATATTCCAGATCGTCGGCGCCGCCGGTAATGTGCAGCGTCTCATCCTTCCCGGAGGCACCCACCAAAATCGGTTGCGCCTGGGCGATCGAGTTGTTGGGCTCCAACTCCACCTGCATGCCGCGTGTCGAGTTGCCCAGGTTCACCGGCTTCACCGACAGCGCCACTTGCGCCGTCTTGCCGGCCGGCCACGGCGTGCGCCGCGGAAACTTGTACACCTTCTGAACCGACCCCGTCTCGCGCCACCGCGGCTGATTAAAGATGGCCTCTTCGTCTTCCACCACCGTCGCCTTCAAAACAAACTTGCCCGCTTGCGGCGCCCGGTAC
Organism: Bryobacteraceae bacterium; assembly: GCA_044226365.1. GTDB lineage: Bacteria > Acidobacteriota > Terriglobia > Bryobacterales > Bryobacteraceae > JALHNI01. Next base: position 149,530 of record JBGAHE010000002.1, read on the forward strand.
ATCAGGTGAAAATCCGGATCGAGCGCGTGCAGCACCTTGCGGAATCCGCCGAACTCCACGGCGATCCGCGCATTCGCGGGCAGGGCACTCGGCTGCGCAATACCGGCGGAGACTTCCGCCACCGCTCCGGCCGCGAGCGTAATCTCCTGCGCCGCCGTCCCCGGCAAAGTATACGTCCGTTGCGCCCAAGTCGGCGTCGTGAGAGTGGCTTGCGTGCAGACGAGAATCGTCCAATACCAATGCTTCATAGGAGTTGCGCCTATTATATTCCGCCTCATCAACATTGGGGACTCTTCATTCAATTCCCGGAACGAATTCGCCTCCCCTCCCACCTTATTTTGATATTCAGTTGCAAAACACTTTTCGGCAATGCATACTGGACTGGAACAGTCCTTGATTTGGAACCCCCGCTTTAGTTGCTGTTTTCAGCCTTTAGCCGCCCGTTCGATCGCCCGACTGCTCACGCATCTTCATGCTTTTCTATTGCATCTTCTTCTTTGCCGCTCTTTCGGCCATTGCCGAGAACATTGATTCTGTCAGCGGAACGGTCCGCGCCGCCGGAGGTATCGGCATCGCCGGCGCCCAAGTCTCGGCCGATTGCACCCCCGCCACCGCCACCACCGACGAACGTGGCGCCTTCATCTTGACCGGCCTGAAACCGAACTGCATTCTCACTGCTCGTGCCGACGCCTTTGAGCCACTCACCCTCACCTACGTCCCCGGCCGTCCCCTCGACCTTCAACTCACGGTGGACCCGCTACGGCAAACGGTCACCGTCATGGAGTCGAGTCCCCTGGTGAACAACAATCCCGAACTCGCCACCGCCATCGACACCCGCACCCTCTCGGAACTCCCCTCCTCAATTCGCGATATCAACCGCTTCGCCATGCTGGACCCGCGTGTGCGCAACACCGGCTCCCTCGGCACGGATGGCATCTACGGCACCCGCCTCACGGTCAACGGCCAGCTGTTCCGCTACACCCAATACCGCCTGGATGGTCTCTCGAACTACGAACCTGCCTTAGGCAATGGACCGCAGCAGGTCCTCTCGATCGCCTCGGTTGCCGAGTATAAGGTCGCCGTGAATCAGTACGGCGCCGACCTCGGCCGCTCCGGCGGTGGCATCATCTCCGCCGTCACCCGTACCGGCGGCGACCGTTGGCACGGCGAAGGCTTCTACTTCCTCCGCCCCAGCGGCCTGCAAGCCGCTCCACCCATCGCCACCTTCCGCGTCCCCAACGAGCGCCACATGTGGGGCGGTGCGGCCGGCGGCCCTGTCACTCCCACCTTCCACCTCTTCGCCAGCCTCGAAGGCAACCAGCAGACGCGCGGCGCCTACATCCAATCGCCCGTCCCGTCTTTCTATCCCGGCCACCAGAAGCAGTGGTTTGGTCTGGTCAATCTCGACAAGCAATGGAGCGAGAAGCAGTCGATCTACCTGCGCCTCAACGCCCATACCACCGTCAGCGACAACTCGAACGATGCCGTCGGCGGCTTCAATCAGCCCTCCGCCGCCCGCCGCGACTCCGGCCAGAACGTCGGCTTCCAGTTCACTCACCGCCTAATCCTCAGCCCCACCCTCCTCAACGAGTTCCGCGCTGGCTCTGCGAAGAACGTTCCGCTTTCCTACTACGCCCTCTCGCCGCAAACGCAAATCGTCCGCCCGTCGTACTCCACCGATGGCCTCTCTGACTATTTCGATACCCGCGTCATCACCTGGCAAGGTGCCGACGTCCTCACCTGGCAGCACGGCGCCCACGACGTCCGCTTCGGTGGTGACTTCATCCGCAATAAGCTCCGCGACGTGTTTCTTTCTCAATTCGGTAGCTACCGCATGGCGGCCGGTCCCCCACGCGCCGGCGAAGTCCCCGTCCAATACACCCAGACCTTTGGCGCCGCCCCCGTCCGTTACGGCGACACCCTCGTCTCGGCCTTCGTCCAGGACGATTGGCGCGTGTTCCCCCGCCTGACCTTAAACCTCGGTCTGCGCTACGACTATCAGTCCACCACGCACGACACCAACAACCTGGCGCCCCGCTTCGGCTTTGCCTATGACCTGTTCGGCTCCGGCCGCACCATCCTGCGCGGTGGTGCCGGCCTCTACTACGACCAGATCTTCCTCCAGGTTGTCCGCGGCGCCCTCCAGCAGGGTCCCGGCTCCCTCCAGGCCACCTACACGCTCCCGTACGGCGTCGCCGGTTTCCCGGTCTTTCCGAACTCTCTCTCCGCGCCACCCACCGGCGCCGGCGATCGTCGCGACCTCGCCGTCTTTGCCGACCAGCGTCTCAACCCTTACACCGCGCAGTTCACTTGGGGCTTCCAGCAAGTCCTCGGCCGAGACTGGACTCTCTCCGCCAACCTCTCCCATAACTTCAGCCACAAACAACTCCGTTCGCTCGATCTCAACGCCCCTTCGCTCTTCGTGCGGACCGCCGCCGGCCAGCGTCGCGCCGCCACCGCCGCCGATGCCACCCGCCCTTACACCACCTACGCCGGCGTTCCCGTACGTCTGGTCGGCTCCATCGAAAGCACCGGCAGCAGCCGCTATACCGCTTGGGACGTGCAACTTGTTAAACGCTTCACGCGCCGCTTCCAGGTCCTCGGCCACTACCTGAATAGTTCCTCCGTCACCTACGTCTTCTTCACCGGCGGACCCAACACCGGCGCCCCCAGCAACTGGGGCGCTCCCGGCCTCGATGAACGCGGACCTTCTGACTATCACCAGCGCCACCGCTTCACCGCCCAGGGCATCTACGAACTGCCCTGGGGCCTGCAGCTCAATGGCTTCGTCATCGCTGCCTCCGGCCTACCCGTCAATCCGCTCACCGGTGTGGACAACAACGGCGACGGCATCGTCGCCGATCGGCCCGTCGGTCTCGGTCGCAATAGCTATCGCGCGCCCTCGCAGGCCACCGTCGACCTGTCCGTCATCAAGCGCTTCGCCCTCACCGAACGCGCCCGGCTCGAGCTTCGCTTCGAAGGCACCAACCTGCTCAACAAGACGAACTTCCTGCGCGTCAACACTACCTTTGGCGACGCCGCCGCACCGCTCACCACCTTCCTGCAACCCGTTGCCGGCTTAGCCAACGCCGACCCCGCGCGCCAACTGCAAATCGGTCTGCGGTTCACCTTCTAAGTCCATGACCCAGGCGCTGCAAGGCTGGTGGCATCGTCCGCGCGAGCAATGGCTCCGCCGGGCTCTCTTCCAACTCCACCTAGGGGTGGGCCTGAGCCTCGGCCTATACCTGTTCGCCATGGGCGCCACCGGCTCATTGCTGGTTTTCGAAGAAGAGCTGGACGAGTTCCTGCACCCGCGGATCTTTCACGTTAGCGGTCCCCGCGAGCCTGTCCTGCCAATCAGCCAGTTGTTGACCGCCGCGCAAGCCCAGTACCCGGACCGTCAAGCCACCGCCATTTACGGCCCCACCGCCGCCCGCGAAACCTACGTTGTCTACCTGCGCCGCGGGGACGAGATCCTGCATGCCTTCGTCCATCCGCACACCGGCGTCATCGTCGGCACCACGCTGCCGTCCACGTCCTTCGTCCGCTGGATTCAGGACTTCCACTTCAACCTGCTCAGCGGCCGCGGTGGCCGTACCCTCAATAGCCTGGGCGGCCTCTTGCTATTCCTGCTTTGCCTCACGGGTCTGATCTTGTGGTGGCCCGGCATCCGCCACTGGCCCGCCGCGCTCCGCGTCTCGCTGCGACGCAGTTGGAAGCGCCTCAACTGGGACCTCCACTCGGTCGTCGGCTTCTGGACCCTGTCTTTCCTCACCATCTGGGGACTCACCGGCTTCTACTTCGGCTACGCCGCTGAAGTCAGTGCCTTCGTCAACCGCCTCTCGCCGCTCTCGCAGACCGAAGCCCCATCGTCGCGAACCGCCGCTGGACCCCGCGTCCTCGACCTCGACCAAATCCTTGCCGACGCCCACACCCGAGCTCCCCGCCATCGCTTCTACGGCTTCCAGATGCCTCTCAACAAGCGCGGCGTCTACACCGTCTTCCTCGCTCGCCAATGGCCGGCCGAAAAGCGCGATTGCGACTACCTTTACTTCGACCAGTACTCTGGCCAGTACCTCAAGACTTGGCGTCGGGGGATCAACGCGTCCTGGGGCGATGCCGTCATCAGTGCGATCGTCCCGCTCCACTTCGGCACCTTCGGCGGCACGTTTGTCCGCGCTGCCTGGTCCCTCCTCGGCTTGAGTCCCGCCCTCATGTTCCTCACCGGCTTTCTCATGTGGTGGAACCGCGTACTCGCCAAGCGCTACCGCGCCCTGACGGACCGCCCCAGCGTCGCTCTGCCGCAAACCGCCGACTGACGCCTACCGGCTGCGCCCGACCGTGCGCACCCGGTCCAGCCCGGCCTGCAGTTGCCGCACCCGCTCCGGATACCGCTCCGCCAGATCAATCTGTTCCCCACGATCCTGCGCCACATTGAACAACTGCGGCGTCTTCGCATTGCCCAACTCCGTCTTCGTTGCCACGTTCATCCGCGGACCATCGCTCGCTTCGATTAGCTTCCAGTCGCCTTCCCGGTAGGAGAGCGCCCGCGCGTGCTCCACCAAATGCGTCCGGCCTTGCTTCTTCTTGCCCAACACTGCGTCCAGCACGTCCACGCTGTCGGGAGCCGCGTCCGCCGGCAGCGCTTGGCCCACGAGCTTGGCCAGCGACGCCAGCAGATCCTGCTGACCCACGACCGCGCCGGATACCCCGGGCTTGATCTTCCCCGGCCACCGCACCAGCCAAGGCACCCGCGTTCCGCCCTCGAAGTTACTGTACTTACCTCCGCGCCATGGTCCCGCTACCCGATGAGCCCCCAGCTTCTTCACCGCATCGTCCTGGTAGCCGTCGTCCACCACCGGCCCGTTGTCGCTCGAAAACATCACCAGCGTATTGTTCGCCAGCCCCACCTGGTCCAGCTTGTCGAGCACTTGGCCCACGCACCAGTCAAGTTCCGCGATCGCATCGCCGCGCGGCCCCATCGACGTCTGGCCGGCGAAACGCGCATGCGGCAGGCGTGGCACATGGATGTCGTGCGTGGCGAAAAACAGGAAGAACGGCTCCCGTTGATGCCGCTCGATAAAGCTCACCGCCCTTTGTGTGAGCACATCGGCCATGTCCTCATCCACCCACAGCGCCTTCTTCCCGCCCGACATATAGCCGATTCGGCTCACGCCGTTCACGATCGACATATCGTGGCCGTGGCTCGGCCGCATTTTGAGTAATTCCGGATTCTTCGCCCCCGTCGGCACACCCGCAATCGGCTTCGCATAATCCACGCGGATCGGATCCTGAGGGTCCAGCCCCACCACGCGATGGTCCGCCACGTACACGCAAGGCACGCGGTCCCCCGTCGCCGGCAGCAGAAACGCCGAGTCGAATCCGACTTCGAGCGGCCCTGGCTTGATCTCCCCGTTCCAGTCGACGTTACCGTTGCCCAACCCCAAGTGCCATTTACCAACCACGCCCGTCCGGTAGCCGGCCTTCTGCAGCATCGCCGGCAGCGTGTACCGCCCCGGTTCGATGATCAGCCGCGCATCCCCCGGCAGCACGCCCGTCCCCTTGCGCCGCCATGCATATTCGCCCGTCATCAGCGAATACCGGCTCGGCGTGCACGTCGCCGACGAGCTGTGCGCATCAGTGAAGCGCAGCCCCTGCGCCGCCAGGCGATCCAGATTCGGCGTCTTCACCGCCGTCGCCCCATAGCAGCCCAGGTCGCCGTAGCCCACATCGTCGGCATAGATCAGCACGATATTGGGGCGCGCCGGTGGCGCGGCCATTGCTCCAGCGGTCACGCTGGCCAGAAACGAGCGGCGGTTCATGACGCTTCTGTTGTACCAGGAGTTCTCACGCCCCGCTGCCTCACCCCCAGGGAATGGGGTCCGGCGGCAGTGAATCAGTAGTCCTATAACTTTTGTAACGGTACTTTAGTGACTTAGAGTACAATCGAGCGGAAATGGTCTGGTGGGTTCTGTGAATACCAAGCCGTTCCGGGTCGGTTTGCTTCTCGCCTGTCTGGCTGCCACGCCGCAGATTACGAAAGCTCAAATTCAGATCGAGCAGGTTTCGGGACAGGCTGTCGTTGCGTCAGAGGTTCTAGTACGTCTAAAACCTGGTATCGCAGTCAGTCAGCTTTCCGCCGCCCTCGATGCTTCCGCTGTCCTCCCCGCTGGTAACTCTGGGTGGCTCCGCGTTCGTTCCCGCTCCATCGCGGCCGGTGCGCTCATCAACGCTGCCGCGCTCAGCCCTCTCGTCGCGGAAGCTCATCCCAACTATGTGATCCAACTCAACGAAACCCTCCCCTCGGATTCCGAGTTTGCGAGCCTGTGGAACTTACGCAACACCGGCCAAACGATCAATGGCAAAGTCGGCCTCCCCGGTGCTGACATCGGGGCCACTCGCGCTTGGGATATCACTCTTGGCTCTCGCGCCAACTTAGTCGGCATCGTTGATACCGGCATCGACTATCGTCATCCGGACTTAGTCGATAACCTCTGGTCTGCACCTGCTCCTTACACCATCATGCTCGGCGCCAGCACTTACACCTGTCCTGCCGGTAGCCACGGCTTCAATGCCGTCGGACTGAACTGCGATCCGCTGGACGACAACAACCATGGCACGCACGTCGCCGGCATCGTCGGCGCTCGCGGCAACAATGCATTAGGCATCACCGGTGTCAACTGGAAAACCTCGCTGATAGCCCTCAAGGTGCTGAACCTCTTCGGCACCGCTTCCATGGCGGATGCCATTAACGGCATCGAAGCCGCCATCCAACTCAAGGCGCAAGGCTACAACGTTCGTGTCCTCAACGCGAGTTGGTCGACCAACTCGGTGGTCCCTCCGCTCGAACAGGTGATCGCCGCGGCGAATGCCGCCGGTATCCTCTTCGTTGCCGGCGCCGGGAACAACGCTGCCAGCAACGACGGCTCGAATCCCACCTTCCCCGCCACCTTCGCCCAACCGAACATCATCTCGGTCGCCGCCACCGACAATCGCGACCAACTCGCTTCGTTCTCCAGCTACGGTCCCACCACCGTCCATCTCGGCGCTCCCGGACAGGACGTCCTGTCGACGTTCATTGGCGCCAAATACTTCACCCTCAGCGGGACCTCGATGGCCGCTCCTCACGTGACCGGAGCGGCGGCTCTGGTCCTCTCGCGCTGCGCCCTCGACACCGCTGCCCTCAAACAAACCCTGCTCGCCAGTGCGGACCCCGTCCCCGGCTTGACCGGTGTCACCATCACCGGCGCGCGCCTCAACGTCCATCGCGCCTTGCAGCAGTGTGGCGCCACGCCCAGTCCGGACTTTGAACTCTCCGCCAGCCCCTCCGCCCTCAGCGCCGCTCCCGGCACCACCGCCCAGCTCACCGTCAACGTCCAACAGTTCTTCGGTCTCACCGGCACCGTCCAACTCTCGATCTCCGGCCTCCCGCCCGGCGTGACGCCGCTCTTCAGCCCCTCCCTGATTGCGGGCTCTGCCTCGTCCACCCTCTCCTTCGCCATCGACCCCGCCGCTGCCCAAGGCACCTACCCCCTCCTCATCAAAGGCGTCGACCCCCAGTCCGGCGTCGTCAACACCATTGCCCTGTCGCTTTCGATCTTCGCCCCGGACTTCGCCCTCGCCGGACCCTCCTCCGGCCAACTCACCTCCGCCACTGCCCTGATCGTGCCCCTCGGCATCGTCACCGCCGGAGGCTTCGCCGGCAACGTTCAACTCACCGCCACCGGACTCCCCGCTGGCCTCACCGCCACCTTCGCTCCCGGCATTGTCGCCGCGCCCGGCACCACCAACCTCACCCTCACCGCCACCGGACTCACGCCCCTCGGCAACTTCACGGTCAACATCCAAGGCACGTCCGGCAGCCTCACCCGCAGCCTTCCCCTCGCCTTGACGATCGCCGCCGCACCGGATATCGCCCTCACCCTTGGCGTCTCCCAGCTCACGGCTGCGCCCGGCGGGCCCGTCTCCACCACCCTCCAGGTCGATCCCCTCGCGAAGTTCTCCGGCATCGTTACCTTTGCCGCTCTCGGCCTGCCCGCCGGCTTCACTGCCGCGTTCTCCCCCTCGACCGTCACGACGGTGGGGAGCACCGTCGTCACGCTCAGCGCGCCGGCCAACGCCGCCCTTGGCTCCTACCCGCTCACCGTGCAAGCCATCAGTGGCACGCTGGTCCGCAGCGTCAACCTCACGCTCACCGTGATCGCTTTGCCCTCGCTTTCGGTCACCCTGCCGGCGACCCTCGAACCGGGCTCGAGCGCCGTCGTTCAGGTGACCTTGCCTTCGCCCGCCCCGCTAGGCGGCTTGGACATCGCCCTCACCAACAGCAATCCCGCCGCCGCTTCGCTCAGCCTCACCAGCCTCTACGTCCCCGCCGGACAGACCAGTTCCACCCGCGCCCGGCTCACCGGCCTCAGTGCGGGCCCAGTCACCATTGCCGCCCTTTCCAGCGGCTTGGGTCCGGGCAGTGCCTCGGTCCAGGTGGGCAGCACCGTGGGCGCCCTCAAATTCGTCCCCGCCTCGCTGACGCTCACCCCGTCCTCCAACCAGAACCTCACCCTCACTCTGACGCCGCCCGCGCCGCCCGCCGGCCTCCTGCTTTCCCTCACGTCCAGCAACCCCGCCGCCGCCGCGGTCCCCGCCACCTTCGCCGTGCCCGGCAACGCGGCCTCCGTCGCCATCCCGATCGCTGCCATCGCCATCGGCACCGCCACCCTCACCGCCTCCACCACCAACTACACTCAAGCCACCGCTGTGCTCACCGTCGCCTCGGCCACTCCCTCGGCCCTCTCCATCACCACCTCCACCCTGCCCACCGGCCAAGCCGGACAGTTCTATAGCCAACTCCTCAGCGCCACCGGCGGCACGAAGCCCTACACCTGGTCGCTCGCCTCGGGCACTCTCCCTTCCGGACTTACCCTCAACCCGGCCACCGGTCTTCTGAGCGGCGTGCCTCTCGCCGCGGTGGCGGCCGCTTCGCTCACCCTCCGCGTTACCGATTCCTCCCTCCAATCCGCGTCCGTTACCTTGCCGCTCACGATTGTCGCCACCACCACCGTCAGCAAGTCCATCGGACTCCCGGCCAGCCTCACCCTCAACCCTGGGTCGGACTCGTCGCTCATCGTTCAACTCTCCGCGCCCGCCCCCACTGGCGGCGTGCTCCTCAATCTCACCAACGGTAGCCCCGCCATCGTCTCGCTGAATACCACCGCCCTCTTCATTCCCGCCGGCCAGTCCAGCTCTTCGAAAGCCCGTGTCACCGGCCTCACCTCCGGCGTCGCTCAGATCACCGTCAGTGGCGACGGCTATGGCGCCGCCACCGTCAACATCCAGGTCGGTGGCTCCGCGGGCGCTCTTTCGTTAAGCCCCACCACCCTCACTCTCACGGCGCCCTCCACGCAAAATCTCACCCTCACCCTCTCGCCCCCCGCGCCCTCCACCGGGCTCACCGTCACCCTAAGTTCCACCAATCCCGCCGCCCTCACCGTGCCTCTCACGCTCAGCGTGCCCGGCAACGCCGCGACGCTGGCCGTGCCGGTCACCGCCGTGGCCGCCGGTCAGGCCACCATCACCGTCGCTGCTGCGAACTATTCGCCGGCCACCGCCACGCTCACCGCTGCGGGCGCTCCCGCGGCGCTCACGCTTACCACCAGATCTCTCGCCACGGGGACCATCGGTCAGTCCTATGCCCAGTCCCTCACCGCCACCGGCGGCACCAAGCCCTACTCGTGGACCGTCGCTGGGGCCCTCCCCGCCGGGCTCACCCTCGACAGCGTCGCCGGTCTCCTCAGTGGCGTTCCGCAAACGACCGCCAGCGTACTGCTGCAACTACGCGTCACCGATGCCAGCACACCCTCCCAATCGGCCACCGTCACTCTGCCGCTCACCATCAACGCTGCCCCATCCACCGGCGCGTCGATCATCGTCACCCCGCTCGCCACGCTCACCCCCGGTCAGGACGCCGCGGTGATCATCCGGCTCTCCACGCCGGCCCCCGCCGGCGGACTCGACCTCACCCTCACTAGTAGCGACCCCTCGATCGCCGCCCTCAACCTCACCAGCCTCTACATTCCTGCCGGGCAAACCAGTTCGTCGCGCGTCCGCGTCCTCGCCAAAGCTGCCGGCGTCGCCGGGCTCTCCGTGGCCGCCTCCGGCTACGCTCCCGCCACGCTCCCCATCCAGGTGGGTAACGGTCCGATTTAGTGATCGGAATAAAGGCCGCCGTGGCGGAACCTGCCGGTTGTTGTCTCCGAGCGCCGGCCTCAACTGGAAGCACTTGATCCCCTGGGCTGCCCGCCAACTTCACTACACCGCTCCCCCCGCTCCAACCCGGAACTCGCTAGACTGAGGGTTTGACTACCCGGGTGCCGTTCTTCCCGGTTGCAGGAGCCTCTTTGCTATGAGATGGACGCCAGGTGGAAGCCGTGAAGACATTGAAGATCGTCGCGACGACGGCGGCGGTGGCGGTGGCTTCGGCCTCGTCCGTCCCCGCGTCGGCATCGGCGGTCTGCTCCTCCTCGGCGTTCTGAGTTTCGTCTTCAAGCGCGACCTCATCACGCCCTTCCTGGGCGGCGGCGACGCGCCCGTCTCCAGCCCCGCGGACCCTGCCCGCACCCAGGCCGAACAGCCCCAAGTCGAGTTCGTCACCTTCATCTTCAACGACGTCCAGAAGACCTTCACCCAAACCGTCCCCAATTATCAGCGCACCAAGCTCGTCCTGTTTCGCGACATCACCCAGTCCGCCTGCGGCACCGCCGAATCCGCCACCGGACCCTTCTATTGCCCCGGCGACGCCAAAGTCTACATCGACCTCGGCTTCTACGACGAACTAAGCCAGCGCTTTGGCGCTCCCGGCCAATTCGCCCAGGCCTACGTCCTCGCCCATGAAGTGGGCCACCACCTGCAGAACCTCCTGGGCATCGAGCGCAAAGTGCGTCAGATGCAGCAACAGAACCCCTCGCAGGAAAACGCCCTCTCCGTCCGCATGGAGCTTCAAGCCGATTGCTTCGCCGGTGTCTGGGGCCGTTCCACTCAAGAGCGGAATCTGCTCGAGAGCGGCGACGTCGAAGCCGGCCTCGGTGCCGCCGCCGCCGTCGGCGACGACCGCATCGCCCGCATGAGCGGCAGCCGCATCGCGCCCGAACGCTTCACGCACGGCTCCTCCGCCCAGCGCGTCGAATGGTTCAAGCGCGGTATGTCCGAAGGCACTCTTCAAGCCTGCGATACCTTCGCCCGCTAACCGCCATTCACACCCGGATCGCGATACCGTAGGGGGGCACGCTATGCTTCGCCTTGCTCTCTTGACCATCTTCTCCCTGAGCCTCGCGGCTCAAGATCGTGTCGGAACCATCCAGGTCCGTGTCTCCACCGATCATCCCGATTGGCGCTACGAACCCGGCCAGCCCGTCCGCTTCCGCATCGTCGCCGTTCAGGATGGCCAGCCCTTGAGCGGTATCCGCCTCACCTATCGCCTCGGTCCGGAGATGATGCCGCCCCTGGTCGAACAAACCGTCACCCTCACCGAATCCGGTCTCACTGTGGATGGCGGCACGCTCCAGCAGCCGGGCTTCCTCCGCTGCATCGCTACCGTCGAACACCGTGGCAAAACCTATCGCGGCCTCGCCACTGCCGCTTTTCGGCCGGAAGCGATCCAGCCCACCCAAACCGATCCCACCGACTTCGACCAGTTTTGGGCTGCCGGCAAAGCCCAACTCGCCAAACTCCCCCTCGATGCCAAAGTCACCCCGCTGCCGGACTACGGCAACGGCGGCGCCGACTGCTATCACGTCAACCTGCAGAATGTCGGCCAGGGGCAAGTGCCTTCCCGGTTCTATGGCGTCCTCTGCGAGCCCAAAGCCCCCGGCAAGTATCCCGCGCTCCTGAGCGTCCCCGGCGCCGGCGTCCGTCCCTACCGCGGCCTCGCCGCCCTCGCCGCGCGCGGCATCATCACGCTTCAGGTCGGTATCCACGGCATTCCGGTCAACCTCGATCAATCTGTCTATGACTCGCTCGGCGTTGGTGCCCTCGCCGGCTACAACACCTTCGGTCTCGATAACCGCGATCGTTACTACTACCGCCGCGTCTACCTCGGCTGCGTCCGTGCCAACGACTTCCTCGTCCGTCACCCCAAGTGGGACGGCGAAAACCTCGTCGTCACCGGCGGCAGCCAGGGCGGCGCCCTCTCCCTCGTCACCGCCGCGCTAGACCCGCGCGTCAAAGGTCTCGCCGCCTACTACCCCGCGCTTGCCGACGTCACCGGCTATCTCAACAACCGTGCCGGCGGCTGGCCGCACATGTTCCGGGCCACCGAAGGTGTGCAAATGCACCGCTCGCCCGACAAGATCGAGACCACCCGTTACTACGACGTCGTCAACTTCGCCCGGCGCGTCAAAGTGCCCGGCTTCTATACCTGGGGCTACAACGACGAGACCTGCCCGCCCACGTCCATGTACTCGGCTTACAACGTCATCCCCGGAAAAAAGCAACTTACTCTCGCCCTTGAAACCGGACACAACAACGTCCCCGAACAGGTGGCCGAAGTCGAAGCCTGGCTGCTTTCGTTCCTGAAAGTGCCTGCGCCCGCGCAGTAAGTTATCCGGCTACCGGCTCCAGATAGCCACACGACGTGAGAAACTCATCCGCTGCCTTCAACGTCCGCCGGTAGTAAACATCGCCGTTGCGGCCGTAGTTGAAGAAGCCGTGCTGCTGGTCGTCGTAACCCACTAACTCGCACCGCGCCCCGGCATCCGTCATCTTCTTCGTGAACGCCTCCACGGTGCTGTAAGGTACGGTGGTATCCGCCCGCCCGTGAAAGATGATCGTCGGCGGGGCTCCCCGGCTCACGTGGTGATATGGCGAGATCTGCTCCAGTTCCGTGCCTGCCCGCTTCTTCCAGTTCTCCGCGTTCGCCGCGCTCAGGTCGAAGCCGGTCTCCGGCGCCGCCGCCAACACCACCACCGG
>JBGAHE010000128.1:0-18951 GCA_044226365.1 Bryobacteraceae bacterium
GAGGATGATGAACGTAACGAAACGGTCCTGCGGAATGAAGCCGCCGAGGACTTCGGTGGCCTCGGCCCGGCGGCGCGGCACGGGGGGCAGAGGGGGCTGGATCTGAAACTCGCAGTAGGGGCAGACGCGGTCCGCGGTTGAAAGCAGGGCCCGGCAGTTCGGGCACATGGGACGATTCTCCACTTTCCTATTCTATTGCTAGAATTAGGTTTCCTGCGCACGAATGGCCAAAACTGAAGCGGAACTCCGCGAAGATATTGTCGAGATTGGGCGGCTTTGCTGGACGAAAGGCTGGGTTGCGTCCAATGACGGCAACATCAGCATCCGGCTGGACGCCGAACGGATCCTCTGTACGCCCACGGGGATCAGCAAGGGCCGGATGAAGCCCGATGACCTGATCATTGTGAATCCGGAAGGCAAAAAGGTGGCCGGAACCCGGGAGCGGACCAGCGAGATCAACATGCACCTGGCGATCTACCGGCTGCGGCCGGACATCCAGGCCGTGGTGCATTGTCATCCGCCAATCGGGACGGGTTTTGCGGCGGCGGGCCGGAGCCTGAATCAGGCGATTCTGCCGGAAGTGATTGTGGCGCTGGGGTGTGTACCTCTGGCCGCTTACGGTTTGCCGGGCACCGAAGAGCTGCTGAAGCCGATGCTGCCGCTGATCCCCAACTACGACGCGATCCTGTTGGGGAATCACGGCGTCACGTGCTACGGGACGGACGTCTGGAAGGCGTACTACCTGATGGAGACCGTAGAGCATTCGTCGCGGATTACGCTGGTGGCAGAGTTGCTGGGCGGCGCGAAGCTCTTGCCGCGCGAAGAAGTGGACAAGCTGTTCGACGCCAGATCCCGCTACGGCATCGCGTCGCGGAACTCGGCGGCGCCGGGCTGTCCGGTGGTGGCGGAAGAACTTCCGGGCGACGGCGAACGATTCTATGTGACGCGCGAAGAACTGATTGCCTTGGTGGATGAAGCTCTGAAAGCGCGGTAGCATAAGAGGGCTGGAGAAGACGAAACGCAATGGGTGAAGCACTCGGTATGGTGGAAACCCGCGGCATGGTGGCGATGATTGAAGCCGCCGACGCGATGGTGAAGGCCGCTAAGGTGACCTTAGTGGGCTGGGAAAAGATTGGTTCCGGATATGTGACGGCGCTGGTGCGCGGCGATGTGGCCGCGGTGCGCGCGGCCACCGACGCCGGCGCCGCCGCGGCGCGCCGGGTGGGCGAATTGATCGCGGTCCATGTGATTCCGCGGCCGCATCCGAGCCTGGAAGACGTCCTGCCGATCGGCAAGGCGAGCAAGTAAGCGAGGGAAGCTCTTGATTCTGGCCCGAGTCGTCGGCACGGTGGTGGCCACGCGCAAGGATCCGCGTCTGGAAGGCCAGAAGCTCCTTATCGTCAAACCGGTTTCGCCGGAAGGCCATGACGAAGCAGGGTATGTGATCGCCGTCGATACGGTGGGAGCAGGCAATCGGGAAAAGGTGCTGCTGGTGGGTGGGAGTTCGGCCCGGCTGGCAGAAGGCTGCAAGGATAAACCGGTCGACCAAGCCATTGTGGCGATCGTCGATACGGTCGATCTGGATCAACGCTGATGCAACTGGGACGCGTGGTGGGCCGGGTGTGGGCCACGGTGAAGGATCCTGGGCTGACGGCGCAACGACTGATGGTGGTACAGCCGATGACGACCGAACTCAAACCCACCGGCAAGCAGATCATCTGTACGGACGGGACAGGCTCCGTGGGCGCCGGTGAATTGATTTACTGGTGCGGCGGGAAAGAATCGAGCTTTCCGTTCTTACCGACCGAAGTTCCGACGAATGCGACGATCGTGGGGATCGTCGATGAGCTGCACGTGGAGCGCCCGGGATGCTGATTGCACGGGTGATCGGCGAAATGGTGGCAACCGAGAAGCATGCGAGCCATCATGGCTGCACGGCGCTGGTGGTGCAACCGCTCGAGTTGGACGGGTCCGATAAGGGGAACGCGGTGATCGCCTTCGACGCGATCGGCGTGGGGATCGGGGAATGCGTATTGCTGACGACCGAAGGCTATAGTGCGATGACCAGCGTGGGCCGGCCCAACTCACCGATTGATATGGCTGTAATCGGCGTGATCGATCGCGTTGAGGTCGGAGGCACGGCGTCCGCGGCGTTTCCGATCCGCGCGGGAAAAGACCAGTAGCGCGGCCAGCCCCAGGCCGGTGAGCACTTTCAGACATTCAAAGCCGGTATAAACCGTGTGCATGGCGGCCAATTGCTGCCGTTGCGACGGGAATTTGGGGATGTCGCTAAACTCGACCGCGCGGCCCAGGCCGATGATGCTGGGCAGGACGGCGAACTGATTGATGCCGACCAGCAGGACCATCACCGCCGAGACCCCCAAGAGCTTGTAGTTCACGGTGGTGCCGAACAAGAGCAGGAAAAACAGGATGACGCCAAAGGCCAACTGCGCCAACCCCCAGTATTCGAAGATGGTGCGGTTGATCTCGCCGACCTCGTGCCGGAGCAGGTAACGGGCATCGACGGTGCCGAGGGTCTGGATGGCTTTGGCAGCACCGGGCAATGATGGGCTCATCAGCATCCGGTCCACCACCTTGAAGTTGCCAAAAGCAATGCAAGCAATTAACAAACTTCCGCACAGCCAAGCTCCAAGCAAGATGCAGGCCAAGCGTTGGTTACTCATGAAACACTCTCTGTTTAGTATGCTGGACTCGTCATGGTGAGGACAAGTCTCAGCCGCCGAGCGGTGATGTTCGCTGCAGCCTCCGCTGCCGCCGAGCCACTGCACCTGCCCCGCAAGGTACGTATCGTCATTATCGGCAAAGAAGGCCATACCGCAGAGGTGACAACCCCGGCAAAATCTTTGCCGGAGCTGCAGATTGTGGCACAACTCAACAGCGGTGAGGACTATCGGCCGGTGCTGGACCGGGAGAAGCCGGACATCGTCGCGGTTTGCAATGACAACGGAGCACGGTCGGCGGCCATTCTGGCCTGCGCGGAGCGTGGTTTGAACTTCATTGCCGAGAAGCCGTATGCGATCAAGATGACGGATCTGGTGAAGTGCCGGCAAGCGGTGGAGAAGAACCGGGTGCGGCATACGATGATGTTGCCGTTGCGCTTTACGCCGCACTTTCAGGCGTTGAAGCAGATTGTC
The DNA here is from genome assembly GCA_044226365.1 of Bryobacteraceae bacterium. Lineage (GTDB taxonomy): Bacteria > Acidobacteriota > Terriglobia > Bryobacterales > Bryobacteraceae > JALHNI01. The sequence goes on from JBGAHE010000128.1 coordinate 3,156, forward strand.
GCTTCGGGGCAGATCGGAGAGATTGCGCAGATCGGTGGGCAGAAGTCGTATAAACCGGCGCCGGACGTGAAGTGGCGCAACAAGGCCGCGAGCTATGGCGGGACGATTCCGTGGGTGGGGATCCACATGGCGGATTTGATGCGGTGGACCAGCGGGCGGGAGTTCGTCGCCGCGGCGGCATTCCAGGCGCGCTTGGGATGGCCGGAACTTGGCGACCGGGAAAATACGGCGGCAGCGCTGTTTCACCTGGACAACGGCGGCGTGGCGACGCTGCGGATGGATTACCTGCGGCCGACCGGAGCGGCGACCCATGAAGACGACCGGCTACGGCTGGCGGGCACCAAAGGCGTGGTGGAGTATCAAGCGTCGACGGGTGTGACCCTGATGACGTACGAAGCGCCGACGAAGGTGATCGAAGCCTTGCCGGCGCCACAGAGCCTGTTTGTCGAATTTCTGCGAGCCCTTTATCTGAACGGACCCGACCCGATCACCACCGACGACATCTGGCGGATGAACGAGATTTGCCTGAGGACTCGCGACGCGGCCAACTCCGGTCGCGTCGCGAAGCTCACTGCTTAGTTGCGGCTGATGCTGACGTTGCGCACGTTTCCGTTGTTCAGATTGACGTCGCAATCGAAACGGTAGCGGTCGCCCCGCCGGCCATTGTCCGCGCGAGCCGTACCTGAGACACGATCCCGCCGACCGTTATTGTTGTCGGTGTTGATGTTGTCGAAGGTGAGGTTGTTGACGCGGTAGTCGCGTTGAACCTGGTTGCGAACGCGATCCATGCAGGCGTTCACCGCGCGATCGTAGCCGGCGTTGCCGCTGTTGTACTGGCCGTTGTTGTACCCGTTGTTATAGCCATTGTTATTGCCGGGACGATTCCCGAAGAAGCCGCCATTGCCGCTGTTGTTGAACTGCCCGTTGTCGCCAGACCAACTGACTTCGAAAGTGTAGCCCTCGTCGCCGCCTTTGGAGTCACGGATGTAGACGACAGCTTCCCCGCGAGGGTCATTGCGGGGGTCCGATTGCAGCCGGACTTCGCCGCGTCCATCGATGCCCCGGAACCGGAAGTCCGAAAGATTGCGGCCGTTGCGGAGGACGGAGCTGCATTCAGTGCCGTCATCACGACTGGGCTGGCCCGCGAGCGTTTCGACGCGAATTTGGCCGTTGCCAATGCGCACATTGACCGTGTCATCGACCATGATGCGGATAATGCACTTGCCGTTGACGGAATCCCCGCCGGTAATGCGGGGTGTAATGTTCACCATGCCTCGCTGAGCCGGCAGCCAAGCGGCGGCGGCGACGGTCAGGAACCCCAGAGTCAACAACTGCTTCATCTTATTTATCCTCGTTTCTAGAAGCCGGAGCGTTGTGTGTCGTCCGGCAATTGGGTGCTAAGTCTGCGTAGAATCTCGTCGCGATTGGAACCGTCCAGACGAAAGCGAGCGGAATCGCGTAGGCCGCCGCTGCGGAAATAAATCGTCAACAGATGATCATTGTTGCGCTGATAGACCACTTCCCGAATTCTCTCGTACCGAATGTTGATCAGGACACGGTTGTCCGAGCTGAAGCTCAACACGCGCTCGGTGGTATCGATATGGAGCATGCCGTCCTTCTTCTCGACCTTACCGGAATCTGAGGGCACGTAGTCGTGCTTGACGTCGGCAAAATTGGTGATCTCGGCGCTTAAGAAGGAGATCGATAGGGCGGCGAGTAAGGCGAGTTTCATGGGTCAGCTCCATTTTCGGCAACAATTGCGCGTCTGCGGGGCGCGCATCATCGTTATGAGCAATTAAGGGGCCACAAACCTTGCCAGCACTTTGCCCTCGGCGTCGAGCAGGGCCAATTGGCTTTTCGCGACCTGATAACGCGCCACTTTGCCCAAGGCCTTCCTGGTGGGCTCTTCGACGTCCGGCGGAGCGCAAGCCATCAAGGTGCCACCCAACATGCCGAACTTCAGGCGACCGTCCTGAGCCTGATAGCCGCCGAAGATTTGATTGCAGCCCGAGTTGCCGCTCACCTTGCCCTTGCTGAAGCGGAGTTGGGGAATGCGCTTGAGACCCGCGGGCAGAGGTTTGCCGTCTAACTCGGTCATCTTCCAATCACGTTCTTCCAGTGCCACGGCAGAAGGGGCGGTGCTATCCTGAGCGGCAATAGCCGTGATGGCCAGGAACAGGGTTGTGAGGAGCGTCTTCATCGGTATGGACCGTACCGTTGGATGGCGCGGATTGCATCCGGGTTCCATCTGAAGGAGATTCGCGATGAAGAAACTGTTGGTCGCCACTCTTGCCGTTGCTTTCAGCCTGTCTGCGCAAACAGCCCTCGAGAAGCGCCTGGAAGCTGCCACCTTCGTGGTGAACGAGGTGATGTCGCAAGGCGATAAGAACATTCCGAAGGACTTGCTGATCAAGAGCGAATGCGCCGTAGTGGTGCCGGGCTTGAAGAAAGGCGCGTTTATCTTTGGCGCGCGCTTTGGGCGTGGCTTCATCACTTGCCGCACGAAGGATGGCAGTGCATGGACCGCGCCGGGCGCCGTGCGGATTGAAGGCGGCAGCATCGGCTTGCAGGCGGGCGGAGCCGAAGTGGACGTCGTGCTGCTGGTGATGAATCAGGCCGGGATCAACAAGCTGCTGAACAATAAGTTCACGATTGGAGCGGATGCCAGCGTGGCCGGCGGCCCCGTGGGACGCGATGCCAATGCCGCCACCGACGCCCAGATGCGAGCCGAGATCCTGAGCTATTCGCGCAGCCGCGGAGCTTTCGCCGGCGTTTCGCTGGCGGGCGCCACGATTCGCGAAGACGAAGACGCGATCGCCGATCTATACGGCGGGACGAAGCGTAAGATGAAGAACCGCGAGATCTTCGAAAAAGAGACGACGCCGGCGGTGGCCAAGACCTACATTGAGGCGCTAACGAAGTACTCTGCGCGTCGTACCAACTAGCGATTCCAGGGCAGCGTCAGAGTGAGCGGGTTGCGGTAACGCGCCATATCAAACTCAAGTTTCGCGCCCGAGCCGGCGTCGAGCTTGACGGTGAGCAGCGGTCCGTTGATCGCAACGCGCTGCCCATTGACCAGCACGCTTTGGAAGTGATGTTCGCCATAACCACCAGCCTGCACAGTGACGGTGCGGGGATCGATGGGGTTGGTATTCACGAGGGTGAGAGTGGCGGAGGTGGCTCCCAGTTTCTCGACCAGCGCGCCTACGTCTTCGGGCAAGCCCGGACGTTGACGGGCGGGATCGAAGTAGCGGAAGCGGGCGTGCAGCGTCCAGATGCGGCCGCGGCCGAAGTAGGCACCCATGGTGAGATTGGTGAGCGTGTCGGTGACGGCGGGATTGAGTTCCAGCAGGTAGTCGGCCAGGCGAGTGTCCGGGGTGGTCTCGTCACGATCGACCTCGGACATGTTTTTGCGCAGCTCGGCGAAGTCTCGTTGTAAGGCCTTGAGCGGATAGTCGGGATCTTTGCCTTCGAGGTAGCCCAGGAAGCCGGTGAGCGGGACGCGTTCGAGGTCTTTGCGATCCATCGACCAGAAGTAGATCTCCGCCAGACGGTCCGTCATCATGTCGGGCGTGTACTGATACCACTCGGGCTGGCCATCGTACTTGTAGCCCCGGGGATCGCCGTACATGATGGGGAGCATCGGCCGGCCGTTGACGACCTTCTTCTGCGCATAGATGTTGTCCATCTGCTTGCGGAGCACGTCGATGAAGCCCTGGTCGCCGGTGACTAACAGGGCATTGCTGAAGCCAGGCCAGGAACCGGCGGTGAAGTAATTGCGGTGGGCGATCTTCTCAAGTTCGCCATCGAAGATGGTGAAGTTCCAGCCATAGGTGCCTTTCCACCACTGGCCGTTGTGCGCGCCGCCGAGCTTGCCATCGAGCCCAACGTTGGACGGGATGTTACCGCCGGTTTCGGCCGCGCGCTGACGCCAGGCGCCGACATAGTCCGCAATCCACTGCTTGTATTTGGCTTCGCCGGTGAGGGCGTAGGCGTTGACAAAGAGATTGGTGGCGGCGAGGTTGAGGAAGTTATCGCCCACGCTATCGAGATACTCGTCGCAGTGCGCGAGCATCTTCTTGTAATTGGCTTCGAGGTTGAGGAGCTTGCTCTTGCCGGCGGGGTTATGGAAGAGATGGAAGCTGCCGGGCACGGGGTCGCCGACCCAATCGTAGGTGGTCGCTTTGCGGAGCATGGGGCCTTGGCTGCCGGTCCAGATGCTTTTGATGATCTTGTGCTGAGGATCGTAGTTGGGCGCTTCGGGATCTTCGTTCATATAGAGGCCGGCGAAGCGTTTGACCCGGGCGCGATAGAAGGGCGCGCTGGGGTCGGCGAGACCGAGGAAGTGGAAGCCGCGCATGCCTTCGCCGGTGTGGAACCAGTCGGATTGCGTGATGAATTCTTTGTAGTAGGCGCCGTTCTTCGCGAGATCCGTTAGTTTGGTGCGGAGTTCGCCGTATTGGCGCAGGTGGCCTTCGTAGGCTTTCTTGTAGTGGACCAGGGGCGCATCGCCGCCGCCCAAGGCGTAAAGCAGGGTCCAGTTGAAGTAAGTCTCGATGGCGTCATCGGGACCATCGAGAGTGCCCCAGCGCGGGGTATGCAGCAGATAGCCGCGGCTATCCAGATACTTACGAGCGAAGCGGTCGACGGCCTCGGTGTTGGCGGCCAGCAGCTTGCGTTCGAGCAGGGCCCAGGCGGGCGGAGCCATGGGCGTGGTGACGTGGAGTGAGGGGTCCGCCGCGAAGGCGGGGAGGAGAAGGAGGAAGGAAGTTGCAAGGCGCATGAGCGCTTGCCAGTATATCCCCGGCGCTGAATGGCCGGTTAGAGGTCGAGAGTGATCCAGGCGGGGGCGTGGTCGCTGGCATTCTCTTCTCCCCGGACCCAGCGGTCGATGCCGGCCTTGCGAAGGTGAGGCACCAAGGGTGGGGAGAGGAGCAGATGATCCAGGCGCATCCCTTTATCGGCGGGCCAGCGTTCGCGCTTGTAGTCCCAGAAGGTCCAGAGCGGGCCAGTGGGAAGGAGCGTGCGTAAGGAGTCCGTCCAACCTTGAGCGAGCAGACGGGCGTAGGCGGCGCGGCTGGCGGGTTGGATGAGGGCGTTGTCGTCAAGCGAGCGTGTGGGATAGATGTCGGCGACGGTGGGCACGACGTTATAGTCGCCGGCGAGAACGACGGGAACGCCGGCTTGATGCAGGGCGGCGGCGTGTTGGTGGAGGCGCTCGAACCAGGCGAGCTTGTAAGTGAACTTAGGCCCGGGCTGCGGATTGCCATTGGGCAGATACAGCGAGGCGATGAGTACGCCACCGACGGCGGCTTCGATGTAGCGGGCCTGACGATCCGCCGGATCACCGGGAAGGGCCGTGCGCGTGAGCACCGGAGCGGCGCCTTTGGCGAGGATGGCGACGCCATTCCAGGAGCGCTCGCCTTGCCAGACGGCCTCGTAACCCGCGGCGCGCAAGGCAGTGGCCGGGAAAGCGGAGTGTTCGGCCTTGAGTTCCTGCAGGCAGGCGACGTCCGGCTGCTCCGCCTTCAACCACGCCAGGAGGTTCTCGAGCCGCTTGTTGATGTTGTTGATGTTGAAGGTGGCGATCTTCACGTTACTGCGTGGCGTGGCACACGTCGCAGCCATTGGGGGCGCTTTGTTTCGAGTGGCAGGACATGCAGGTGGCCATGCTGAGCGATTTCTCCTGGAAGAGCACATCGCGTTCGGCGACCTGACCATGACAGACGGCGCAATCGTTCTTCGCGGTCTTGACATGGAGGGCGTGGCTGAACCAGACGAAGTCCGGGAGGCGATAGACACGCGCCCAGGGGACGGCTTGTTTCTTCGCGGCGAAGTCGGCAAGTTTGCGGATTTCAGGGCTATCGGCTTTGATCGACGTGTGGCAGCCCATACAGGTGGATTCTTTCGGGAAGGTGGCGGCTTCGCCTTCACCGGGCATGGTGTGGCAGTTGGCGCACTTGAGCCCTTGCGCGAGGTGGGTCTTGTGGCTGTAGGCGATGGGCTGCGGGACCGGGTCGCCGGGAAGCTTTTCTTCTTTCTGACGACGATCCGGCTGTTGGGCCGCGAGCATTGCGACCAGCAGCCAACACCACTTAGAGGGAGAACGCCACAAACTCATCATGCGCCTTCGATCCCTTTCTACCACCTCCGGCGGCGATGACGACAAACTGCCGCCCGTTGACCTCGTAAGTGGCGGGAGTGGCGAAGCCGCACTCGGGCAATTCGTACTCCCAGAGAATCGCACCGGTGTCGGAATCAAAAGCGCGCATCATCTTGTCGAAGGTGCCGGCCATGAACACGACGCCGCCCGCCGTGCAAATGCTGCCGCCGTTGGATGGCGTGCCGGTCTTCTTGACACCTCGCTTCTTGAGCTCGGGGAACTCGCCGTTGACCACCCGCCAGGCGAAGTCGCCCTTGTTGGCGTCGACGGCGGTGAGATAGCCCCAGGGAGGTTTGATGCCGGGGTAGCCTTCGTGATCGACCAACTCCGCGCGCTGGGCGAGGGCGAAGCGGACATTCATGCCGGGGCCGGCTTCTTTGAAGCGGATGTTGGTGGTGGCGTCGTCAGAATTGGCAAACAGGCGATTGCGGTTGGGCTCGAAGCTGCAGCCGCCCCAGAGCATGCCGCCGCGGAAGCCGGGGTGGACGATGCCGCCGGTCATGGGCGCGGGATGGAAGAGCTCGCCGTAAGAGACTTTCTCTACCTGAGCCTTCACGTGCTCGTGCGCTTCCGGGCTGATGTCGGTGATCCACTCGGCGCGGAAGCCCTGGCGAGAGAGCGGCGGCGGCTTGAGAGGGTGAGGCTGCGTCTTCGAGAGAACTTCACCGGGCATGGTGGCGGCGGGCGCGGGACGCTCCTCTACACCGTAGATGGGCTGGCCCGTCTCACGGTCCAGGAAGTACAGGTAGGACTGCTTGGTGGGCTGCACGACGGCATCGATCGTCTTGCCATTGCGCTTGATGGTGACCAGGGCCGGCTGCGCGGGCATGTCGTAATCCCAGACGTCGTGATGCACGATCTGGTAGTGCCACTTGCGCTGACCGGTGAGCGCGTCGAGCGCCAGGACGCAGTTTCCGAAGAGATTGTTGCCCTGACGATTGCCTCCCCAATAGTCGAAGCTGGGAGAGCCGATGCCGGCGTAGACGACGCCGCGCTTCTCGTCGACGCTCATGCCGCCCCAGTTGTTGGTGCCGCCGGTGTACTGCCAGGAGTCGCCACTCCAGGTGTCGTGGCCGAACTCGCCGGGCTTGGGAACGGTGTGGAAGATCCAGAGGCGTTTGCCGGTGCGGGCGTCGAAGCCGCGGATGTGGCCGGGGGCTTCGGGATAGGGTCCTTCGCCGCCACCACCACCGGTGATGACGACGTCGCGGTAGACGACCACGGGGCTCGAATGCTTGAAGGTGAGCTTGGACATGTCGTGATCGAAGTCCTGCTTGAGGTCGATCATGCCGCCCTTGCCGAAGGTAGTAACCGGCTGACCGGTTTTGGCGTTGATGGCCCAAAGCTGATCACGGTAGGCGTGGAAAAGGCGCCGGTCGTCGCCGGACTCCCAGTAAGTGACGGCCCGCGAGATGCCCGGGGCGCGGCGCGAGCCGGCGCTGCCGCCTTGGCCGGGATCGAAGGTCCAGAGCAGTTTGCCGGTGGCGGCATCGAGCGCCTGCACTTTGTTGCGCGCCGTGGAAAGATACATGACGCCATCGACGACAATGGGCGTGCATTCGATGACCGTCGCCGGACGCAAGCTGGCGTCGCCGGTGCGATGCGTCCAGGCGACTTTGAGCTTGGCGACGTTGGCCTTGGTGATCTTCGCGCAAGGCGAATAGCGGGAGGCGCCGGCGTCGCCGCCATAGTGATTCCATTCTTTCGCGCGGGGGTTGGGCGCGGCTTGAGCCGCCGCCGTCGACAGAACGGCGGCCCCTGCGGTGTGCTTTAGAAACTGTCGGCGGTGCATGGTCGATTCCATTGAAGGGGGACCTCGAATATATCAAGCTCATTGTGGGCGCCGCCCGGTCCAACCGACCGTACAACGCGATATCTTTGACTACGAAAGCGCATGCTGCTTTTCTTCCTCGCGCAACCAATTACGGACTTTTCGCCGCTCTACCGGCAAGCGCTCGAGCAGCGTCAACAAACTCTGGGACCGACGGCTCGCCAGACGATAGAGAGCGCGCGGGATCTGGCGCTCTATTTGGCTTCGCGCGGCGACTATGCGGCGGCGGCGCCTTATCTTTCTGCCGCCCTGGGCACCGCGTCAACGCCCGTGGCGGCCACGATCCTGCACAACTGGGCGGTACACCTCGAGGCGACCGACGCCGCAGTGGCGGAGCAGCTCTATCGTCGGGCGCTCGCAATTCGGGCGAGAACGTTACCGGCAGGCGACGTCGAGCTGGCCGTTACCCGGTTGAATCTCGCCGGCCTGCTGCTGTCCCGCGGCAGCGTCGAAGCCAAGCCCCTGGCGGCGAGTGCGCTCGGCGTGTTCGAGAAGCAACTGGGACCGCAAGACGCGCGGGTGGGTGCGGCGTGCGGGATGCTGGGCGCGCTTTCGGCCATGGCGGGTGATGTCGGCGGCAGTGAAGCCTACTTTCGCCGCGCGCTGGCCATCGCCGAGAAGGCGCACGGGCCCAAGGCGCCGGAGACGGCCGCGGCGCTCGAGAATCTGGCCGACTTACTCGAGCAGACAAACCGGCAGTCAACGGCGGCCCCCTTGCGCACGCGGGCGGAGCAGATTCGCGCCGGGGCCCGTTAGGCGATAGACGCCGATCCAATGGTTCGCAAAGCCGAGTAAGTCAGAAGGCTTCACCACGGGCATGTGACAGGAGACGCAGGTGCCAGAAACGGGCGTACTGTGTTTCGCCTGCGGATGACAAGAGGCGCACTGCGCGTCGGCGGGCTTATCGTCATGCGGGTTATGGCAGGTGAGGCAGGAGAGGCCTCCACCGCTTTTCTGGAAGCAGGCGCTTTGGCTGAAGTAGACGGGCTGGTGGCGCACGTTCCAGGGGTTCTCGAAGTTGGTGGCGACGCCTTTCGCTGGAGGCATCCGATGGCACTCGCCGCAAGTCTCGTTGATCTGCGCGGCGGTGAGGCGGCGCGGGTTGCGGATATTGGCGGGGGAGGGCGCGGCGGCGTGGGCGCGGCCGGATCCGTGGCAGGTCTCGCAGCGCACGCCTTCTTCAGCGGGCTGCACGGTCCGTTGTGGCGTCAGCGTGAGTTGGCCGGTGGAATGGCACTGAAAGCAGCGCAGTAGGTTGGCATCCGGGCTGAAGGTAGGATAGCGGACGCCGGACGCGTTGGTGTGGCCGGGCGTGAGGGCGAGCGCCTGAATCCGGCGATACCAGGAGAGGCCGTGTTCGAGGTAATGGTCTTCGTCCACGGGCGAAACGTAAGTGATGGCCTGCGCGCCGGCGCCAAAGGCCCAGCGGCCGTCGGCACCTCGCTGCAGGGCGCGGGCATGATGGGTGCTCTGCTGTTTCTGCACGATCTCGGCGTGACAGGCGGCGCAGGCTTTCGATCCGGCGAAGTCCTGCGCCACGAGGAGTAAGTACAGCGTTGCTACCAAGTAAAGCGGCCGCTGTATTGGAATTGCCGGCCCAGATAACCGGGGCGCTGAGCGGTAACGGCGCCGAAGGCGGAGGTGCCGAAAGCCGTGCTGGGCAGGTCGCCATTGAAGCTGTTGGTGGCGTTGTAGCTTTCCATGCGCAACTCGAACTTCAGGCGTTCGGTGATGACGAAGTTCTTGGCCAGGGTGAGGTCAAGATTCTTGAACATGGCCGACTTCACATCGCTGTACTGCAGGGGATTGGTGCGGCGGGTGAAGGCGGGCAGGCGCTGGAACTTCGAGGTGTCGAAGACGCGATCGCGCGTGGGGTTGTCGATCGCGGGGTCGCCGCTGACGAGCAAGCCGCCGAAGCGCAGATACTGGCCGCTGTTGATCGAGAAGAGGCCGCTCAACGACCAGCCGCCGAAGACACCATCGACCAGACGATTCGCATTCGACATGAAGGTGCGGCCTTTGCCGAAGGGCAACTGATAGATCGAAGCACCGGTGAGGCGGTGGCGCGGATTGACGGCGGGCTGGAAGGTGAGGTTATTGAGGTAGTTATCGAGTTCGTCGTAATACTCGTGATTGCGCTCGCGATTGTAGTTGTAGCCCACCACCATGTTGAAGCCCTTGACGAACGGCCGCTGGACCTGAATCTGCAAGGCCTGATAACGGCTCTTGCCGATGCCCTTCAAACGCTGTTGGATGTCGCCGTACTGCGGATAGAGGCGAAGTAACTGCGAGATCGGCACGCTGGCTTGCGTGCGCAACTGGCCGGGCATCTGCTCGGCCGGCAGCAAATTGAAGAAGGGATTCGCGACGTTGGCAGCGGTAGCGGCGCCGCGCTCATAGCCGATGCGCGGGTCGACCTGATTCAGATTGCGAGTGACCGGCGCATTGCGGCCAATGTTGAAGAAGTAAGTCGCATCCACCACCATCTGTCCCGGCAGGGCGCGCTGAAGGCTGATGTTATAACGGTCGTTCACGCCGACCTGGAAGTCCTGGTTGTAGAAGATAGGGGCGCCGCCAAGGTCCGTGTAACGCCCGAAGGACTTGCCGCTGACGGGCACCAGCCCGCCGGGGAAGGGGTTCCTCAGCGTAGATTGCGGGACGCCGGAGAGTAAGGGCAAGCCGCGGCTGGTGGCTTCAAACCCCGGATAGAACACGCTGCCCAGCACGTCGAGGCCATCCGTCAGGGTCGAGGGCACGAGGTAGCGCGCATAGCCGACGCGCAAGGAGGACTTATCGTTCAGGCGGTAAGCAAGGCCCAGGCGCGGCATGAACAGCAGCTTCTGAGCATTCCAGGAGCCGCGATTCGCATCGTCGGTGAAGATCCACGCGCCGTTAAAGATGGGCGCTTCCTTGCGCAAGGCAGTAGCCGCAGCCGGTATCACCGGCGCGCGCGAGCCCTGGAACTCGGGGATGGGTGAGTTGAGGTCAAGGTATCGCGAGAGGCGATTCTCGGGGTCCACCAACGGCGACTCATATTCGTAGCGGAGGCCGACGTTGATGGTGAGGCGCTGCGACACTTTAATGTCGTCGTGGAAGTAGAGGCTGTAGAAACGATTGCGATGGCGCTGCACCGGTAGAGACTGGATGAGCGTGTTGGTGTCGAGCGCGCCGACCAGCAGCGTGGCCCAGGCATCGCCCGAGACGTTGAGGTCCGGATTGAGGAACGTGCTGGCCGTGAGTTCCTGACGGATATCGAAGGAGATCGGGCGTGGGCGCACGGCGACCACGCGCTGCAGGCGCCACTCGCCGCCCACCTTGAAGTAGTGGCGACCGCGGGCGTGCGAGACCTTCGATTGGAGGTTGTAGGTATCGGGGTCCTGATACCAGTAACCGGTGCGGCCGAGCGTGGCGGCCGAGGGTCCGCGGCGGACGGTGAAGCCCGGATAGTAAAGAGCCGGGTCATTCTTCGAGTAAGCCGTGTGCCAGTCGCCGCCGAGGATTTCGGTGAGTTTGGCGCTGGTGATCTGAGACTCGGCGACGGCGAAGGAATCGAAGATGCGGTTGTAGCCGCCGCGCACGTTGAGGACGGTGCTGGCGCTGAGCGTGTAGACGACGTCGCCGACGGTGGTCCAGGCGTGCCGCTCGCTGCCGTTGGGCTGCACGGCAACGGAGTTCGCATAGTTGTCCTGCGTGACGAAGGTCTTGAACATGGAGTAGCGGCCGAAGACTTTGAGCTTGTCGGAGGCATTCCAATCGACACGATCCGAGAGGTTCCAGTATTTGACGCGTTCGGCAAAGCCGGCGCGGTAGTTATTCACCAGGTCGCTGCCGGTGCCCGCGAGATTGGGCTTCCAGATGTCGTTCATCACGCGACGGCCGACGGGGTCCTGCTGGCTGACCGGGATGATGTTGCCGGGATAGGGCATGCGCGAGGCCGTGCCGTCGGCGTTGAGGACGGTGGTGAAGGGGTTGTAGATCGCGCGAAGGCCACCACGGGCATTGAGACTCTTCGAGAAGTCGCCGGTGCGTTCGAGATCCGTGGGCATGGTGAAGGCAACCGAACGCGGATCCTGGCTGCGCCACTCTTCATAGGCGGCGAAGTTGAAGATTTTATTGCGGACGATGGGCGACCCCAGCGTGCCGCCCCAGATGTGATTGCGCGTGAGGTTCGCGCGGCGGGTGATCTGGTCGGCGACGGCGTTGATGCTGGGGTTGCGGCCGAGGTAGTAACCGGTGCCGTGGAAGGCGTTGGTGCCCGACTTCATCTGCACGGTGATGATGCCGCCGGCGGAGTGGCCGAACTCTGCGTCCACAGCGTTCTGCTGCACGCTGACTTCCTGCACGGCGTCCATGGTGGGCGTGTAGGAGGATTTCTCTGAAGCCATGTTCGGCGAGCCGTCAACGACGACGTCGTTCTTCGTCGAGGTGTTGCCGCCAACGTCGATTTGCGTCGAGGCCCAGTGATGATACGGGCTCTGCTCCGTGGTGGAACGCAGGACCGAGGCCGGATTCAACTGCGCCAACAGGAAAGGATTGCGATTGATGATGGGCAGTTCGTTGGTCATCTTCTTGTCGATGGTGAGACCGACGGTAGAGGAGTTGAACTGCACCGAAACCGGCGCACCTTCGACGGTGATGGCTTCGGTAGTAGCGCCGAGTTCGAGGCGGGCATCGACCGTGACGTCGCCGCGGCTCTGAACGACGATGTTCTTCTGAACGAACTTTCGGAAGCCAGTGGATTCGACGGTGAGGCTGTATTCGCCGCCGATGACGAAGTCAAAAAGATACTGGCCGCTGGCGTTGGTTTTGGTGGTGGCCGCGACGTTGGTGGCGGTGTTCAGCAACACCACTTCGGCACCGGCAATCGCGGCTTGTGAGGAATCGGTGACGAGTCCCTGGACGCGCGCGCGGACGTCCTGCGCATAGATCGAAACACTGGCGAGCAGCAACAAGGCGGCTCCGCGGCAGCATAGGTTCATGATGAACCCTCCCTTAACCTAAAAGAATTGGCAGGATTATATACGAGCCGCGCGTGGAATGCACGCCCCCCCCCGGTCGCGCTGTAGTTAGTAACCGTCGCGCAGGGTACCGGAGAGGGAATGGAGGAAGGAGACTAACTGCTGTTGTTCAGCGGCAGTTAGTTGGAAGGAAAGCCGGCGCTGATAGTGTTCGATGACGCTGGGGAGCGTGGCGAGCGAGCCGTTGTGCATGTATGGCGGAGTTTTGGCGGCGTCGCGCAGAGAAGGCGTTTTCATGGCGCCGTCGCCGAGGCCGGTGTCGTGCAGCTTTTCGTCGGTGAGATTGGGGCCGACGTGACAAGTGGCGCAACGGGCTTTGCCGCGGAAGAGCGCAAGTCCGGCGCGTTGATCGGGTGTGAGAGCATTCGCGTCGCCGGCGCCGTAGCGATCGTAAGGTGAGTCCCCGGAGAGGATGGTGCGAACGTAACTCGCGAGGGCCTGCTGCAATTCCAGCACGCTGAGCCCGACCCGCTGAGCGGCGTCGGCAACAGGCAGGTCCATCTCCTTGGGATTCTCGATGGGCTGCACCACCTGAGCTTCGAGGCTCTCGGCGCGGCCATCCCAGAAGAAGCGATAGCCGTAGGCGCGATTGGCGAGCCGTGGACTACGACGGGGACCCACTTGGCCGCCGACCCCGACGGCGAGCGGACGCGAGTCGCTGAAGGCGTACTCGGGCTGATGGCAGGTGGCGCAGGCGATCGTGCTGTCGCGGGAGAGGCGTCGGTCGAAGAAAAGCCGCTTGCCGAGGGCGACTTTTTCGGGGGTGAGAGGGTTGTCCGCGGGCACGGGCAGAAAGGCATCAAGCCCAAGTGGGACGGCGGCGCGCACGGCCGGGAGCTTGAGCTTCCAGACCTGGTTCTTCTGCTCGCCGACGGTCCAGGCGCGTTGGGCATCGCCGAACTGCCGGCGACGTTCGGCATGGAGCCAAGTGAACTCGCCGCTCTCAAGGTTCAAGCGAAAGGTGCCTTCGCGACCGACGCTATCGGCGCCGGTGATCAGCAACGATTTGTAGGCTCTCCAGCAGCCGACGGCTTCCATCAGGGCAATGGACCAGGCAGTTCGCGCTCGTCCGTTCTCGAGACGATTCAGCGCGATGACGCGGCTTTCGCAGCGCGGATTCCTCGGTGCCGCGGCGCGAGAGGTAGGCAGCGTCGCCCGCGCCCGGCACCTCCAGCAGGCGGGCGAACTGTTCTGTCCAGGGAAGCGAGTTTTGATGGCGCCGGCTGGCGTCATGACGTCAGTGCGACCGGCGCGCAAGCCGTAGTAAAGGTCGCGCGCGGCGGTGATGGCCATTGGCAGAAGGCGGCCCAAGCCTTGCGCAACGCGCTCCGGAGACCCAGCGCGTTGCGCGCCTTCCACGCGGACGGCGTAGAGATCGGCGGTGGCTTCGTCAACGTAGTAAATGCGCTGGCCGTCGGGCGACCAGAGCGGGAACAGATGGCTGGCAGCGGTCTCGAGCAACGGCGTCTCCTGGCCGCCATCGACGGCGAGCAGATAGACGGCACGTTCGGGGCGGCCTTCGACGCGGAAACGGTCATAGACGATCCACCGGCCATCGGGCGAGAAGTCCATTTTCTTGGGATAGATCCAGGGTAAAGATCGCAGCACGCGGGCGCGCCCGCCGGCGGCGGGGATGATGGCGATCTGGCTGGTGTTGTCGCGGCGGAAAAGCAGCGTGAGAATCTGCGTGCCGTCAGGCGACCAGGCGCAGGGCTGGACGAACGCCGTCTCTTCGTTGCGGTAGATGACGCGAGGTGCTTCGCCGTCGATGGTGGTGGTGCGGAGTTCGTAGAAGCCGTCGGCGTTGAACCAGGCATAGGCGAGGCGCCGGGAGTCGGGCGCGAAGATCGAGAAGTAAGCGAACTCTTTGGAGCCTGCCGGCCGGCGGGTGAGGCGGCGCGTCTCGTTTGCGCCGCGGACGGCGAGTTCCGCCGCATCGACATAGGAGAGCCATTGGCCATCCGGCGAAGGACTGCCCAGCAGCGTGACGTTCGGCCCGGACCACACCAGTTGCGGCGCCACTTCGGCGCGCGCCGCGAGCGCGGTGAGCAGCAGCAGATAACGCACGGGAAGATTCTATCGCTTCGGTTCCACAACGCGGAGGCGCTGATCGACGGCGACACCGGTGAGGACCTGGCGCTGGCCCGAGGGCCAGACGATCGTGACTTGGCGCGGAGTGGCCGCAGCGCCAAGGCCGAAGTGGACGCCGTCCAGCACCGAGGAGGCATAGCTGAGGCTCGAGGTGAAGGTCTGGTGTTGGCCATCCACCTCGACGCGCGCGCCCAGGCCGTTGACGAGATCGAGGGCGAGCCAGTGGCCCGCGTCGGGCGTGACATTGCGCCAGAGTTCGACTGGCGCGCCGAGCGCGGTGACGACAACATCGACGCGGCCATCGCGATCGAGGTCGGCAAAGGCAGCGCCGCGGTGGGCGGCGACGGCCGAGTCGAGCCCACTGTCGGCGACTTCGGTGAACTTGCCTTTCACCTGGCGAAAGACGGCGTTGGGTTGAAGATAGCGGGCGGCTTCGAACTTTTCGACGAGGTCGTTGACGTGGGAGTTGGCGGTGAAGAGGTCCTTGGCGCCGTCGTTGTCGAAGTCCACCCAACCGACGCCCCAGCCGCCACGGGTGTTGCTGAGCTTGGCGACCTGGGTGGCGAAAGTGCGATCCGTGAAGCTGCCGCGACCTTCGTTGTGGAAGACGGGGAAGGTCTCGCCGTTGAGGGCCGTAAGGACGATGTCGGGCCGACCATCGTTGTCGTAGTCGCGGAAGTCGGCGCCCATGCT
>JBGAHE010000129.1:0-18338 GCA_044226365.1 Bryobacteraceae bacterium
GACTTCGCCCTCGAAATGGCGAACTACAAGGTGACGCCCGAGGAAGCCGAAAATGTCGGCGTCTACATCGGCAGCGGCATCGGCGGTTTCGAAGTCATCGAACGCGAACACACGGCGCTGATGGAAAAAGGCCCGTCGCGCGTGTCACCGTTCTTCATTCCGGCGACGATTGTGAACCTGGGCTCGGGCTACGTCTCGATCCGCACGGGCGCCAAGGGGCCGAATTCGGCCACCGCCACCGCCTGTACGACGGGCGCTCACGCCGTGGGCGACAGCTTCCGCCTCATCCAGCACGGCTACGCTGACGCGATGATCTGCGGCGGCGCCGAGGCGGCGATCACGCCCTTGAGCGTGGCGGGCTTTGCCTCCATGCGCGCGCTCAGCACCCGCAACGACGAACCGCAACGCGCTTCCCGTCCCTGGGATGCGGACCGCGACGGCTTCGTGATGGGCGAAGGCGCGGGCGTGCTGTTCCTCGAGTCGCTGGACCATGCCCTCGCGCGCGGCGCCAACATTCTCGCCGAAATGGTGGGTTACGGCATGTCGGGCGATGCGTATCACATCACTTCGCCCTCCACCGACGGCGACGGCCCGTATCGCGTGATGCGCAATGCGCTGCGCGACGCAAAGCTCGAAAACACGCAGATCGATTACCTGAACGCCCATGGCACTTCGACGCCGGTGGGCGACCGCATCGAAACGACGGCGATTCACCGCGCCTTCGGCGAGCATGTGGGCAAGCTGGCGGTGAGCAGCACCAAGTCGATGACGGGGCATCTACTGGGCGGCGCAGGAGGCCTGGAAGCCGGCCTGTGCGTGATGGCGATCCGCGATCAGATTGCGCCCCCGACCATCAACTTCGAGAAGGCGGGCGACGGTTGTGACCTCGACTACGTGCCGAATGTCGCGCGGCCGATGAAGATCGACTACGCGCTTTCGAACTCGTTCGGCTTCGGCGGCACTAACGGCAGCCTCATCTTCAAACGATATACCTCATGAAAATCATCGTCGCGATCAAGCAAGTGCCTGCCCGCGATTCACAGCTGCGGCTGAACTCCGCCGCTTCGTGGATCGACGACGGGGACCTGACGTTCGAGATCAACGAGCCCGACGCCTACGCCCTGGAAGAGGCGCTGCAGCTCAAGGAAAAACAGGGCGCCGGCGAAGTGGTCGCGCTGTGTCTGGGCCCCGAGCGCGCCGCCTCCACCATTCGGGAAGCGTTGGCCAAGGGCGCGGACCGGGCCATTCATCTGGTCTGCGAAGAGCCCGAGAAGCTCGATCCGCTCGCCGTGGCGAAGCTGCTGGCTTCCGCGGTCAAGACCGAGTCGCCCGACCTGGTGCTCACCGGCCTGCAATCGGATGACGTCGGTTCCGGCCAAACCGGCGTGATCCTGGCCGAATTGCTGGGCAGTTCGCACGCCACCATCATCATGGAAGTGCAACCGCAGGCGGGCGCGGTGCGCGTGAAGCGCGAGCTCGAAGACGGCTGGTTCCAATACATCACCATGCCCCTGCCGGCCGTGCTGACCATTCAGAGCGGCTTGAATCGGCTTCGTTACGCCACGCTGATGGGCATCAAGAAGGCCAAAACAAAGGAACTGAAGGCGATCGACGCCGCCGGCATCGACACCGGGGCGGCCGCCACGGTCCTCGAGCGCGTCTATGAGCCCGAACGGCAGAAACAGACGCAGATGCTCGATGGCACGGCCAAGGAACAGGCCGCCAAGCTGGTGGAGAAGCTGAAGTTCGAAATGAGGGTGCTCTCGTGATTCTGGTGGTGATGGAACAAACCGGCGGCGCCTGGCACAAGATGTCCTGGGAGACGCTGGCGGGCGGGCAGGCACTGGGCCAGTCACGCGGCGAGCCCGTGGCGGCCGTCGTACTGGGCAGCGGCATTGGATCGCTCGCGGCCGAGGCCGCGACCAAAGCACTCGACAAGGTCTACGCCCTCGACGATGCGTCACTCGCGCAATACACGGCCGACGGGTATACGGCAGCGCTCGCGGAACTGATTCGCGAGGTGCAGCCGTCGCTGGTGCTCTTCCCGCACACCTATCAGGTGCGTGACTTCGGTCCGAAGCTGGCCACACGGCTCGATCGGGTGCTGGTGAGCGACGTGGTGAAGGTGAACGACGGCCCGGTCTTCGTCCGGCAGTTATTCCAGGGCAAGCTGAATGCGGATGTGAAGCCGGCCACGGCGGCGCCGCACCTGGTGAGTCTGCAGGCGGGAGCTTATCGCGCGGATACGCTGGCGGCCGGTTCGGCGCCCGTGGAGACGCGGCAGCCGTCGGTGGGCGCGATTCGTCAGCAACCGGAAGCGCCGTTCCGCGAGTCCTCACGCGCGGTGGACCTCACGGCCGCCGACGTCATCGTGTCGGTGGGACGCGGCATCAAGGAGCAGGAGAACCTGTCACTCGTCGAGGACCTGGCCAAAGCGCTGGGCGCCGAACTGGCGGCCTCTCGACCGATCTGCGACAGCGGCTGGCTGCCGATGGAACGGCAGGTGGGCAGTTCCGGTCAGACGGTAGCCCCGAAGGTCTACGTCGCCGTGGGCATCTCCGGCGCCATCCAGCATCTGGTCGGCATGAAGGGCTCCAAAGCGATTGTGGCGATCAACAAGGATCCCCATGCGCCGATCTTCGAAGTGGCCGATTATGGCCTGGTGGGCGATCTGTTCGAGATCGTGCCGGCGCTCACCGACGAGGTCCGCAAGGCGCGGGGCTAAGCGCTCAGTCAGTAAAAGCGAAAAGGGCGAGGCCAGCGGCCTCGCCCTTCTTCTTTTAGTTCGACGAAAGAACTACTTCTTCTTCACCACCGGCTTCGCACCAGCGGGGCGCGGAGCAGCGGCCGGCGTGGCCACGGGCCAGCCGGTGATGTTGGAGGGTTCCGCGGTCACCGTCAGCATAAACGGATCCTTGGTGAACGTCTTCGGCACCGCATTCTCGAATTCGATTTCCGTGCCGGGATCGGCCTTGCCCGCCAGCGCCGGGGTGACCGCGATCGTGATCTCGCCATCCTTATCATTCTCGAGCGCGACCACCACCTTCGTCGGACGGATCGCCGGGGTATGGCTAATCACCTTGCCCTTGAGCTTCGGCAGGCCGGTGCCCTTCACGCTGTCGTTGAAGTAGGTCTCGCCGTTAGCGCCGACGAGTTCCTTCTTCACCTGGATCCAGAGAGCCAACTGCGGATTGGTCTTCTTCAGTTCTTCAAGTTCGCGCTCCATCACGGCGCTCACCGACTCGATCTTCAGGTCGGCCGGCGGAATCGCGTTGTCCTTGGTGAGGGCGATGAACTCGTCGATCTTGCTGTCGTTTTCGCGCATCAGGATGTAGTTCTTGCGGAAGAAGTCCATCGCCTGCTTGCGGGCGGGCTCGGGCAGCGCGCCCTGGCCCGTGAAGGTGGCGGCACGAGCATAGTGGAACAGAGCCACCGCTTGGCGCTCTTCCTTCTTCTGGCGCAGCACGGCCGTGGCGGCGTTCAGCGAAACGTCACCCAGGTTCGGCGCAATCTTGAGGATTTCGAGATATTGCTCTTCGGCGCCCGGATAGTCGTTGCGGCTCATCTTGACGAAGGCCAGCGACTTCAAGGCGTTCAACTGCTGATTCTTCTTCTCGCCTTCCCACTGGGCGTCGGTCATGTTGGCCGGCTTGGGGAAGGTCTTGAGCAACTCGAGCATGCCCTGGGCAGCCTTCTCGCTATTGGCGAGAGCGGCTTCGCTCTTGTCGTTCATGCTCAGCGTGAGCAGGTTCATGTAGATGTAGCCGGCGAGACCCTTGGGATCTTCCTTGATCAGGTCGAGCGCCGCTTCCCGCATGCCCGGAGCGTTCTGCGCCGCTTGCTGCGCGGCCACTAAAGCCTGCAGACGTTCGACTTTGAAGTCCGAGGTAGGATACTTCTCTTTCCACTGGTTGATGAGATCAACCTTCTTCTTGGCATCCGCTTCCTTTTGGATCGCCTGAATCAAGTCGTATTCGGCCTGATCCTTCACCTTCTTTTCCTGCGCATATAGCGCGGGCATCACCGCCAAGCCGACGACCACGATGGCCCGAATCCAACGCTTTAACACTTCTTCTGCCTCCTACGGACGCTGAAAGGATAGATGACGATGCCTGCCGAGACGTACGCGATCCAGGCCCGCAACGGAAACCTCAGCATATCCGAAACTTCCAATCAGCCGCAACCTCACTTGACAGCCGAAATTCCGTTCCACCCACCCCGGAGATCTTCATCACGATAGATGCCTGACGAGGCCAAGATGTTCCCGAATTCTTCGACGCGGGCATGCTAGACTGCGGGGATTCCATGCGCTGGTTCGATCTGACGGTGATCGTGATCTACCTGGTGGGCATTACGCTCTTTGGCGCGCGCTTCCGCCACAACCAGCAGACACTCAAAGACTATTTCCTCGGCGGGAAGACCACTCCCTGGTGGGCCATCGCGTTTTCCATCGTTTCCGCCGAGACCAGCACGCTCACGGTGATCGGGACTCCGGCGCTCGCCTTCGACGGCAATCTCGGCTTTCTCCAAGTGGTGTTCGGCTATCTACTGGCGCGCGTCATCATCGTGACGCTGTTTCTGCCGCATTATTTCCGCGGCGAGATGTTCACCGCCTACGAGTTGATGGAGCGGCGCTTCGGACACGAAGTCCGCAAGCTGACGGCAGGCTGCTTTCTGGTGCTGCGGGCGATGGCCGAAGGCGTCCGGGTATTCGCCATTTCCATCGTCATCTCGATCATTCTGGGCACGGACAATCTCGTCTCGATCCTGCTGATCGTCGCCCTGACACTCTTCTACACGTTCGAAGGCGGCATGACGGCCGTCATCTGGACCGACGTCATCCAGATGTTCCTCTACGTCGCCGGCGCGATCCTCAGTTTTTTCGTCATTCTGCAGCAGATTCCGGGCGGTTGGGCGCACGTGGCCGATGTCGGCGGGCAAGCGGGCAAATTCCAGGTCTTCGACTGGAGCCTGCCCACGGAACCGGGCTTCTTCACGCGGCCTTATACCTTTCTCGCCGGACTCATCGGCGGTTGCTTCCTCACCACGGCTTCGCACGGCACCGAGCAACTGATGGTGCAGCGCCTGCTTTCGGCGCGTACGCAGGGAGAAGGAAGGCTGGCCCTGATGAGCAGTTGGGCGGTGATCTTCTTCCAGTTCTCGCTCTTCCTGGTGATTGGCATCTGCCTGTTCGTTTATTACCAGGACAACGGTCTTCCCCGCCCCGAAAAGGGCGATCGCATCTATCCGCAGTTCTTGTGGAATCAGTTGCCCCCCGGGATCGCCGGCTTGACGATCGCGGCCATTCTGGCGGCGGCGATGTCGAACCTCTCGGCCGCGCTCAATTCCCTGGCCTCCACCACGGTGATGGATTTCTGGAAGCCCCTGGCGCGGCGACCGAAGTCCGATGCGGACTGGCTGAAGCTGGCGCGTTGGATTACGCTCGCCTGGGGCGCGGTGCTGTTCTGGATTGCGCTGATTGCGCAGCAGGTGAAGTCGGTGCTCGAAACCGGCCTGGGCATTGCAAGCATCGTCTACGGCGCTCTGCTGGGGACCTTCCTGCTCGGGCTGCTCTTCAAGGGCCCCGGCAAGAAGGCGGCCATGGCCGGCATTCTGGCCGGACTCAGCACGAACCTGTATCTGTTTTTAGGGACGAACGTGAAGTTCACCTGGTATGTGCTGATCGGAACCACCATGACGCTGACGGTAGGTTTGCTGGTGGGTCAGTTTGACCGGCAGAAGGAGAAGGCTGCTTGACGAATCAAGGGCAACTGGCGCTGCGGCGCGACCTGGGATTATGGGGAGCCGTGGCCATCGTCATCGGCACCGTGATTGGGAGCGGCATCTTCCTGGTGCCCAAGCGCGCCATCCTCAAGGTGGGCGACCCCTGGGAGCTCTTCTTCGTCTGGGTGTTCGGCGGCTTACTGTCGCTGGCCGGGGCGCTGACCTATGCGGAGCTCGCGGCAGCCATGCCGGAGTCCGGCGGCGAGTACGTCTATCTGCGGGCGGCGTACGGGCGCTTGTATGCCTTTATCTACGGTTGGACCCAAATGTGGGTGGCCAAGAGCGGCTCGGTGGCGACCCTGGCGACGGCCTTTTATCTGGCGATGGTAAACTTTGCGCCCGGCCTGAATGCGGTGGTGGCGCGGACTGACGCGCCGATCGGGCCCGGCTGGAAGCCGCTCGAAGTCACCGTGGGCCAATTGGTGGCAATCGGGCTGATCCTGGGGCTGGGCGTCGTCAACTATTTCGGCGTTAAGTTCGGTGGCGGCTTACAACTCGTGGTGACGATCGCGAAAGTCGGGCTGTTCGCGGCGATCGTGGCCGTGGGCTTCAGCTACAGCCAGGGGACGTTCGCGCACATGAATACCTCGGTGCCGGCCCCGGGCGGGGTCGCCGGGTTCTTTGCCGCGCTGGTCGGCATTCTCTGGGCGTACGACGGCTGGAATAACGTCTCGATGGTGTCCGCCGAGATTCAGGATCCGCAGAAGAACCTGCCCAAGGCGCTGATTCTGGGGACGCTCGCCGTGATGGCGATCTACCTGGCGGCGAATGCGGCCTATTTCTATGTGCTGTCGGCGGAGGAGGTCGCCCAGGCGGATCTGGTGCCGGCGGAGCTGATGCGCAAAATCTTTGGCCCGACCGGAGCGACGGCGGTCAGCATTGTCGCCATGGTGTCGATTTTTGCGGCCCTCAACGGATCGATTCTTTCGGGCGCCCGGGTGCCATTCGCCATGGCCCGCGACGGGCTGTTCTTCAAAAGCTTCGGCGACGTCCACCCGGAGCACCGGTCTCCCAGCGTCAGTATCTTTGGGATGTCACTGTGGAGTTGTGTATTGGTGCTGTCCGGCAGATACGACGAACTGTACACCTGCGTGATTTTCGCGAGCTGGATTCTGTACGGAATGGCCGCCCTCTCGGTGGTGGTGCTGCGCAAAACAAAGCCCGAAATGGAACGTCCTTATCGGACATTAGGCTACCCGATCGTCCCGATGGTGTTCGTGCTGGTGGCTGTGCTCTTAATTTTCTATACGTTACGCGATTCTCCACGCGAATCGATTCTGGGACTCGGACTGATCGCGATCGGATTACCCTTCTATTTCCACTGGAATCGGAAGAATTCCACTAGTGCGCCTCGGTAAGACAATTGTCGATCTGTTCTGATTTCAGAACGAACCTCTTGATAATGGCCGGAGCGTGGGCCATAATGGAGCAGACAAAGGTCTGAAATAAAAGACCAACGGTTCTGAAAATAGAACCCCCGCCAAAAAGCTGGGAATATCGGCCGATTAGAGCAGGGAATGGAGGCTGCATTGGACGTCACAAAAATTTTGGACGAATTGCGGAAAGAGCGAGAACAAATCGAAGAAGCGATCTTGACGTTGGAGAGACTGGTGGAGAATCGTGGTCGCCGCCGTGGGCGTCCCCCATCGTGGCTGTCTGAAGCGCGCCGACGGGGCAAAGTTCTGACGAGCGCCGCTGCCGCGGCACCCAACGGAACCACCAAAGTTCCTGCCGAAGTTCGCTAAACTCCGCGTAAGTTCAATCAGTTAGAAGGCCGGTCCGCAAGGACCGGCCTTTTGCCTTTTAGACCAGGCTCTTCAAAAGTTCGACCGCTGCGCCAACGTCCTGACGCCACACCTCGGGGTTGGTGCCTTCGCGCTCGACGTTCACCGTACCCTGGTAGCCGATTTCTTTTAATTTGGCCACAAATGCGGGAATATTCACATCACCCGAGCCTAAGGGTTTTTCATGACCCAAGGACCCAGGGACATTCTTGTCCGGCCAGATGCCATCTTTGGCATGCACCGAGATGACGTGGTGACCGAGGACGCCCAAGGCCTCAATCGGGTTGCCCGTGCCATAGAGAATCATGTTGGCCGGGTCGAAGTTGATGCCCAGATTCGGGCGCGCCACGTCTTCGAAGAAGGCGAGGAGCGTCTCCGCCGGCTCCTGACCGGTCTCGAGGGTGAAGCTTTGTCCATGCTGCTGGGCGTGGTCGCAAATGCGGCGGACCAGGTCGCGCACGGCGATGTAGTTCGGATGCGTCTTATCGTGAGGAACGAAGCCGACATGCGCGGCAATCGACTTCACGCCGAGCTTGGCGGCAAAGTCCGAAAGAGCGATGGTGCGCGCTTCGCGCTCGGCACGGGTGTCGGCGGGGATGAAGCCCACCGTGCGCTCGACGGTGGGGATGTCGGCGTAGTCTTCGCCGGTATAGGCGCCAAAGACGGTGACGAGGGTGAAGTCTTCGGACTCGCAGGCGTACTGCCACAGCGGCGCGGCGCCGTCGAGCAGATAATCGCCGGCGACACCCAGTTGGCCGGAGCGAACGCCCAGCGCCTTCACGCCGCGGATCACGTCCGTGGGATTGGGCGCAGCCCAAAACATCACACCGGGTTCAAGAGGTTTTAGAGCGGACATAGTTCTCCTTTTTTGGCGCGCGCCTCGGACATGAGCCGGGTGACGCGCACAGCCTGCGCGGACTCGGCGGGCGAGCAGTCAATGGGTGCGGTGCCGTTCCGGCAGCACTCCACGAAGTAGCGAATCTCTTCCTGATAGCCGTCGATGGGGGCCGGAGGCGTGAGCGATTCAGGTTCGGCGCCGGGGCGGTAGACTTGCGGGTCCTTACCGTTGGCCGAGCTGTATTCAATGGTGCCGCCGTCGGCGACGATGGTGTACTCCATCGAGAACGGGAACGCGCCATGATGCCAGCCGCCGGCGACAGTGACGCTGTCAAGGCCGTCGTAGATCAGTTGGCCATTGATGGTGTCGACGTAGTCGGCGAGCGCTTCGCGGCCCGTGGCGGAGACAGCCTGCGGCGTGCCGAACAGGTAGAGGGCCATGTCGACGTCGTGAATCAGGAGGTCGAAGACGCCGCCGCCGCTGATGGACTTGTCCTTCATCCAGGCAGCCCAGGGCGGAGCGGCGCAGCGGCGACGGAAGGTCGCGGCGCGCACCGGTCCGAGGGAGCCGGAGCGGACGAGGTCCGCCATTTGGCGGTACATCGGGAAGAAGCGCAACACCTGAGCCGCCATGAGGATGCGGCCTTGCTTTTCGGCGAGCTTGACCAGGCGATCCGCGGTCTCGAAGTCGAGGGCGAGCGGTTTCTCGCAAAGGACGTGCTTGCCGGCCAACAGAGCGGCTTCGGTGGCTTCGGCGTGCAGGTGCGTGGGTAAGCAGACATCCACCGCGTCGATGGTGGGGTCCGTCAAGATGTCCTGCCAGCGGGTGTGTTTGTCGACGTTCGAGAAGTCGAGCGTGGCGAAGCCTTCGCCGAGATTGCCGCCGACCGAACTCAGGTCGCCGGAGAGTTTTTTCTGATCGGAACTGGAAATCGCGGCGAGCGTGACGCCGTCAATGCCGTTGAGAGCGCGAATATGGGTTGCGCCCATGAACCCCAAGCCGAGTACGCCAAGTCGCATTTGAAGTTCCAGTGTAGCTCGCCTATCGCAACTCGAAGGCGGCGATTTCGAGGAGGCGATTGTATTTGGCGAGGCGTTCGGAGCGGGTGATGGAGCCGATCTTGATCTGCCCTGCCCCGGTGGCAACGGCGAGGTCGGCGAGGAAGCTGTCCTCGGTTTCGCCGCTCCGCGCCGAGATGACGGCGCGGTAGCCGGCTTCGCGCGCCCGGTCGACGACGGCGAAAGTTTCGGTGAGCGTCCCGATCTGGTTCATCTTGACGAGGACGGCGTTGGCGCAGCCTTCGGCGATGCCGCGCTCGAGGCGGGCGAGGTTGGTGGTGAAGAAGTCGTCGCCGACCAGTTGGAGACGGTCGCCGAGTTGTTGGGTGAGTTCGCGCCAGCCGGACCAGTCGTCTTCTTCGAGCGCGTCTTCGACGGAGCGAATCGGATAGCGGCGGCTCCAGTCGGCCAGCAGGTCGGCCATGCCGGCGGCGGTAAGCGTGCGGTGTTCGGTGGCCAGGTGATATTGGCCGTCGCGATAGAAGTGCGTGCTGGCGACGTCGAGCGCGATCGACATTTCGAGGCCGGTGCGCTCGATGGCTTCCGTGAGGATCTCGAGCGCTTGCTCGTTCGACGCGAAGCGCGGCCCCCAGCCGCCTTCGTCCGCCACGCCGGTGGTGATCAGGCCGCGTTCGTCGAGCACTTGTTTGGCGGCAGTGTGCACACGGACGATCGCCTCCAACTGGTTCGGGTAGCCGTGGATGCCGTGGGGCATCACCAGGAAGTCCTGAAACTCGATGTTGCCGCCGGCGTGCAGGCCGCCGGAGAGGATGTTCACCATCGGCAGGGGCATCGCGGGCGTGCGATGGCTTTGCAAATGCCGCCAAAGCGGAATGCGCAGCGATTGGGCGGCGGCACGCGCCGCGGCGCAGGAGACGGCGAGCAGGACATTGGCGCCCAGGCGGCTCTTGTTGGCGGAGCCGTCGCGCTCGATCAGGATCTCGTCGACGCGAGCCTGTTCGCCGGCACTGACCCCGTGGAGGGCCTGATTCAGTTCACCGTTGATGGCGTCGGCCGCGCGCACCACGCCTTTGCCGGCGTACCAATGCTCGTCGCCGTCGCGCAGTTCGTGGGCTTCATGACGGCCCGTAGAGGCGCCGCTGGGAGCATGCGCGATGGCGCGCGTCCCGTCCTGCAGAGTGCAAACGGCGGCGACGGTGGGACGTCCGCGCGAGTCGAGGATTTCGAAACCGGCGAGAGATTGAATGGCTAAAGACATGCGAATAGATCCTGGGGAGTGTTGGGCTTTTCCGTGAGCAAGCGGCGGGCCGTTTGGCGGACGGCGTCGCGGAGTTCGTCCGTGTTGAGGTATTCGGCCGGGGACTTGCCGTCGATGCGGCAGAGCATCAGCAAGGGCAGATGCCGCATGGTGTCGGCAAAGGGAACGGCGGAGACCGCGCCGAGATAGGCGAGAGCGGCCCGTTCCAGCAAAGGGCGATCGGCGGGGCGGCGGAACATTTTGAGGACGAGATGATTCAGGAGGAAGGCGGTGTCGAAGCCGGGATCGCCCCAATGGATGCATTCCCAGTCGAGGATCATGGCGGTGCCGGGGCCGGCCATGATGTTTTTGGGGCTGAAGTCGCCATGGACGAGAGCCCAGCGATGCTGGCGGCAGGACTGGGAGGCTTCGTCGAATTGCGGGCGAAGGTCGGGGTGGCGTTCGCTGGTGAAGCGGTAGTAGGGGTCGATGCGGAGTTCTTCGAAGAAGGCGATGTCGTCGAACTCGGGCCGGGGATTGGGGAGCCGCAACATGGCGGCGTGGAGGGAGCCGAGGTAGGCGGCGAGGTCCGGGTCGATGTCGCCGGCGAGGAGTTGTTCTTTCCAGGAGGCGGCGCCGGCGGGAGCGGCGGTCATGGCATAGAGGTATTCGTCGCGCGCTTCGAAGACGACGGCCGGAACGGCACCCGGGGGAAGCGCGGGAGCGAGCGCCCGCAGGACGTCGACTTCGCGCCAGATGCGGCTGGGGTGGACGGGCCAATCGGCCTGGACGCGCAGCTTGGGGATCGACTGTTTGACGACGAAGCGCTGACCATCACCTTCGATCAAGGCGACGTCGGAGGAGACGCCGCCGGAGAGCGCATGCACTTGAGGGTGAGACAGCCCGAGGGTGTGCGCGACAGAGAGCGCGCGGGAGAGAAAATCCACGTCCTTCTGAGGATAACGTTAGCGGGCGCGCGTACGGTACTGCAGGACGAGTTGCATGACGAGCCGTTCGACGAGGTCGCGCGTTTCGCGGTGGACGCTGATGGGTTTGGTGTGCGGGTCCGGCACTTGCCAATTGATGGAGGGATACTTGATGCCCGGGGGCAAGGGGTAGCCGCTCATGTTGACGATGAGGTCCGCGCCCTGCGTGGCCGCCAGGGTGATGGACTTGGGAAATTGCTGTTCAAGGTTCAAGCCGCGTTCGGCCATCACCTGTTTGGTGACGGGATCGATCATCATGCCGGGGGTGAGCCCGGCACTGATGGATTCGAAGACGCCCACGCCGAGCGCTCGGCCAAAAGCTTCCGCCATTTGGCTGCGACAGACGTTGCCGAGGCAGACGAACATGACGCGAGGGAGGCGGCCCGGTTCGGCCGGCGTGCGGGTGCCGCCTAAACCCGCCTTAAGAAGATCTCGTGAACCCGTGGATCGCACGTCAACTCCGGATGAAACGTGGCGACCATGTGTTTGCCTTCGGTGACAAGGACGGGGTCGCCGCGGTGGGTAGCGAGGACTTGGGCGCCGGGTCCGACGCGCCGGATGATGGGGGCGCGAATGAAGACGGCTTCGAGCGGCTGGCCTTCGAGGTCCAACTGGGCGATGTGACTGTCCAGTTGGCGGCCGTAAGCGTTGCGCTCGACATCCAAATCCATGAGGCCTAAGGATACCTGATTCGGGTTCATCACATGCTTGGCGAGCAGGATGGCGCCGGCGCAGGTACCGAAGATGGGCTTGGCGTGGCCGAAGGCGAGCAACGAGTCCCAGAGGTTCTCATAGCCGATGAGCTTGAGCATGGTGGTGGACTCGCCACCCGGCATGACCAGGGCATCGACCTGATCAAGACCGGCCTGGGAGCGGACTTCGATGGCTTCGGCGCCCAGGAGCTCGAGCGACTGAGCGTGTTTCGCAAAGTCGCCCTGGAGCGCGAGGACGCCGACTTTCTTGGCCATGCGCTTACCAGCCCCGGGTGGCCATCAGTTGGCCTTCTTCCAACTGACGGATGTCGAGACCGGGCATGCCGTCGGGGAGTTCGGCGCTGGCTTCGAGGACCTTGGCGGGGTCGTTCCAATAGGTGGTGGCTTTGACGACGGCCTTGGCGAAGCGCTCCGGATCGGAGGACTTGAAGATGCCGGAGCCGACGAAGACGGCTTCGGCGCCGAGCATCATGGCGAGGGCAGCGTCCGCGGCGGTGGCGATGCCGCCGGCCGAGAAGTTCGGGACGGGGAGCTTGCCGTGCTGGGCGACGTATTCGATCAGTTCAAAGGGGGCGGCGTGACGCTTGGCTTCGGCCATCAACTCGTCGGAAGAGAGGACGGTGAGTTGCTTCATTTCGCGCTGGATGGTGCGCATGTGGCGGACAGCTTCGACGATGTTGCCGGAACCCGCTTCACCCTTGGTGCGAATCATGGCCGCGCCTTCGCCGATGCGGCGGAGAGCTTCGCCGAGGTTACGCGCGCCACAGACGAAGGGGACGCGGAAGTTGCGCTTGTCGACGTGGTTCTCATCGTCGGCGGGGGTGAGGACTTCGCTTTCGTCGATGTAATCGACCGAGAGGGCCTCAAGAACGCGGGCTTCGGCGATGTGGCCGATGCGGCACTTGGCCATGACGGGGATCGAGACGGTGGCCTGGATCTCCTTGATCTTCGAGACGGGGGACATGCGGGCGACGCCGCCTTCCTTGCGGATGTCCGAAGGGACTTTGACGAGAGCCATCACGGCGCAGGCGCCCGCCTTTTCCGCGATGAGAGCCTGTTCGGCGTTGGTGACGTCCATGATGACGCCGCCTTTGAGCATTTCAGCCAGGCCCGACTTCAATCGAAAAGCTTCATTCAAGATCATGCGAATTCTCCTGTGCGTGTGTTCAGACCATGGCGGTGGCCGGCGAGGGCGACACCGCGGATTTCAAGCGATCGAGTTCACGATGGATGGCGCGGCCCAGGCCGGCCAGTCCGGTGCGAATCGAAGCCGGGGGTAAGCCGGCGAAACTGAGACGGAGTTGCCCGTGGGCGCGCGCTTCGATCTGGAAGTGGCGGCCGGGCAAGTAGGTGAGTCCTTCGCGCTCGGCGACGGGCAGTAACTCGGTGGCGTCGAGCGGTTCAGGCAAGGTGATCCAGAGGTTCATGCCGCCCTGAGGCCGCGTGTAGCGAGTGCCGAGAGGCAGTTCGCGTTCGCAGCCTTCGAGCGCGGCGGCGAGGCACTCGCGGCCGGCGGCGATCATTTGGGCGAGGTGCTGGTCGAGACGTCCGGACTCGGCGAAGCGGAGGAGGATGGCCTGGGAAAGCTGGTCCGAATGGAGGTCCGCCCATTGCTTGGCTTCGATGAGCCGAGCCATGAGGGGTTGGGGACCGAGAATCCACCCGACGCGGAGGCCGGGGAAGGCGATCTTCGAGAAGCTGCGGAGGAGCAGGACTTCGGCAGCGGGAACGAGTTCTTTGAGGGTGGGGAGCGGGTCGCCGTCGTAGCGCAGGTCGCGGTAGAGGTCGATTTCGACGATGGGGATGTGACGGTCCGCGGCGGCTTGGGCGACGCGGCGGCGGGTGTCGACCGGCATGGAGGCGCCGGTGGGGTTCTGAAAGTCCGGGGTGACGACCACGAGGCGAGGGCGTTCGGCGGCGATGGCGCGTTCCACCTGGGCCGGGTCGACGTGTTGGTCGCCGAGAGGCATGGGGACCAGGCGCAAGCGGCCGCGCTCGAAGACGTTCTTCAAGCCGGCGTAGACGGGATCTTCGACGAGGACGGTGTCGCCGGGGGCAAGCATCGCGCGCTGGATGAGGTCGAGGGCTTGCTGGCAGCCGCTGGTGACCATCACTTCGTCAGCGGGGGTCGCCAAGCCGCTTGCTTCACGGAGCCAACGGCGAAGCGGCGCGTAACCGGCGGGCGCGCCGAGTTGGAGGATGCTCGAAAGGCGAGCGTCGTTGAGCACTTCATTCACGGTGGCGCGGAAGGCGTGCATCGGGAAGAGCTGTTCGGCGGGGCGGGAGGTGGCAAAGCTGATGAGGTCGGCTTCGCGCGTGCGGGGGGTGGGAGCCTGAACGAAACTTCCCCGCCCCACGTGTCCACGGATGAGGCCTTCGGCTTCGAGGAGTTCGTAGGCGGCAGCCACAGTGGCCCGATTGACCCCAGCCAATTGAGCCAATTCGCGGGTGGGCGGAATCTGATCGCCCTGCCGCAAGACACCCGTTTGAATGGCATCCCGAATGCCAGCATAGAGTTGCCGGTAAAGCGGGATACTGGAATTCGCTTCGAGTGGCGGAATTTGGATCATGCCAGTTCATGGCGATTGGACCATATTGGCCTAGCCGCTGTCAATCCATTCTCAAATTGGATGAGCCGAAACCAGCCAATCCTGTGAGGCGCGCCGTTTGATAGAATTTCAGCCAGAAATGCGCAAACTTGTCGCCTTCTTCACGGTGCTTGGCTTGACCGGGATCCTCCTGGCGCAAATCGATACGCGGAAGAAGAAGAAAAAGTCGAAAAAAGAAGAGCCCGAGGTGACGCAGACACTGGAGGTGCTGCCGGACCCGCCGAACGCGATCGCGGCGGAGACGGCGCGGTTGGCGTTTGCGGTGTCGCCCCTCTCGAACAAGGGCCTGCTCTCCCAGCAGACGCGCGATGCGCTGAAGGCCGTGCGCAATGCGGCGCGGGGCGGCACGCTGGTGAAGCTGCGGGCGTTTGTGGCCGGCAACGGGGACTTGCGGCGGATTCCGAGCATTGTGAGCGAGACGCTCAGCGAGGCGCACCAGCCGCTGCCCGCCGTGAGCACCATCTTCGTGGGCGGGTTGCCGATGGAAGGCGCGCAGGTGCAGTTCGAAGCGGTCTACATGGACAAGAAGCCGGTGAATCCGGCGGGGCTGGTGTTTCTCTCCGGACAGCAGGTGCGGGCGACGGTGGAAAAGCCGCGGCCGTTGCTGGAGGTGACCAACGAATCGCTGGCAAACCTGGACAAAGCATTGAAGGCGGCCGGCGGCGAGATGGCGCGCGTGACCTGTTACGTGAGCGTGCTGGAGAATGTGGCGGAGATCCAGGGACGGATGACATCGCTGTTTCCAAAGGCGGTGCAGACCCTGGCGCAGGTGCAGCGCGTGACGGGCCCGAGCCTGGCAGAATGCGAAGGCGTGGGGCGGTTGACGACGGCGCCGAGTTCGCCGGTGGAATTCGTGAATCCGGAGGGGCTGCCGAAGTCGGCGGCGTATACGCAACTGGTAAAGGTGGCCGCGCCGAAGGTGGTGTTTACGACGACGCAGCAATCTTTCGGGCTCGATGCGGCGGGCATGAAACTGATGATGGACAGGCTGAAGAAGATGCTGGAGCCGACGGGCGCAGCCATGGAGCAGGTGGTGATGGCGTATGGCTACTCGCTGACGGGCAAGGCCACCGAGGAGTATCGGGGCGTGCGCGGGGGCTACTATCGCGGGCCGTCGCCGCCGGCGAGCACGTTGTTGGTGTTCGAAGGATTGCCCTCGAATGACGCAACGCTGGGGCTGGATCTGGTGGCGGTGCCGCGCTAGGCGGAGAGGCCGGTGGGGGCCCGGCGGGCAGTGATAGGATGGCCGCCATGGACCAAGGATGGAACGACGCCGACGAGAAGAAGTTCGGGGATCTGAAACAGCGGTGGCTGGAGTCGAATCGGCAAGAGATTGAGATTGCGACGCTGATGAGCGACGCCTGCCGGCGCGACGATGTGCGGGAGATTGAGAACCTGGACAGCCGGCTGCAGCATCAGCGGGACACGAGCGAGGGGTTGTGGGACGAGTATCTGCCGTTGCTGGTGCGGCGGAGCCAGCCGAACGATGACAATGCGTGAGATGAGGGTCATGCGGGGGTTATGGCGGTGCCGCGCGAAGAGTGGCCGGGCCTAGAACACCACGGGAGCCAGAGGTTTATGCAGCGGACCAGCGAGGAGCGACTTGCGGTTCTCCCAAGCCCACCAGCCGGCGAGCGCGAGCGACATGACGAGGTCATCGTGGGTGGTAGATGCTCCGGCATAGGTGATACCGCCGTTGCGGCCGAAGCGGCGTTCGTATTGCAGTAACTCCTGACGCAGCAGGTCCGCGTGCAAGGAGCCGGCCGCGATTTTCAGATAGCCACGTTCGAGCAAGTGGTGAAGGGCGGAGACGAGGTCCGCCTTGGGGACATTGCGGCCACGCGGCGTGACGACGGTTTGCTTGCCGGAGGAGATGCTGACGGGCAGGATGTGAAGGGGGTAACGCCGTTCGCGGATGAGTTCGGCAATGGGCAAGCCGGCCCCAGTGGCATCGAAGACCAGTGAGCCGTGGTGAGCGATCTGGGGATGGTCGGCGAGCCGGGCGATCCGGTCGAGGATGTGGCGGTAAGGCGTATGAAGGGGGAAACGCTCGACCAGACGCAGGTTGAGTTCGCGGCGGAAGAGCCACTGCCAGGTATAGGGATCGCGGGTGCCGGAGGGGACGGTGCGGTATTCGAGCAGCGTGAGAGCGGCGTGATCCCGGAGTTGGCCCAGGTCGAGGCCGAGGTAGTAGTGCGGGGCTTGCTGGAGGTGGCCGAAGGACTCGCGGAAGATCTCGTTGAAGGGCGCCAACTCGTTCGAGAAAGCCTGGTGGATGTGTTCTGCAGCGAAGGCGTTGGACTCGGCAGTGGTGAACTCGCAGAGGTACTCCTGGGAGAATTGCTGGGCGGTTTTGCGGCGGCGTTCCGCGGCGAGAAACTCTTTGGTGAGACGCCCGATGCCTTGCGGACCTTCGGCGGGGGCGGATAAGCGAAGCCAAGGGTGAGCCGCTGCCTGGGGAGGGGCGATGGCTTCGCGGTAGAAGAATCCGCGCTGACCATGGGGAGTGGACAGCAGCCAGAGGTGGCCTTCGGTGGCGGCGAGCAGGGGCGTGACCGCGGCATAGACTTCGTCGTCAACGCGAGCGGCTTCATCGATGATGAGCAGGTGGGCGGAGAAGCCGCGGGCGTGGTCCGGGTGCGCGGGGAGCGGGAGGATGAGCGAGCCGTTGGGGAAAAGCACGGAGCGGGGGTTCGTGCCATCCGAAGTGAAGGGGTAACCAAGACGCTGAGCGAACTCGCGGCAGTGATTGGTAAGCACGCGCGACTGGCGCAGCGTAGGGGAGACGACAACAATTTGCTGACGGGGACGGCTGAGCGCCTGATGGAGCGCGCGCACAGCGGTAAGCGTGGTTTTGCCCCATTGGCGGTGACAATTGAGCAGCACGAAGCGGGCGTCGGTGGTCAGCAGGGTGCTCTGGACGGCGTCCGGAGTGAAGTCGAGGAGCGGTCGAGCGAAGTCGAGGATGCTCGGTTCGGGCGGATTGTGACGGAAGAGATTGGACATGGCGCGGCGGCTAAGCGGCGGGTCGTTTGGGCTGCGGTTGTTGCGGCTGGGGGTGTTTGGGTTCGTTCGGTGTTGGGCGGGTCTCGGCCGGCGGGGGTTCGGGGACTGACGGGGGTTGCGGCGTGGCCGCGTTGGGTTCGTTCGGCGCCGGAGGGGTGGAGGCCGAGGCGGGTTCGGGTTCGGGTGCCTGTTCGAGGGGAGGGTCGAGGGTGGGTTCCAGGCCGAGTCGCGAGGCCTGGAGTTCGCGGAGGAGCTTGAGGTTGCGGTGGTATTGACGGGCGAGTTGGGCTTCGTAGCGGCGGAGGAGTTGGGTGGATTCGGCGGTGCGGGTGACGGCGGCGGCGAGGTGGGCGGCGGGGCCG
>JBGAHE010000130.1:0-17698 GCA_044226365.1 Bryobacteraceae bacterium
CAATTGCTTCCGGACGCGTTGAGCGCCACCAGCAGTCCCGCGTTCGACGCCAACAGGCAAAGTGCCATCAGCGCCAGGCTGAGGCTCCTTTGCCAGATGCTGGTCATCGCTCGCGTCATTGTCTGCTTACTGCGCTCCCTTTTCGAAGTCACGCGCCAGCGCTCGCGCCGCTTCGATCTGCGCCGGCGTCATCTGTGCCGCCATGCGCTCGCGCAGCTTCGCCGACGCGGCAATCCGCCGACCGGCTAGCTCCAACCACGCCGCCGCTCGCACATAATCCTTCTCGCTCCCCTGGCCATTCGCATACATCAGCGCCAGATTGTTCTGCGCCACCGGATAGCCGCGCTCGGCTGCCCTCTGATAAAGTTCCCGCGCTCGCGCATAGTCCTGCGTCACGCCGCGGCCCTGCAGATACAGCGACCCCAGATTCGTCATCCCCTCCAGGTCATCCTGCTCCGCGGCCTTCCCATACCACTTGGCCGCCTCGGCTAAATGCTCCGGCGACGTCGCCTCGGTGGCATAGAGCACTCCCAGATTCGTCTGCGCCTGCGCATCGCCCTGTTCGGCGGCCTGCCGGTACCAGTGCTTGGCGAGCGTCGTATCCTTGGCCACGCCCAACCCCTGCTCGAACAGCCACCCGACGCTATACTGCGCCGCCACATGACCCTGCTCCGCTGCCCGCCGGTAACACTCCATCGCCCGCAGGTAATCACGCGCCCCGGCGGTCCCGCTGGCGTACTTCTGCCCGCGCTGATACACACTTCCGCACTCTCCGTGCTCACTTGGCGAGGCTTGCTGAGCGACGCATACGTCGCCGTCGACACTCCCGCCCAAGCCGCGCCCACCGTGAAGCACACGGCGGCCAGCCCAATCGGCCAATGTTTCATGGAAATTCTCGCTTGTAGTCGTTCCGTTGCGAAATGACGGTCCGCCCTGCGCCACCAGGCCGGCGGCGAGGACGAGACAGAGCAGCGAACTTAAAGCGAGAAACTGGGAGGCCCGCGAGGGGCATGGACGTCGATCGGCGTCGCGGCTACGGCTCGGGCCAGCGAAGGAAGCAGGTGGCCCGCGGGCATCGTCCCGGGGACTGCCGGCGCTTCGCTACCCAGGTCGGCTTGCGCCACCCCTGGTGCCGCCGTCCCCTGCGGATACTGCGCACAACGCGTCGTCGCCGCCACCGCCGGACCGCTGCGCGAAGGCTCCTTCTTCATGTTCATGCCGCAACGATGCTTGCCATCGCGGCGACAACACGGAGGGAGTTTCGCTTCCGGGTCGGAAGCCGAGGCGGATATCAGCGGCATGGCCAGCCCGAAGCTGGTCACCAGCAACAGCAAAACTGCGCTTAGCCGCCGCACGCTTTCAGTCTACGCTCATTGCTGGCGTGTTGTCTGCCTTGCGCCTCACAAAATGCAAAACGGCCGGCCACTCCCTGCGGAGCCGCCGGCCGTTTCTCACTGCTTTGCTTGGCTTAGAACAACAGCTTCAGGCCGAACTGGATCGCTCGGCTCGGCACTGACGTACCGGTGATCTTACCCACCGTCGTCGGCACCGAGATGTTCGCCGCCGGATTGCTGAAGCTCGGGTGATTCGGCATGTTGAACGCTTCGGCTCGGAACTGCAGCTTGAAGCGCTCCACAATCTGAATGTCCTTTAGCACGCTCATGTCGACGATCACCTGACCCGGGCCCCACAGCATGTTGCGGGCGCTGTTGCCGTAGGTGTAGGTCGTCGGAATCGCGAACGCCGACGGATTGAACCAACCCGCGATCGACTGGTTCGACGGATAGAAGTCCGACGAAACCACGTTCGCGCGATTCGCAATCCAGCCCGGCTGCGTCGACGAGAACGTCACGCTGTAGGGCGTGCCCGAGCGCAACTGCGTGATCGTCGCCAACTGCCAGCCGCCGAGGATCGCCGCACCGACGCCACTGGTCATGTACTGACGGCCCTTGCCGAACGGCAGGTCATAGGTCGCCGACACGTAAGCCACGCGGCCACGCACCGACTCCGAGTTGCCGCGATCGAGATACGCCGCATACGGATTCTGCACACTCGCCGCGATCGGCACGTTGTCGATGGACTTGTTCCAGGTAAAGCTGCCCTGCAGATAGAGCCCCGTCTTGTAACGGCGCGTCACTTCCACCTGCAACTGATGCGTCACCGAGTTGCCATTCGTATCGAGCGTCGAGATGCTGCCCCACGGCTGGTTCGGCCGCAGCGATTGCAGCGTGCCCGGACCCTGCTGAATCGGAGCGTTGCGCTCGTAGGTGTACCACGGCACATGCGTCGCCTTGTTGCCGAGGTACGTCAAGCGCACGCCCAGGTTCGACACCACTTCGTGCTCAATCGTGAAGTTCCACTGCTGAGCCAGCGTATTGGTGATCTTGCGGTTCACGGCCGTGATGTTCGGGTTCGCCGAAATCGTGCCGCCGCCCGGGAACGGATTGTCCAGCGTCAACGTCGGCGTCGCCCCGGCCGCGGCCGAGAACGTTTCCGACAACTGGAACGGCGAGTTCGAGAGCGAGATCTGGCGGATGCCGATAAACACCGGGATGATGTTGTAGAACACGCCGTAGCCGCCGCGGAATACCGTGCGGTTGTTCGCCGTCGGACGATACGCAAAACCGATGCGCGGCGCGAAGTTGTTGTGGTCGGCCTGCAGCACATCGCTGCCCCAGCCATTGGCCTCGGACGTCACATACGGATAAGCCGAGAGCAAGCGCGGCAGCGCCAAACGCGGCAACTGACCGCCCTCGGACCGCACCACGAACTTGCCCGTGGCGAAGTCGAAATTCGCCCACGAGTTGTCGCGTTCCTGCGGCTGCGTCTGCAGCGAGTACCGCATGCCAAGGTTCAGGGTCAGCTTGTTCGACACGCGATAGTCGTCCTGGATATAGGCGCCCCAACGGGTGTAATAGAGCTTGTTCACCAGCCCGGGCGTGCCGCGCGTGGCCGTGTTCGGATAGCCCAGCAGGAAGTCCGCCAGCGAGTCACCGCTGAAGCGTCCCGTGAAGGCGAACGAACCGAACTGGGCGGCGCCCGCGCTCGGGTTGGTCGCGATGCTGCTCAAGCCCCAGTCCAAACCGGTCTTGAACGTGTGCTTGCCGCGGATGAAGCTGAAGTTGTCCGTGATCTGGCGCGTAATTTCCGGCGCCCGGTCACTGCCGCCCGAGTCGGTGATATTGCTGTAGCTGCCGTTGAAGGTCGCCGTCGGCAAGCCGCCGATCGGCAGCGGGCCATACAGCGACGGGAACAGCGACTGGGGATTGAACGTCGTGTTCTGGCCAATGCGGATGCTCGCGTGGCTGAAGTACGCCAAACGCAGTTCGTTGAGTGAAGTCGGTGTCACCGTCCAGTTGTGGCTGAACGCCGCGCTCTTGGTGATGTAGCCGCCGTCGGAGAAGTTGCCGAACTCGTTCGGACCGCCGTTGTACACAAAGTACGGCGAACCCTTCGAATAGGTCAGAATGCCGCTCACCAGATGCTTCGGGTTGAAGTTGTGGTCGATGCGCGCCGTATAGCGGTTCACGTCGATCACGTTGCCCACGTTGGTCACGTAGTTGTTGGCCGTCGTCGCCAGGTTCGGCAGCGGCACGTACTTCAACAGCGCCTGCGATCGCGCATCCAGCCGCGCCGTCGGAATCGTGTTGTTCGGGAACGGCTGCCCGGAAAGCGGATCGGTGATCGTCGGCAGGCCCGTGTAGTTGCCCGCGCGCTGCGCCGCCGTACCGTAGCGCAGCGTGTTCGTCGTCGACGAACGCTGACGCAGACCCTCATAGCTCGAGAAGAAGAACGTCTTGTTGCGAATGATCGGACCGCCCATCGTCGCGCCGAACTCATTGCGCACGAACGGCGGCTTCGGCAGCGACGTGGCAAAGAATTGCTTCGCCGCCAGCGCCGCATTGCGGTTGAACTCGAACAGGCTGCCGTGGAAAGCGTTCGTGCCGCTCTTGGTGATGATCGACAC
Source organism: Bryobacteraceae bacterium (assembly GCA_044226365.1). Classification (GTDB taxonomy): domain Bacteria; phylum Acidobacteriota; class Terriglobia; order Bryobacterales; family Bryobacteraceae; genus JALHNI01. The sequence goes on from JBGAHE010000130.1 coordinate 3,968, forward strand.
CGCCGCCGAACCTTCGTTTTCCGCCTTCACGTTGTTGAACTCGATCTTGAATTCCTGAATCGTGTCAATCGAAGGCAGCGTCGTCAGCGCCGTCTGATAGGAGTAGGACGCGCCGCCGTTGCCGGTATCGTTCACCGCCACGCCGTCGATCGTGAAGAAGTTGCCGCCCCAGTGAAGCGAGCCGCCCAGTTTGGGGTTGGACGAACTGTCCGACGTATTGCCCGGCGCGATCACGATGAAGCGATCGATCGTGCGGCCGTTCACCGGCAGCGTCGCCACCGCGTGCGTGTCCACCACCGTCGCCACCGAAGCGTTTTCGGTGTTGAGCACCGGTGCGGTCGCCGTCACGTCCACCACCTGGGCCAGATCGCCGGCCTGCAGCTTCACGTCAATACGCACCGTCGCGTTCACCGGAACCTGTACGTGCAGCGATTCCGCCGCCCGGAAGCCAGCGGCCTCCACACGCACTGTGTACATCGCCGGCGGCAGTGAAGGCGCCACGTAAGCCCCAGCATCGGAACTGGACACCGTCACCGTTTGGCCGGTACCTTCATTCTTCACCGAGACCTTGGCCCCGGCGACCAAAGCGCCGGTCGCGTCGAGCACCGTACCCACAAGAGTGCCGGACGTACTTTGGGCAAGAGCCATCGCTGCAAAGAGCAGCGAACTGAGTAGTAGTCGCATAGCGAGTGTTTTCCCTCAAAAAAGTGAATTTCAGACTGCTGGCCGTTCGGAAAGCAGGCGAACGGCAAAATGCCACAAAACAAGGGGGCTGGGGGGATGCGAGTAGAGGACGGAGACGCAGCAGAGACGACCCGAGGATGGCGCATAGACCCTTTGGGGAGAGGATAGCAAATCTCGGCAACCGCCGATAGCATTCTCTGCGCCGGCCAGGCGTTAACGGTCCGCCAGACGGGAAACCGGCTGCTTGCGCCAGTCGAAATTGCGCTGCGGCTTGGTCTCTACCGCGTTCTGCTTGTGTTCCTGCTTCACGCGGTACATGCGCTTATCGGCCATCGCGAGCAGCGTTTCGGCGTCGGCGCCATCCCGGGGAAACTGGGCTTCACCCACACTGAAACTGAGGATCTCCTCGCCCGTGATCTCCCGCCCGGCCGTCACCGCCAAATGCTCCAGACGGCGCTTCTTAGCGTCGATGTCCGAATCCCGCAGACCCGGCAGAATCAGGACAAATTCGTCGCCGCCCATGCGTGCGACATAGTCATACTCACGGCAGCCGTCCTTCAAACCCACCGCGACCGCCTTTAAGACCTTATTGCCTTCCAGATGGCCAAACCGGTCGTTGATCGCCTTGAACCCGTCCAGATCGCACACCAGCACCGTCAGCGAGCTGTTGCTGCGCCGGTTGCGCGCCAGTTCGCCGTCCAGATGCAGAAACAACGAACGCGCATTTGGCAGCCCGGTGAGAAAGTCGGTTGTTGCCGAACTCTCCGCCTGCCGGAACCGCAGCGCATTCTCGATCGCCAAGCCCACCTTCGACGAAATCGCCAGTAGAATCCGCAAGTGGTCCTTGCTGAACGCATCGCGCTCGGCATGATAGAGCGCCAGCACGCCAATCGACCCGTCCGGACCCTCCAGCGGCACCGCCAGCGCCGAGCGCAGCGTGCTGAACTTGTTCGGATCATTCAGATAGCCCGGTTCCACCGACGGATTGCCATTGATGATCGGCTTGCGATTCTCCGCCACCCAGCCCGACAGACCTTGCCCCATCGGAATCTCGAGCGACGAGAACAGCCGGAAGTTCTCGCCCGTCACGAACGCCGGCGTCAGAATATCCTCACGCCGCACGTAAACGGCGAACGAGTCATAAGGCACCAGTCGCTTCAGGCGCACCGCCAGCAGCGACAGCGTTTCGTCCAGGCTGAGCGAGTTGCCCAGATCCTGCGAGATTTCAAACAGCCCGTGCGCTTCCTGTCGCGCGGCCGCAATCGACGTCAGGAAGTCCTTCGGCTTCACTTCCACCGGCGCCCGGTTGGACCCTTCGAAGCCCGCCGCCGGCGCTTCGCCGTTGGTGAACTTCACTTCCGTCGACAGCTTCATCAGCGCGGCGGACTTCTCCTTGGCCATCGCCTCGAGTTGCACATAGCGCCGGTCGAGCACCTCCACCACGCGCGGATCGAACGCTTTGCCCGCATCGCGTCGCACCACGCCAATCGCTTCCTCCAGCGGCAACGCCTTCCGGTACTGACGGTCGGTCGCGAGCGCGTCCAGACAGTCCACCGCCGCCAGAATGCGCGCCCCCAGCGGAATGTCCTCGCCCGAAATCCCATACGGATAGCCCGTGCCATCCCACTTCTCGTGATGCGCCCGCACGATCGGCACCACCGGATACGGGAACGCCACGCGCTCCAGAATCTCGGCGCCCACCACCGGATGCACCTTCATCTTTTCGAACTCCTCGGGCGTCAATCGGCCCGGCTTCGAGATGATGTGCTCGGGCACGGCCAGCTTGCCGATGTCGTGGAGCAGGGAAGCGGCCCGCAGCGCTTCGAGCTCCCGCTCGTCCATGCCGAGTTCCTTGCCCAGTTCGAGCGCGTAGACCTGCACCCGTTGCAGATGGTCGTGCGTCGTGTGATCCTTCGCTTCGATGGCCAGCGCCAGCGCCTCAATCGTCCGCACATGCAGATTCGACATCTCCTCCGCATGCAGCCGGTCGGCTTCCATGCGGCCCAGATACAGGCAGTAGCTGCGATACAGCAGATAGGCGAACGGCATCACCAGCATCGCGATCTGCCACGTCAAGCGGCTTTCGAGATAGTGATAAAGACCCGCCAGCGCCGCGCCCACCACGTAGTAGGAGAACGTCCACACGAAGCGATCGCGCCAAATGCGCCGGTACTCTTTGCTTTCGTTGAGCGCGATCACCGCCGCCATGGGGAGCGTCGCCGCGATGAAGTACGCGCAGCCGGTGAGAAATAGCCGCAGCACTTCGCCGTTCGATTCCAGCTCCGGCCAGTAGTAGGTCATGTGACAGACCTTCACGGCCAGCGCCGTTACCGCGCCCTGAAAGATGCTGTGCACCGCGGTCCGGCGCGACATCATCGCCTGCGCCACGGTCGAGGAAACGCCCAGCAGCAACGCTTCGGGCAGGCTCAGGTCGATCACCGCAATCAGCACAAACAGCGTGTTCACCGGCAGACTGCCGGTCGCCGAAGGCAGGCTCACCTTTAAGCCCGAGCCCAACAGCGTGATCAGCAGAAAGCAGATAAAGCGCAGCAGGTCTGCCGAATGCCACGGCAGGAAACTGGTGGCAAACACCACCAGCCCGAACGCAGTTATAACACTGACGTAGAGCGTAGCTCCAGTGGAGAGTGATTTCATCGGCGAATCGTGGTCCACAAGTGTCAATGCAATTTCTCTTCCGTCACCTATCGGACGGAAGTCCGGTTGTCAGTAGGCTTTCAAATCCATCACCTTGCGGGTGGTGGACACCTCGGTCGCTTAGCGACTCTCCCTGTCTCACGGCGACACTTTGTCACCGTCGCTCGCGCCAACTTGTCCCAATCTCAGGCCCGCCCTTAGTTCACTTCAGGTGTTTTGCGGATGTACGCCGTACGGGTGCTTCCCATACGCTGGACTACGACCACGTCTCGGTTTTCGATGCCTGAACAATTCGAATTTCTCGGTTCACCCGCCGTCGTTAGCTCCACGGCCATGCGCACCTTGTACTCCAAGGTGCAGCGCGTGGCGGCCACCAGTGCGGCCGTCCTGGTTACCGGTGAGTCGGGCAGCGGCAAAGAACTGGTCGCCCGCGCGCTCCATCATTACTCGTTGCGCTGCAGTAAGCCCTGGATCGACGTCAGTTGCGCCGCTTTGCCCGAGCATCTCATCGAAAGCGAACTGTTCGGCTATGAGAAAGGCGCCTTCAGCGGCGCGCAGAACTCCAAGCCCGGACTCTTTGAGCTCGCCCACACCGGCACGCTCTTTCTCGACGAAGTCGGCGAACTCGAGCCGCGCATGCAGGTCAAGCTGCTCCGCGTTCTCGACGGCGCACCTTACTACCGCTTAGGTGGTACGCGTAAGATCTCCGTCGACGTCCGCATCGTCACCGCCACCAACCGCGACCTCCGCCAGGAAGTTGCCTCCGGCAATTTCCGCGCCGATCTCTTCCATCGCCTCTCCCAACTCGAGCTCCGCGTTCCCCCTCTGCGCGAACGACGCGAGGAAATCGCCGACCTCGCCCGTTTTTTCCTCAGCCAGCAGGAACGCCCCGTCGAATTATCCGAAACGGCGGCCCGCGCTTTGGAGTCTTACCATTGGCCGGGAAATCTGCGGGAATTGCGCAACATCCTCACCCGGGCGGCGATTTTCGCCCCTGAAGAGGTCTTGGGCGCCGATGACCTCGATTTACCCCGGACAAATTTGTTTGAGATGCCGGCGCGTGAAGCTGCCGATATGGAAGAGGAGCGCGCTGAGCCCGGCTCGGCGCTGGATGAGATGGAAAAGCGGATGATCCTGGAGGCCTTGCGCAAGACCGACGGGCATCATCGAAAGCTGCCGAAATGCTCGGCATCTCCCGCCAGACCCTCAGCCGGAAACTGAAAGTCTATGAAACTACTGTCGAACAACTGGCGTAGCAGCACCGTGGTCAGCATTGATGACCGCCGCGCGGAACCGCGCGAAGAAGCCCACGGGCTCGTCCGTCTGTTCTCGGTGGAACACGAACGTCTGATCTTCGAAGGCGAAATGCGCGACGTCAGCGCCAGCGGCTTCCGCCTCGAGCACCACCACCAGCGCGTGAGTTCCGGCGACGAGTACCGTTTCGAGTCCCCCTACAGCTCTGGCCTCGCCCGCGTCATGTGGAACCGCATTCTGGACACTTCCGTCGAAACCGGCTTCTTCGTCCTCTACCGCGATCCGGAAGTCTAAGTCCGGCGCCCGTCGGCGCCTCGCCTTGTAACCTTTCCTTCCCCTCCGGAACCATTACCTTCACGGAAAATGTGCTCGCGGGCTCCGTGCGCCTTGCTTACACGCCGGTACCAACTACACTAAACCTCATGGACTTCGCGAAAGCCGACTCCGCCCTCTCTCTCAGTCTGCTCCTTATTACCTCCTGCAAGAAGGAGGCGCCGGTGAAGGCGAAGGTCGATTCCGGCCCCGTCACGGTTCGCTCGGCTACGGCAAAAGGCAAGCAAATTCAACGAGTTGTGGAGTCCGTCGGCACCTTCTTTCCCTACGAAGAGGCCATCATTAGCGCCGAGGTGGACGGCAAAGTTGACGAAGTCAAAATCGATCTGGGCGACATGGTCAGCCAGGGGCAGGTCATGATCCACATCGCCGACGAAGAGCAGCGCTACCTCCTGGCCCAGCAGGAAGCGCAGCTCCGCCAGTCCCTCGAACGTCTCGGTCTGTCGAACGAAAAAGACCGCGTCAAAGACATCAAAGAGACCCCCGAAGTCCGCCGCGCCGCCGCCGACATGCAGGAAGCCGAACAGCGCTACCGCCGCGCCCGCAGCCTCGCCGACCAGGGCATCGGCGCTCAAGCCGACCTCGACCAGTTCCAGGCCCGCTTCAACGCCGCCAAGGCCGCCTACGACGCCACCATCAACCAGACCCGCAATCTGATCCAGGACGTCGAGCGCAATAAGGCGGTCCTCGAACTCCAGCGCAAGAAGCTGCGCGACACCACGGTGCGCGCCCCCTTCGCCGGCCTCGTCAAAGAGCGCCAGGTCACGGTCGGTCAGTTCACGCGCGCCAACACCCCCCTTCTGACCCTCGTCAAGACCGACCCCATTCGCCTGCGCGTCGAAATCCCCGAAAAAATGGGCCCCTGGATCAAGCCCGGTCAGACGGCCGAAATCGCCGTCGAAGCCTACGCCGACCGCAAGTTCTCCGGCAAAATCTGGCGCGTCTCCCCCACCGTCGACGCTGCCAAGCGCACCTTCGTCGTCGAAGCTCTTGTCCCCAATCCGAATAACCAGTTGAAGCCCGGCTCCTACGCCAAAGCCCGCGTTCCCACTGACCGCGTCGACACCGTCCTCGTCGTCCCCTACCGCGCCGTCAACTATGTTCTCGCTCGAACAAGGCTTACGTCATCAACAACGGCGTCATTGACGCCCGCGACGTCAAGCTCGGTGACCGCGTCGACGAAAGCGTCGAAATCACCGAAGGCCTCTCCGAAGGCGACACCATCGCCATGGGCCCGCTCAATCGTCTCGATACCGGCACACGCGTCCGCATCGGTGAAGCCAAAAAGTCCGCTCCCACCCCCAAACCGGCCGAATAACATGCAATACACCCAACTTGGCTCCACGGGACTCAAGAACTCGCCTTTGCCTCGGCTGCATGACCTATGGCACGCCCCAGTGGCGCGAATGGGTCCTCGACGAAGAGGCCAGCCAGCCCTTCTTCCGCCGTGCCCTCGACGCTGGCATCAATTTCTTCGACACCGCCGACATGTACTCGCTCGGCGCCAGCGAAGAGGTCACCGGCCGCGCCCTCGCCCAGGTCCCGCGCGACCGCGTCGTCATCGCCACCAAGGTCTTCAACCCCATGAGCGACGACCCCAACCATCGCGGCCTCTCGCGCAAACACCTCTTCCTCGATCGACGCGAGCCTCAAACGTCTGGGCACCGACTACGTCGACCTCTATCAGATCCACCGCTTCGACCCCCTCACCCCCATCGAAGAAACGCTGGACGCCCTCGACGCCATCGTCCGGGCAGGGAAGGCCCTCTACATCGGCGCCTCCTCCATGTGGGCCTGGCAGTTCAGCCGCATGCTCGCCCACTCCGACCGTCACTCGCTCGCCCGGTTCGTCACCATGCAGAACCACTACAACCTCGTCTACCGCGAGGAAGAGCGAGAAGATGCCCCTCTGCCGCGCTGAAGGCATCGGCTTGCTTCCCTTGAGCCCGCTCGCCCGCGGTTTCCTCGCCGGCAACCGCCGCAAAGAGGACTACGGCGAAACCAGCCGCGCTAAAACCGACAACCTGGCATGGCCCAGTACTACTATCGCTCAGCGACTTCGCCGTCGTCGACGCCGTCTCGCGTGTCGCCCAGCGCCGAGGTGTTCCCAACGCCCAAATCGCCCTTGCCTGGGTCCTGGCCCAGCCAGGGGTCACGGCCCCCATCATCGGCGCCAGCAAACTCCCCCAATTGGAGGACGCGCTCGCCGCGCTCGAAATCGAGCTCACCGCCGAAGAAATCCACGAACTGGCGTCGCCCTACCAGCCCCACCTCGTTCTCGGTCATAGCTAACTCATTCGGTTTCTTTATCTTCTGTCGAAACCTTCAAGTGCACCGCCGCGCCCTTTGCCGTTTTGCGGCCAAAAGACGAAGAAGAGGTAAAGAAACCGGATCACTATTCTTGTCTGACAAGAAAAAATGACAACTTGCCGCACGGACTACTGTCGTGGTAGAAAAAGAAGGTTGGAGCCGTAAAAGTCTCACTTCTGGGACGGCCGGCCAACCGGAGTTCGGTAACTCGCAATGCCTCAGATATTCCCGAAAGAGGTCGATTTCTTCACCCGCCTGGGTGGCGCCGTGCTCATTATGGCGGTGCTCAGCGGTGTCGCCTTCGCCTACTACTACATGAGCCCTGCCGTTCAGGACACGGGCTACACGCCGGTGCAGCCGGTACCGTATAGTCACAAGCTGCATGCCGGTAACCTGGGCATGGACTGCTATTACTGCCACACCACGGTGGATAAGGCTGCCCACGCGGCGGTCCCCCCCTCGGAAACCTGCATGAACTGCCACTCCAAGGTGAAAGAGAAGTCTGCTCTGTTGGCTCCCATCCGTGAGAGCTACGAAACGGGCAAGGCGGTGCCGTGGGTCAATGTGCACGTGCTGCCCGATTACGTGTTTTTCAATCATCAATCGCATGTCACCGTCGGTGTGAGCTGCGTTTCCTGCCATGGCCGCGTCGACCAGATGGTCGAAGTCAAGCAGGTGCAGCCGCTCAACATGGGCTGGTGTCTCGAGTGTCACCGCAACCCCGCGCCGAATCTGCGCCCGGTGCAGTACGTCACCAAGCTCGATTGGAAGCCTGAAGGCGATCCGGCCGAATACGGCCGCCAGGTCATCGCCGCCAAGGGTATCAAGCCGCCGACGAACTGTTCCGGCTGTCATCGTTAGAAAGGTCACCGTCGAAAGTCATGGACCTCATCCAAATCTCTCCGGTCTCCAGCAAGAGCGGCAAAAAATATTGGCGTAGTCTCAATGAGCTGGCTGGCACGTCGAAGTTCGCGCAGTGGGTGGAAAGCGAGTTCCCCGGCGGCGCCGACATTCTCGATCCCAACTCCCGCCGCTCGATGCTCAAGCTGATGGCTGCTTCCTTCGGCATGGCCGGGCTGGTTGCCTGCCGCCGTCCTGAAGAAAAGATTCTGCCTGTCTCACGCTCGGCGGAAGATGTCATCCCCGGCAAGCCGATGTTCTACGCCACGGCGTTTGTGCACCGCGGCATCGCCAACGGCATTCAGGTTGAAGTGCACGACGGCCGTCCCACCAAAGTCGAAGGCAATCCGATGCACCCCAATAGCCAGGGTGCGGCCTCGGCCTTGGCTCAGGGTTCGGTCCTCAGTGTCTATGATCCGGATCGTTCCGCCACTGTTCACGAAGGCGGCAAGGCCTCCACGTGGGCCGCTTGGGATCGCTTCGCTGCGGAGAAACTCTCTCCCGCCGCCCTAGGTAAAGGCACCGGTCTGCGTGTTCTCTCCGAGCGCACCTCGTCCCCCACGCTGATCTCGCTCAAGGATCAGTTGCTCAAGCAATATCCGGAAGCCAAGTGGGCCGAATACGACTCGCTCGATAACGGCGCCGCCATTGCGGGCGCTGAACTCGCCTTCGGTCAGCGCCTCCAGCCCACGTTCCACTTCGATCGCGCCGACGTGATCGTCTCGCTCGACGATGACTTCCTGGGCAACGATGCCCCCAACGTTGAAGCCACCAAGAACTTCAGTAAGACGCGAAAGGTCACCCAGCCCGGCGAAACGATGAGCCGGCTCTACCAGGTGGAGAGCCGCTTCTCGATCACCGGCGCCGCTGCTGATCACCGCCTCCGCATCAAGTCCGGCGAAGTGCTCCAGTTCGCTTCCGACCTGGCCGTCGAAGTCGGCGCCAAGTCGGCTCTCAAGGTTTTGAAGCCCGGTGACGCCACGCAGAAGTGGATCGCCGCGGTGGCCCGCGACCTCAAGGCGAACGGCGGTAAGTCGCTCGTCACGGCCGGCCCCGGCCAGAGCCCGCAGGTTCACGCTCTCGCTTACCTGATCAACCAGTCGCTCGGCAACATCGGCACGACGGTGACCTTCATCAAGCCGGTCTTCGAGCCCGCGCAGACGATTGGCGAACTCGCCAAGGAAATCGGCTCGGGTCAGGTGACGACGCTGGTGATCCTCGGCGGCAACCCCGCCTACACCGCGCCCGCCGACCTCGACTTTGCCGCCGCCATTGGCAAAGTGGCAAGCTCGGTCTACCTCGGCGCCGAAATGGATGAAACGGCTGCCGTCGCCAAATGGCATCTGCCGCAGGCGCACTCGATGGAAGCTTGGTCCGATGCCCGCTCCACCGATGGCTCGGCCACCATTCTTCAGCCGCAGATTGCTCCGCTCCACGGCGGACGCTCGGCGATCGAAGTCGCCGCGCAGTTGCTCGATGGCAAGTTCAAGAAGGGCTACGATGTCGTCCGCGGTTATTGGAAGTCGGTGCTGCCGGCGGCCGACGCCGAACGCATCTGGCGCAAGTCGCTCCACGACGGGATCGTCGCCGGTAGTGCTTACGCCGAAGTGAAGCCCGGCGCGGCCAAGGCTCTGCCCGACGTCGCTGCCGCCAATCTCTCCGGTGTCGAAGTGGTCTTCTTCCCGGGCGCGCTCGGCGATGGCCGCTACGCGAACAACGCCTGGATGCAGGAAGCCCCCGAGCCCATGACCAAGCTCACCTGGGACAACGCGGCGCAGATCTCGCCCGCGATGGCCCGTGACCTCAAGGTCGAAACCGGCCAGATGGTGAAGCTCACCGTCGGCTCCCGCTCGATCGAACTGCCCGCCCTGGTGACCCCCGGCCAAGCCAATGGTTCGGTGGCGGTGCTGCTCGGCTACGGCCGTACCAAGGTCGGCCGCGTCGGTGAAGGCATCGGCTCCAATGCCGGCCTGATTCGCACCAGCGAAGGCTGGTCGTTCACCAGCGGCGCCTCGATCGCTCTCGCTTCGGGTGAGCGCGAACTCGCCATCACCCAGGAACACAACTCCATGCGCGAACCGGACATGCCCGGCCGCAAAGGTGAGATGCGTCCGGTGGTCCGCGAAGCGACGCTCGAAGAATTCAAGCACCATCCGCACTTCGCCCCCGAAATCGACGAGCACCTCGAAAACTTCGATCTCCAAGGGATCCATGATTATTCGAAGGGCTACCAGTGGGGCATGGCGATCGATCTGAACCTCTGCATCGGCTGCAATGCCTGCCTCATCGCCTGCAACGCGGAAAACAATATCCCCGTCGTCGGCCGTGACCAGATTCACCGCGGCCGCGAGATGCACTGGATCCGTCTCGATCGTTACTATACGGGTACGGAAGAAGATCCGCAGGCCGTCATGCAGCCCATCGGCTGCCAGCAGTGCGAAGCCGCTCCTTGCGAAAACGTCTGCCCCGTGGCCGCCACCGTCCACTCGCCGGAAGGCTTGAACGACATGGCGTATAACCGCTGCGTCGGCACCCGGTACTGCGCCAACAACTGCCCCTACAAGGTTCGCCGGTTCAATTACCTCGACTGGCACAAGCACATCACCCCCGTGCAGGAGATGGTCCACAACCCGGACGTCTCCGTCCGCATGCGCGGCATCATGGAAAAGTGCACCTACTGCGTGCAACGCATCCAGGAGAAGCGCATTGCCGCCAAGGTGGACGGCCGCCGGCAGATCCGCGATGGCGAGATCGTCACCGCCTGCCAGCAGACCTGCCCCACCGACGCCATCATCTTCGGCAACATCAATGACCCGGCTTCGGCGGTAGCGAAAGCCAAAGCGGAGCCGCGTGACTATACGCTGCTCAAGGAAATCAACACGAAGCCTCGCACCAGCTTCCTGGCCCGCTTGCGGAATCCGAATCCGGAGCTGAAGGCCTAAGAAGGGAAATTACATGGCGCATACCGCACATTCCGCGACCCTGCCTGTGATCACCAAGCCCCTGGCTCAGGAACTCAATCCGAGTCTGGTCACCGGCAACCCCACCTATCACGAGGTCACCAATCAGGTCTGTGAAATCGTCGAAGGCAAGGTCCACCGTAACTGGTACATCGGCTTCACGATCTCGTTCCTGATCTTCCTGATGATGCTCAGCATGTTGGGCTATCAGGCTCTCACCGGCGTCGGCGTCTGGGGCAACAATGCTCCGGTCGGCTGGGCCTGGGACATTACGAACTTCGTGTTCTGGATCGGTATCGGCCACGCCGGTACCCTGATCTCGGCCGTGCTGTTCCTTTTCCGTCAGAAGTGGCGCACCTCGATTAACCGCGCCGCCGAGGCGATGACGCTGTTCGCCGTCGCCTGCGCCGCCATCTACCCGGTGATGCACACCGGCCGTCCGTGGCGCACCTACTGGCTGTTCCCGGTTCCGAACCTCGACCTCGACATGTGGCAGAACTTCCGTTCGCCGCTCATGTGGGACGTGTTCGCGATCAGCACTTACGGTTCGGTCTCGGCGGTCTTCTGGTACATGGGTCTCGTCCCTGACCTCGCCACCATCCGCGACCGTGCGGCGATGGCCGGCAACCGCACCCGCGCCGTTCTCTACGGTGTCTTCTCGCTCGGCTGGCGCTTCTCGGCCCGCCACTGGACCAACTACGAAAAGATGTACCTTCTGCTCGCGGCCATCTCCACGCCGCTGGTGCTCTCGGTGCACTCGATCGTGTCGTTCGACTTCGCCACCTCGGTGATCCCCGGCTGGCACACCACCATCTTCCCGCCCTACTTCGTCGCCGGCGCCGTGTTCTCCGGCTTCGCGATGGTGCAGACGCTGATGCTGGTCACCCGCTGGGCGCTCGGCCTCGAAAACCTCATCACGCCCAAGCACCTCGACAACATGAACAAGATCATCCTGGCGACGGGCATGATCGTCGGCTACGCGTACGCCACCGAATTCTTCATCGCCTGGTACAGCGCCAACCAGTTCGAACGCTTCGTCTTCTTCAACCGCGCCTTCGGACCTTACTGGTGGGCTTACGCCTGGATGGTGAGCTGCAACGTCATCTCGCCCCAGATCTTCTGGGTCAAGAAGCTGCGCACCAATGTCGTCGTCACCTTCATCATGTCGATCTTCGTCAACATCGGCATGTGGTTCGAACGCTTCGTCATCATCGCCTCCAGCTTGCACCGCGACTTCTTGCCGTCCAGCTGGGGCTACTTCCGGCCGACCTACGTCGATATCTGCACCTTCATCGGCACGTTCGGCTTCTTCATGACGCTCTTCCTGCTCTTCCTGCGCTTCATCCCCTGCATCGCGCTCAGTGAAGTGAAGGGCGCCATGGCGGCGCAAACCCACTTGCCCGGCCACGAACCGGTCAAGGGCACCACGCCGGTTCACGCGGGAGGTCATCACTAATCATGGGTCTCATGTCTTTCTTCGCGCCTCGCGTTCCTAAAGGCGTCTACGGCGTGCTCGCCGAATACGATGGTCCGGATACGCTGATCGAAGCTTGCAAAGTCGTTCGCGACGCCGGCTACAAAAAGACCGACTCCTTCTCGCCGTTCCCCATCCACGGCATGGAAGAGGCGCTCGGCCTGCCCGATTCGAAGGTCGGCAAGATCGCCATCCTGTTCTCCTTCACCGGCGCCACCATCGCGCTCCTCCTCCAGTGGTGGACCGGCACCAAAGCCTACCCGCTCATCGTCGGCGGCAAGCCGCTGTTCGCCTTTGAGCCTTCGATTCCGATCACCTTCGAATTGACCGTGCTGCTCTCCTGCTATTCCTCGGTGGTCATCATGCTCGCCCTGAACGGCCTGCCTCGCTTTAGCCATCCGCTGTTCGGCGCCAAGGGCTTTGACCGCGTCGGTGACGACCGCTTCTACCTCCTGATCGAGAAGTCGGACCCCAAGTTCGACGAGACGGCCACCCGCCAGCATCATCGAGAAGTCGCCCAAGTTCGACGAACGCCATCCGCTGTTCGGCGCCAAGGGCTTTGACCGCGTCGGTGACGACCGCTGATCTCGACCCCAAGTTCGACGGACGCACCCGCTCGAAGGGACGCACCCGCTGTCGACCCAGATTGTGGAGTCCAACTGATGTCCTCGAAATTCCTCACCGTGCTGCCGCTCGCCGTTCTCCTCACCGGCTGTGCCGGTATCTCCACGCGCAGCACGCCGCTCGAAGTCTGGCCCGACATGGACCGCCAGCATAAGTTCCGCGCCCAGTCGGCCAACCCCAACTTCGCCGATGGCCGCACCCAGCACCTGCCCCCCGATGGCACCGTCGCCGTCGGCCTGCTCAAGGAAGATGAGTCGTTCTACCAGGGCCACACCGGCGGGATGTACGTCGGCCGCAACCCGCTCACGCTCGACAAGGCCACCTTGAGCTCGGTCAGAAGAAGTACAACACCTATTGCGCCCCCTGCCACGATCGCTCCGGCGCGGTCACGGCGTCGTCTGGAAGAAGCTGCCGACCTTCGCGCCGGCCAACCTTCACGAAGACCCGCCTCCGCGCCTACCCCGACGGCGAGTTCTTCGACGTCATCTCCAACGGGCGCCGCACCATGAAGGGTTATAAGACACAGATCACCGAGCG
>JBGAHE010000186.1:0-2316 GCA_044226365.1 Bryobacteraceae bacterium
ATCATCAGCATCTATCCCGGCAAAAACGGCGGCCTCACCCGCTCGCTCGAAATCGCCCAGATGGCGGCCGTCGCCGGTCTCCGCTGCACCATCGGCAGCAATCTGGAGATGGATCTCGGCGCCGCCGGCCAACTGCACGTCGCCGTCGCCGCGCCCTCGCTCGCCACGGCTGTCAACCACGACATCATCGGCCCCCTCTACTACGACCACCGCTTCTGCAGCACGCCCCTCCAGTTCAACCACGGCTGCGCCGTCCTCCCCACCGGACCCGGCCTGGGCATCGACTTCCTCCCGGAGCAACAAGCGCGATGAAGATCCTCAAAGAAGGTACCCAGCGGCTCTTCGAAGCCGACACCGAAACTGCGGCCGTCGTCACGCAGATGCTGCTCGAGCTCGAACGCGACGGCATGGACGCCGTTCGCCGTTACAGCGAGAAGTTCGACGAATGGAACCCGCCCAGCTTCCGTCTCGAACGCACGCAAATCGACGAAGCCATCGCCACGCTCTCCCCGCAAGCCATCGCCGACACCGACTATTGCCAGGCCAACGTCCGCCACTTCGCCCAAGCGCAGCGCGAAACCATGTTGCCGCTCGAAGTCGAGACGCGCCCCGGCGTCTTCCTCGGCCATCGCCACATCCCCGTCAACTCCGTCGGCAGCTACATCCCGGGCGGCCGCTATCCGATGTTCGGCTCCGCACAGATGAGCATCATTCCCGCCCGCGTCGCCGGCGTGAAGAACATCGTCGCCTGCACGCCGCCCGTCAAAGGCCAAGGCTATTACCCGGCCACCATCAACGCCATTCATAAAGCCGGCGCTGACCACATCTACATTCTGGGCGGCGTCCCCGCCCTCGCCCTCATGGCCTTCGGACTCGACGGACTCCCGCCCGTCGACATCCTTTGCGGCGCCGGCAACCGCTTCGTCGCCGAAGCCAAACGACAACTCTTCGGCCGTTGCGGCATCGACCTGCTGGCCGGCCCCACCGAAATCCTCGTCCTCGCCGACGACTCCGCCGATCCCGCCCTCGTCGCCTGCGACCTCCTCGGCCAGGCCGAACACGACCCCAACTCCGGCGTCTGTCTCATTTGCCGCAGCGAACGCTTCGCCCGCGAAACCATCGCCGAGCTTGAAAAGCAGCTCGAGATTCTGCCCACCCGCGCCATCGCCAGCCTCGCCTGGCGCGATCACGGCCTCGTCTACGTCGCCGACAGCGACGACGAAGCCATCGCCCTCTCGGACCGTTACGCCCCCGAACACCTTGAGCTCCACGTCGCCGATCCCGCTTACTTCTTTGAGCGCCTCACCAACTACGGCTCGCTCTTCATCGGCGAAGAAACCACCGTCGCCTACGGCGACAAAACCATCGGCACCAACCACATCCTGCCTACCAGCCGCGCCGCGCGTTACACCGGCGGCGTCTGGGTCGGCAAGTTTCTCAAGACCTGCACCTACCAACGCATGACCCCCGCGGCCAGCGTCGAAACCGCCGCCGTCACCGAACGTCAGTGCATCCTCGAAAACATGCTCGCTCACGCCATCACCGCCCGCGTCCGCATCGAACGCTACGCCGAAGTTGAGGTCGCCCAATGAAGGCCCTCGGATACCTCTCCGACGAAGACTATCTCGCCATCCCCGGCGTCGCCGTCGAGATCGAATCCCTTGCCGATGGCTCCGTCACCCTACTGACGTCCTCCCCTCGCGGCGCCCTCTACGCGGACCTCGCCCCCGGCCGCTACCGCGTCACCTTTGCGAAAGAAGGCTACGGCTCGAAGTGGGTCGTCTGCCATCTCGGCGATGAGCCGCAGCAGTTCCGCCTTCTCAAGGACCAGGTCTGCGGCTACATGTGGCCCAAGTGGGCGCGCTCCGGCGAGAAGTCCGAAGTCCGCGTCCATTCGCCCGAGCAATACCAGCTCACCCTCTGGCGCTATGGCCTCAAAAAAGAGTTCGTTCGCATGATCAGCTGGTTCGACGAACACGGCCCCCGCACCACCGTCCAAATCGCCCCCGATACCGACTTCAGCCAAACCGGCATGCAGTGGAATCGCGCCGGCTACCCCGCGCCGCACATCCAGCAGTTCGTCACCGCCCCCGAAGAGTCCGGACTCTACTACCTCTGGGCCCGCACGCCTTCCGGCAAGACCTTCTCCTTCCCCTGGGTCGTCGCCCCCGCCAAGCCCCAAGCCAAGCTTGCGGTGCTGGCGTCCACCAACACCTGGAACGCCTACAACAACTTCGGCGGGCGCTCGAACTACATCAACCCCGAAGGCTTGCCACCAACCCCCACGGTGAACGCCCGGCTCGACCTCGACCGTTA
>JBGAHE010000131.1:0-17560 GCA_044226365.1 Bryobacteraceae bacterium
GTTCATTTCCCAGGTGCCGGAGAAGTTCGGCTTATCGGCGGCCAGGAGGGTGGCGGCGGACAAGGCGAGCCAAGCAAAGGTCGTTCTGGTGATTCGCATACGCCCGTAGTCTAGCAGTCCTGGAGGAACCGGTGGGCCTCGTCGCGCCAGCGGGTGTAGGTCCAGCCGAGGTCGCGGGTTTCGTAGTAGAGCGTGCCCGGATGGGGCGGCTGGAGGAAGTCGTAATCGGGGGCCAGGCGCCAGGTTTCGCGGTCGAGCGGAAAGCGCTCGAAGACGTGCCCCTGGGAGGCGAACTCGGCGAACATCCTGGCCTTGCGGGCCTGTTCCTCGGGGGTCAGCGCCATGATGCGCAGAGGGAGCGAATCATGGATAAAGTGCCCGGCTTCGAGGTGTCCGTTTGCCGCGTGATAAAAGGGCGTCTCCTCACGCCGGGCGCCGGTTACGGCCACCTGACAGGCCAGAGCGCAGGCGTCGTGATCCGGATGGCCGCCCTCGTAAGCGTGAGTGACCACGGCGCGCACGCCGTCCATCCGCCGGCGGATCTCGTCGACGAGGAGGGGCAGGTTTTGCACGGCCTCCTGATCGGCCACCGGCAGCACGTCGCATTGCTCGGGAGTCACGCCCGCCAGGGCTACGGCCCGCAGCATCTCAGCGCGGCGATGCGCGGCGTAGTCCTCGCGATTGGCAAAACCGGCTCGCGTGAAGTACTTGGGATTGCGCGGACCGGAGTCCGTCGCATGAAGGATGCGGCAGCGCGGGCCCAGTCGCGCGCTCGCGGCAATCACTTCGTCGTCATAGTGGGCCACCACGATCAACAGCACTCTGCCATTATGAGCACGTGCGCATCGGTATCACGTGTTACCCCACCTACGGCGGCAGCGGCATTGTCGCGACGGAACTTGGCCTGGAGCTTTCGCTCCGCGGCCACGAGGTCCACTTCATCAGCTACGCCAATCCCGTGCGGCTGGATGGCCGGGAGCGAATCTTCTACCACGAGGTGGAGGTCACCACCTATCCGCTGTTTCAGTACCCGCCTTACACGCTGGCGCTGGCGTCGCGCATGGTCGACGTCGCCGAGCATCACGAACTCGACTTGCTGCACGTGCACTACGCGATTCCGCATTCGGTTTCCGCCTATCTCGCCCGCAATATGATGCGTGCGCGCCGGCGGCTGCCGTTCGTCACGACGCTGCACGGCACCGACATCACCCTGGTGGGCACTGACCCCAGCTACTTCCCCATCACCAAGTTCTCGATCGAGGAATCCGACGCGGTCACCGCCATCAGCCAGAACCTGAAAGATCAGACCGAGAGCGTCTTCGGCATCACGCGGCCCATTGATGTCATCCACAACTTCATCTGCCCCAGCACCTACCAGCCGAATCCGGCGGCGCGCGAAGCCCGGCCCACGCTGATCCACATTTCGAACTTCCGCCCCGTGAAGCGGGTGCTCGACTGTATCCGCATCCTCGCGCAAGTGCGCCAGACCGTCGACGCGGACCTGTGGATGGTCGGCGACGGGCCCGAACGCATGCCCGCCGAACGCCTCGCGCGCGATCTAGGCGTGGAACCCCATGTGCGGTTTTGGGGCAAGCAGGACGGGATTCCCAAACTGCTGCCGCGCGCCCACGTCCTGCTGATGCCCAGCGAAATGGAGAGCTTCGGACTGGCAGCGCTGGAGGCCATGTCCTGCGGGTTGGTGCCGGTAGCGACCCGCGTGGGCGGCGTCCCCGAACTGATTGAGGACGGCGTCACCGGCTTTCTTTCGCCCGTTGGCGACATCGAGGGCCAAGCGAGCCAAGTCGCGCGTCTGTTATCCAACCCGGAAATCTATCAGCGCACCTCCGCGGCCGCCCGTCACGCCGCGGAGACGCGGTTCAATACGAATCTGGTGATTCCACAATACGAAGCGCTCTATCGCAGCGTGTTGGCCTGAAGACCGCAAGAACAATCAAGTGCGGCGCCGTCGTGGGCGCCTATGCTGGGATCGAAAGGCCGCATGAACGTCACTGCCCGAGCCCTTTGGTACATCGAAAGCCACCTGCACGGTGACTTGTCGCTGGAGACGATCGCCGGGGCGATCGGCGTCTCGCGATTCCATCTCTCGCGTGCGTTTGGCGTCTCCACCGGCTGGGCGCTGGCCGCCTACGTCCGCGGGCGCCGGCTGAGTGCCGCGGCGCAAGCTTTGCGCGATGGCGCCCCCGACATCCTGGCGACGGCGCTCGAGGCGGGTTACGGCTCGCATGAAGCCTTCACGCGCGCCTTTCGGCAGCAGTTCGCCCTCACGCCGGAGCAGGTTCGGCAGATGGGCGCCGCCGCTACTCTTCCCTTACTGGAGCCGCTCGGAATGAATGTCGATCCCCCTTCGCTGACCCTTGCCCCACCCGAACTGGTGACGCACGGACCGCTGCTGATTTTCGGACTTAGCGAGCGCTACCGTGAATCGAATGCCGGCATCCCCTCGCAGTGGGACCGCTTCGCACCTCACCTCGGGCAGGTTCCCAACCAAGTCGGCCCGGCGGCCTACGGCGTCATCTGCAACACGGACGAAGCCGGCCACTGGGAGTACATCGCCGGCGTGGAGGTCAGCGAGTTCCCGACGCATCCCGCCGAGTTTGCGCGCCTGCGC
Source organism: Bryobacteraceae bacterium (assembly GCA_044226365.1). Taxonomy (GTDB): domain Bacteria; phylum Acidobacteriota; class Terriglobia; order Bryobacterales; family Bryobacteraceae; genus JALHNI01. Next base: position 2,630 of record JBGAHE010000131.1, read on the forward strand.
ATTCCGGCGCAGACCTATCTGGTGTGGACGCATCGCGAACACATCTCGACCATCGTCGCGGCGTGGAAAGCCGTGTGGAACGTCGCGCTGCCCGCCACCGGCCGCAAGGTCGCCGACGGCCCGGCCTTCGAGCGCTACGGCCCCGAATTCGATGGCCGCACCGGTCACGGCGGCTATCAGCTTTGGGTGCCGGTCACTCCCTGACACGCCGTTCGATCCACGGCACGGCAAAGCTCACCAATCCGGCCGCGTCGAACAGAGACGACTCGCTCTCGCCCACCGGACCGCGGACGCCGCCACCCGACGCAAGATAATCCACGGCAATCTGCTCAAAACAATTGAGGGGTAGTTTGTCATGCACGGGATCAGCGGTGTCAAACTCCTCGAAGTCCACCCAGCGCGGTCCGGGCATCAGCCGCCGATAACGCCGGACCCGTTTGCCCGGGATGTCCGCCAAATGCTCCGCGTAGTGCAGCAGCGTGATCGTATCGAGCGGCGCCCCCAGCATCAGCACCTTGCCGTTCGCCTCCACCACCCGGGCCAGCGGGGTGCCCGGCCCATACCCATATTGAAACGGATGCCCGGCCGTGAGGGCTTCGGCTTGGGCGCCCAACGCGACGACACCGGCATCGGGATGGTCGCTGCGCAGGGCGCCGGGCCAATTGCGCAGCACCTCGTGCAGAATGCCATGGTCGCGCGCGGCGGGTGCTGTGCGCTTGTCGAAGACGGGCGGGTCCGGTTCGTCATCTTCGTAGAACGGCTCAAAGTCGACGTAAGCCACCAGCGTGCCTGTAGGCCCCACAGTTTCCTGCAAAGCCTGCACGACGGTGTTGGCGCCGCCAATCACCGGCCCGACGGCCCGCAGGCTGGCGTGAACCATCAGCACATCGCCGGCGGAGACGCCCAGTCGCGCCAGATCGGCTCGCAAGGTGGAACGAGTAGCACCCATGCTTGAAGGTAACAAGGTTGCCGGAGTACGTCTGAGTCTGCAACACTCTAGGTTTGCTCGCGAAGACCTCGATCCTCGCTGCCTTGGGCGGCCTTGTTGTACTGCCAGCCGTGGCGCAGGCCCCCGCCCTGCCGCCGAAGCTATCGCTCCGCTATAACGTGGAGTGGCGGCTCATCAATGCCGGCACGGCCCGGCTCACCTACGACGCTCAGAATACGGCCCGCGTGCATCTCGAAAGTCAGGGCTTCGTCTCGAAGCTCTACCGCGTGAACGACAACTATATGGCCGTGCTGGACCCGGCCATGTGCACCAGCACCGTCAGCATGCAGGCCGAAGAAGGCAGCCGGCGGCGCGAGACGCTCATCACCTTCGATAAAGAGCGGCAGCGCATTCGCTACACCGAAAAAGACCTCGTGAAAAACCAACCGATGCTCGACAAGGCGATGGTTTCCACAGGCTGCGTCAACGATGTGATCGGCGGCTTGATGCGTTTGCGCACGCTGAAGCTCGAGCCCGGCCAAACCGTGACCATGCCACTATCCGACGGCAAGAAGCTGGCCCAGGTGAAGGTGGAGTGCGAAGCGAAGGAAGAGCTGAAGACGCCCGCCGGCACTTTTCCGGTCACCCGTTTTCAGGTGAACGTCTTCGATGGCGTGCTCTACGCGCGCAAAGGCACGCTGCAGGTGTGGCTCACCAACGACGAGCGGAAGTGGCCCGTGCAGATCCGTGCGCGCTTGCCGTTCTACATCGGCTCGATCACGCTGCAGTTGGAAAAAGAGGAGAAGCCATGAAGTTGAAGATGTTTTGTTGCGTGGCTACGCTCGCCGCGGCTTTGTATAGCCAGAGCCCGCTGCTTCCGGCCCGCGAGGTGACGGACTTGCAGCAACGCGGCGTGCAATTGATGGAGTCCATCTCCTTGCTGGTGCCGGAGCTTTCGCGCGCCTCGGCGCCTTTGCTCGAGAACGCCAAACAAGCCCGCCAGAATCTGATTCTCGCCCCAGGAGGCATGCACAGCGGCCTGGCCCACACCTATCTGGTGAACGCCCGCGCCTTCGCCATCCTTTCGGACGCGGTGCCCAAGCCGTTTCCATTCCCGGAAGAAGGCCGCAAGCAGATGAGCGAGTACCGCGACCTGCTGGCCAAGCTTGAAGCGCACTTCAACGCTCTGTTGCTGCAGCGCGAAAACGCGATGCGTCCGGCGGACCGTGACAATCTGAAGCGCTATGCCGAGGCCAACACGCGCCTCTCGCCCGCCACCCCGGGGCGCGTCGTTTTCCTGGGTGACTCCATCACCGATGGCTGGCGCCTGAACGAATACTTCCCGACGCAAGACTACGTCAATCGCGGGATCAGCGGCCAGGTGACCGGCGAGATGCTCGGCCGCCTGAAGGCGGATGTTCTGGATCTCAAGCCCGCCGCCGTCGTCATCCTCGCCGGCACCAACGACCTCGCCCGCGGCGTCGCTCTCACCACCATCGAGAACAACCTGACCATGATCGGCGATCTGCTCGCCTTCCACAAGATCAAGCCCATCTACTCCTCGGTGCTGCCCATCAGCGACTACCACGCCGACGTGAACCCCACTTACCGCCGCTCCCCGCAGCGCCCGCCCGACCAGATTCGGGCGCTGAATCAGTGGATGGAAAGCTTCTGCAAGAACCGCGGCTTCACTTATCTCAACTACTTCCCCGCCCTCGCCGATGGTACGGGGATGTTGAAGACCGATGTCGCCGAAGATGGCCTGCACCCCAACGCCATGGGCTATCGCCTGATGGCGCCGCTGGTGGCCGAGGCGATCCAGAAAACGCTGACGGGCGCAACGGCCCGCCCCGCCAAGTCGCGCTGAGATTGTCCTGGTACCGGGCTAGGCGGAAAGTTTGGATTTGGCAACTTCCGCCCGGCGCCGCGCATCGTACAATCGACAGAACTGAAGGTGCCAGCTCTCATGTGGCGCCTGGAAACGTCCGATGAGTTTTGGTATTGGCCCCGTCTGCCCGAACAACTAGGGAGGTGCGTTATGCAAGTCTTTGGTGATCGCAAGTGGGTGGAGATTCCCGGTAGTCAAACCGTGGAACTGCCCCCGTTACTCGTGAACGGGAAGCATGACGGGCGCTACAAGGGCAATCCGGAAAAGCTCGAGCGCGTAGTGGGGCTCGCCGCGAACATCGTGGAAAGCGAAGAGATGATCGACGACGGCACCCTGCCGGTGACGATGATCGAGCTCGAACATCAGCGGCGGAAGATGGACTTAGCCCTGAACCTCGTCGATCAGTACTTCCTCTTTCTGAATCAATGGAATTGGGGCGACTCGATTCTCGCTTGGATTCGCCAGTGCGAAACCACCTTCGAGCTGAACGCCCAGCTACGTCCCTTCCTGCGGGGCGATGTTTGGCCGCATGCCGGGCGCAAGAGCTTTGTCGACTTGCTGAAGGACAAAGAGGTGAAGTCCGAGGCGGGGTCGCTCGAAACCGCGGTCGGTCTTCGGCTCACCTTCCGTCAGCCGCCCCCGATCGCCTGTTTCTCGAACCAGTTCCTCTTGTATTTGAACGGCACGGTGGCCAATACGGCCTATGGGACCTGGGCGTCGATGAACCCGGACCCGGTTTCGTCGCTGCCGCCGGAGCGCTTTCATTTCGACGTCGTCACGATGTGACATCCTGTCACCCGGTGACGTTATCCTGAGAATTGACCTCGATCCTTCTTCCGCTCCTGCTCGCCCCGCCGGGCGCCTGGGCGGCGGCCGATAAGCCGGCTGCCCCTGCGAAACCGGTGGCGGAGTCGGCTGCGCCGGAACGCCGCACGGATCTCAACCTGCTCGGCAAGACCAACACCGAAAGCGGCGAAAGCAAGCGCAACGAAAACGTCGCCATCACGCTGCTTGATAACAATGCGCTCAAGGAAAGCAACAAGCGGCTCGGAACCACGGCGACCATCGTCGGCGAGTTCAAGTCCGATGCGCGCTTCTACGGCGCCGAGTACGGCAACGCACCGGTGGGGCCGGTGCACCTCAGCACGTCGCGTAAGCCGGCGGCCCTTCACGGCAGCGCCTTCTGGACGCACAATAACAGCATCTTCTCGGCACGCAGCTTCTTCCAGGTGGGCAGCGTCAAGCCTGCACGGGAGAATGTCTTTGGCCTCCGACTGCTCGCGCCGCTTACTTCGCGGACCTTCTTCAGCTTCGATGGCTCGCGCCAGATGCAGCGCGGCTTTGTGAACGGCAACATCCTGGTACCGCGGTCCGATGAACGGAGTTGCCTGAGTGCGGACCCGCAAATCTGCGCGCTGGTGAACCGCTGGCTGCGGGCGTGGCCGCTCGAGCCGCCCAACTTGGGCGACCGTCAGCTCAACACCAACGCGCCTCAGCACATCGACACCGACCAGACGACCGCGCAACTCGACCACGTCCGCGCCAAGGATCGCTTCACCGCGCGCCATACCTGGACTACCCAAGCCGTGGACGCCTTCCAACTGGTGGCTGGCCAGAACCCGGATACCACGACCAAGTCGCACGACGCCCGCTTCACCTGGAGCCGCACGTTCGGGCCGCGCGCTTTGCTTGACCTCACCGCCGGCTTCAATCGTTCCCGTTCGCTGCTGGTGCCGGAACCGAATGCCGTGGGCCCGCAGGTGGTGATCGGCACCGCGTGGGAGAAGCTCGGACCGGGGTCGTCCATTCCCGTGGACCGTGTCCAGAACCGCTATCGCACCGCCGGTCGCTACACCCGGCAGCAGGGGCGCCACGCGCTCGCCGTTGGTGGGGAATTCGCCCGCCTGCAAATGAACGGACGCGAAGCGAGTTCGAACCGCGGCAATATCTATTTCCGGAATGACTTCGGGCGCGACGCGATTACCAACTTCCGCCTCGGAACGCCTACCCGCTACTCGTTTGGCACCGGCGAGCTCGCTCGAGGTTTTCGCCGCTGGGAAAGCCATTTCTTCGCGCAGGACGCCTGGCGCGTCAACGAACGGCTGACGCTGACGTTCGGCCTCCGCTACGAACCGGTCTTCGGCCAGACCGAGGTCAACCATCTGACGACCATCCCCTTCCGTTGCGACTGCAATAACTTCGCCCCCAACTTTGGCCTCGCGCGACGCCTGCCACGTCGCTGGGGCGTGTTGCGCGCAGCCTACAGCACGCAGTTCGGCGAGATCTTTGCCGCCACGCTGCAGCAATTGCGATGGAATCAGCCGTCTTTCCAGAAGATCGAAGTGGCAAACCCGCCGCTGCTCGATCCGCTACGCGACGTCGTGCTCGGCGGCAACCAGCGCGCGATCACCTTTGACGTGCCCGCGAACCTGGCTACGCCCTATTCGCATCAGTACAACGCGAGTTGGGAACTCCCGCTCGGCACCCGCGGCGGCAATCTGCAGTTCGGCTACGTCGGCACGCGCACGTGGAAACTGCTGTTGATGATCTACGACAACCGCGCCGCCATCGTGCCGGGAATTCCCCAAACCACCGCCACCGTGAACGAGCGCCGGCCGGACGAGCGCTATTACGACTTCCGCCGCATTACCAACTCCTCGCGCGCCTACTTCGACGCCGCGCGCGTCACCTATACGCTGCCCAACTGGCGCCGGCTGACGCTCGAGACCTCCTACTGGTTCAGCAAGGCCATCGACACCGGGGCTTCTTACGTCAATATCGCCGCCGGCGACGACGCCAATCAGAGCTATTCGCAAACAGCCGACGGCACGGCAGCCGACCTGCGCGGCGTCAGCAGCTTCGACCAGTCGCACGCCTTCCTCACCCGCTTTACCTATGCTCCGCCCACACCGCGTCTTCCGCATTGGGCGCAGACCGTAACGCGCGACTGGCGCATCTCGGCCGTCACGCTCGAGAAGAGTGGCATCCCCTTCACCGTGATCAGCGGGTCAGACTCGCCGGGCTACGGCAACGTCGACGGCGTCTCCGGCGACCGCCCCAATATTCTGGACCCGGGCATCCTCGGCCGCACCATCGGCAATCCGGACACCGCCGTCGCCCTGCTTCCCCGCTCCGCTTTCGGCCTGATTGGACCTTATGACCGGCGGGGCAATCTGGGTTCCAACACCTTCCGGCGCGGCGGCATCCACAACGTCAACCTGTCACTCGAGCGGCGGTTCGTGCTGCACGCCGATCGCGCGCTCGCCTTCCGCGCCGAGAGCGTCAATTTTTTCAATACTCCGCAGTTCGCCGAACCGAACGCCGACTTGTCCTCACCCGCCTTCGGACGCATCACCAACACGCTCAACGACGGGCGCACCTTCCGCTTCACGCTTCGGCTCGACTTTTAACGCATGTAGAATAGCGGGATGCGCCACGCCATCCTGATTGCCGTTATCGCCTCGTCGCTGTCCGCCGAACGCGTGGAGAAGGGTTTTGTCTCCCTGTTCGACGGCAGGTCGCTGAACGGATGGACGGCCGAAATGGGCTCGAAATGGCAGGTAAAAGATGGCGTGATTACGCCCGACACGGCCGTCTACGGGTGGTTGCGCTCCGCTGAATCCTACCAGGACTTCCAGTTGAAGCTCGAGTTCCGCACCACGCACGAAGGCAACAGCGGCGTCTTTTTGCGGTCGGCGAAGGACGGACTGCCTCACGAAACCGGCTACGAGCTGCAGATCTATGACCTGCACCCGAAGGGCTTCGCCACCGGCAGCCTAGTGAACGTCGCGAAGGCAGCTCCCTTCGAAACGAAAAATGGCAAGTGGCACCTTTTCGATGTCACTTGCCAGGGCGATCACTTCGTGATCAAGATTGACGGAACGACTCTACTCGACACCCACGACTCGCATAGCCGCGCGGGCTACATCGGGTTGCAGGTTAACAAAGACAAGCCTATCGACTTCCGGAATATCCGGATTCGTAAGCTCTAGTTACTTGCTTTCGGCGACCAGATTATTGGTGACCGAGAACACACCGGAGACGCCATTCGCCTGTAAACCGGCGATGTTCTTGTCCATCTCACGAGCCACCACGCCTTCCAGCGTCACGTTGCCGTTCTTCACGATGATGTGAATCGGCGGCACCGCCCGCAGCGTGTATTGTTGCAAGCCCGTGTGGTTAAAGATGGCCCGAGCCACCGCCAGACGAATGCGATCGTCGTTGGGCGACAGCGGCAACACCTCGATGTTGTTCACTACACGCTCCACGCCTTCCACAGTCTTCACGCGATTCTCCGCTTCGCTCTTCAGCGTCGGACGAGTCACTTGGCCGTTTAGGGTCACCACATAGCCGTCGATGCGGAACGTAATGTTGTCGAATACCCCATAGAAGGGCATCATCACCAGTTCGTGCCGCACTTCCTTAATCAAATTCTGGGTGGCCTTGTCCGCTTTCACCTGAGTGACCTTGGCCGCCTGACCGAACAACATAGGCGCCTGGAGCGCCAACAGCAGAACGATGGTACGTTTCATACTCAACTCCTGCCCTATTTACGAATTACAGGGCGAAACGGTTTCAAGCCGGTAAGCTACGCATCTTCCGAGCGATCAGCAGCGCCATTTCCAGCGCCTGCTCGCCATTCAACCGCGGATCCACTTCTGTCCGATAGGCCCGTTTCAGGTCGACTTCGGCCAACCCTCGCGCCCCGCCGGTGCACTCGGTGACATTATCACCAGTGAGTTCGATGTGCACGCCGCCGAGCCCGCCGCCCTCGGCCGCATGAATGTCGAACGCCTGCTCGAGCTCATGCAGGATCGCTTCGAACTTGCGGGTCTTATATCCTTCGCTGGTGGTCACCGTATTCCCGTGCATCGGATCGCAGACCCACAAGGGACGATGATCCGTTGCTCGGACCGCCGCAATGAGCGCCGGCAAGTGCGCCGCGATCTTCCCGCTGCCGAAGCGGTGAATCAAGGTCAGGCGTCCTGGCACGCGGCCCGGGTTCAGAATCTCCAGCAGTTGCTGCAGCGTCTCGGGCGTCGTGTTCGCCCCAATCTTCACCGCAATCGGATTCTCGAGCCCGCGGAAGTACTCCACGTGCGCCCCGTCCAACTGCGCCGTGCGCAAGCCGATCCAGGGGAAGTGCGTCGCCAAGTGATACCAGCGCCCGCCCTGCTGATGCGTCTGCGCCCGTTCGTACTCCAGATGCAGCCCTTCGTGGCTCGAGAAGAAGTCCACTTTGTCGAGCCCGCGGCTGCGCACGCCGAGCACGTGCTCCATGAAACCCAAGCTGTCGCCGATCGAACTGACGATGCGCCGGTACTCGGCCGCCAGCGGCGAACTCTCGATAAAGTCGAGATCCCAGTTCTCGGGATGGTGCAGATCGGCAAAACCGCCGCTCGAAAGCGCGCGGATCATGTTCAGCGTGAGGGCGGCGCGCTCGTAGCCGCGCAGCAGCAGACTCGGATCCGGCTGACGGTCCGCCGCGGTGAAGCCCGGCCGGTTGACGATGTCGCCGCGATAGGAAGGCAAGCTAACCCCATTGCGCGTTTCCATGTCCTCGGAGCGCGGCTTGGCGTATTGCCCCGCAAAGCGGCCCACCCGGATCACCGGGCGCTTGCCGCCGTGCACCAGCACGAGGCTCATCTGCAGCAGGACCTTCAGCTTGTTGGTGATCGGCTCGGCGCGGCAATCGGCGAGGCTCTCGGCGCAGTCGCCTCCCTGAAGCAGGAAACGCTTGCCGAGCGCCGCTTCGGCCAATTGCCGGCGGAGTTCGTCCACCTCCCACGGCGTCACCAGCGGCGGCAGGCCGCTCAGCTCCGCCGCCGCCCGGGCCAAAGCCGCGGGGTCGTCATAGCGAGGTTGTTGTAAGGCGACGCGGGTGCGCCACGAATCAGGTGTCCAATCGTTGAGCAACCTTCTATTGTGGCAGGATAGAATCGAAAACGTGAAGCGATACGCCGTTTTCCTTCTCTGCGGCCTGAGTGTCACTCTGGGCCTGACGTCGTGTGGAGGCGGAGGCGATCGTGCCGCCGCAGCCGCCAAACTGGTGGCCGACGCCGACACCGAACTCCTGCAGCTCTCGAACCAGGCCGGCCAGGCGCAATGGATCGCCGCCACCTACATCACCCAGGACACCGAGGCGATCTCTGCCGCGCTTACCGAGAAGGCCATTCAGGCCGGCGTGAGATACGCCAAACTCGCCGCCCAGTATGATGGCGTCGCCGTCCCGCCCGACGTCGCGCGCAAGCTGAAGCTCCTGAAGAATGGCCTCGTCGTCGCCGCGCCCGCCGATCCCAAGCTCTCCGCCGAGCTCACCAAGATCACTTCCGGCATGGAAGCGCACTACGGCCGCGCCAAGTACTGCCCTGCCCCGGACCAATGCCAGGATCTCGGCCAACTCAGCAAAACCATGGCTGAGAGCCGCGATGCGGCCAAGTTGCTGGACGCCTGGAAAGGCTGGCACGAAACTGCCCGCCCCATCCGCGCCGACTATACCCGCTATATCGAACTCGCCAATCAGGGCGCGCGCGAACTTGGCTTTAAGGACTCGGGCGCCATGTGGCGCTCGAAGTACGACATGGAGCCCGACGCCTTCGCCAAAGAAGTCGACCGGCTGTGGGAGCAAGTGAAGCCGCTCTACGTCTCGCTCCACGCCTACATGCGCAACAAGCTCCGCCAGAAGTACGGCGACCAGATCGTTCCCGCCAACGGACCTATCCCGGCCCATTTGCTCGGTAACATGTGGGCACAAAGTTGGGACAACCTTTACCCGTTGCTCGCGCCCCCCCAGGCCGACCCAGGCTACGACCTCTCCCAGATCCTCGCGAGTCGCAAAACCACCGCCGAGCAAATGACCCGCATGGGCGAAGCCATGTACCTCTCGCTCGGCTTCTCGCCCCTGCCCAAGACCTTCTGGGAGCGCAGCATGCTCACCAAGCCGCGCGACCGTGAAGTCGTCTGTCATGCCTCCGCCTGGGACGTCGACAATGTCGATGACCTGCGCATCAAAATGTGCATCGAGCCCACCGGCGAGGACTTCTTCACCATCCACCACGAACTTGGCCACAGCTACTATCAGCGCGCCTATAACCAGCAGCCGTTCCTGTTCCGCGATTCGGCCAACGACGGTTTCCACGAAGCCATCGGCGACACCATCCAGCTTTCGATGACGCCCGATTACCTGGTGAAGATTGGCCTGCTGACGACGGTGCCGCCGGCCTCCGCCGACATCGGCGTGCTGATGAAGCGGGCTCTCGAAAAGGTCTCGTTCCTGCCCTTCGGCCTCATGATCGACCAATGGCGTTGGAAGGTATTCTCCGGCGAGATCAAGCCGGAGCAGATGAATGCCGCCTGGTGGGAACTGCGCCAGAAATATCAAGGCGTCGCCGCGCCGCTGGGCCGTACCGAGCAGGATTTTGACCCGGGGGCCAAGTACCATGTGCCGGCGTCCGTGCCTTACACGCGCTACTTCCTGGCGCATCTTTTGCAGTTCCAGTTCCACCGCGCGCTGGCGGAAAAGGCGGGCTGCAAAGAGCCGCTCTATCGCTGCTCCGTTTACAACAACAAGGAAGCAGGCAAGGCGTTCGAACAGATGCTGGCCCAGGGCGCGAGCCGCCCGTGGCAGGAAACGCTGAAGCTGTTGACCGGCAAGAGTGAGATCGACGCCACCGCCGTGGTGGACTACTTCGCTCCCCTCAAGCAGTGGCTGGATCAGCAAAACGCCGGCCAGCCGGTGGGTTGGTAAGCGTTAGGTAGAGCGCGGACGATAACCCGGCCGCGCTCTGACGCGCATCTTCTTCGCCGGATCATTCACAATCTCTACGCCGATCTTGCGGAAGCCTTCGTTCGGATTCGGCTTCGGATAGTAGGTCATGGTGTAGGAGTTGCCCAGGTCCTCGCGGATGTTCTCGAACGCTTCCACCTGCTTCTGCCAGGTCTTGGCGAAGTAGGCTTTGCCTCCGGTCCGCGTCGCGATGCGGCGGAACACGGCGCTGGAAATGGCGTCCTTGCTGACGTCACTGGTGGAGATGACGTAGATCGGAATGCCCTCGTCTTCCGCCACCGCGCGCACATCATCGGGCGCCACCATGGACCCGTTGTCCGGGCCATTGGAGAAGACGATGACCACCTTGCGGCCCGGCACCTTCGCCGCGTCGCGCAGGGCGAGCAGAAGCGCGTTGTAGAGCGCTGAGTCGTCACCGGCCACTGCTTTGCGCAAGCCGGCCACCGCGTCATTGCGATCGCGCGTTAGCGTCGCCGCGCGCGTGAGATTGCGCGAGAAGGTGTAGACGGCCACCGAGTCGGCACGGTCCAGGCCGCGCACGAAGTCGGCGATGGCGTCCGACGCATACACGAAGCCTCGATACATATAGTTGCTGGTGTCGAAGAGCACGAACACGTTGGTGCCCACGAAGGCGTCCACCGGACCCGCCTTGGCCTCCGGGTCCACTTGCGTCACCAGCGGTCGCGTTTGTCCATTGTCGAGAATCTGCAGCGGCGTCCGATTGCCCTCGGCGAAAGTCGAGATCGATTGCTGGATGCCGTCTTCGAGGACACGGAAGTCCGTATGCTTGAGGTTGTTGATGTACTTCCCCTTGGAGTCGGTCACGGTGAAGCTAAGCACCACCATATCGACCTTGACTCGGAAGGTGGGCGTCGTTTGACCAAAAGCCAAGTAGCCACCCGCTCCCGGGAGCGAAACCGCGGTGGTTGTAATGAAGCGTCGACGATTCACTGATTTAACCTCACGATTCAACGAATGATTGATTATGTATCTTACTGCAACGCAGCCTTCTGCTGAACGGCCAATTGTTTCCGCCAGTCGGCGCGAAGGTCGTCGCCCACCAGACGGAGGGACCGCAACAGGGCGGGCCAATCTTCGAGATGAGTCGCAAAGATGCGCTCCACGGTCTTCTGTGTCCACTGCGGAATCACCACGTTCAGCTGTGAAGGCGGCAACTGCATCTCGTCGGCCAGCGCCGCATAGTACAGATTGCTCGACTCCCAGCTTTCCGCGAGAATCCGGCTTGAGTATCCCATCAACGTCGGGAACGTTCTCAGACTGAGGAGTTCCGGCGTATAAGATGCCGCCAGCGTCGGCTTCGGTGTGCCAAAGGCACGCGAAATGGCCGCGTAGCTCACCGCTTCCGGCGCCTCCGCATTCATCCGCTTGATCTCGGCGCCAATCGGATCATCCGCGCCGCCGGGCTGCGACACCACGTGCCGTGCGATCGTGAACAGCTCAGAGGGCGTTACCAGTTCCAGCGCCGAGCGAACCTGCGCGCCGAACAGTTGCTGGCCTACCTCGCGAGCCCGCGCCGGCGCCGCCTGACGCTCCAGAGCCGTCAACACCTGCGCCCGCCGCTTCTCGTCAATCACGGCCTCGGCCAGGAAGCTCTCCCCGGCTCGCATGTGGAGCGCCAGCCAATGCAACTGCGCGGCCGACACCGTCCAGAAGCGCGGAATCTTCGCGCTCAGAATCATCTGCGGCACCAGGTCGCCCCAGATGAGCGCTTGTTCGCGGGTCGGAATGAGGAAATTCTGCTCGCTCTCCGCGAGCGCATAGGGCAGTCCAGCGAGCGACCCCACCAGCCGTCCACCGGCGCTCGACGGCCACCCGGTGCCGAAAACTTCGGTCTGCTTCCAAGTCTGGTTCGAGCTCTGAATGCCGATGAAGTCGTGGCTGCGGACGAAGTGCGGGTTCGTCATCAGAATCTGCGCCCCCGGCGGCGCATAGTGGATGTAGTTGAAGCCCACCAGCGTATCGCGCAGGAACTGCGCCAACAGGCCGCGCGCCTCTTTCAAACGCTCCGGATCCGTCGCCGACTTCTCCACGATCTGCCGGAAGTTCACCTTCCGCTGACCTTCAATGTGCTTGTCCACCCAGTAGCCGAACGCCATCGCGTTCTTCTCCGCGCCGGTAAGGCTCGAACGCGGCGGCTGCGTTTCCTGAATGCGGGCAGAGAGCCGATTCACCAGCGCCGTATTCATCTTTTCGCCCTTGGAAACGGCGGTGAGATTGTCGGCCAAGTCGAAGATTGTCTTGAGCGAGATCAGCCGTTGCGACTCGAAGATGCGCTTCATGTCTTCCACCATCAGGAAGTGCGCATCGTCGTCGGACGCCTTCGCTTGCCCGGCCATCAGGTTCAGCATCTGCTCCTGAGGATCGCTGCCCGTGGCGCCGGCGGCCTTCATCAGCGCCTGGACGCCTGCGCGCCCGGCGTCGAACAGGTCACGGCTATTCTTGATTGAAGCAAACGAACCCAGCACTTCGGCCAGCGCAGCATCGGCGCCAGCCTCGGGGATCAGGCGCTGCCGGGCCATGATCTGCCACAAGCCGGCGAGCGACTGCAGCATCCCGGCTTCTTCCGCTTTCGTGCTCACGTCGCGGACCTGATTCACGGCCGCCGCCGCGTCCAGATACATCGTGATCGTTTTCTCGGACAGCGTCGGAACTTCGGCGAACAGAGGATACTGCGCGGCGAAGAGTTTATAGTCCTTCAAAAGACGTTCCACCATCGGCGCCGTGAACGGTTGCGCCCGCTTGCGATTCACGTCGCTGAGCATCATGTACATCTTCAGCGGATCATTCTCGACGGCCTTGCGCGACAGCGCGAACAGCGCTTCCACCACGTCATCCGGCTCTTTCCAGCCCGTCGCAGACTTGGTCAGCTTGCCGTCGTACTTCCCGTGCGGATGCGTCACAAACAGGTTGCGCCACACCGCTACGCCGCCCGGCACATGCGGCTTGCCGTCCGCTTCTAGGCGCAGCCGATTGGTCAGCAGCATCATGTCCGTATTCGCCCGGAATACCGGTCGCGCTGGACCGGGGCTCGTCAGCTTGCCACGGATCGCCGTGTAGAAACGCTTCAGCCGCGCGGGTTCTGTCAGGTACGCGTACGTCGGCGTGCCCTGAATCCGCATCAGTCCGTCGAAGTAAGAAGCCAGCCAGCCGTCATCGCGCGAGATCAGCTTCTCGAAGAACTGCGCGCCTTGTTCGGGCGAAACACCCGTAAACTCCTGCCAGATGGCGTTCGTGCCCGGCACCACCGCCTTGCCGTTGCGAATCTGGAACATGGCGCCATAGAAGTCGAGCACGTGGGCGAAGGCGCGAATCTTGCTCGCCGGCATGGCCTTCTTCAACTCCTCAGCCGTTTCGCGATCGAGCTTCGAGAGGCCCAGATAGAGCCGGCACAGCGACGGGTCCTCGAGGAAAGCGTCAATGAAGGCCTTGTTCTCGTTCGTCCGTTCCCGCGACGACAGCCAGTAGTCTGGCCCGTAGAACACCGGCACTTTCGAAGGCGCGTAGTCGTAGATGAACGGCTTATTCGTGCGCAGCGCCACTTCGAGGTCCGACAGCGGGAAGCCCGAGTCGATCGTCAGGAAGGCGCGAGTGGCGTTCACCGTCTCGAGCACCACGTCGCTGCCGCAGCCGCCGCGCATGCGATAGCCCAGCACCTTCAACAGGTCGGCGGCCACCGTGCTTTCGCAGGTTTCGACCTTGATCGTCTTGTCGGCGCCGGTCAGTTTCTCCAGTTCGCGCGCCTGCGACAGATAGCGCACCACCAGCTTGAGGTATTCGGTCTGATCTAGCGCCTCGTTGCTTGAAGCCGCCTGATAGCCGTTGGTCACCACGTTGCGCGCAATGGCGCCGATCACCTCGGAAGCCGGCAATTCAGGCGAGAGCGCCGCCATGCGATTGAATGAACGCAGCGGCCCGGGAATCTCCACGGTCGCCCACGGCGCTTCTGGTTTCGTATAGACGGGTAGTTTGAGGTCGGCCCGCCCGGACGCCCGATAGGCGCCCAAATGCTGTTCGGCGCCTTTCATGTCTTCATTCAGAAGATCGAGCACCATCAGCCGGCGCGAGATGCGCGCTTTGTCAGCAGCCGGGGCCACGGCCAGCAGGCGCTCGTACGCGGCGCGGGCTCCGGGGTCACGTCGCCGATCGAGGAACTCCGCCCAAGCGGAAAGATCGTCAACGGACGCATTTGCCGGCGCTGCCGCGCGGCGTAGCAATTCGCGCGCCCCCGCGGGGTCACCGCTCTTTTCGAGCTGTCGTGCACGCATCGCGGTTTCGCTGGCTGCCCAGGTCAGCCCAACGGCTGACAAT
>JBGAHE010000132.1:0-17115 GCA_044226365.1 Bryobacteraceae bacterium
GAAGCTGCGGCGGTGTTTTGATTACGGCGAAGTCGAGTTATCGAATAACTTGGCGGAGAACTCGATGCGGCCGGTGGCGGTGGGGCGGAAGAACTGGTTGCATGTGGGAAGTCCGCAGGCGGGTCCGAAGGTGGCGGCGACCCTGTCGGTGGTCGAGTCCTGCCGGCAGTTGGGGGTGCCGGTGAAGGACTATCTTGCGGCTGTCCTGCCTGGGCTCGCGCGGCGGGCGGCTTCCGAGGTCGCTTCGCTGGCCCCGGCTCGCTGGGCGGCCCGGCGGTCCTGAGCCGGTCGGTGGTTTCGCCGGACGCTTACGTTTGGCCGTTCCAGCATATTGGTCGACTTCAGATGCTTGTGGTGCGCCTGCGGGAGACGATAAAAGGTCAACGTCTCGTCAATGTTGCTTTCCACCCATTGGCAGAGCTTGGCGTACCGCGTTTCCCACTTCTTGAGCCAAGCGGCGAGATCCTGCCGCGCCTCTTGTAAGTTGCGCCGATCATAGATCCAACGCAGTTCGGTGAGGCAATCATCATCGGCTTTCCGCGGCAGATGATCGAGCGCGTTGCGCAGGAAATGCACGTAGCAGCGCTGCCAGGCGGCTTCCGGCAGCACTTCGGCGATCGCCCTTTTGAGTCCGGAGTGATCGTCGCTCACTACGAACTCCACCCCACGCAGACCACGCTTTTTCAGACCTTCCAGACACTCCTTCCAACTGCTGATGCTTTCGCGGTTCGCTAACTCCACCGCCAGAATGCAGCGCCGGCCATCCCAGTTGATGCCGATGGCGATCTGCACCGTGCGGCTGCGAATCACTCCGTCCTCACGTACCTTCTCATAGCGCGCATCCAGGATCAGATACGGATAGTCCTCCTCGAGCCGGCGTTGTGCGAACTTGTCCAGTTCCTGGTCCAGTTGCCGATTCAGCCGACTGATCGTCGAGGCCGAGAACTCATGTCCGCACAGGTCTTCAGTCACCGCCTTGATCTTTCGCGTCGACACGCCCTGCACGTACATCTCGGTTAACGCGCCGACCAACGCCTTCTCGCTGCGCTGGTAGCGCTCGAATACTTCGGTCCGGAATCGCCCTTGCCGATCCTGGGGCACTCGCAGCTCGATTCGTTCCTACCCGCGTCGTCAGTCCGCGGGTGTAGTATCCCGAACGGTAGCCCGTGCGAGCGCTCGTGCGCTGCCCCTTCTCCGCTCCCACCGCCTCGTCCATCTCGGCTTCCAGCACCTGCTGCACCACCTCGCCGATCAGCGCTTTCATGAAATCCGCATCCGCCGCCATCACTTCTTTCCAGCTCGGCTTTGCGTTATTCTGCTTTCGGGTCATCTGTCCCTTTCCTTTCTTCCGTCGCCAACGGATCGTGAAAGGTCTAGCTTGACCCACTTCCTTTTTGCAGAACTCTTAGAACATAACCCGCCACAAGTTTTCATGGCGAAGATCAGGCGAACATGATATCGTAACGGCATGTCGGAGGAACGGAGGGCCTGCCGTGTCACTATCCCTGCTCCCAAGGATTGTGCACTTCCAGTGACGTCTGGACTGGTGGAGATCGAAGTCCCCGCGCGATCGCTGTTTGAGGCCGCCGGACTCGCGATCGCCGAGTTCCGCCGGCATGGTATCGACGCTCGCGCGGTGATGTCAATTACGGTCCCCACGCCGCAGGTCCATGTGGTGGATCCGGCGCAGTTCTGGCACTGGCTGCATCGGGAGCAACAGCCAAAGTCATTACAGGAGCGGGAGATCCGCGACATGCTGCGCGATCTATTGGGCGTGCCCCTCAGCCGCGAGGAGAAGCGAGCCCGCCAGCAGCGATGAACAGAAGGCGCGTGTGTAGCTAAAGGGACAATTGTCGCCGTCCGCCGAAAACGATGAGACTTCTCTCTGCCATGGGCTGGCTGACGGACGTGGGATAGAAAGAATAGTGGTTGACGATGCGCCGATGATGAAGCGGACGGACGAGCCGCCATCGGCGCAACGATGAAGATCCTCCACGAGCGCCTCAATCTCGCGCCTTCTTCCAACCTGAATCAGATGCTGGCCCAGCCGCGGCACCACGCCAGTTCGGAGCGATTGGAGCACCGCGTCGCGTTCCCTTGGTCTGATGACACTCGCAGTTCTAAAGCCTCCCGTGCAAACTCGTTCACCGTCATCGGGTCGTCGCCTTCCCATAAAAGTTCGCCCACGGCTTCCAGGGCCATCTCATTGAGGCGATCCAAAGCTCCGTCAGGCATCGCGGCCGTCCGCAATTCATCGCGGGACCATTCGGCACGCCCGGCCAATCGCAACAAGAGTCGCGAATGAGCCGCATCGAGCCCGTGCCGGAGGACGGCAACGTCTTCAGGTGGCGCCACCGGCTGTGCTGGGGCCGACTCTTCTTCCGCGAAGATGCGCTGCAGAAGAAAGGCCACCCGCTCCGTCTCCGCGTGGATCCTGGTCACCTTCTCGAGGTCCACCAGCGGCTCCACCACGCTGGCCGGCGCGCTCGGAGGTAGAGGAATCATGTAACTCACGGCGGCGAGTTCACCAGGAATAGGAATTTCCACTGCTTCTGCCGCCGCGTGATGAAGGTCCTCGTAAACTTTGGACGCATCGAGTCCCAGCCAGCCGTAGCGCTTGGCCAACTGAGCGAATTCTTCTTTCGCGATGACGCCATCCGCATTGGCCATGCGGAGCAGAAAACGCCCGATCTCTTCACGCAGAGGCGGAGTCAATCCTTGGATTTTCTTCTTCAGCCCGGCCAGATCTGGAGGAACCCATAACAGCCACTTTAAATGAGCCTGTAAACGTCGGGTCTCCTCCCGGGTTAAGTCAGGAAACTGAGAACCTTGATTTTCCAATAACGACCGCTCCTGGGCGCTAATCACACCATCGGCATTGGCTAGCACCGCGCCTAAATACAACAACGTAGTGGCGTTGGTGTAGTCTGCTGAGGGCGCCGCAGGACCTTCCCGCTAACGAAACAGCACCAACGGTTGACGCACGTCGAGACCGAGGGAGCCAAAGCGTATATCGGGCTCCATTCCCACGTCAATCTGTTGGAGGCAGTTTGCCACACTTACGGCCGCACGTTTGTCGGGATTTTCCGGCAATTGCAGCCAGGATGAGCGCAGCTGTTGGTAACTGAACACAGCATCCTGACCAGAGCTAAGCTGCCCGTCCAACATGCGCTCGAGCGGAGAAAGCGCGGATCTGGCGCGTTCGCGGAATAACTCGGCGGGCAGGAGACTGAGCGCTTCGAGGCTGTCGAGGTCTTCGGGGCGACGTCCCGCGAAACGGCTATACGCATCCAGGTCTTCCTGCCCACTTTGCGCGAGCCGCAGCAAATGGCTAATCGGCTGCTTCAAGCTGATGATATCCGGCAAGTCCCATTCGAGTTTGATTGCGTCGGGAAAGGACGGATTCTGCGCGCAGTAGTTAGTTTTGACTCTGGTCTTATTCGGTTTGACGAGCAGACCGGATCCGAATTCGGCGAGGTAGCGCAAGCAGAAAAGCTCGCGAAACTCCCGTTCACAGCGCAACGCCGGTGTTCGCCGGACAAAGTCCTGCCGGGTCTCCAGCCACGCCAGAGCCCAAGCAGCGGGGATTGGCTCTTGACGCTGAGCCATTAGGCCAAGTCCCTTCCTATAAGCCACGCTACTGAAGGCCCCCGGAGGGTTCTGCATATCGCGGCCTGGGCCAGCGACATCGAGCAGGGCTTGAGCGGCGGGGCGTAAGTCCTCATACTCGCCGCTCAGTTGGGCCACTTCGTCATAAAGAGCGAGCCGCTCTTGCTCGGTCAACTGGTCGACTGCTCTGACTAAGCGCCGCTCCAGACCGTAGAAGTACAACCAAGCGGCATTGACCCCGGCACCGGTTCGCCGGCCCGTGGCGAGCCAGCGCAAATAGGCGCCTCGCTCTTCGGGCGGCCAGGCGGCATAGCTTAGCACTTCGTGGGTTATCCGCTGTCGATCCGCCATCGGATCCAGCACCACGGGCAAGTCCAGATCGATCAGGGAAGGTTCGTGCCGCAGTTCGGGAAGGGCGGCGTCCCGCGAGCCTACATAGGCGCGGCCGCAATCGAAGGTGATCTGAGCAATCGTTACCGGAGTACCTGGAGTAACCCAAACAGGGGCCAGCTTGGCGGGCCTGGCAACGTCTGCGGACCGAGGCACCGGCGGTAGCGAGGGAGTAGACGCCTCCATCGTCTCAAGGGGCAGCGGAGGGGGTGACGGCAGCAACGCGATCGTACTGGTGACAAACCTGGGCGGCGAGTACGCGTACGACCGCGGCACCCGGCTCCGTGATCGATCAAGCTCTCGTCTGGCGCTGACTCGCCCACTCTGGACGATCTTTCCCAGCATCCCAAACAGGATGACCGAGACCAGCACAAGCGCCGAAATTAGCATGGCTGAAACTGATCATCATAGCGCGCCACTTAGTCACCAAGGGCGGTGATCTTTTCTACGTGCTGGTGAGTGAAATTATCAAAAATCGACCGGCTTAGCCGGACTTACCGTCCAACACCGAACGTAAACGGTCGATCAGTTCGTTAGGCGTGAACGGCTTGGGGAGGAATGCGCCTGTAATTCGCTGCTGCTCAAGGACGCTCTCCGGATAACCCGACATGTAAATGACCCGCAGGCCCGGCTGACGGCGCTCGAACTCGCGGGCCATTTCGCCGACGTTGCCTTGCGGCACGATCACGTCGGTGAGGAGCAATGAGGTCTCGCGGCCGTGGCGGTCGAAGAGGGCACGGGCTTCGGCGAAGGTGGCGGCGGTGAGGACGCGATAGCCGCGGCGGCCGAGGGAATCGCGCAGCAGTTCGCGCACGCCGGCTTCGTCTTCAAGCACCAGGATCGTCTCCGAACCACGCCGGCCAACGCCGGCGGCGGCGCGGGGACGTTCGGGGAGTGTCGGGCGTAGCGCCGGGAAATGGACGTCGAAACGGGTTCCCTGCCCCGGACGGCTCTCGACGGTGATTTCGCCGCCGCATTTCTTCACGATCCCGTAGACGACCGCGAGACCAAGGCCGGTGCCCTGCCCCGGCGCCTTGGTCGTAAAAAACGGCTCGAAGACACGGCCCTTCACTTCTTCGGTCATGCCAATGCCTTCGTCAAGTACGGAGAGCCGGACGAAGTCGCCTTTCGCCTTGCCGCTCGGCAGGGGCTCCGGACCAGCCGTGCGCAAGGTGAGCTTGCCGCCTTCCGGCATCGCGTCCTTCGCGTTCAGCACCAGGTTCAAGATGACCTGTTCCACTTGGCCGGAGTCGGCAAAGATTGGCGGGACCGCATCGTCGAGGTCTGAGGACCAGCGGATGTGTTCGCCCAGCACGTGCTCCACCATGCGCTCGACGTTCTGAATGCTCTCGTTTAACTGCATCGCGCGCGGCTCGACCACCTGGCGGCGGCCGAGAGCAAGGAGTTGGCGCGTAAGGGCGGCACCGCGTTCGGCGGCGCGGACGATCTCGCTGGCGCTCGCATGATGCGTGCCGCCGGCTTCGAACTCCGAGGTCAGAACGTGGCCAAAGCCCAGGATTACGGTGAGCAGGTTACTGAACTCGTGAGCGACGCCCCCGGCCAACTGGCCGACGGCTTCCATCTTCTGCGAATGCTGCAGTTGCCGCTCGAGCCGCTTGGTCTCGGTCAGGTCCTCGCAAATGCGCACGTACCCGCCGTGCAAGGCGCGCGTCCAGCAACGAATCTCCACCGGCCCGCCGGCTTTCGTGGGCACGGTGAGTTCGGCGAACTCCTGTGCCTGCGACAGCGGCCAGCCCCAGGGAACGCGCTGACCGAGCACCTCCTCGGAACTCCAGCCGAACAGCGTGGCCGACGAGGCATTCCAACTCGTCACCTGGCCATCGCGCGCCAAGGTGAAGATCGGCAGAGGCGAGCCTTCGATGATGGCCTGCAGCGTCTCGTTGGTCTTCTCGAGCAGCGCGGCGGTGAAGTGCTGATCGGTGGTTTCGACATGCATCACAACGGCGCCATCCGGGAGCGGCGCGACCAGCAGTCGATACCAGCGAATGCCTTGGCGGCGCGTGACGGCGTATTCGCGGTCGAAGTGCGGGACGCGTCCGGCGAGCACGCTGGCCAGACCTTCGGCAAACTCGTCGTCGTCATCGGCGGCGCGGATCTGGCTATAGGAGACGCCCACGCCGGCGTTGCTTTCCGGCGAGGTGCCCATGGCTCCGCGCCAGGCATGATTCACCTGCCGGATGACGCCTTGCTGATCGACCACGGCAATCTCAGCAGGCACGGCGTCGATGATCGCCTGCAGTGTGTCCGCCTTGTTGCGCAATTCCTGTTCGTATTGCCGGGCTTCGGTGGTTTCGCGGAAGGCCAGTTGGCAGCCGCCTCCGGGGGTGCGAGTGCCGCGAATCTCGAGCGTGCGCATGGAGCCATTGGGGACCGGGAAAGTGACCGAAGTGCGAAGGACACCTTCGCGCGACAATCCGGCTAAGTCCAGTTGATTGCCGTAGCCGCCAAGCAACTTGCGTAAGCGGGCGAGATCCCAGGAGAGAACATTCGCCTTAGTGTCGCCGGCCAGCGCCACCGCGCGGGCATTGGCGTCAATGACGCGATGCTCGCGATCGAGGACAAAGGTGGCGTCGAAGGAATTTTCAAACAGTTCGCGGTAGTGTTCTTCCCACCGGCGCTTCTCGCGGTTCTCACGCTGCAGATAGACAATCGCGGCGAGCAAACCCAACCCGACCAGGGTCAGCGCAATCAACCAGGCTAACGTCAATTTTCCTAGTGTATCCTGTCGCTTGCGGCCACTGCTGCCGATGGCCAAATACCGGATGCTACGCGAACGGTTGACCGCCACCGGCAACTTCGACTTTGTGCCCGCGCCGCTGGCTTCGCGCGACACGATCGCCTTGGCGCATGATCCTGCCTATGTCGACCACTTCCTCGCTGGCACGCTGTCACCGCAAGTGATGCGCCGGATCGGCTTTCCGTGGAGCCCGGGTTTAGTGGCGCGCACTTGCGCGTCGGTGGGCGGAACGCTGGCCGCGGCGCGGCGCGCACTTGAGGTCGGGTGGGGTGGGACGCTCGCCGGCGGCACGCATCACGCCTTCTATGGCGAAGGCTCCGGCTTCTGCGTCTTCAATGATTTGGTGGTGGCGATCCGCAACCTGCGTGCCGAATACGGCTTGGGACGGGTAACTGTCATCGACCTGGACGTCCATCAGGGCGACGGTACGGCGGCGATGCTGACCGACGATCCGCTCTCTTACACGCTTTCGGTCCACGGCCGGAACAACTTTCCGTTTCGCAAGCAGCGAAGCACGGTGGATGTGGAGCTCGAAGACGGGTGCGACGACGAAGCGTATCTGACCCGGCTGCGGGAGGTGCTGCCGGCGGCCTTCGCGTTCAGGCCGGAGTTGGTGTTCTTCCAGTCCGGGGTGGACGCGCTGGCGGTGGACACGCTGGGGCGGCTATCGCTGACGCGGAAAGGACTGGAGTCGCGCGACGAACTGGTGCTGTCGTCGGCGGTGCGGGCGGGGGTACCCGTGGTACTCACCTTGGGTGGCGGTTATGCGAATCCCATCGAAGACACGGTCACCGCGCATGCGCAGACGTTCGAGCTGGCGGCGAAAATTCTTGGCATGCCCCATTGACGCGGTGCGCAGATTGCGATAAATTCTCCGAAACGTTTAGCGAAACGTTTCGCCACGTGAGGAGATTCTCGTATGTCCCTGCGCCTTGTTGTCGCTTCTCTATTGCTCGCCTCCGGACTGTCCGCCCAAACGGCCTCCGGAACCATCCTCGGCCTCGTCCGCGATTCGCAAAACGCCGCGATCCCCGGCGCCAAGGTCACCATCACCAATGTCGCCACCAACATCGTCCGTACCTTCAAGACCGATGCCCGCGGCAGCTACACCGTCCCCTTCCTGGTTCCGGCCACCTACTCGGTGACCGCCGAAGCCGACGGCTTCAAGCGAGCGAACCGTAACGGGATTCGCTTGAGCGTCGACGACCAGCTCACGATCGACTTCCAACTTGAGGTGGGCGCCGTCACGGACCAGATCACCGTCGAAGGCCAGGCGACGATCCTCGACACGACCTCCAACACCCTCGGCCAGGTCATCGAAAGCAAGCGCATCGTCGATCTGCCGCTGAACGGCCGTGACCCACTGTCGCTGGCCCAACTGGTACCCGGCGTCGTCCCCGTGCCGCGCGGCCCGGCGCCGATCCATCTGGGCGGCTCGATCCCCGGGATGAACGGCGCCGGCAACGGCACGAGCGAAGTGCTCCTGGACGGCGCCACCGACACCGTGCCGCGCAACCGCAGCTTTCTGCTGATCCACACGCCCAATGCCGATTCCGTGGAAGAATTTAAGGTGCAGACGAACGCGATGAGCGCCGAGTTCGGCCGCTCAAACGGGGGCGTGATCAGCTTCATTACCAAGTCCGGCACGAATCGCTTGCACGGCACGGCTTACTGGTTCCTGCGCAACTCCGAGTTCGACGCCAACGACTTCTTCCAGAACCGCAATCGCATTCCGCTGGGCAACCTGCGCCGCCATCAGGCCGGCTACACGGTGGGCGGCCCGCTCTACATTCCCAAGCTCTACGATGGCCGCAACCGCACGTTCTTCTTCACCGACTACGAAGCCTTCCGTGAAGCCGCCCTCGCTCCCAGCACGTTCACGGTACCCACCGCGCTCGAACGCACCGGTGACTTCTCGAAGACGGTGAACAGCGCCGGCGCGCCCATTCTGATCTATGACCCGCTTTCCGGCTCCACTCGCACGCCCTTCGCCGGCAACATAATTCCACCGCAGCGCATCAGCGCAGTCGCGTCGAACATGCTGAAGTACTATCCGCTGCCGACCAACAATGCCGTCACCGGCAACCTCGTGCTGAGCGCTTCGCGCCTCAATACCACCGACACGTTCGACACGCGGTTGGACCATAACTTCAACGCGTCCAACCGCATCATGGGCCGCGTGTCGATTCAGAATCCGCGGACCGGCGAACCGAACTACTACGGCAATATCGGCAATGCGTCGAACCCGCCGCTGGTACAGCGCCGCCGCTCCGGCACGGTGCAATACACCAACACCATCTCGCCCACGATGATCCTCAACTTCCACTATGGCCTGTCACATATGTTCGGCACGCGGGCCGCCTGGAGCGAAGGCTTCGACGTGACGCAATTGGGCTTTGCGGCGAACTTCCGCGACGGTCAGCAGGTGCGCGCCATCCCGGTGACCAGCGTCACCGGTTACTCCGGCCTGGGCAACGGCGCTCAGAACTTCAGCACGCAGACGGCGCATACGTTCCTGGGTTCGGCCACGCAGATCAAAGGCACGCACACCATCAAGTACGGCGCCGAGTATCGCGCCATCTACAACAATCAGTTGCAGAACAGTATCGCTTCCGGCAATCTGTCGTTCGGCAGCAACTTCACGCAAGGTCCCAACCCGAACCAGGCGAGCACCACGGCCGGCAACGGCATCGCCACGATGCTACTGGGTGTACCCACCGGCTCCCTGCGCATCCAGCCGGCGACGGCGTATCGCGGCAGTTATCAGGCTCTTTTCGTGCAGGACGATTGGCGCGTGAACTCGCGCCTGACGCTCAACTTCGGCTTGCGGTGGGAAGTGAACCAGCCGCGCACCGAACGCTACGACCGCATCAGCATCTTCGATTCGACGCTGACTTCCCCCATCGCTAACCGAGTACCCAGCCTCAACCTTAAAGGGCAGATGCTTTATCGCGACGCCGACAATCGCCGCGTGGTGCCTTCGGACCGCAATAACTTCGGACCGCGCTTCGGCCTGGCCTACCAGCTCAATTCCAAAACCACCATCCGCACCGGCTACGGCATCTTCTTCGGCTTGCCGCCCACGGATGCGAGCTTGAGCGGCACTTATGCCGATGGCTTCACCGCCAACACCTCGATCATCACCACCATCGACGGCATCAGCCCGGTCGTGAATCTGGCCAACCCGTTCCCGAACGGCATCAATCAGCCTCTCTCGCGCAGCAACCTCGGCCCGGACTTATTCCTGGGCCAGGCGGTGAACTCGCTCATCCTCTCGTTCGCCACACCCTACACGCAGCAGTGGAACTTCTCCGTGCAGCGCTCGGTGGGGCGCGGCGCCCTAATCGAAGCCGCTTACGCGGCGAGCAAAGCGAACAAGCTCGGCCTCCCGGCCTTGAACGTCAATTCGCTGACCGCGGAACAGACGGCGCGCGGCACCGCCAATCAGGTGCTCGTGCCCAATCCCTTCTTCGGCGTCATCACCGACCCCACGTCGACACTCTCGCTGCCCACGATTCAGGCCGGCCAGTTACTGCGGCCATTCCCGCAGTACACCAGCGTGATTGCCGACTTCCCCTCCCTGGGCAACGCGCAGTATCACTCGCTGCAATTGAAGTATGAGAAACGCTTCGCGAAGGGCTTCTCGTTTCTAGGCGCCTTCACCGCCGCGAAGTCGATCAACGACTCGTCGCAGGACATGTACGGCCCGGTGAGCGGCATCCAGGATCCGACCAACCTGCGCATGGAGCGCTCGCTCGACCCGCAGGATGTCTCCAAGCGCGCCGTGTTCAGCGGCGTCTGGGACCTGCCGATCGGCAAGGGCCGCATGATCGGCAGCAACTGGTCACGGCCGGTGGACCTGCTGATCGGAGGCTGGCAGATGAACGGCATCATCAGCTTCCAGAGCGGCCTGCCGCTGGTCATGACTTCCACCGGCGCCGCCCGTCCGAATCGCGTTGCCAAGGGCACGCCGCCCTCGGGGCCGATTCAGCAGAACCTCAACCGCGCCTTCGACACCAGCGCCTTCGCGGTGCCGGCGGCCTTTACCTTCGGCAACAGCTCACGTACGGCGCCCGACATGCGGACGCATGGCATCGCCAACTATGACCTGTCGCTCTTCAAGTCCTGGCAGTTGCGCGAGTCGCTCAAAATGCAGTTCCGCATGGAGAGCTTCAACGCTTTTAACCGCGTGCAGTTCGGACCGCCCGGCACCCAGGCCGGCACCACCGCCTTCGGCGTGATCAACTCGCAGTTCAACATTCCACGGCAATTGCAGTTCGCCCTCAAGATGATTTTCTAAGGAGTACCCATGACTCGCAGAACCGCTATTCTTTCGGCCGCCGCCTACGGGCGGGTGCTCGGCGCCAATGACCGGATCGAGGTGGGCCTCATCGGCTGCGGCAATCTCGGCATGCGTCATCTGCGCATCTACCAGAAGCCGATGATCGACGAAAACAAGATTCGCATCGCCGCCATCAGCGACATCTACACCGGGGCCAAGCGCCGCGGTCAGGAACAGGCCAAGCTCGAAACGAAAGACGTCCATCACGACTACATGGACTTAATCAATCGCCCGGGCCTCGACGCCGTGATGGTAGTGACGCCGGAGCATTGGCATCACCGCATGACGATTGCCGCGCTCAAAGCCGGCAAGGACGTCTATCTCGAGAAGCCGATGTCATTTACCATCGCCGAAGCGAAGGAGATCGACGAAACCGTGCAGAAGACGGGCCGCGTTCTCCAGATCGGCGCCCAATGGTGTTCGGACCCGCGCTACAAACTGGCCAAGGAAGTCATCGACAAAGGGCTGATCGGCAATGTGATGTGGGCCCAGTCGACCTACTCCATGAACTCGGTTTATGGGCTGTGGGAATACAACATCGAGAAGGAAGCGACCCCCGAGAATATCGATTGGGCTCGCTTTTTGGGCCCGGCGCCCAAGCGGCCGTTCAGCGGCGAGCGCTACTTTCGCTGGCGTAAGTACTGGGACTACTCCAACGGCGTGGTTTCAGACTTCTTCTATCATCGGCTCGCCCCGATGTTACTCACCCTTGGCGGCCGCTTCCCGAACCTTGTGAGCGCCAACGGCGGCGTCTATCAATTCAAGGATCGCGAAGTTCCGGAGACCTTCACGATGACGGCGGAGTATGACAACTTTTTCGTCACGGTGGCATCGTCGGCCGCCGCCAACGGTCCAGAGCGGCATCACGCGCCGGCGATCTACGGCCACGAAGGCACCATCGCCTTCTACGACGGCTACCTCACCGTCATCCCGGATCGTCAGTTCCGCAAGAAGTTCGAAGCCGCTGCCGGCAAGCCCGAACTGCGCATCGAAGCGCTGCCGAAGGACCTCAACGAGATCCGCATCAACCATGCCCGCAACTTCTACGAGTGCATGCGGACCCGCCAGAAACCCATCCTGGACTCGCATCTGGGCTACCAGGTGATGACCGCCATCAAGCTCGCCGCCGACTCCTACCGCGAGCGTCGCATGATGGCCTTCGACCCCAAAACCGAAAAAGTGCTCATGAAAGCTCCGCCCCGCGTCGGCTACGAAGGCACGGGCGAGAACTACCAGGAGCCCTCGTAAAAGTGGAAGACTGTATCCATGGCTACGATGAATGACGTGGCGCGCGAGGCGGGCGTCTCGCTCGCCACCGTGTCCGCGGTCCTCAATCAATCAAGTTATGTGAGCCCCGAACTCACGGCGCGAGTGAACCGTGCCGCGAAACTGCTCGACTATCGCATCAATGCTTTAGCCCGCAGCTTAAAGCAGGGCTCCACCCAAACCGTGGGGATGCTGATCCCGACCTTCGGCGGCGCCGACCCGTTCTTCGGCGACGTCGTTCAGGGCGTGGAAACTACCTTGCGCGCCAAAGACTACTCCCTCTTACTGGGCCAAACCCACAATCGCGTTACGGAACAATCCCGGCACATCGCCTCCTTCCGCGCGCGGGTGATCGACGGCTTGTTCCTGTTTCAAGCCTCCGGACACGATCCGGAACTCGCCAAGATGCTCGCGGAAAAGAAGCCTGTGATTTTCGTCGGACGCGTCCCCGGCGACATCGAAGCCGACGTAGTCGCCACCGACATCGAAGCGGGCACCTACATGGGCGTCTCGCATCTGTTGAAGAAAGGTCACCGCCGCGTCGCTCTGCTCACCCAGCGGGATTCACTCTCCGTGCGTGACTTCCGGCTGAAGGGCTGGCACGCCGCCTACGCCGACCACGGAATTACCCCGGCGCCCGCGCTGCATGCGGAAGGCGAGCTTTCCGTCGACGGTGGTTACGCCGCCACGCTCGACTTACTCAACGGCCCCGAGTTACCCGAGGCGATGTTCGCCGACGACTTGGTCCTGATGACGGGCATGGTGCGTGCTCTCCAAAGCAAGGGCCTGATCGGCGCCGTCGAAGTGCTGAGTTCGGACGACGCCGAGTGGCTGGACGTCTTTCATATTCCCATCTCCACCATCGTCCAGCCCAGCCACGATGTCGGCGTGCAGGCCGCGCGCCTGTTTCTCGATCGCATCCGCGAACCCGGCCGCCCGTACGAAACAGTTCTGTTAAAGCCAACGCTGAAGATACGCGAAGGAAATACTTCAATTCATGCCCGCTAAAGTACTCATTGTCATCGGCGACGCCGCCGAAGCCCTCGATACCCTTTATCCGTTTTTTCGCCTCAAAGAGGCCGGCTACGAAGTCGTCGTAGCGGGGCCGGAAGCGCGGTTGTATCACTTGGTGATGCACGAGATTCCGCCCGGCTGGGACATCACCCGCGAAGGACCCAGCTACCACCTGAAGGCCGACATCGCCTTCGCCGACGTGAAGCCCGAAGAGTACCTCGGCTTGTTCATCACCGGCGGCCGGGCTCCCGAATACATCCGCTATGATCCGCATCTGCTCGACCTCACGCGCCATTTCTTCACGCAGCAGAAGCCCGTGGCCAGCGTCTGCCACGGCGTGGAGGTGATCGCCGCGGCCGACGTGATTCGCGGCAAGCGAGTCGCGACGGTGGCCAAATGCGCGCTCGACGTAACGTTCTCTGGCGGCACCTACGTCAATGAAGGCTGCGTGCGCGACGGCAATCTCGTCAGTGGCCGCACCTGGCACGACAACCACCTCTTCATGCGCGAGTTCATGACGATGCTGGCGGAGGCCGAGTAGAATGCGGCGTCGCACCCTTCTCTCGGTCCTGCCCGCTGGCCTGATTGCCGCACCCAAGCCTGCCGTTCGACTCTACGTCGGCAACTACGGCATGCAGCCGCTCGAGCCGGATCGGGCGCTCGCCGCCATCCGCGAGATCGGCTACGACGGCGCCGAGCTCTGCCTGATGCCGGGCTGGCCCACGGAGCCCGCGAAGCTCGATGCGGCCGCACGCCGGCGGATCCGGCAGCAGCCGCTGCCGATCCCGTCGATGATCGAGAACTTCAACCTGCTAGTCTCCGACGCCGACCACGCCAAGACGCTGGACCGTATTCGCACCGCGGCAAAGCTGGCGCATGACGTCTCGCCCAAACAGCTTCCGCTGCTCCAATCCGTGTTGGGCGGCAAGCCCAGCGAATGGGAGCAGGTGAAAAGCAAAATGGCGAGCCGTCTGGCGGACTGGGGTCGAGTGGCCCAAGAGGTCGGCCTGAAACTCGCCGTCAAGTCGCACGTCGGCAGCGCATCGGACACGCCGGAGAAGCTGATCTGGCTGCTGGACCAGGTGAAGAGCCCGGCGCTCACCGCCATTTACGACTACGGACACTTCGAACTCCTCAAGCTCGATCTGAAAACTTCACTCGAAACGTTACTGCCGCGCACCTCTTTCCTCACCGTAAAGGACGGGCGCCTGGTGGATGGCAAGACTCAATTTTTGCTGCCGGGCGACGGCACGATCGATTACGCTCAGTACTGCTCTCTCCTCAAGCAGCATCGCTACCGGGGCTGGATGCTGGTGGAGATCAGCCGGCAACTACAGACTGCCCCCGGCTATGACCCCATCGCGGCGGCACGTAAGTCTTACGAAAACATGGCAGCTCCGCTGCGTCGGGCCGGGTTACGTGCGTAGGCTACGCTCAACCCTCATCCCCCCAGTACTTCAAATTTCTACACTTTGTACGTAACGCGATTCTCTGTCGTCCATCTAACAGAGCATGACGGCCCAAGCAGCCCGGCAAACGAAGATCTCTCAGCAAATCAACAAATTTGCGGCTTCAAACGGAGCAGTTTTCCGTATACTGAAGTCAACCGATAGGCTTGGAATTAACATGAGAAACAGAGCATGACGGCCCAAGCAGCCCGGCAAACGAAGATCTCTCAGCAAATCAACAAATTTGCGGCTTCAAACGGAGCAGTTTTCCGTATACTGAAGTCAACCGATAGGCTTGGAATTAACATGAGAACGAAGAGAGCGAGTAAACAAGGTTTGGAGTTGGCACGAGTTCTCGTCGCTGACGACCACCCCGCCTCTCGTCTCACGCTCCAGACCGTACTCGAAGCTGGTGGATACCAGGTCGATACCGCTGCCACGGCCGCTGAAGCCGTCGGTAAACTCGACACTGACGAGTACGCCTTGGTCCTGACCGAAATGGCGATGGAGACCCCGAACTCCGGGCTCAAGGTGCTCGCTCACGCCCGCATGATGGACTATAAGCCGGCGACGGCCGTCCTCAAAACCGACGTCAACGGTGAGCGCAAACAAAAAGCCGCAGACTTCCTGGTGGCGCCCGAGAACCTCCCGGAATTTTTCGCCCAGGTCGCCTCCCTGATCAGCGCCCGCGCCACTCGTCTGGTGAATCGCCAGGCCCGTCACGCCGCCGCCAACTAGCCTTAAGCCTCAATGAATACTGCAAGTTCGCTGCGGTAGACTCGCGGACTTCGCACAAGATTTAGCTTGCTAGGTATAGCCTTCTAGGTGTAGAGTGCTAGGTATGCCTGCCCCTCGTCAAGACATTCTTCAAGGCACTCTGACCCTGCTCGTCCTCCAGACTCTCTCGACCGGCGAGAAGCACGGTTACGCCATTGCTCAGACCATCCAGCAGGTGTCGCAAGAGCTCCTGCGCGTGGAGGAAGGCTCGCTTTATCCCGCCCTCCACCGCATGGAGCAGGACGGCGCCATCCAAAGCGAATGGAAGCTCACCGAGACTAACCGCAAAGCCCGCTTCTACTCGTTGACAGCCGCCGGGCGCACGCGCCTCGCACAAGAAACAGCGGCGTGGGAGCGACTGAAAGCCGGCGTGGGACTCGTCCTGGGGTGGGCCAACTAGATGCCCTGGCACACCCGCCTCACCAATACCCTGCTCCGTCGGCGGGCCGTCGACCGTGACGCCGACGACGAACTCGCCTTCCACCTTGAACAACTCATCGCCGACCAGGTCGCTGCCGGCATGAGTCCATCTGAAGCCCGCCGTGCCGCGCTGCTGCGCTTCGGCTCGCCCGCCCGCCTGCGCGAAGAAACCCGCGAAGCCGACTCGTTGGTCTGGCTCGACAACCTCCTGCGTGACGCCCGCTTCGCCTCGCGCAGCCTCCGCCATCGACCGGGCCTGGCGCTCACCGCCATCCTATCGCTCAGCCTCGGGATTGGCGCCACCAGCGCAATTTTCTCGGTGGTCGACGCCGTGCTCCTGCGACCGCTGCCCTACCCCGAACCAGATCGCCTGCTCTCCATCCAGGAATCGATCCGTGGCCAGGCGCTCGGCGGCAACCCGGCCCGTCTGGCGGACTGGCAACGCCAAATCCCCGCCTTCGCCGCGCTCACCGGCCTCTATTGGGAGGGCGCCGTCCTCACCGGCCGCGGCGATCCGCGGCGCCTCAACGTCCGGCGCAGCATCGGGCCGGTCGACGCCGTGTTCGGGCTCACGCCTCTCCACGGCCGCCACTATCGCGAATGGAGCGAGGACGAGGTGGTGCTTTCCCACCGCACCTGGCAGAACCATTTCGGCGGTGACCTCGGCGTGCTGGGCCAGACGCTGATCCTGAGTCAGAAGCCGTACACCGTGGTGGGCATCATGCCGCCCACGCCGAGCGACGGCCACACCGGCGAGCTCTATGCCTCGGCGCCACTGGCGTTCCGCTCGCCGGACCGCAGTGGTAACTGGCTCGACCTCATCGCCCGCCTCGCACCGGGCGCCACCATCGAGCGCGCCAATCTCGAACTCACCACTGTCGCCGCGCGCTTGAGTGCCCAATATCCAGCGACGGAAACCGCCTTGAAAGCGCACGCCCGGCCGCTACTCGACGCAGCGACCGGTAGCGCGAGACAGCCCCTGTGGCTGCTGTTTGCCACGATTGGCGCCGTCTTCCTGATCGTCTGCGCGAATCTCGCGAGCTTGCTGTTAGTCCGCAGCGCGGAGCGTCAGCGCGAGTTCGCCGTGCGGG
>JBGAHE010000133.1:0-16770 GCA_044226365.1 Bryobacteraceae bacterium
TTGCTCGCACCCACCTCCGGCCGCGTCGAATCCTACGGCGAACCCGTCGTCGGCCTCAATCGCCGCGCCAGCTACCTCTTCCAGCAGGATGCCCTGCTGCCCTGGAAGACGCTCGCCGAGAACATCTCCCTCGCCGCGACCTTCGCCCACCGCGAAGCCGATCCCCAAGCCTGGCTCCGGCGGCTCGGCCTCGCCGGCTTCGGCGACTACTACCCCGCCGCAGCCAGTGGCGGAATGCGCAAACGCGTCGCCCTCGCTCAGCAATGGGTCGCCCAGCGGCCGCTCCTGTTGATGGATGAACCCTTCAGCGCCCTCGACATCCACACCCGCCAGCGCATGGAAACCGAGCTCCTCACCCTCTGGGATGAAGACCAGCGCACCGTCCTATTCGTCACCCACGACCTCGACGAAGCCATCTCCCTCGCCGACGTCGTCTGCGTCCTCTCCGCGGGCCCCGGCAGCCGCATCGTCAATCGCTACCCCATCGATTTGCCTCGCCCGCGCCCCATCGCCGAACTCCGCCTGGACCCTCGCTTCCAGGACCTCTACCGCCAAATCTGGCACGACCTGCGACCCGAGGTGCTGCGCTCCCATGAAGCGTAAAGTCGCCTTCTACCGCCTCGCCCTCGCCCTCCTCCTGCTCACCCTTTGGGAAGCCGGAGCCCGCGCCGGCTTCATCGACCCGTTCTTCTTCTCGCGCCCCTCGCTCATCGCCGCGCGCCTCGTCGAGTGGTTCGCTGCCGGTCGCATCTGGACCCACCTCGGCCTCACCCTTCTTGAAGCCGTCCTCGCCTTCCTCCTCGGCGGCCTCGCCGGCATCGTCCTCGGCTTCTGGCTCGGCCGCTGGCCCCTGGGCGCCGCCATCGCCGAACCTTACCTCCAAACCGCCAACGCCCTGCCGCGAGTCGTCCTCGCCCCGCTCTTCATCTTCTGGTTCGGACTCGGCCTGTGGTCCAAAGTCGCCTTCGGCATGACCCTCGTCTTCTTCCTGCTCTTCTTCAACACCTATCGCGGCGTCCGCAGCGTCGACCAGAAGCTCATCGACAACGCCCGCATCCTCGGCGCCTCTGAACAGCAACTCCTGCGCTACGTCCTGCTGCCCAGCGCCCTGGGCTGGATCTTCTCCGGCCTCGAAGCCAGCATCGGTCTCGCGATGGTCGGCGCCGTCGTCGGCGAATACCTCGGCGCCACCGGCGGCTTGGGTTACGTCATCGCGCAAGCCGAAGGCCTACTCGACACCACCGGCATGCTCGCCGGCATGGCCCTGCTGGCCGTGGTCGTTCTCGTGATCGCCGCCCTCGTCCGCCGCGTGGAACGCCATCTGCTCCGCTGGCAACAACCGCGATAAACTTGACGGCAAGACATGACGCGGCGCGATTGGCTTTGGACAAACTATCTCGGCCTCGGTTCGCTGGCTCTGGCGGACCTCGCCGCCGCCACCGATGCCCCGCTTGCCCTTCGGCCCGCCCACGTTCCCGCCCGCGCCAAACGCTGCATCTTCCTCTTCATGGAAGGCGGCGTCTCGCAGATGGATCTCTTCGAGGACAAGCCCGCGCTGCGCAAATACGCCGGCCAACGCATGCCCACCGCCGCCGGCACCGAAGGCGAAATCGCCACCTTCTCCGCCGCTCCCAATCGCGTCATCCCGCCCATCGCCCCCTTCGCGCGCCGTGGACAAAGCGGCCGCCCGATGAGCACGCTGCTGCCCCATCTGGGCACCGTCGCCGACGAACTTGCCTTCATTCACGGCGTCAAGGTCGACAACAATAACCACGGCCCCGCCGTCTACCATTCACTCACCGGCAATCAGTTCCCCGGCAGCGCCTCCATCGGCGCCTGGGTCACCTATGGTCTGGGCAGTGAGAATCAGGACCTGCCCGGCTTCGTCGTCCTGGGCGATCGCCGCGGCGCCACCATTGGCGGCGCCAGTGTCTGGGGCAACGGCTTCCTCCCCGCCGCCTATCAGGGCACGCTCTTCCGTAACGGCTCGACGCCGATCGTCGACCTCAACCGCCGCCCGCACCTCACCGCCGCCGAGCAGCGCAGCGAACTCGACCTGCTCCAATGGATGAACCAGCGCCACTCCGCCGCGCGCACCAACACCGGCGAACTCGACGCTCGCATCGCCGCTTACGAACTCGCCTTCCGCATGCAGTCGAAGGCCCCCGAACTCGTCGACCTCCAGCAGGAGACTGCCGCCACCCGTCAGCTCTACGGCCTCGACAATCCCGTCGCTGAACCCTTCGGCCGTCAATGCCTCCTCGCCCGCCGCATGGTGGAGCGCGGCGTCCGCTTCGTCATGGTGATGCACGGCGCTGGGGGCGACCGTTGGGACGACCATGGCGACGTCGCCGGCCGCATCCCCAAGCACTGCCAGGAAGTGGATCAGCCCGTCGCCGGCCTGATCAAGGACCTCAAGTCGCGCGGCCTGCTCGACGAAACGCTCGTCGTCTGGGCTTCAGAGATGGGCCGCACGCCCTTCGATAACAATCTCGTCACCGACAAGCCCGGCCGCGACCATAACCAATATGGCCTCGCCCTCTTCATGGCCGGCGGCAACGTCAAAGCCGGCGCCACCTACGGCGAAACCGACGACTTCTCCGTCCGCGCCGCGGGCAGCCCCATCCCTCTGCGCGACGTCCACGCCACCTTGCTCGAACTCATGGGCCTCGATCAGCAGCGCCTCACCTACCTCCACGCCGGCCGCTACAAAAAACTCACCGACATCGGAGGGCGCGTGATCCGCGAGGTGATGGCGTGAGCCGCTTCGCCCTGCTCACCGATCCCAGCTTCGCCCGGCACGACACCGGGCCCGGCCATCCGGAATCGCCTGCCCGTAACACCGCCGTTCGCCAAGCCCTCGAACCCTGGCTCGCCAGCGCCACGCGCATCCCGCTCCGCATCGCGAGCGAAGACGAGATCGCCCTCTGTCATCCGCGCGATTACATCGCCCGCGCCCACCGCGACATTGCCAGCGGCGCCAGCGAACTCTCCACCGGCGACACGCAAGTCTCGAAAGCCTCCTGGGAAGTGGCCACCGAAGCCGTCGGCGGCGTCCTCGGCGCCGTGGACCTCGTCTGTACGAAGAAGGTGGATACCGCCTTCTGTGCCGTCCGTCCGCCCGGCCATCACGCCACACCCAGCCGCGGCATGGGCTTCTGCGTCTTCAACAACATCGCCATCGGCGCCCGCTACGCGCAGAAGAAGCACGGCCTCTCGCGCGTCCTCATCGTCGACTGGGACGTCCACCACGGCAACGGCACGCAGGACATCTTCTACCGCGACGGCTCCGTGATGTTCCTCAGCACGCACCAGCATCCCTGGTACCCGGGCACCGGCTTGGCCAGTGAAAAGGGCGAAGGAAAAGGCGAGGGCCGCATTCTGAATTTCCCGTTTGCCGCCGGCTCCGGCCGCGCCGAAGTGCTCAACGGCGCCTTCGAAAAACACCTGGTGAAAGCCGCCGACGAATTTAAGCCGGAACTGGTGATGATCTCTGCTGGCTTCGACTCGCGCGAAGGCGACCCCTTAGGCCGCTTTCGCCTCACCGACACCGACTACCGAGACCTGACCCACCTCATGCGTTCCATCGCTGCCCAACACGCCGGAAGCCGTGTCGTTTCAGTGCTGGAAGGCGGCTACAGTCTCCCCGGACTCGCCGCTGGCGTCGCTGCTCACGTCGCCGCTTTAACCTGAAAGTTAGGACTAGCATCGACGTTAGTACGGACTAGTGCTGCCCCGTAACCTCCAGTACCGACGCTCTATTCCAGTTCCATCTACCTAGGGTTAATCTCAGACTAATCATAAGCTGCTCCGCGTGATGCGATCCAGTCACATGGCCGATCGAGCTTTTTTAGTTCCTCCAAATAACGACCCGCTCGGTCGGCGCATTGCACGGTTCAGTAGAAGGGCCACTCCATCTCCTCCGGAGTGGCCTTTCTTTTTGGGTACACTACGGGTCTCATGCCCGAAAGCCAGCTTTTTCGCACCAAAAGCATTGACGAACTAATCAAAGCGAGCGAAGAACCGCAGAATCGCCTCGCCAAAACCTTAGGCCCCTGGCAACTGACGGCCCTGGGCATCGGCGCCGTCATTGGCTCCGGCATCTTTATCCTCACCGGCACCGCCGCGGCCGGCGAAGTAAAAGAATACTCCTCCATCCTCAACGCCACCATTCTCGAGATCATCGCGAGCGGCGGCACCGTTACCAGCGTCGGCCGCCCGGGTGGCGGGCCCGGCATTGCCCTCTCGTTCCTCCTCGTCGCCCTGGCCTGCTCGCTCGCCGCACTCTGCTACGCCGAACTCGCCTCCATGATTCCCATCGCCGGCAGCGCCTACACCTACGCCTATGCCACGCTCGGCGAAATCTTCGCCTGGATGGTGGGCTGGCAATTGGTCCTCGAATACGCGGTCTCGAATATGGCGGTCGCGGTCGGCTTCGCGGCGCACGCTAACGACGTTCTCGATCGCTTCGGCATCAAGCTACCGGAAGCCATCTCGCAGCCCATGATTCAGAACGGCGTCATCACTCCGCACATCAATCTCGCTTCGTTCGTCGTTCTCCTGGTGCTCACCTGGCTGCTGGTGCGCGGCGTGAAAGAAGGCACCGATGCCAACAACTTCATGGTGATCTTCAAGGTCTGCGTCATCCTGCTGTTCATCGCCGTTGGCGCCACGCACATTCAAACCGAGAACTGGAACCCGATCTTCCCCAACGGCATGAATGGCCTGCTGACGGGCGCGGCCATCGTCTTCTTCACTTACATCGGGTTTGACTCGGTGTCCACGGCCGCCGAAGAGTGCCGCCGCCCGCAGCGCGATCTGCCCTTCGGCATCATCGCCTCACTCATCATCTGCGCCTTGCTTTATTGCGGCGTCGCCATCGTGCTCACCGGCATGCAGAACTGGCGCACCTTGAACAACGCGGCCCCCGTCGTCAATGCCCTGCGCCAGGTGGGCGAAAACAACGTCCGCTGGTTCGTCGGTGTTGGCGCCTTGTTCGGCATGATCAGTTCGCTGCTGGTCTTCCAATACGGCCAAAGCCGGATCTGGTACGCCATGTCGCGCGACGGTTTGCTGCCGCAGTTGTTCTCGAAGGTCCACCCGCGCTATCGCACCCCCCACGTCGCCACCTGGATCGCCGGCTTCGCCGTCGGCATCCCGGCCATGATCGGCGACATCGGCGCCTTTGCGGACCTCGCCAACATGGGCACCCTCTGCGCCTTCGCCATGGTCTCCGCCGGCGTGCTCGTTCTCAGAAAGAAGCAGCCCGAGCGTCCG
Organism: Bryobacteraceae bacterium; assembly: GCA_044226365.1. Classification (GTDB taxonomy): domain Bacteria; phylum Acidobacteriota; class Terriglobia; order Bryobacterales; family Bryobacteraceae; genus JALHNI01. The sequence goes on from JBGAHE010000133.1 coordinate 5,278, forward strand.
CGGGGCTTTCGCGTCCCGCTGGTGCCCTTCGTCCCGCTGGCCGCCATTGCCTGTTGCCTGCTCCTCATGCTCAGCCTCCCGCTGTTCACGTGGCTCAATTTCCTCGGCTGGCTTACGCTCGGTCTGTTGATTTACTTTGGCTATAGTAAGAGTCGGAGCGTCCTGGGCGCCCAGCGTTCGTGAACTTACTCGCCCTTCTTTTTCTTCTGGCCGCCGGGCCAACTCTCGAATTCAGTGGCCGCGTCGTGGAGATTGTCGATGGCGATACCATTGGCGTCCTGCACGAAGGCCGCGCCGTGCGCCTGCGTCTCTATGGCATCGACGCTCCGGAACGCCGCCAGGCGTATGGCCGCGTGGCGCAGAACTACCTGGGCGAGTTGATCTTCCAGCAAACGGTGCGCGTGGTCGTGCGCGATCATGACCGCTACGGCCGCCAGGTCGCCGAAGTCTACCTCAAAGGCCAGAGCGTCAATCAGGAAATGGTCCGCGCCGGTTTGGCTTGGTGGTTCCGTCGCTACGCCCCGCGCGATACGGTCCTGCGCGACTTGGAAGAGCAAGCCCGCGAAGCCGGCCGTGGCCTCTGGGCCGATCCCGACGCTACCGCCCCGTGGAACTTCCGCCGTCCCCCGCCGCCGAATTAAGCAATCACGGCTCCGGTTTCGGACGTGTCATAGCCTGCCAGAATCTCGAGCTTGCGGCGGAGGGTCGCGCGCTGCAGCGCGTCGAGGAAGGTCTGCGCCAGCGGCGTCTCCATGGTGGCGCGGCGCATCACGAAGTCATAACGCTCGCTTTGCAGCGGAACAAAATCGAGTCCGAATGTTTGGGCCGCGCTGCGGGTGGCCAGGCAGCAATCGGCCTCGTGCGTCAGCACCAGATACGCGGCTGCCAGGTGGCCGTGGGCCACGCGGTCATAGCCCTGAACTTTGCTTGAGGCGAGGCCGGCTTCCTGCAGCAGCCGGTCCAGCAATTGACGGCTGCCGGAGCCCACCTCCCGGTTCACAAAGCGCACCGTCTTGCGCGCCAGGTGCTCAGGCCGCGTGATCTGCTTCGGGTTGCCGGGCGCCAACACCAGGCCCTCTTCCCAACGCGCAAAAGTCACCACGGCGAAGTCTTCGTCCGGGAACTCCCGCCGGATGAACGGCAGGTTGAACTCCCCGGTTTCTGGATCTTCGAGATGCGAGCCCGCGATGTGAACCTTGCCTTCCTTGAGCCAGGTGAGAGCCAGCTTGCTCGAGGCGGCGGCAGCGACTAACTCCACGCCGCCCAGGCGATCCACCATGCGCGCTACCAGGCCAATGGCGGGGTCGCAACCGGCGAGTACCAGCTTCTTCGCGGCCCCCTCCTCCTTCGCGAACGCCACCAGATCGGCCTTGCCCGCGCTGCGTCCGGCCCGCGCCACCACGCCATCCGCCTCCGGCAGATAGTAGGGCGAAGCGTTGGTGGGAATGCCGATGCGGCGCGTGCCCACCTGGCAGATGCGTACCGCCTGTCCCTTGGCGAGTGGCGTGGTGCTCAGCACCTCCGAGGGGAGCGACTCCGTGCTCTCGGCCTTCTCCTCATCGAGCGAAAACAGCTCTTCCACCGGCACTTCGAGTTCGCGCGAGAGCTTCAATGCGACCTCGGTGTTTGGGATGTAAGAACCGGCTTCGATGGCGTAAATCGTCTGACGGCTGACGTCCACCCGCTTGGCCAGATCGGCCGCGCCGATGCCTCGATTGCGCCGAATGGCTCCGAGTTGATTGTGGATCCGCGTGGACATCAGTCCCAGCTTACCGTTTCATCTAGAAGTGAAGCTTGACGACGAGCTCGAAAACTCGCGGATCGAGCGCGGTGGTGATGGTGCCGAAAGCGGCGTTGCCGAAGCTGCCGTTCGGATTGCCCAAGGGAGGCGTGTTGGTGACGTTGAAGGCTTCGGCGCGGAACTCCGTGCGCAAACGCTCGGTGAGCTGAAACGTCTTGCCCAGCATCAGGTCGAGTGTCTTGTAGCCGGGGCCTACGACCGGATTGCGCGAACTGCTGCCGAGCGTGAACTGTGGTGCTGGCGCGAACGCGCTGGTGTTGAACCAACGGCCCAGGCTGCGTTGCTCGCCTGGCAGCGTCGGATGTTGAAGGCGGTTCGGGCGCTGGATGCCGAAGCCGGCGAAGGCGTTGAGATTGGTCGCCTGGGTGACGGCGATCGGGCTGCCCGATTGCGCGCGCGCAATGCCGCCGATCTGCCAGCCACGGGCGACGGGCAACTCGTAGACGAAGCCCAGGGCGAGGATGTGCGGGACGTTGCCCGTGGAGACGTCTTTCTCCAGGCGCTTGTTGAAGCTGTCGGCGGCCTGGAAGTTGGTCACAGGGCCGGTGAGGACGGCCGAGTCAAACACGGCGCCCGCATCGTCGATCAAGCGGGAGAAGGTGTAGGAGAGCGAGAAGGTCAGGCCGCGCGAGAAGCGCTTCTCCAGGCGCGATTGGAATGAGTGATACGTCGAGTGCCCGACGTTGTTGCGATAGAGCGTCACGGTGCTGAAGCGCGGATAGGGGCGGATCAACTGGCCGCGCGCGATGGTGGGCGTGCCGAGCGAGGTGTTGGCGGGGATCTGCCCAAAGTATGGGTTGGCGACCTGTTGAGTCAGCTGCGAGCCCAACGCCAACTGCTCCACGGTGAGCTGGTTCAGATTCACGTCGGGTACACCCAGGCGCGTGAGCTTGGAGCCGAGATAGCCGGCCTCAATGCTCCAGTTCGCGCCGAACGTTTTTTGCAGTGTGAAGTTCCACTGCTGCGCATAACCGCTGCCATTGTTGCGCTGCACACCGAAGACGCCTTGGCCTAAGCCCGAGTCCGCGTTGGGCGGCCGCACGGTGACGGTGGGGCCTTGCGAGAGGACGAACGCGGGGTTGAGATTGTCGAGCGTCTGCTGACTCAAGGTCTGGATGAAGGGGAACAGCGGCGTGGTGAAGGGCGTGGTGATGCCGGCCTGTTCAATCCAGGTCATGCCGTAGCCGGAGCGCAGGACGAAAGAGTCAGTCAGTTTGTAAGCGAGGCCGACGCGCGGCGCGAAGTTCTTCTTTTCCAGGTTGCGCGCGGGGCCACCGAACTCGAGCTTCTGCGTGTTCAGGTTGAAGACGGCATTCTGATCATCGACGACGGTGGACGGGAAGTTGAGCGTGTAGCGGACGCCGAGGTTGAGCGTGAGCCGTTGGGAGGCCCGCCAGTCGTCCTGCAGGAAGAACTCGGCGATGCGGGCGCGGGGCTTCACGACCTTAGGCTGAGCGTCGATGCTGAAGCGGCCCACCTGGCCTAGCAGGAACGATGCCAAGGCGTTGCCGCCGGCATTGGCCGTGCTGCTGGTGAAGATGTTGGTGAACTGGAAATTGCCGGTGGGGCTGGGAGGCTGCAGGACGTCGAGGTTCTCGAGGCGGATGTCGGCGCCGGCCTTCAAGCTATGGCCGCCGCGCACCCAGGAGTAGTTGTCAATGAACTGGGTGACCGAGGTGGTGAAGTTGGCATTGCCACTGGCGGGCGGGCCCAGTTGCTGAAAGCCGACGATGTCGTAAGTGGGCAGCACGTCCGAGAAAGAGCTGGCGGGGATGTTGGGGATGTTGGTGGCTTGAGCCAGCGGCTGCGTGAGCCGGCCGGAAGAACGGTCGAACTTGCGGCGCGTGTAGCCGAAGCGGAGCTGGTTCACCGAGGTGGGCGAAAGCGTGAGCGTGTGTTCGGCGGCGAGGCTATCGGCGCGAGTGATGGTGTTGGCGATGACGCCAGCGGTGAGGTTGCCACTGCCGTCGGGAAACGGGGTGGTGGGTTTACTGTCGTCGCGGAGGAAAGAGTAGCGGGCGAAGACGCGGTGGCGGGTGCCGAAGTAACGGTCGAGCCGGCCATCGAACTGATTGGCGACGGTGTCGTCGTTGCCGAGGCGGCGGTAGTTGTTGGCGCCGGTGGCGCTGGCGACGTTGGGGTCGGGGTAACGGTCGAGGACGGCGAGCGCGGCGCGGTCAAAACGCGTGGCGGGAATGGTGTTGTTGGGGAAGGTCTCGCGGCGGCCGGTGGCGGGGTCGTAGAGCGTGGTGGTGAAGACGCCACGCTTCTGCGCCGCGGTGGGGACGGTGCTGGTGCGGATGACGCCGGTGTTCAGCCGGGTGCTTTGCCAGTCCGCAAAGAAGAAGGTCTGATTCCGCTGAAGGGGGCCGCCGACGACGAAGCCGTACTGGTTGCGGCGGAAGCGGGGCTTGTCGCCGGTGGTCGCGAAGAGGTTGCGGGCGTTCAGCTTCTCGTTGCGGAAGAACTCGAAGAGGCTACCGTGCAAGGCATTTGAGCCCGACTTCTGATTGACCATGATGACGCCGCCATTGGAGCGGCCGTATTCGGCGGAGTAGCTGTTGATCTCGACGCGGAACTCGTCGATGGCATCGATGATCGGGTAGAAGGCGACCTGGCCGGGCTCGGGTTGCAGGACGCTGATGCCGTCGTAGATGTACTCGCTGACGCGGGGGCGGCTGCCGTTGATGCGGGGCAGGAGGTTGCCGGGCGGCAGGTTGACGCCGGGGGCCAAGGCAATCAGGGGGACGAAGTTGCGGCCATCCAAGGGCAGGGTGACGACCTTCTTCTGTTCGACGACGAAGCTGACGGTGCCGCGGCTGGATTGCAGCAGGGGAGGGGCGGCGGTGACTTCGACGGCTTGGCCGGCGTCTCCGAGTTGCAGGGCGAGGTCGAGGGCGAGACGGTCGCCGACGCGCAGGGTGAGGCCGTCGCGCGTAAGGGCGGCGAAGCCTTCCTTGGTGACTTTCAAGGCGTAGTCGCCGGCGGGGAGGGCGAGGAACTGATAGGCGCCTTCGTCACTGGTGGAAGCCTGGGCGGCGAGGCCGGTGGCCGGATTGGTGAGGACGAGTTGGGCGCCCCGGACGGGGAGGCCGGAGGGGTCGCGGATGACGCCCAGGAGCTCGGCTTTGGTGGCTTGGGCGGCGGCGAGGGAAGAGAGGAAAAGGGCGAGGCTGAGGGCGCGGAAAGTAAACACGACATCGACATCTTAACACGACCGACCAGGGAAGGAGTCGCTGTCTCGTAAACGGGACGAAAAGGCGATTTGACGAAACGAACCCGGGAGTAGTTGATTTCAAAGGACTTAGGTGTGGGGCCTCGTGGCCTAGGGAAGCGCGAGAGAAGGGGCTCGACTCCAGGATGACACAGCGGAACAAACGGCCAGGGGCAGGAATGGGCCTAAGTGGAGGGAAGGAAAGGACTTGGAGGAAGGAAAAACGAAGGGACGGGCGGGGAGCCCGTCCCGAGACGGATCTGGTTAGTCGCCGGCGGCAGCGTTCTGCGCGCGGTACTTCTTGACGAAGGTTTTGCGCTTGGAACGGAGGGCCATATACTCGCGGGCCTCTTTGTAGAGGCGCTTGCGCTCATCGGTATCGAAGATCGCCTTGCGGACGACGCGCCAGGCGGCTTTGGGACGGAAGTAGTATTCGCCGTAGAAGCGCTCGACCCAGTCGACAAGCTCGGCACGGTCGAGGCCGGGATAGATGATGTTGGGCAATTGATGGCCCTTGTCATCGGTCATGGCGTCGAGCGTGATGAGGTTGTTCTTGACGACGTAGTCGTAGAACTCCGTGCCCGGGTAGGGGTGGGCGATGGAAACCTGGATGGTTTCGGTGTTGAGTTCCTTAGCGAAGTCGATGGTGCGGCGGATGGACTCGCGGCTGTCACCGGGAAGGCCGACGATGAAGTCACCGTGAATGGTGAGGCCCATTTCGTGCGCGTTCTTGGTGAAGCGACGGGCCATATCGACGTTGGCGCCCTTCTTGATGTTCTTCAAAACCTGCGGGTCGCCGCTTTCGTAGCCGACGATCATGAGGCGGCAGCCGGCGTCGCGCATGGCCTTGAGCGTTTCGGCGTCGGTGGTGACGCGGCTGGTGCAACTCCAGGTGAAGTTCAGCTTCTTGAGCTCCTTGCAGAGCTCGATGGTGCGTTCCTTCTTGTAGTTGAAGGTGTCGTCGTCGAAGAAGATTTCCTTCAGGCCCGGAAAGTTCTCGAGGGCCCAGCGGCACTCGTTGACGATGTCCGGGATGGAGCGCAGGCGCCAGCGGTGGCCGGAGTGGGTCTGCGGCCAGAGGCAGAAGGTACACATGGCGGGGCAACCGCGAGAGGTGTAGAAGCTGATGAAGGGATTCAGCAGGAAGGGGACGTTGTAGCGGCGGAAGTCAAGATCGCGCTGATAGATCTTGGAGGCCCAGGGCAGGGAATCGAGGTCTTCGATGACGGGACCTTCAGGATTGTGCCAGATGCCGCCGCCTTCGGTGCGGTAGCTGACGCCGGGCAGTTCCTTGAGCGGAGTGCCCTTGGCGTAGTTGACGACCTGATGGTCAAACTCGCGGCGAACGATGAAGTCGATGGCCGGGTTTTCGCGGAGCGTCTTTTCGGGCTCCACGGTGACGGGCGGTCCGACGAAGCAAACCTTCATTTTGGGGTTGGCTTCTTTCATCATTTCGGCCATCTTCACGTCGACATGGAAGCCGGGCGTGGAGGTGAACAGAACCAGCAACTCAAAGTCACTCGCCATGGCGACCGTCTGTTCGATGGAAACTCTGTGAGGCGGGGCGTCCAGGACCTTGCTATCCGGCAACATACCGGCGGGATAGCAGAGCCAGACGGGATACCAATAGCTTTCGATCTCGCGGGAAGCCGGCCAGCGGCTGCTCGCGCCGCCGTCGAACCCCTCGAACGAAGGCGGGTTAAGAAAAAGAGTGCGCATAGGTGGGGATGTTTCTAGTCTACCTTGTTGGGTTCAAGTGAGCCACCGCTGGTGCGGCGGGTTTTCAACTGTTCCATGACGGTGATGATTAATTCTTTGGAATCGTCGACCAGTTTCATGACGAGTTGGATGTCCATGGCGGGTTTGCCGGGTTGGCGGGCGCTTTGGCAATAGACGCCATGTTGGCCGACCAGCGACAGGGCGTCGGTGAGCAGGTCCAGGGTAACGGCGAGGCGACCGCGTTCAAAGCCCATTTGGAATTCAAAACGTTCGAGGTCGTCGGCGCGGTCCTGGTAAACAGACATATCCTGGAGTTTAGATGCGTTTACCCGACTGGCCGGTCGCAGGAGACCGCGAAATAGAATTACTGCGCGAGGTTCTGGCCTCAAACCAATGGGGCGGGTTTAGTCCGTTGGTGGGGGAATTTGAGTCGAGCTTCGCCCGTTTTCAGCATTGTGAACACGCGGTCTCGGTGGTGAATGGGACGGTTTCGCTCGAAATGGCGCTGGAGGTGAGCGGGATTGGGCCGGGCGATGAGGTGATCATGCCGGCGCATTCGTTCGTGTCGACGGCGACGGCGGTGTCGCGGGTGGGGGCGACGCCGGTGTTTGTGGACATTGAGGCGTGTACATTTAACATCGATCCGGGGGCGGCGGGAGCGGCAATCGGGCCGAAGACGAAGGCGATCATCGTGGTGCACTATGGCGGCCCGATGGCGGATATCGAGAAGCTACAGGCTGTGGCGGACCGCCACGGGTTGGCGCTGTACGAGGACGCGGCGCATGCGCAGGGGTCCGAGTGGAGGGGGCGCCGGGCGGGGAGCTTTGGGCGTTGGGCGTCGTTCAGTTTTCAGAACGGCAAGGTGCTGACGGCGGGAGAGGGCGGCGCGGTGACGACCAACGACGCCGAACTGGCGGCGGCGCTGCGGAGCTTTGCGAACCAGGGACGGCGGGCGGATGGGGCCTCGAACTTTCACCACTACACGCTGGGGACGAATCTGCGGATGAGTGCGCTTCACGCGGCGGTGCTGACGGCGCAGTTCGAACGGTTACCCGCACAGATCGTGCAGCGGCGGCGGGCCGAGGCGCGGCTGCGGGCGGCGACGGCGGGGGTGCCGGGCTTGCACTGGCAGCAAGTGGCCGAGGAGGCGAGTGTGCATTCGCACTACTTATTGCCGGGGCGGATCGATGCCGTGCAGATGGGCAAGACACGCGATGAATTCCGGGAGCATCTGCAGGCGAACGGGGTACCGATCACGCCGTTTTACCCGCACCCGATGTACGGCAATCCGATTTATCAGAAAGAGGGATCCTGCCGGATTGAGCCGTGTCCGCAGGCCGAGGCCTACGTGCAGGATGCGTTCTGGCTGCCGCATCGGGTGCTGATGGCGGACGATGCAGCGCTGGACGAAGTGGCCGAAGTTATACGGGCGGCGGCATCAAACCGCGGCGCTCGAGGAACCGGAAGATAGCGTTCCAGACGAGTGGTCCTTCGACGGGGTCCCGAAGGAAGTCGCCGTGTTTGCCCTTGGGGACGGCGTAGAGCTCGGCGTCGTTGCCGACGTCGCGCATCATTTTGACGAGGACGGCGCCGTGGTCATAGGGGACGGTGGGGTCTTCGCCGCCATGAATGGTGATCGACTTGGGCAGTTTTTTGCGGACCCAGCTTTGCGGGGAGACGCGGTGGGCGATCTCGCGGCGGTCGGCCAGGTTGTCGGGGATCCAGGTGGTGGCGTACTGCTTCATGTTGGGGCCTTCGAGGACGTCCATGAGGTCGGTGATGCCGTAGAAGTTGACGACGGCGGCGACTTTGACGGGCTGGCCGATGTTGGCTTGCTTGGGGGTGAGGCCGACCATGAGGGCGAGGTGGCCACCGGCGGAGTCGCCGGAGACGATGATCTTTTTGGGGTCGACGCCGTATTGGCGGGCGTGCTTGATGAACCATTGAGCGGCTTTCAAGACGTCGTTGACGGCGGCGGGGGCGAGGGCGGCTTTGGCGAGACGGTACTCCACGTTGGCGACGACAAAGCCTTTTTGGAGATAGGGCAGGCAGAAGTTGGGGACGACGTTCTCTTTGCGACCGCCGGTCCAACCGCCGCCGTGGATGAAGAGAATGGCGGGGCGTTTGCCGGCGGCGGATTTAGGTTTGAGGATGTCGAGCTTGGTTTCGGGGAACGAATCGTAGGGGATGTCAGCCTGGACGGAGACCCAGTCCGGCAGGGGGGGAAGAGCGGGCTGAGCCAAGAGGACGGATGAAAGAAGCCAAAGCAAGCTCACAAATTTCATGCTGCCCTACATGGTAACCTCAGGCCCGCAACCTCCGAGCGGGCGGCTGCCTGCGATACTTGAGAAACATGCCCCGAGCGAAAGCGCTGCGTATCTCGCCGGTCGGTGTCCGGGGAATCGTTGGACCGGGCCTGACCGTCACTCATGCTCTAGATTTTGCCGCTGCCTTTGGCACTTTGCTTTCGAGCGAGGGGCCAGTTTTGCTGGGGCGCGACCCGCGATCGAGCGGAGCGATGCTGCGTCCGGCGGCGATTTCGGCGTTGCTGGCTTGCGGATGGGACGTGGTGGATCTGGGCATTGTGTCGACGCCGGTGCTGCAGCATGCGATCCGGCGGCTGAATGCGGCGGGCGGGATTTCGCTGGGAGCGAGCCACAATGCGTCCGAATGGAATGCGCTGAAGTTTCTGGGGCCGGGCGGGACTTACCTGGCGTCGAGCGAGGCGAGCGAGCTACTGGACATCTATCACCTGAAGAAGTTCGCCTTCGTGGAGTGGAACAAGATCGGGAAACTGACGACGGCGACCGATGCCATCGAGACGTACCTGGATGATCTGGCGCGGGTGTTCGACTTCGCCCAACTGCGGAAGTTCCGGGTGGTGGTGGATTGCTGCAACGGGACGTCGTCGACGATTTTGGAGCGGGTGCGCGAGCGGTTCGACTGGCCGCTGATTCTGATCAATGCGCGGCTGGAGGGGGCGGCGTTTGCGCATGAACCGGAGACGAGCGCACGGATGGTGGGGTCGCAACTGGGGCCGCTGATTCAGCCGTTGGGCGCCGATGCGGGGTTTCTGTTCGATGCGGATGCCGATCGGGTGGCGTGTGCGACGTCGCAAGGCGAGGCGCTGAGCGAGGAACTGATTCTGCCGCTGGTGGCGGATGGGGAGTTGGCGAAGCAGCCGGGGCGGATTGTGCTGACGAATCTGTCGACGACGGCGCTGGTGGAAGAGATTGCGCGGCAGCGGGGCGGCGAGGTGGTGCGCGTGCCGGTGGGCAGGCAGGCGGCGATCGACGCCTTGAGCGGTTTTCGGCCGGAGCAGATCGCGCTGGCGGGTGAAGGCACCGGGGCGATCATGCTGCCGCAGTTCCGTTTCGTGTACGACGGCATTGCGGCGATGTTGATGGTGCTGACGATTATGGCCGAGCGGCAGCAGGCGCTGCACGAAATCGTGGCCGGGTTCCCGAAGTACGAGATGTTGAAGGGCGAGGTGCCGCTGAAGCAAATGCGGATTCCGCAGCTTTACAGCGAACTGCGCGAGGCGTTCGGGAGGCAGGGGCGGGCGAATACGCTCGATGGTTTGCGGGTGGATTGGCCGCACCAGTGGTTCCATGTGCGGGTGTCGCAGACGGAGCCGATTGTGCGGGTGATCTGCGAGGCGCGGACGGATCAGGTGCCGGAGGGACCGCGGCATTTGTTTGAGGGATTGATGGAGCAAGTGCGGAGGCTGGCCTAAGATGTCGAAGCGGGAACATCTGCTGAAGATTGGCGTCTCGGGCATCCGGGGCGTGGTGGGCGGCTTCCTGACGCCGGGCTTGGCTTGCGAGTTTGCGCAGGCGTTTGGGACCTACGTGGCGCGGGGCAGCGTGGTGCTGGGGCGCGATACGCGGGCGAGCGGCGAGATGCTGGAGAACGCGGTGACGGCGGGTCTGCTGGCGGCGGGGTGCGAAGTGATTCAGGTGGGCGTGCTGCCGACGCCGACGATTCAGATGTACGTGGCGGCGATCGGGGCGGCGGGCGGCATTGCGCTGACGGCGTCGCACAATCCGCCGGAGTACAACGCGCTGAAGCTGTTCAATCACGCGGGGCTGTTCTTCAATCACTATGAGCGGGCGGAGTTGCTGGATCTGTATCACCAGAGCGACTTCTATCAGGCGACGAACGAAGAGATGCGGGGCGTGCAGGTGCATGCGGAGCGTCCGATGGCAATGCATCTGGAGCGGGTGCTGAAGCACGTGGACGTGGAGGCGATCCGGACGAGGCGGTTCCGGGTGGCGCTCGATGGAGTGAACGGGGCGGGGTCGGTGATGTCGGTCCACTTTTTGCGGGACGTGCTGGGTTGCGAGTTGCACGCGATCGCGGTGGATCCGACGAAGCCGTTTCCGCGGGAGGCGGAGCCGCGGCCGGATACGCTGGGCGATCTGGCGGCGCTGGTGCGGCGCGAGGGGTGCGAGATCGGGTTCGGGCAGGATCCGGATGGCGATCGTCTGGCGGTGTGCGACGAAACCGGGGTGGTGATCGATAACGACGATGTGCTGGCGCTGGTGGCCGATGCGGCGCTCGAGCGGGTGGAAGGCGACGTGGTGGTGAACCTGACGACGTCGTCGGTGATCGAGGCGGTGGCGGCGCGGCACGGGCGGCGAGTGTTCCGGACGCCGGTGGGCGAGGCGAACGTGGTGGAAGGGATGCAGAGCGTGCGGACGGCGATTGGCGGCGAGGGGTCGAACGGCGGGGTGATTTTCCCGTCGGTGCATCTGTG
>JBGAHE010000134.1:0-16750 GCA_044226365.1 Bryobacteraceae bacterium
TCGCGCTCGGCTTGATTTTCGAGCGCTTTGAGGTTGTTTTCGAGGTTGTCGAGGAAGCTCACGGAATTACCACTGCATCAGGAAGCCAGCCCAAGTGAGGCCGGCGCCGAATCCGACGACGAGAATGATGTCGCCTTCTTTGAAGGCTTGCCGATCGAGGCAATCGGCGAGGGCGAGCGGAATGGACGCGGCGACGGTGTTGCCGACGGCGCCGACGTTAACCACCCAACGGTCAGCCGGGATGGCGACCTTTTCGCGGAGAGCGTTAATGATGCGGAGGTTCGCCTGGTGGATGAGCACCCAATTAACGCGGTCCATGGCAACGGACGCCTTCTCGCAAAGGCTTTCGATCAGTTCGGCGCCTTGGGCGACGGCGAACTTGAAGAGAGCGCGGCCTTCCATCTTCACGGCCAGGGCGAGTTCGCCGGCGGGCTGCTCGGGATTGGGTTGCGGGCAGGCGGAGCCGCCCACAGGCACTGAATAGTAAGCGGCACCTTCGCCGTCGCTGCCGATCGACCAGGAGAGCAGGCGGCTCTGGCAGGAGGACGTGGTTTCGAGGGCCATGGCGGCGGCGCCGTCACCCATCAGGATGCGGGTGTTGCGATCGCCGTCGGCGAGGAACTTGGTGGGCGTGTCGCTGCAGACCAGCAGGATGCGGCGCGCGAAGCCGGTGGCCAGGAAATTGATGGCGGTGAGGAAGCCGATGGCGGCGCCGGAGCAGGCGGCGTTGAGGTCGAACGCGCCGATGGGTCCCAGGGCCAGCTTGTGGGCGATGGCCGGGGCGGTGGGGCACAGCAGATATTCCGGGGTGAATGTCGAACAGATCAACATGTCGGGCACGAAGCCAGGGACCTGCTCGATCACTTTGCGGGACGCTTCCACAGCCAGGGAGAGGGTGGTTTCGTCCTCTTCCGAGCGGTAACGCGTTTCCACGCCGCAACGGCTTTCGATCCAAGAGGTTTCGACGCCCAATTGCTTGGCGAGTTCGTCGTTCGAGAGAGGAGTGCGGGGGAGGGCAGTGCCACAACCGGCAATGCGAAAACGAAACTGATCGATCACGCGCAGCGAACCCCAGAGACATGCGGACGGGGGGAAATCATCGCCTCTATGGTCGCACAATGCGATGAAATCTGTCCTGACGACGCGACGAACCCGCGCCGGGCTTGGTATGCTGTCGAAAGTTTCATGTCTCTGCTTGTGACCGGCGCAACCGGACTCGTCGGTCGGCTACTCCTCGAAAACACTCAGGATCGTGATGTGCTGGCGGTGGTCCGCCGGCCGGTGTCGCTCGGAGCCAAGGTCCGGTTGGTGCAAGGAGACCTCGCGAATCCGCGGTTTGCTCTGGATGACTACCGGGACGAAGTGACGGAGATCGTCCACAGCGCGGCGGCGGTGCGGTTCGATTTACCGTTGGCGGCCGCGCGAGCCATCAATACAGAGGCAACCGGACGGCTGTTGGATTTCGCTCGCCGCGCCCCCAAGCTGCGGAAGTTCACCCACGTGAGCACGGTTTACGTGATGGGCGATGACGAAGGCGAACTGCCGGAAGCCCCTTACCGGGCGGCGACGTATCCCAACACCTACGAACAATCGAAAGCCGAAGCCGAGGAGCTGGTGCTGAAGGCGGCTGCGGACCTGCCCGTGCAGATTGTGCGGCTGAGTTCGATCGCGGGCCATTCGCAAACCGGCGTGGTGACGCAGTTCAACCATGTGCACCAACTGATCCGGCTGTTTCCGAAGAGGTTGTTTCCGATCGCGCCGGGCCGTCCGGACCTGCCGGTGGACCTGATCGCCGACGATTGGGTGGTGGCGGCGCTGTGGCACTTGCATGAGTACGGGTTTGCGCCGGGGAGCATTGCGCATCTTTCGGCGGGTCCGGGGGCGGCGATGCAGTTGGGCGAGATGCTGCGGCTGTGTTCGGAAGTGTACGAATGCGCGGCGCCGGAGCTGGTGCCGCTGGACGAGTTCGATCGGTTTATGAAGCGGCGGCTGGGCGGACTGACCGGCCGGCTGATGGAAGCGCTCGGACTGTTTCTGCCGCACCTGGGGCGCGACCAGCGCTTCCTGAATCACCACACGCTGAGCCGCATTCCAGTGCCGCCGCCGCGCGTAGACTCCTTCCTGCCGGGCGTGGTGCGTTACTGCCGCGTGGGCGAGCCGGTGCTGGCGGGGCGCTAATGCCCTTTGACCGTGCGCCCGCCGAGTGGCTCGACGACGCCATTCCCGTCTTCGCTCCGCGAACGGAAGAGGAGCGTGCGCGCGATCGCTACGACCGCAGCTTTGACGTGCCCGACGTCTATACCGGCATCGCTTTTGGCCATCGTCTGTTTGGCGACGGCGCGGCCGAAGGACTCTATCGCACGATGAGCGCGCTGCTGCTGGCCGGGCGTCCGCAGGCGGTGCTCGATGTCGGCTGCGGGGTGGGTCGCGTGCTTTATGATTGCGCCGCGGCGCTGCCGGAGACGCGATTCAGCGGCCTCGATTATTCGTACAACATGTGCCGCCGAGCGCGGGCGTTGCTGCAAGGGCGCGAACCGATTGCGTTGCCGGGGCTCGAGCGCTGGGGCTGGCCGGGGGTGCAGTTTGCCGAGGCGCGTGAGTTGGCCAACGTCGAGCTGGCCCAGGGGAGTGCGCTTGATCTGCCATTTGCGCCGGCTACCTTCGACACGGTGATGGCGACGCTGGTGCTGTGCCGATTGAGCGATCCGGTGGCGGCGCTCGCGCAGATGGTGCGTGTGTTGCGTCCGCAGGGCCGGCTTTTGCTGGCGACGCCGTGCGGCTTCACCCGCGCGGAGGATTGGGAAAACTTCGTGCCGCCCGAGAAGCTGCGCGGCCATCTGGCGATGCTGGGTCTGCGAGTGGAAGAGTGGTTCGAGAACCTGATCTATCGCGAGCACATTGACGCGCACGGCAACGCGCAGGAATGGCGCGTGCGCGTGATTGCGGCCAGGGCCATCATCTAGCTGCGATAAAATCGGGCGCGATGCGACTCTTCCTTGGTTTGCTTTCGATGGGCGTGCTGCTGGCGGCTCCGCCGGTGGTCAATGACGTCAAAAAGACGGGGCTCGATCCGGCGCGGCTGGCGCAGATTCCTGTCCGGCTCAAAGAATTTGTCGACCAGGGCAAGGCGGCCGGCATGGTGACGCTGGTGGCGCGGCATGGGCACGTCGCGGCCGTCGATGCGATCGGCTTTACGGACCTCGACCGCAAGCAGGCGATCAAGCCGGACGCGATCTTTCAACTGCATTCGATGACCAAGCCGGTGGTGTGCCTGGGCATCATGATGCTGCAGGAAGAAGGTCTGCTGCAGATTTCGGACCCCGTGCAGAAGCATCTGCCGGAGTTTCGCGGACAGATGGTCTTGGATGCGGGCGTGCTGCGGAAGCCATCGCGGCTGGTGACGCTGCGTGACCTGATGACGCATACGTCGGGCATGATTCTGAATCCGCCGCCGGGGATTGGGGAGTTGCACGGAGCGCTGCACCGTACGTTGGCGGAGGTGGTTCTAGTGGAGTCGCAGCAGCCGCTACTGTTCGATCCGGGCACGCGCTGGAGCTATTCGAACACCGGCATTGCGGCGCTGGCGCGCGTGATCGAAGTGAAGAGCGGCATGCCGTTTGAGAAGTTCCTGGCGACGCGCATCTTTACGCCGCTGGGCATGAACGACACCTACATCTATCCGCCGAAGGAGAAGTTCCATCGTATGCCGACGGCGTATCTGTTGAAGGACGGGCAGACGATCAAGTACACGTCCGATCCGTTGGGCGAAGGCGTGATGAAGTTCCGCGAAGGCGCCAAGTATCCGCTGCCCGAGGGCGGACTGTACTCGACGGTGGCGGACCTGTTCCGCTTGTATCAACTGATGCTCAATGGCGGCACGCTGGACAATGTGCGCCTGCTTTCGAAGGCGTCCGTCGAGCTGATGACGGCGAATCATACGCAGGTACTGCCGGGCGCAGCGGCGGGGATGAGCTCGGCGCTGGGCTGGACCTATCTTCGTGATCCGCAGGCAGCGCTGACGCTGCTGTCGCCTGGTACGTACGGGCACGGCGGACGATATGGCACCTACTGCTTTATCGACCCCAAGCGCGACATGATCGGTATCTTCATGATTCATCGGGAAGGCGGGGCCGACGAGAAGAATGCATTTGTTTCGATGGCGGTGTCGTCAGTGGTGGACTGAGGGTACTAGGAGCTAGCCCGAACGATAGAACTATTGGGTAGCCCTTCCCTAAGTGCCATTTCGGCTTTCAATCCTCCACTACCTAGACGCATACTGCTATCACGGAGGACAGAAGATCCCATGAAAAACGGACAAGCTCAGGGCGCGATCAGAATCGATCTGGTGGAGTATGGATTGATGGCGGGAGTCATCGCCATGGCTGCTGGAGCGATCATGCCGGAGCTGGTGGCGCAGGCCAGCCAGATGGCGGGCAATGTCAGCCACTACTTCCTCTTCGCGGCTTCGATCGGCTCGGGTTCCTAATCCCTTCCTCACCGAGTTGATTGAGCCCACCCTGGACGGGTGTGCGACCCGGCAGGCCTGACACGCTTTCTTCCTGCGGAAGCGCGGCCTGCCTTCTCCCTCAGTTGTGTCGGGAAGCGCCCGCGTACCCTCCCCGGTGGTCGCGGTTCGGTTGAAGAAGCGATTTGTTGGTCCGCTGACGACCCATTCGCTTCCATCGTCTGAACCACGACCCTCGGGGAGGGTTCCTGCTTTGGGGCTCCGGCCAAAGCCTCATCCCTTAAGGCGCCACGCAGGCGAAACTGGCCGCCTCTTCCGTGCTGCCGGTGCCGCGATAGCGGGCGACCTGCGGGTACGGGCAGATGGGACGCGTGCGAGTGGCTTGGCCGTTCTCCAGGTGCGAGCCGAGCAGTTGCTGGGGTGCGTGGCCCTTCTCCACCCAATCCATCACCGCGCCGAGCCAATCGACGCTGCTGCAGCCGGGCCCGCCGGAGCAATGGAACATGCCGGGCACCATGAAGAGGCGATAGAAGTCGCGCGTGGCAGCGTCGCCCATTCGTTTGGAGACGGTTTCGTAGTATTCGATGCCAGGGAAGGGATTCACCTGCTGATCGGCCCAGCCGGAGTACTGCAGGATCTTGCCGCCGCGTTTCTTGAGCGCCGAAAGGTCGGGGTTGCGGGGGTTGAGGAGGGCGGCGGCTTTGACGGTACGCGGCGGGTCCGTATCGAAGTTGAACATCGTGTAGCTCCAGGACGGGCCGGGAGGAGGCTCAAGGATGGCGAACTTCATCTGGCTTTCCGAGCGAGGCAAAACGGTCTTGATGGGGGCGACGAGATTGTCCGCCCAGACGGACTCACTGCCGACGGGCTCGCCGGGGAATAACTGCTTGCCTTGCGAGGTGCGCGGCCCGCTGTAGATTTTGGCTAAGGCTTCGAGCTGGGCGCCGGTGAAGCAGTCAGGACCGTCGCCCGAAGCGCACTTGGGCAGGTCACGGGCGGGCTTGAAGTCGCAACGGCGCGGATCGTCGATCACGCCGTCCTTCAAGCCGTCGACGGCATCGCATTTTTCGTAGACGGCTTTGGCGAGCATCGGCAGCTTCTCGGGCTGGATAGCGCCGTCGCCGGCTTGCGACTGGCCCACCCACATGCGGCGGGTGACGTTGCCGGTGAGGAAGAGTCCGGGGGCGCCGATCACGAGGCCGTCGAAATCTTCCGGATAACGCTGCGCCTCCTGCATGCCTTGCCGTCCGCCGGTGGAGCAGCCCACCCAATAGGAATAACGTGGGGCGGCGCCATAGTAAGCCTGGATGACTTGCTTGGCAAGCACTGCGGTTTCGTGGACAGAGAGATAGGCGAAGTCGATGAGCTTGCGCTGACCGTGGGGATTCTCGGGCGTGACATAGGCGAAGGTGGCGAGAGGTTCTTTCGCGGCGTCGTGTCCCGTGTCGGTGGAGGTGGCAGCGAAGCCTTTCCGCAAGGCATTGTCGACGGCGGCGAAGCTGATGACACCGGCGGTGCCGCCGTTGCCCACCATCTGAAAGCGATCGTTCCAGGCGGTGGGCAGTTTGATGACGAACCTGGCTTCGGGCCAGATCACGCCGCGCACGTCACAATGCTCGGGCAGCTTATCGGTGGCGGCGATCAGAGCCGCTGAATGGAGCGTGACTTCTTTACCGAAGGAGCGCTTCGCGAGGTCTTCACAGGGTAGGGTGGGTGCTGCGGCTTGCAGAGTGAGCGCAGCGAAGGGAATGAGCCAGAGACGTTGCACGGAGTCTTCCTTGATGGGATGCGGGCTCTGGAATTATGACAGAACGTTCGCAGGCGATCAGAAAGCGATTCGGCAGTTTTTGCTTATGGAGGGCGAAAGTTTTGCGCCTAGGCGGCGGCGCGGGCGCAGCGGCGTGCACGCATCAAGCGGATGCGGATGGCCGTTTCCGTCGTGCCTGCTTCCTGGGCGATCTCGCTAGCGGTATGCCCTTCCAGTTGGCGATGCAGTAATACTTGATCGGACGCACAGCATCCCTTAATCAGCTGGGCCAAATCGATGGCGGCTACGTTCACTGTGCAATCGCCAGCGATCTCCGTGAGGGGCTGCCAGCGCCGGTACGTATGCAGCGAGCGGCGGTATAAATTCATGGCAATCTGATTGACCCACATACTGATACACAGCTCATTGCGTAACTGATCCAGGCGTTCCCAGCCGCGCACCCAGGCGGCTTGGGAAATCTCTTCCGCCAGTTCGCCCATCACGCCCTTGGAGATCAGAAAACGAACCGTGCGTTTGAAGCCTGTAGCATAGGCGTCCGCGAAAGCATCAATCGTCATCGCGAATTGATTGAGCAATCGAGAGGCCAAAGAGGCCGTGCGGCGAAGATCACTTCACTTGTAAAAACCGCCGAAACACATCGGGGTGCGAATTATCTATCGGGTGACATGACACCCACACCCCAACCCCCCTCACTTCAACTTGCCCGACTTCGACGCCTGACGGCATTGGCCGTTTGGGCCGCCGCGTGTGCCAGCGCGGCCATCACGATTGGAACCACGTTGCCCAACGGCACGACCGGCCAGGCGTACACGACGACGCTAGCCGTTTCCGGCGGCACGGCTCCGTACAACAGCGTGGTGACCTCTGGTGCTTTGCCCGCCGGTTTAACTTTGGCGCCGAATGGCGTGCTGAGCGGAACGCCGCTGGCGCCGGGCCTTTTCAACTTCTCTGTCCAGAGTTCCGATGCGATGGGCTCGATCGGCCTCACGAATCTCACGCTGCGCGTGGTGAGCAGCAACGGTCTGCAACTAACGACCACCAGTTGGCCGGAAGGCAAAACCGGCACGGCGTATGATCTGCAACTCGCCGCGCAAGGCGGCACCGCTCCCTACTCGTACGACCTCGTTTTGGGCGGCGGACAACTGCCCGAGGGTCTGACGATGACCTCCACCGGTCGCATCTCCGGCACGCCAACGGCGGCCGGTGTGTTTCCGTTGTTGGTGCGCGTGACGGATGCGAACGGCAATTCGTATCAGGCGGCGATGATGCTGCGCATTTCTTCGGGGGGCTTGGGCTTGCCGAACCCGTCGCTGACGGCGGCTTCGGTGAATCAGCCTTACAGCCAGTCGATTATGGCGATGGGCGGCACGGGTCCGTATGCGTATAGCGTGACGTCGGGCAGCTTGCCGGCGGGCTTGACGCTGGCATCGAATGGCTTGCTGACAGGCACGCCGACGGCTCCGGGCACTTACAACTTTTCCATTCTGACGACGGACTCCACCGGCGCCACGAGCCAGGCGAATTACTCGCTGGTGGTGGGCACGACCAATCCGCGCCTGGTCACCACCGGCTTGCCGAACGGCGTGGTGAATCAGAACTTCACCGGTTCGCTGCGCGCGCAAGGCGGCACGCCACCCTATACGTATACGCTGGTGAGCGGCACGCTGCCCTCCGGCCTGACGCTGACTTCGGCCGGTACGTTCTCGGGGACCTCGACGGCCACTGGTTCTTATCCGCTGACGGTTCGCGTGACGGACGCCGCGGGCCGCACGTCGACGTCGGACGTGGTGCTCAACATCAACTCGAGCACCTTTAGCATTGCGACGCCGAACCTGCCGGAAGCCTTCACCAATACGCCCTTTAACGGGACGCTGCTGACCAATAGCGGCACGGGTCCTTACGTCTTCCTGCTTTCCACGGGCAGCCTGCCTCCGGGCGTGGTGCTGAACATGAATGGCACGCTGGCCGGCCGTCCCACGACGGCGGGCACCTACAACTTCCTGGTGCGCGCGTTTGACGCGAATGGCCAGGCGGCGCAGATTCCGGTGACGATTCGGGTACAGGCCGGTGGCCTGACGCTGGCGAAGTCCGGGTTGGCGAATGGCCGCACGGGCCGGCCGTATACGTCGACTTTGAGTGCTTCGAACGGCACCTCGCCGTACGTCTTCACGCTGGTGAGCGGTTCGCTGCCGCCGGGCTTGAACCTGGCGCAGAACGGCAATGTTTACGGGGTTCCCACGGCGAGCGGCTTGTGGTGGGTGACGATTCGGGTGACGGATGCGACGGGTGCGACGGCGACGACGACGGTGGCCATTTACATCGCCGGCAACGGCGTGGGCTTTTCGACGTTCACGTTGCCTTCGGCTCGGCAGTTCCAGTCGTTCACCACGAACTTGCAGGCCACCGGCGGTACGGGTCCGTATACGTACGCTCTCGCTTCGGGCACGCTGCCGGCGGGCCTGACGCTCACTCCGGAAGGCGTGCTTTCGGGCTTGCCGACCCAGACGACGTCTACGCCGTTTACCGTGCGCGTCACCGACAGCACGGGCGCGACGTCGGTGGTGACGTATCTGCTCAACATCAACACGTCGAACATGACGCTGGGCACCAATCTGCCGGGCACGGGTCAGGTGGGCACGGCCTATAGCTACACCTTCCAGAGCACGGGCGGCACGGGCACCACGACTTACACGGTGGATAGCGGCACGCTGCCTCCTGGTTTGACGCTGGATCCGAACGGCATGCTGACGGGCACGCCGACCGCCCCCGGCACCTACGTCGTCAATGTGAAGGCCACCGACGGCAACAACGTCAGCTCTTACTTCTCGCAGGTGTTCGTCGTGAATGCCGCGGGCCTGAGCTTCGTTTCGAGCCAGGTGCCGGACGCTTCGGTGGGCACGGCTTACTCGTCGACGCTGTCGGGTAGCGGCGGCACGGGTCCCTATACGTACACGCTGGTTTCGGGCACGCTGCCGGACGGCCTGACGCTGGGCTCGAATGGCATGATCACCGGCACGGCGACCACCGCGGGCAGTTATCCGGTGACGCTGCGGATTACGGACTCGACCGGCGCGAGCGCGACGACAGCGGTGATCTTCGTGGTGAAGGCGGCGAGCCCCATCACGATCACGACGTCGGCGCTGCCCACGGCGGCGACGGGATCCATGTTCACGTACACGCTGGTGGCTTCGGGCGGCACGGCGCCTTATACCTTCACGCTCGCCAGTGGCTCCACGCTGCCGGCCGGCTTGTCGCTGACCACCGCGGGTGTGTTGATGGGTACGCCGACGGCCAATGGCAACAGCACGTTCACGGTGAACGTGAAGGATGCCAACGGGGCGACGGGTTCGCGTTCGCTGACGCTGGCGGTGAGCGGAGATGCTCTCCGTATTCCCAATGCGACGCTCTCGGGCGGTACGGTGGGCACGGCGTATAATCTGACGCTGTCGCCAGCGGGCGGCACGGCGCCTTACACGGTGACGGTGGTGGGTGGTTCGCTGCCTGCCGGCCTCTCACTGTCTTCGGCGGGCGTGTTTAGCGGCACGCCGACTACGCCGGGTACTTACCCGATCGTGCTGCGGCTGATGGATTCGACCGGCGCGCAGGTGCAGCAGTCCTACACGATTACTGTGGTGGGATCGAGCGGCCTGGCGCTGGCGGGAACGTTGCCGGTGGGGACGATCGGCCAGCCGTATCAGGGGTCGCTTTCGGCCTCGGGCGGCGTGGCTCCGTACTCTTATAGCGTAGCGAGTGGCATGTTGCCGGCCGGTTTGTCGCTGGCGCAGAACGGCACCATCACCGGTACGCCGACCGCGGCGGGACAATCTGCGATTAGCTTCCGCGTAACCGACGCGAATGGGGCGACCGCGGAGACGATGATCGCTTTGGCGATCAACTAGACGACCGCTTCAGCGAGGAGCGGAATCAGCTTCTCGCGTAAGCGAACTACCTGGCCGATCACGAGCACTGCCGGCGAATCCACGTCGACGGTGCCGAGATCGGCCAGTGTCGTTTCTACGAAGCGTTCCTGCGGCGTGGAGCCATTTTCAATGAAGCAGGCGGGCTCGCTGGGGCTGCGCCCGGCGGCGATGAGGATCTGGGCAATGCGGTCGCGATGGCGCGTACCCATCAGGATGATGAGCGTATCCACTTGGGCGTAGCGCGTGAGCTCGTCGTTGAAGCCGTCGCGGACGTGTCCGGTGAGAACGCAAAAGCCGGTGGCGACGCCGCGAAAGGTCGGGGGGACGCCAGCCAGGGACGGCACACTCAGCGCGGAGGAAATGCCAGGGACGAGTTCCACGTCGACGCCGCGCTCGTTGAGGTAAAGCCATTCTTCGGCGCCGCGGCCGAAGACCATCGGATCGCCGCCTTTCAAGCGCACCACGTGCCGATGGCGAGCGGCCTGGCGCACGAGCTCTTCCAGAATGCGATTCTGGATGCACTCCTGCTGGCCGTCCTCCTTGCCGACAAAGTGAAGTTCGGCAGCGGGGTTGATCAGCTCGAGGACTTCGCGGGAGACCAGGCGGTCATAAAGCACAACGTCGGCGAGCGCCAGGACGCGTGCGGCCCGGACGGTGAGTAAGTCCGCTCTTCCCGGTCCGGCGCCGACGAGATACACCATAACTTAGTTCTGTTGATGAACGCGATACCAGTAGTCGCCGAGGGTTTCGCTCGGCTGACGGGCGCCGGCGAACTCGGTGAGGATGGGGCGCAGCGTGTTAATCAGCTCGGCGTACTTCACGCCGTGCGTGTGCAGCTTGCCCATGCGATCGCCCGTGGGCGAGCCGCCGAGGTAGATCGAATACATGTCGATGGACTGGCCGACGATGCCGATCTCCGCCGTATAGGGGCGGACGCAGCCGTTCGGGCAGCCGGTGATGCGGACGTGGACGGTTTCGTCAGTGAGGCCGAGGGTGGCGAGTTCCTGATCGAGGTCGGCCATCAACTCGGGCGCGCGGCGCTCCGCTTCGGCCAGCGCCAAGCCGCAGGTGGGCAGCGCCGGGCAGGCCATCGAGTGGCGTAGCACGGGCGGCATCGAGAGAGGCAACGTGACGTTGTGGCGCTTGAGGATGGCTTCGAGTTCGGCCGCGCGATCGTTCGGCACGTCGGTGAAAAGGATGTTTTGCTGCGCGGTAAAACGGATGCCGCAAGGCACCGAGGCGATCACTTCGCGGATGGCGGGGCGAAGGGCCTTGGTGACGCGTCCGCTGAGAACGCGAAGGCCGAAGAACTGGTGCGCGTCGTTCTGTTTGTGCCAGCCGAGATAGTCGGACTGGCGGGTCCACTTGATGACCTTGGGTGCTTCGAGCGCGTGGCCCAGACGGCGCGCCATCTCTTCGCGGAACCATTCGACGCCCTTGGCGTCGAGCACATACTTGAGGCGGGCGAGCTTACGATTTTCGCGGTTGCCGAAGTCGCGGTGGATGCCCACCACGGCCTTGGCGGCTTCGAGCAGTTCGTCGGCGGGCACGTAGCAGATCTCGTCGGCCATGCGGGGATGGCTGAGCTTGACGCCGTTCGATTGGCCCATACCGCCACCGGCGAGCACGGTGAACCCGGTCACCTGGCCGTTTTCGATGTTCGGCACCAGCCCGAGGTCGTGGGCGTAAATATCGGTGGTGTTGTCGCCGGGGTAAGCGAAGGCGATTTTGAATTTGCGCGGCAGATAGGTGGCGCCGTAGAGCGGCTCCACTTCGCCCTCGGGCTCCTCGACGCTGACGGCGCGTTCGCCATCAAGCCAGACTTCGAGGTAAGCACCCGTCTTGGGCTTCAACTCGCGGGCGATCATTTGCACGAAGGGCGTGATGTCGGGACGATCCGGGAGCGGCTCCGCACACGAAACCACGTTGCGCACCACGTCGCCGCAGGCGGCCCAGGTGTTCATGCCGGAATGGATCACGGTGGAGATCAGCTTCTGGACGTTTCGCTTGCCCACGTAGTGGTACTGAATGCCGCCGCGCGAGGTGATGCGGAGGGTGCCGTCGCCGCACTCGTCGGCGAGACGATCCAGCTCCAGGTATTGCGTGGTGGTCATCTGGCCGCCGGGCACCGAAACGCGCACCATGCAGGTGATCGAACGCTCCGGCTGACTCTTGCGCAGGTCACGGTCGTCCTGCTGGTAGATGCCGTGGAATTTCAGCAAACCGGTGGCAGGTTTGGAGAAGGCGCTGGTGTCCTGAGCGAGTTCTTCTTTGAGCGTGCCGCGCAGGTATTGCGAACCGGACTTCAGGCCTTCGGTGGGTGAGAGCTTGATCATGGATCCCTAGGTGAATTGTATCATAGCGGCCGTTAATCCCTAATTCCCGATAGGGTATCGGTGGTTCCAGGACGAAGGGCCTAGTCGCCCTTCTAAAATCTTTCTGAACACTTGGCGCGCTGTTCCTGTCATATCGGATGAACGTGGCGCAAAAAGCATGGCCTTCACTCGACAAATCGCGTTCCCGGAGCTAGCGGCCTTGGCAACCGACGACGGGCAGGACCGTTTCGCCGATCTGGTGGCTCGTCAGTCGCGCTTCGTGTTCCGTGTGGCGTATGCCGTTTTGCGCAACGTCCACGACGCCGAGGACGCCGTGCAGGATCTGTTCTTGAAGCTGCACCGGTCGGGAGCTTGGCGCGAAATGCAGGACGAACAAGCGTTTCTGGCGCGGGCAGCGTGGCGGATGGCGGTGGACAAGCTGCCGTCGCGGCGGCAGAGCGCGATTCCGGAGTTGGCGGCGCCGTCGCACGAGCGGGAGGTGATCGCGAGCGACATGCAGGCCACTGTGCATCGCCTGGTGGATGCGCTGCCGGAAGAATTTCGTCAGCCCCTGGTGCTTTCGGCGATCGAGGAATTGACGTCGCGGCAGATTGCCGAGGTGATGGGCATTCCGGACGCGACGGTACGGTCCCGGATTATGCGGGCGCGGCAGATGCTGAAGGAGAAGTTGGCGGCGCGGTTGGGAGGGGCGCAATGAACGAGCAGGATCTTGACCGTTTGTTGAACGAGTCACTCGCGACGTATGTGGCGGAGCCGGCACCGGGGTTGGAGCAGCGTGTGCGGCGCTCCGTGTGGCGGCGGGCTTATGGGCGCCCGTTGCTGGGCGTGCTGGCGGTGGCGGCGACCTTGCTGATGGCCTTCTGGCCACAGGGCGCTCGCGAGAAACGCTTGCCGGAATTGCCGGTGCTTGCCGGGAACCAGCCGGCGGCGCCAGTGGAAAAGTCGCCACATGTCGTGCGGCCGACTTTGTCTCCTGCGCCAATGCCCGTGGTGCGATCCGCCGGCCGGCGGCCGGTCCAGTCGGCGCCGCCCGTCAGCGTGCCGCTGAGCCCGAAGGAACGGGAGTTGATGGAGTTTGCGAGCCACTATCCGCAGCTAGTGCAGCAACTGGTTGAGAAACCGGCGGCGACGGACGAGCCGCTGACCGTGGCGCCCGTGGAAATGCAGCCGCTGGTGATCGCGCCGCTGGAGAGCGCGTCAGGCGGCGGCCAGTGAACCCGAAACATTTTGAAGGAGATTTGTCATGAGAGCTCTATGGCTGTCGTTTTGCCTGATGCTGCCGCTGTTCGCGCAGGAAGGACCGAAATACTATCGTCTGGACTTCACGGTGAAGGAGTTCGATGACGCCAAGATGACGCTGAGCCGGGTGTACTCGGGCATTGCCACGACGGACGAACGCAGTCGTAATATGTCAATCCGGATGGGCAACAAGGTGCCGTATTCGACCGGGGGCGGCAACTTTCAGTTCGTCGACATGGGCGTCAACATCGACGTGCAGCGCGTAATGGAGTTAAACGGCAGTGTCGTGGTGACGGTGGTGGCCGAGATCACCTCGACGCCCAACAATCTGGAAGCGCAGTCTCCGACCCTTCCCGCGCCGGTGATCCGCTCGAATCGGTGGAACGGACCATCGCTCATCCCGGTCGGCAAACAGACCCTGCTCTTCTCATCCGACGACCTACACTCGAAGCGCAAGATGCAGCTTGAAGTGCTGGCGACACCGATTACGCCGACAACAAAGTAGGAAAAGGTTAGCGGGCGAACAGGCGCAGGCCCTGGCCCACCAGGGCCGCGCCAAGCGCACCGGCAAAGGCGGGTCCGAAGACTGGAGCCGCGCGGTGCACGGCGTGATAGCCGAGGAACAGGAAACCACCGCCGGTGAGCGCGAGCAGACCTTGCACCAAGCCGGGCGCGATGTAGGGGCTCGCGTAGCCTTCGGCCACCAGGCCCAGCCACGTGACGAACTGGAAGGCGCCGCTGGCGAGCATCGCCTTCTTCTCACTCTTGAGCGCCGAACGCAGCATGACGCCGAGCGCTAGGCCTTCGGGAATCTTGTGCAGGATGATGCCGGCGATGACGCCCGCCGTTAACTGCTTCTGGCCTTCGATCATCGAAGCCTGAATCAGCCAGCCATCCAGGAAGCAATGGGCGGCGGCGGCAATCAGCAGGACGGTGGAGACGGTGTGCGTGCAGGTGGAGCAGACGGGTTGGACGAAACGGTCGATCAGCCAGAGCAGGCCAAAACCGCCCGCCAGACAGGCCAGCGCGGTGGACCAGCTGGAACTGGCGGCGACCTCGGGCAGAATCCAGAACGTGGCGATGCCGATCAGCAAACCGCCGTTGAGCGAGGTCAACCGGCGGGCGATCGATGGCAGACTGCCGAGCCAAACGCCTAGAAAAGTAAACAGTAATGCGGACAGCAGCACGACGTGGGCAAATCCTCGAGGTACCACTATAGCGCATCTGAGAATGCAATATCTATAAGCGAACGGTGGTGGAAAATCGCCACGTGGGGCGGCTGAAATGAGCCAGCAACTTAGCCCCTCTGCCTTGCGTTTATTCAGGCAGGAGGGATCGAAAAATGATCCGCAAAGCTTGGTTGATTCCCGCAATGTTGATGGGCCTGGCGCTGGTGCCGGAAGCGAGCGCGGGCGTCTCTTTCGGATTTCAAATTGGACGGACGCCGCCCATGCCGCGTGGCTATATGTATGGTCCGGTGGGCCGTGCCCCCGGACCCGGCTACTTCTGGCGTGACGGCTTCTGGGACGTTCGGGGCCGGCAGTACGTTTGGGTGCAAGGCGGGTGGTTCCGCGCGCCGCGTCCGGGGGCCTATTGGGTAGCCCCGCGCTGGCAGCCGTACCGGAACAGCTACGTCTGGCGTCCCGGCTACTGGCGCTAACGGCTCATCAGGGTTTGCAGGACGTGCGCCGCCTCTCGCCCGAAACGGCTTTGCAGGTGGCGCACGTACGGCAAGGCGAGCCAGCCGGCGAGTCGTGCGGGACGCGAATAGGAGCGAATCGTGAATCGCACCTCGCCGCTGGGGAGCGCTTGAAGTTCGAAGCGTTCCTCGCCGCACTCGTCATGTCCTGCGAGCGTGCGGATGGTGAAGCTGTAAAGCCGCTCCTGGTCCTCGACGCCGATGATGCGGCTGGGATGTAAGGACCAGAACCCCAAATGCGAGGCTCGCGCCGCGAGCACCCGGCCGACTTCGGGCTCGTCATCGAGCGAAAGAAATTCGCACCAGCCGAGATTGGTCACCTGCCACCGCCGCAAGGCGGTGGTTGCTTTTGCGAAGCAGCCCACCGGAAGCATGACGATCGTTTCGTTGCGAAAGTAGTTTTCGATGTGGCTGGCGTCGTAGTTGAACGGCGCGTTAGCCGCCGCGGCCAGCACCCGCTCCAGGCAAGCCAGATCGGGCCGCCGCCAGAAGAACATTTCCTAATGATCGCCGTATTTCAACTCGCCGGCCGGAAGCGGAATCGGCAGTTGATTGTGCTTGAGTGGCAGCGGACAGGTCGCGTAGGGCGTGAAGACGCAAGGCGGGTTGTAGGCCTTATTGAAGTCGATCACGACTTGGCCATTCTTGGGCAGTTCCGTGTAAAGGTAGCGGCCGGCGCCGTAGGTCTGCTTGCCGGCGGTCTTGTCTTTGAAGATGAAGAAGAACTGGTCGCCTTCCACCACCGGCTCCAGGCGATAGGTGGCGCCGTTGAGCTGGAACTCGGTAACGCCGATCACTTTGTGTTCTTCCAGTTCGTTGACGATGTTCGGAATGCGCACGACGCGTTCGGGCTGCGGAATGAACTTGGCCACAACGCGATAGGCGGGGTTGATCGGGAACCAGGTCTTGTGCGTGAACTTGCGGCGGAGTTCGCTGTTCTTGTCGCGCAGGCGGATGCCGATCTTCGAGCCGCGGTCGATCACGAACAGGCTTAAGTCGCCCAGAACGAGAATGTCTTCCTTGGCGTCCTTGTCGTCGACGAGCGCCGCGATTTTGGTGACCGGCTTGCCGCGCAGTGTCATCGGGACTCCCGCGTTCACTTCGACGCCGATCTTTTTGCCGGTGCGGATGAAGGCACCCGCCTTCGCCGGCGCCGAAGCCGGCAGCACGATGTCATTGCCCGCGGCAGACCCAAACGTGTTGCGGCCTTCCTTCAACCAGAAGAGACCGGAGACCGTCAACCAGCCCGTGTCCGATTTCAGTTTTGCTTCGGACTCGGCACGGTACTTCTCAATGCTCGCCGTGTAGTCTTTTATACTGGAG
>JBGAHE010000135.1:0-16237 GCA_044226365.1 Bryobacteraceae bacterium
CGCCGCTCACCGTCACACTGATCGAAGCATCGCCGGCGTTGGCCGAAGTCGCCAGCACCGTCACCGAACCGGACGTTACGCCGGTCACCGGCACCACCGCCGTCGCCCCCCCGGCCGGAATGGTCACCGAAGCCGGCACCGTGGCCACCGAAGGATTGCTCGACGTCAACGTCACCGTCACGCCACCGGCCGGAGCGAGTGCCGAAAGATTCAGAGTCGCGTTCTGCGTCGTCGCGCCGCTGATGGCGAGCGTGGGCGACGAGAAGCTCATGCCCAATCCGATGCGCACCGAAGCCCGCGACGGATTCAGGCCGGGCGTGCTCGCCACCACCGTCACCGTACCGTTCTGCAAGCCCGTGATCCGCGGTTGCGCCACCGGCGTCGTTTGGCCGTCATTGAAGAAGGCATACTGCAGTGAAAGCGTCGCCTTCGAGGTGTCGCTGCTGGTCAGTTCGACGAACGTCGCCCCCTGCGCCGGCCGGTTCAACGTCACCGTGAACGTCTGCGGCTCGCCGGGAGCGATCACCAGATTCGTCGGCAGCAGGATATCCGGCGGGGAGAACGTCACCGCCGCGGAGATCTCCGCCAGTTCCGTTGCGCTCGCCGTCACCGTCGCCGAACCAGGAGCCACGCCCGTTACCGAGAAGGTCGCCGAGTTCGTGTTGGCCGGAATCGTCACCGTGTTCGGTACCGTCGCCACCGCCGTATTGCTCGAGGCCAGGTTCACCACGATGCCGCCCGCCGGAGCCGGGCCGGACAGCGTTACGGTCAACGCCTTCGTATCCGCATCGACAAACAGCAACGAACCAGGGCTAAAGCTGATCGAACCAGTCACCCGCGCCTGCTGCGTCGCCGTCGTATGACCCAAAGCCGCAGCCGTCACCGTCACCGTGCCCAAGTCCACGCCGGTAATCGTCGGCGTCACCGCCGGCGCCGTCGAGCCTTCGGGAATGAACACCGCCGGCGTCGGGAAACTCACCCGGCCATTGCTCGCCGTCAGTTGCACCGTCACGCCGCCAGAGCCCGCTGCCGTCGACAGGCTCACCGGCAGCGCCACGGTCGAGCCCAAGTTCACCGCGATCGTCGCCGGCAACACCACATTGCCTCGATTGGTCGCCGTGATGTTCACCGTCACCGCCGCGCTCGAAACAAAGCCGTTGCTCACCACCAACTGCGCCGTGTAAGACCCCGGATAGTCAGCCACAAACGTCGGGCTGGCCGCCGTCGCGCTCGAAAGCACCGCCGCGCTACCCGCGGGCTTCGCCGTCAGCGACCACTGGTAGGTCAGCGTTAGTTGCTGCGGATCGGTGCTGCCCGTTCCGCTCAACGCCACCACCGCGCCCTGCGGCACCGTCTGGGCCGTGCCGGCATTGGCCGTCGGAGCCTGCGGCACCGTCAGTTGCACCACCTTCGTCGCCGTCGGATAGTTGGTCGCCGTCGCCGTGATGGTCGAGCTGCCGAGCGTCTGGCCGCCCGTCAGCGTCGGCACCACGCTCGCATTCGTCTCGCCCGCCGGAATCGTCACCGTCGTCGGGCTGATCGTCATCGTGCCGGTCGCGCTGCTCGACAGCGTCACCGTCACGCCGCCCACCGGTGCCGGCGCCGTCAACGAGATCGGATACTGCACCACCTGCGCCTGCGTGATCGAGGTCGTCGAGGGCAGAATGATCGCCCCGTTGCTGCCGCCGGTCACCGTAATGTTCGTCACGGCATTGTTCAAACCCGAGGCGCTCGCCGACACTGTCGTCGTCCCGCCCACCAGGCCGGTCACGCGGGGCTGCGTCACCGGTTGCGTCTGCCCGGCATTAAACACCACGCTCGTCAGAGTCAGCGACGCCTTGGTCGGATCTCCCACCACCAGCGTCACCGTCTTGGTACTCGCCGGCGCATTCGCCAGCGAAATGTTGAAGTTAGCCTGCTCGGCCTGAGCGACGGTCACGCCATTCGGCAGAATGATGTCCTGCCAGTTCAGCGTCACGTTGGCCGTGGCTTCGGCGATATCCGGCAATAGGCTCGCCTTGATCACCGACGTGCCGCCCGGGGTCACCGGCGTCACCACAATGTTGGCCGAAGTCGCACCCTGCGCGATCGTCACCGTCGCCGGCACGGTCACCACCGACGTATTGGTCGACGTCAGGTTCAGCGTCACTCCGCCCGCCGGGGCCGGCGCGGACAGGTTCACCGTCAGTTGTCCAGGCGCCGCATCGTCAAACGTCAGGCTCGGCGGCGTGAACGTCAGGGACGCTACCGCATGTACACTCACCGTCACCGGCGTGCTGTTGTAGTAGCCATCGCTGACGATTAACTGCACCACATAAGTTCCCAGCCGGTCCGCCGTAAACGTCGGCTGGCTGCTCGTCGGTCCGGTTAAACTCGCCGTGCTGTTCGGCGGTCGGGAAACAAAGCTCCAGGAGTAAGTCAGCGCATCGCCATCCGCATCTGACGATCCACTCCCGTTCAGGCTCACCACGCCGCCCACGGTCACCGTCTGCGCCTGGCCCGCCACCGCCACCGGGGCCGTGCCGGTCGTCGTGATCGTCACCGTCGCCGGCGCACTATTCAGATACTGGTTATTCGCAATCAGCTGCAGCACATACAACCCCGCCTTGTCCGCCGTAAACGTCGGATTCGTCGCGGTCGGATTTGAAAGGGTCGCGTTGCTATTGGCCGGCTTCGACGTAAACGACCAGACATAGGTCAACGGCTGCGACTGCGGATCCGTGCCCGACGCGCTCAGCGTCACCGTCGAACCCTGGAAGATCGACTGCGCCGGACCGGCGTTCGCCACCGGCGGCAAAATCGCATTGGTCGTAATCGTCACCGTCGAGGCTGGCGAACTGAAGTTGCCGTCATTGACAATCAGCTGCGCGACGTACGTGCCGGGCTTATCGAGCACGAACGTCGGATTCACCGCCGTCGTGCTGCTCAGCGTCGCATTGCTGCCCGACGGAACCGAGTTGAAGCTCCACAAATACGTCAGCGAATCGCCGTCGACGTCGGTCGAGCCCGCGCCGGTCAGTTGTACCGTCGTATTCAACGTCGCTGATTGCGCCGGGCCTGCATTCGCCACCGGCGGACTGTTGCGCGTCGAAATCGTCACGTATTCCGGCGTGCTGTTCTGCTTGCCGTCGTTCACGATCAGCTGAATTACATACGTCCCGGACTTATCCACGACAAAGCGCGGCGTCACCGATGTCGCATTCACCAGCGTCGCGGTGCTGCCCGCCGGACGGCTCGTAAAGCTCCACTGGAACGTCAGCGGATCGCCGTTCACGTCCGAAGACCGGCTGCCGTCCAACTGCACCGTCGACAGCACGCCCACACTCTGATTCGGCCCCGCATTCGCCACCGGGATCGAGTTGCCCGTCGTAATCGTCACCGTCGCCGAGTCCGTGCCACCGTCATTGGCGACCGTGAGCCGCACCACGTAAGTGCCGGCCGCATCGGCCACAAACGACGGGTTCACCGCCGTCGGATTCGCCAACACCGCGGCCGACTGCACCGGACGTCCCACAAACTCCCACAGATAAGTCATCACGCCCGCGTTCGGCGGGTTCGTCGACGCGCTGCCATCCAAGCGCACCGTCGACAACATCGCCACCGTTTGGTTGAAGCCCGCGTTCGCCTGAGGCGCCCTTGCCGTCGAGAACGTCCACCGTAGGGCCGTCAGTTCAATCGGCGCCACGCGGTCGATCCGAATCGTGAACGTGTTGTTGCTGAGCGCCGTTCCCCGCGCCGGCACGTTGCTAAAGCGCAGCACCGACTGGAGCAGAACGATGTTCGGCGCCGTGCTGATGCCCGTCGCCGTCAGCGTCGTCCGTGCCTCGCCGGGATTGTACACCTCAGCCCGATAATCGATCTCCGAGACTGTCGGACTGATGGGCCGCTCTCCACTCACCGCCCGATAGTTGACAATCGCCAACTCCGACGACTGACTGAAAGCCGGCAGGATTCCAAACAAAGCCAACAAACAACACACGTACCGCATTGTGATTTTCCTCACCTTAGTAACTGTGGGACAGCCCCGAACTGATAACTCGTCGATACTCCCCTGGGCCATAGCAGGCTTTAGGAGCATTGCCTTAGTTAACGCAATTTCCAGGTCCGTTTTCCCCGGCTCTACCGTTCGACCATCGGCGGCCTCGCCATCTTCTGCAGCCTTTCTCCTCCAGCTGCGGACTTCGTGTAGTTACACTATCTCCCGCGAACGCTTACTTAGTCATGAGAACTTAGTTCCTAAATGCGAAAACTTTAGTCCTAAGGCCCCGCCTTTTTCCCCTCGCTTTCCCCGCCCTCACCTTAGAACCTCGCCGCCCTTAGTCCTAGTCGGAGCCGCCCGTCCTCTCCGGCATATACTGGAGGGCGATGCTCCGCCACCTTGTTTTCCTTGCCCTCGGACTCACGGGCGCCCTCGCCTTGGGCGTCGTGGCCTTCGAACGGAATGAGCCGGTGAACAGCCTCTGGCTGGTCATCGCCGCGGTCTGCACCTACGTCGTTGCCTATCGCTACTACCACCGCTGGATCGCCGCCAAGGTCCTCGTCCTCGATAGCCGCGCCACCCCCGCCGAACGCCTCGATAACGGCCTCGACTACGAACCCACCCACAAATGGATCGTCTTCGGACATCACTTCGCCGCCATCGCCGGACCCGGCCCGCTCGTCGGCCCCGTCCTCGCCGCCCAATTCGGCTACCTGCCCGGCACCCTTTGGATCGTCCTCGGCGCCGCGCTCGGCGGTGCCGTCCACGACCTGGTCGTCCTCGCCGCTTCCATCCGCCGCAACGGCAAAAGCCTCGGCGAGATGGCCCGCGAAGAAATCGGCAAAGTTGGCGGCTTCACGGCCCTGGTCACCGTCTTCCTGATCATGGTCATTCTGCTCGCCGTCGTCGGCCTGGTGGTCGTCAACGCCCTCCGCGACTCTCCCTGGGGCACCTTCACCATCGCCGCCACCATCCCCATTGCCCTCTTCATGGGCGTCTATCTGCGCTTCCTCCGCCCCGGACAGGTCCGCGAAGTGTCGATCATCGGCTTCGTGCTGATCGTCGCCGCCATCTTCGGCGGACAGTGGGTCTCGCAGAATCCCGCCTGGGCCGCCACCTTCACCTGGACCGGACCTGCCCTCGCCTTCGCCATGATCATCTACGGCTTCAGCGCCAGCACCCTCCCCGTCTGGCTCCTCCTCGCCCCGCGCGACTACCTCTCGTCCTTCGTCAAGATCGGTGTCGCCTTCCTGCTTGCCGGCGGCGTCCTCCTCGTTCACCCCCAGATGAACTTGCCCGCGATCACCCGCTTCGTCGATGGCAGCGGACCCGTCTTCGCCGGCGCCGTCTTTCCCTTCTGCTTCATCACCATCGGTTGCGGCGCGCTGTCCGGCTTCCACTCGCTGATCTCCTCCGGCACCACCCCCAAGATCCTCTCGCGCGAGTCGCACGCTCTCCCGGTCGCGGCCGGCACCATGCTTACCGAAGGCGTCGTCGCCATCCTCGCCCTCGTCGCCGCCTGCTCCCTCCAGCCCGGTGTCTACTTCAGCGTCAACTCGCCCGCCGCCCTCATCGGCAACACGCCGCAACTCGCCGCTGAAACCATCACCGGCTGGGGCTATCCCGTCACCGTCGAGCAGATGTCCAAGCTTGCCGCCGACGTCGGCGAAGGCACCCTCTTCCACCGCACCGGTGGCGCACCCACCCTCGCCCTCGGCATGGCCCAGATCTTCGCGTCCACCGGCATCGGTGCCAGCGTCGTCGCCTTCTGGTATCACTTCGCCATCATGTTTGAGGCGCTCTTTATTCTCACCGTCATCGACGCCGGCACCCGCGTCGGCCGCTTCCTCCTCCAGGACCTCCTCGGCAACATCTACCCGCCACTCGGCCGCACCAGTTGGATGCCCGGCGTCATACTCACCAGCGCCATCGTCGTCGTCTCCTGGGGCTATTTCCTTTACCAGGGCGTCATTGACCCCTTGGGCGGCGTAAATTCTCTCTGGCCTATGTTCGGCATCGCCAACCAACTCCTGGGCGTGATCGCCCTGGCCGTCGGCACCACCATCCTCCTCAAGAAGCACGGCGCCAAATACATGTGGATCACGCTCACGCCGATGGTCTGGCTCGTCTCCGTGACCTTCACCGCCGCCTACCAGAAGGTCTTCTCGCCGCTTCCCCGCCTCGGCTTCCTCGCGCAGGCCGACCAGTTGCAAGCTCTGCTCGACGCCGGCAAGGTCGCCGCCATCAAGGTCGCCCAAACCGAAACCCTCATCTTCAACGCCCGCTTGAATGCGGTCGTCTGCTCCGTGTTCATCGTCTTCGTGACGCTGATCCTGCTCGATTCCTTCCGCGTCTGGTTCGGCATCCTTAGCGGCAGCCGGTCCTCCAAGCTGAACGAAACGCCGTTCGTGCCGTCTTCGCTCACCCCTGAGCAGGCTTAGCGAGCGAGCCCGCCTTCATCACGCCGCCCTGCAGCACCGCCAGGATGCGGCTTCGGTCTTCCAATACGGCGATGTCCCCCAGGACGTCGCCGTTCACCACCAGGACATCGCCCAGTTTCCCCGCCTCCAGCGTCCCCAACTCGTCTGCCCGCCCCAGAATCTGCGCTCCGTGCAGCGTCGCGCACCGCAGCGTCTCGAGCGGCGTAAAGCCCACCTCCCGCACAAAGAACGTCAGTTCCTTGGCGTACGTCCCGTGCGGCGTCCAGGCAAAGCCATAATCGCCTCCCATGCCCAGGCAACCGCCGGCGCGCAGCACCTTGAGCGCGCTCACCGCCCCCGCTTCCAACGTCTCCTTGTGCCCGTCCACCACGCGCTGCGGCATGCCCCATTGCGGCCCCAGCTCGATGCTTGCCTTTTCGAACTGTAAAGCCGGCACCATCGGCACCCGCCGCGCCAGCAACAAATCCAGCGCCTCCTCATCCATGAACGTTCCATGCTCGATCGCGTCGTAGCCGGCCCGTAGGGCGTTCTTGATCCCCTCGGTCGCCCGGCAATGTCCGGTCACCTTCAGTCGATGATTGTGCGCTGTCGCGACCACCGCATGCATCTCCTCGAAGGTCATCGAAAGCGAATGATGGTCGTTCACGTCCGGCGCCGCCGCATCCCCCGTCGGATACGTCTTCACCCACTCCACCCCGTCCTTCACCAGCTTGCGCACCGCCGCCCGCGCCTCGTCGGCGCCGTTCACCAGCAGCACCAGACCCTCCATCCCGATCTTGCGAAAGTCCGGGTTCCAGTCCATCAAGCCACCCACGCCGCAGATCTCGCGACCGCTTGCCGCCAGCCGCGGCCCCGGCATCAGATCCTCCTCAATCGCCTTCTTGAGCCACACGTCGATATTGAACAGGCTTCCCCCGCTTCGCGCCGACGTATAGCCGCACTCGAGCGCCAGCTTCGCGTTCGCCGCCGCTAGCAGCGTCACATACTCCACCGGATACTTAATATCCAGATCCTCGAGTGCCGCCACATTGAAGTACGTCGGATGGAAGTGCGCCTCCACCAGGCCCGGCAGAATCGTACCCCCCTGAGCGTCGATCCAACGTGCCTCCGGCGGCGTCTCCGGGGCCCCGACTGCGGCACCCGCATAGCGAATCCGCCCGCCCTCGATCACCACGCGTCCATCCGGGACGGCGGGGGCGCCCGTGCCGTCCACCAGTTGCCCGTTCCCAATCACCACCACGCCATCGCTCAGCTTCACAGCCACGTATGGTACACCAAGGCTTGGAAATGACTTCGCCTCTGCACTCTTACCTGGAAGGCCTCCCCGCCCCCGCGCCGGCCCTCACCTCACGTCAACCCGTTCACACCCTCTACGGCGGCGCCCAACTCTTTGCCCCCGGCCTCGCCACCAAACTGGGCCAACGAGCGCTCGCCACCCTTCAGCAGTACGGCCCTCCCGACGGCGTCTCCCGCGCGGTCGCCGCCCGCGTCGCCGCCAAGCTTGCCGACGAACCCGTCGAGGACCAGCGCATCGACTTCGAAGATGGCTTCGGACCCCGCTCCGACGACGAAGAAGACCGTTACGCCATCGCCGCCGCTACCGCCTTCGATCGCCAAACGCCCTTCGCCGGCCTCCGCGTCCGCTCCCTCAACGCCGAAACCGGCCCGCGTTGCCTCCGCACACTTGAGCTGTTCCTCCGCCACGCCGCCCCCCTACCCGCCAACTTCCGCGTCACGCTCCCGAAGATCGAGTCGCCTCGCCAGGTGGAGAACTTCGCCCGCGCCCTCACCCATTTCGAAGCGCAGTACGGACATCCGCCGCTCCAACTCGAATTGATGATCGAAACGCCCGCGCTCACCGGGCACCTGCGCCAGCTTCGCGACGCCGCGGGCGGCCGCATGATTGGCGCCCATCTCGGCGCCTACGACTATCTCGCGCTGTGCGGCGTGCCGGTGCAGGAACAGCATCTGCTCCACCCGCTCTGCGACCACCTCCGCGCCGAGATGCAAGCCGCCTTCGGAGGCACCGGCCTCGCCCTGGCCGATGGCGTCACCACCCTGTTCCCCGTTCCCGTCGACCGCGCCCACCCGGACCATCCCAGCAACCGGGAAGCCGTCCAAGCCGGTTGGCGGCTGCACATGGAGCACATCCGCCATTCGCTGACCTACGGCTTCTACCAAAGCTGGGACTTACACCCTGCCCAACTCGTCTCCCGCTACGCCGCGCTCTACCACCACTTCGAGCAAAGCCAGACCGCGAACGCCCTCCGTTTGAAATCGTTCCTCACTGCTGCCGCGCAAGCCAAGCTGGCCGGCAACCACTTCGACGACGTCGCCTCCGCCCAAGGCCTCCTCGACTATTTCCTCCGCGCCCGCGCCTGTCGCGCCCTCGACGACGCCGAAATCGAAACCCTCACCGGCCTTACGACGACTCAGCTCGAAACCCGCTCGTTCGCCAGGATTCTCGCGCTCTAACGCTTACTCCACCGTAACGGACTTCGCCAGGTTGCGCGGCTGATCCACGTCGCAGCCGCGCCGCACGGCGATGTGATACGCCAGTAACTGCATCGGCACGATCTCGAGAATCGGCAACAGTAACTCGGTCGTCGGGGGCACCGACAGGAAGTGATCCGCCATCTTGGCCACTACTTCATCGCCCTTGTTCGCGATCGCGATCACCACGCCCGACCGGGCCTTCACTTCCTGGATATTCGAAAGCGTCTTCTCATAGCGCACCCGGCTGCCTTCGTCTTCCGGATCGTAAGTCGCCACCACCACCACCGGCAGGCTTTCATCGATCAGCGCGTTCGGACCATGCTTCATCTCTCCCGCCGGATAACCTTCGGCGTGGATATACGAAACTTCCTTTAACTTCAGGGCGCCTTCCAGGGCCATCGGGAAATGAATGCCCCGTCCGAGATACAAGAAGTCCTTCGCCGTATGTAACTTCTTTACTAACTCCGGATAGATATCGTCGTTCGAGAGAATCCGCTCTAACTTACCCGGTAACTGCGCCGCCTCCTGCATCAGCTTCAGCGAGTCCTCTTCCCGCAACTGGCCGCGCTGCTGCCCCAGATACATGGACAGAATGAACAACGCCGTCAACTGGGAAGTAAACGCCTTGGTCGACGCCACGCCGATCTCCGGCCCCGCATGCGTCATGATCGTGCCCGCCGCTTCGCGCGTCATCATCGACCCGATCACGTTGCAGATCACCAGCGTCTTCGAGCCTTTGGCTTTGCTCTCGCGCTGCGCCGCCAGCGTATCGGCCGTCTCGCCCGACTGCGAAATCAGCACCGTCAGCGTTTCCGGTCCTACGATCGGGTCGCGGTAGCGATACTCGCTGCCGTAATCCACTTCCACCGGCAAGCGAGCCAATCGTTCGATCATGAACTTACCCGCCAGCGCCGCATGCCAACTCGTCCCGCACGCGATGATCCGCACGTTACGGAAGGCGGCGAACTCCTCGGGCGTGATGCTCATCTCATCGAGGAAAACCTTGCCTGTCTCCTGCCCGATGCGCCCCAGCATCGTATCGCGCACCGACCGCGGCTGCTCATAGATTTCCTTGAGCATGAAGTGCTTGTAGCCGCCCTTCTCCGCCATGATCGGGTCCCAGAGAATGCGCTGCACGGCCCGCTTGATCTGCTTGCCCGCGAAGTCGGTCAACTGCACTCCGTCGTTGGTCAGCACGGCCATCTCGCCGTCGCCCAAAAACAGAATGTCGCGCGTATGGTTCAAAATAGCCGGCACATCGGATGCGACAAAGTACTCGCCATCGCCCAAGCCCACCACGGCCGGCGGCCCCGAACGCGCCGCCACAATCTTGTTCGGGTCGAGCTTCGAGATCACCGCGACGGCAAAAACACCGCGAATCTCATTCACCGCGGCGCGCACTGCATCCTCCAGCTTGCCCTTGAAGTGTTTCTCCACGAGATGCGCGATCACTTCCGTATCGGTTTCCGACGCAAAGACGTGCCCCGCCGCCTCGAGCTCATGCTTCAGTTCGAGGTAGTTTTCCACAATCCCGTTGTGGACCACCACCAGATTGCCTTTGCTATCCCGATGCGGATGAGCGTTCTCCTCCGTCGGACGGCCGTGCGTCGCCCAGCGAGTGTGGCCAATGCCGTAGGTCCCCTCCAAGGGGTTAGCCCGGACCACCTCTTCGAGGTTACGCAGCTTGCCCGACGCGCGCCGGACCACCAGATTCGACGTGCCATTCTCATCTTCGAGCACCGCAATCCCCGCCGAGTCATATCCCCGATACTCCAAGCGGCGTAAGCCGTCCAGCACGATGGGCACTGCTTTTCGTTGACCGATGTATCCGACAATTCCACACATAGGGTTCTGTTGCTACCTGTCTTGTTTTCGTCGTTCTCGCG
Organism: Bryobacteraceae bacterium; assembly: GCA_044226365.1. Classification (GTDB taxonomy): domain Bacteria; phylum Acidobacteriota; class Terriglobia; order Bryobacterales; family Bryobacteraceae; genus JALHNI01. The sequence goes on from JBGAHE010000135.1 coordinate 10,803, forward strand.
CGAAAACTGTACGATAATGGCGACTTGCCATCCGTCACTCGCGCGCAGGTTCAAGGCTTCGTCGACCGGATGCCCTTCAATGCCTTGCTGGGCCTTCGCATCACGGGAGTCCATCGGGATGGCGTCCGCGTGGAATGTCATCTGCGTGACGATTTGAAAAACTCCCTCGGTACGCTCCACGGCGGGGTGTACGCCAGTCTCGCCGACGCTGCCGTCGGCATCTCGATCGCCACTCACTTCGAGTTTAAGCGGAAAGCTACCACCGTCGAGATGAAACTCAACTACTTCCTGCCCATTGTCTCCGGGAAGTTGAGCGCCCGCGGTAAACTTCTCCGCATCGGGACTTCGCTGGTCGTCGGCAGCGTCGATCTTTATAACGAAAAGAAGCAACTCGCCGGTGCGGCTTTGATTACTTATAAGCTGCTTTAGGCCAGCACCGGCAACAGCACGGCCTCGCGCACGCCTTGATCGGTCAAGCCGTCCACCCGCACATCGACCAGTTGGTTCGCCGGTCGCGCCTGTCCCAGTTTCACCGCCACGTAGTTCGAACTCAGCCCCCGATCGCCCTCAAGCGTCACCACGCTGAGCGTACGTCCCACCATCCGCCGCCGGAACTCCAGGTTCTTCGCGGCCGAAAGCTCACGCAACACCCGGTTGCGCTCCTTCCGGACCTCCATCGGCACTTGGTCCGCCATCGCCGCCGCCCGCGTCCCCGGCCGCTCCGAGTACGTAAATACATGCAGATACGTCAACGGCAAGGATTCGATAAATTGACGGCTCTCCTCAAACTCCGCCTCGGACTCTCCAGGAAACCCCACCATCACATCCGCCCCAATCGCCGCCTCCGGCATCAGTGCGCGCGCCTTCCGCAGCCGATCCTCATAGTGCCGCGGCCGGTACTTGCGATACATGCGCCGCAAAACGCCGTCGCTCCCCGATTGCAGCGGTGCATGTACATGCTGCGCGATCCGCGGACTGCCCGCCATCAACTCCAGCAGTTCATCGGAGAAATCCATCGGCTCGACCGAACTCAGCCGCAGCCGATCGATCTGCGTGCCCTCCAACAGGTCGCGCAGCAGCCGCACCAGTTGGCGTCCCTGCCCCCATTCGCGCCCCCAACGCCCCAGATTGATCCCCGTCAGCACCACCTCGCGATAATCCACCGAGAGACGCCGCACCTGCTCCAGCACCCATTCCGGCTGCGCACTCCGGCTATTGCCCCGCACCGACGGGATAATGCAGAACGAGCAGCGATTGCTGCAACCGTCCTGAATCTTCAGGTTCGGCCGGGAGCGCTCCGTCCCGGAGTCCTGAATGGGAAGCGAGAAGAAGTCCTGCGGCGCGCTCACGTCGCCCACCGCGATCTGGCCATGATAGGTCGGCGCCAGCACGATCTCCGGAATCTGTGTTTTGTGCGAGTTGCCCACCACCCAGTCCACGCCGGGCAGCTTCGCCAGTTCCTCGGGAGCCCGCTGCGCGTAGCAGCCGGTGATCAGAATCCGGCTCCCCGGATGTTCGCGCCGCACGCGATTCACCGTCTTGTGGACATCGGCATCGGCCGCCGCCGTCACCGTACAGGTGTTCAGAATCACCAGGTCCGGCGCCTCCGCCGCCGCCGCCAGCCCGCGAGCCTCCAGCGCACTGGCCAACGCCGCCCCATCGGCTTGCGTCGCCCGGCAGCCGAAATTCTGAATGGTGAAAGTCCGCAAAATTCGCCCTATTCCCCAGTCTAGCAATGGCCTAATATTCCCGTCCCCTCTCCCCGCCGATCTCCCTTTCAAATGCCGGATCGCGTTCTCTCCCAACAGGAAATCGAAAATGTCTTCCGCAGCGTGCAGCAGAAGCGCCCCCAGGGCGATCTCAGCACGCGCGCCCAGCCCTATGACTTCCGCCGGCCGGACCGCATTGCGAAGGACCAGCTCCGCGCCATGCACATGATCCACGAGACCTTTGCCCGGTCCATCGGCTCCAGCATGTCGGCGTTCCTCCGGGCCTATGTCGCCGTCAATCTGGTCTCGGTCGAACAGCTCTCGGTCGCCGAGTTCTCCCGCAGCCTCCCTTCGCCCACCTGCCTGATCAACCTGGCGATGGCCGGCTTCGACAACAACGCGCTGATGGAACTGAATCCCACGATTCTCTTCCCCATCCTCGAACTGATCCTCGGCGGGTCGAGCGCCAACCCCGCCAAGATCGAACGCGAGATCACCGAAATCGAACGCGCCATCCTCGACGGACTCTTCCGCATCCTGATCAAAGACCTCAAAGATGCCTGGCGACTGGTGCCGGCGGCGCTCGACTTCCGCATCGACGGCTTCGAAACTGACCCGCAGCTCCTCCAGATCCTCTCGCCCAACGAAGCCGTCGTCGCCATCAGCATCGAAATCCGCATCGGCGATAACGCCGGGATGTTGAACATCGGCATTCCTTCGATCATCATCAAGATGCTCGGCCAGCGCATGGACCAGCACAGCGTCCGCAAAAGCGAACTCACGGAAGCGGAACACCAACGCATCATGCGGCTACTGCGCCCTGCCGCCCTGCGCATGGACGTGCGCCTCACCGGACCCACTCTCACCGTGCGCGACCTGCTCCATCTCGACACGGACGACGTCCTCACCTTCGACTATCCGATTCAGCGCCCGATGATCGTCCATCTGAACGGCCGTCCGAAATACACCGCGCATGTCGTCGCCACTGGCCGAAAACGTGCCGTCGAACTCGAAGCCCCCATTACCAACCACGACTAACCGGATAAACTTGATGCCATGCGTGCTCTGGGCATCCTCCTTCTCCTGGCCACTCTCAGCCCGGCGGCTGTCGACTATGCGCGTGACGTCGAACCGATCCTCCGGACCCGTTGCGCCGGCTGCCATAACGAGAAGAATCCGTCTAGCGGCTTTTCGGTCGCCACTCTCGACGCGGTCCGCGGCGGAGGCAAAAAACACGGCCGCGCCGTCATTGGCGCTCGCCCCGACGAGAGTCCCCTGCTCCGTCTGGTCCGCGGCTCGCTCACGCCGCGCATGCCGATGGGTGCTGAGCTGCCGGCCAACGAAGTCGCCGTGCTCGAAGCCTGGATCCGCGAACTGCCAGCCGAGTCCGCCGCGCCCAAGGTCAGTTGGCGTTGGCCGTACGAGAAGCCGGCGAAGCCGGCCGTACCGGCGTTGGCCAGGCATCCCGTGGATGCCTTCCTTCTGGCTAAGCTTCAAGCCAAGAACCTGCACTACGCTCCACCGGCCGACCGCCGCACGCTCGCCCGCCGCGTCTACCTCGACCTCGTCGGCCTGCCTCCCTCGCCTGAGGAACTGCGCGCCTTTCTCGATGACACCTCGGCCGACGCTTATCCGAAGCTCATCGATCGGCTGCTCGCCGATCCTCGCTACGGCGAGCGCTGGGGCCGCCATTGGCTCGATCTGGTCCGCTACGGCGAAACCTCCGGTCTCGAAGGCGACGGCGCCATCGGCAACGCCTGGCGCTACCGCGATTGGGTGATCGATGCCTTCAACCGCGATCTCCCCTACGACCGTTTCGTTCGCGACCAGTTGGCCGGCGCCGATGAGCACTCGAAGACCCGCAACAACTACGCCCCCAATATTCAAGGCCACATCCCCCTCGGCTTCCTGCGCGTCGCGCCCTGGGACCGCTCGAACCTGGTCGCCGACGAAGTTCGCGCCAATTACCTCGCCGAAGTCACCACCGCCACCAGTTCCATCTTCCTGGGCCTCTCCGTCGGCTGCGCGCGCTGCCACGACCATAAGTACGACCCCATCCCCCAGCGCGATTTCTACCGTCTGCAAGCCTTCTTCAACGCCATCCAGGTCGACAACGTCGACGTCCCGTTCAAAGACCCCGAGTTCGCCGCCCGAGCCAAGCTCGAGGTCGAAAAGAACGAAAAGCGCCTGAAGGAAGGACCGGAGAAAAAGGCGCTGGACGCCTACGAGCAGACGTTGCTCACCAAGCTCATTGCCTATCGTAAAGCGAACCCCGGCAAAGAGCTCACCGCCGCGGACCTCCGCCTGGAGATCCGCCGGGCAGACCTCCGACTCTTCAACGAAGACGAACGCCGCCGCCATGCCGACCTCAAAGAGGACGCCGACCGCACTCAGGACCCCGAAGAGAAGCAAGCCCTCGAAGCCTATGAAGCCCAGCTCATGCCGCGCCTGAAAGAGGCCTATGCGAAGCCCGGCTTTGACGCCCTCGGCCGGTTCGACGTGCTCACCGCCGAGGACGCGCGCGCCGAGGCCGGCCGCCAGACCTCGAAGATCTTCACGGTAGCCGAGCGCGAACGCCATCAGGAACTCTCCGAAGCCGTCCAGGTCTTCCAGCAACGGATGAGCCGCTGGCGCACCAGCGCCCTCACGGTTCGCAACGTCCCCGGCCCACCCAATGGGCCGGCGCTGCCGCCTACCCGAATTCTGGTTCGCGGCGACTACCGCCAGCCGGGCGAGCCTGTCGAAGCTGGCTTCCTGTCCGCCATCACCGGCGAGTCCAAAGCCGCCGTCATCGAAAGCGACCGGTACCGTCAGTTCCCCACCCGCGGTTGGCGGCTGACACTCGCCAAGTGGATCGCCTCCCCGGAGAATCCGCTGACCGCCCGCGTCATGGTGAACCGCATTTGGCAGCACCATTTCGGCCGCGGCATCGTCGCTACGCCCTCCGACTTCGGCGTCAACGGCGAGCGCCCCACGCACCCGGAACTGCTTGATTGGCTGTCGCACGCCTTCATCGAAAGCGGCTGGAGCGTCAAGCAGATGCACCGCCTTCTGTTGACTTCTGCTGCATATCAACAATCCACAGAAAATCCACAGGCTGCCGCCGCAGATCCGGAGAATCACCTCTTGTGGCACTTCAACCGGCGCCGTCTCTCGGCGGAGGAGATTCGCGACGGCATTCTGCAGATCAGCGGGAGGCTGAATCCGGAACGCGGCGGACCTTCCGTTTTCCCCAACTTGCCGGCAGACCTCGCTGACTTCGCCCGCTATGGGCGCGGTGGCGCCGCCATGTGGGAACCCAACGAACGCGAAACCGACCTGCGCCGCCGGTCCATCTACACTTTTCAACGCCGTTCAATGCCGCTGCCGATGATGGCTGCTTTCGATGCGACAGTCTTCAGCGAAAGCTGTGACCGCCGCAGCGCCACCACCACACCGCTGCAGGCGCTGTCGTTAATGAACGGAGAGATGGTGCACGAGGAAGCGGCGTTCGTCGCCCAACGCCTCACCGGAGACCGGCCGTCTCAGATCCGCCAAGCCTTCGAGTTGATCCTGAATCGTCCGGCAACGGACGAAGAGGTGCGAAAACTCAACACCTCTCCGGAAAAACTTGAAGCAATGTGTCGAATTCTGTTGAATTCGAATGATTTTCTCTACGTTGACTAGTTACTGAGCGCTCTTCGGACCGCTAGCCTGGGCCAAGCTGCCTTCCACTTGAGCTAGCTG
>JBGAHE010000003.1:0-143446 GCA_044226365.1 Bryobacteraceae bacterium
GCAAACGGGGGTGGACTCGCTACCTCAGGGCGGGGCCAACGAACTGGTCGCCGCGGTTCGATGCGCAGTTGTTGAATGATTTGGGGTTCAAGTCGTGTTTGCGGTATCTGGAGTTGAACCCGGTGCGGGCGAAGTTGGTGGGGTCGGCCGAGAGGTGGGCTTGGTCGAGCGCGCGGGCGCATGTGACGGGGGTGGACCCGACGGGAGTGTTGTGTTTTGAGCAGTTTAACCGGTGGTCGTTGGATTGGGGGGCGTTTTTGCGGGCGCCGATCGAGGCGGAGAAGGTGGCGGTGGCGTGGGAACGGGTGAGGTCGGGGTCGGTGTGGAACCGGCCGGCGTGGGACTTGTTGGTTCCGAAGAAGGTCGCGGGGCGGGCGGTGGGCTGATTATTTGGTCTTGAGCTCCTTGTGGCGTGGCCGGGTGGATGTGTCGATGGCGAGCTAGGGTTGTGGTCGGTGGACAATTGGCGGTGGGTGGGCCGTGGGGGCGGTCAATGCCCTCGCTTGCGTCGACGGTCCCCGCGTGGGCGTCTTTTTTCCTGGTGCCGGACACGGCCTATTCTTTTCCTGGTGCCGGACACGGCCTATTCTGTCATTCGTCTATCCCGCCCCGTCGAAGAACGAATGCACACAATGCCAGATCGTTGGGAAGCGCTTCAATTTAAGATCCCCTGCAGTGGGCGGCCCATCTAGCTCCCAGACGCAATCTTGGCCCGGACGTGTAACGAACTCGCCAGAGACGGAGGAAATACCGATTCGTACACCGCCGTCAAGAGTGAATGAATCGGCGACGTAACTTGCTCCAACAACGTCTCCTAACGGGCCTACTACCTCAGAGAATAAAGAGAAGAATTCAGCGGTCTGTCCGGTAAGCCGCCTATCCACAGTTTCGCTACTAGCCTCCTTTATCCTCAATTCGTCAATTTGCTCGAGCACAGCGCGCCTCGCTTGTTCAACAGTGAGCTCTGGCCGAAGAGCGGACGCGAGAACTCTCTCGGCCGCCCGCTTTTCTAAAAGCTTCAGAAAGCTGACCACGACACTGAGAAATAAGAAATTCAGAGTTAAAAATAGAATGAAGAATTCTTTCGACAGACCCTGGCCGCGGTTCACTTGCATTGCGAGTATCAATGCAAGTGATACGACACAAAAGCACAACCGCCCGCCGTTATTATGCGACTTTATCAATTTTAGAATAGCGAACATGCAAAATTGGCGACAAATCGGACACCGGTAGCCTTTGGATTTACTATCCTGCTAGCCACTGCCTCGGCGCGGATAAGACGAACGTGTGCGGCAGCGTGGGCGCTTCCCCGAAGGTCTCGTCTCAGGTTCCATTCTCCACTATGTATAGACGGCGGTAATCCTCCGGTGGGAAACAGAGTCGAAGGCGTGTTGTGTTTTGAGCAGTTTACGCGGTGGTCGTTGGATTGGGGGCGTTTTTGCGGGCGACGGTGAAGGCGGAGAAGGCGGCGGTGACGTGGGAGCGGGTGCGGTCGGGGTCAGTGTGGAATCGGCCGGCGTGGGATTTGCTGGTTCCGGCCGAGGTCGCGGGGCGAGCGGTGGGCTGAGTTTTGGGGCTCGGGCTCTGGAGGCGTGGCCGGGTGGATGTGTCGATGGCGAGCTAGGGTTGCGGTCGGTGGACAAGTGGCGGCGGGTGGGCCGTGAGGGCGTTCAATGCGCCGGCTTGCGTCGGCGGTCCCCGCGTTGGCGTCTTTTTTCTGGTGCCGGACACGGCCTATTCCGCCGGACACGGCCTATGCCCCCCGCCACAGATCAGCCTTGAGCCGAATGCTCCCGCTCCATCATTCTGATGTAGGCTTGCTCCCGCTCATCGGCCTTGACCTGAAGAGAACGCAATGCCTCGACCTCGCCCTTCAAGACTGAACCGCCGCAGCCTCGAAGCAGGGAGGCCGCCGTCTCTAGAAACTTGGCCACGCCCACCTTGTCCCGCAAGTCGAAACGGTCGTAAGCAAAAAGAATCCCGCCGCGATCCATATATGCGAAGTCGTCCAGGATGAAGCCAGAGGCCGGCATTTCTTCACCGTTACCAGTGCCTACGAGAATACTGTCCATTGGACACTCCGGCGAGTACGAGAGCATAACGAAAATGGCATCGCTGATAAACCGCACAGAGATTGGCGAACTCTCCGCTACTTCGAAGCCGTACTCGTCAATCAGGAAACGGAATGACTGAAGTGCATGCCCGCGAAAACCGAGATGGCCTTCAGGTGGGACCGGGAGGGCGCCGAGATCAGTGAGCATGCGCCGAAACTCGGTCAGGTACTTCGAGTAGACTTCGCGTGCCGGGTCCCCAAGAGAAGCACTTTGCAATTTTCTTTGGAGTTGATCGACATCCTGTAGGTACTCTCCAGCAACCTTTGGATAGTCGAACTGGGTCGAGCGTTCAACGGCGGCAGCCGCGACTGGTTGTACCTAGTCGATAATGTGATCCAACTCCAGCTCAAAGCCAGCCTTCGAGAGTTGATCTCGCTTCACTGGCAAGTTTTGCATGAGTCCACGCCAAGCCTCGTATCTCTGCCGAAACGCTTCGAATTGGGTTTCTGGTGTTGTCATTTCCTGGCCTTCCTCTCCTTTTCGCTTGTCGTCGAAGCCTTCGCGTCGTGTTAAAAACGCCCTGGGGGCGGTCAATGCCCTCGCTTGCGCCGACGGTCCCCGCGTTGGCGTCTCTTTCCTTGTGCTGGACACGGCCTATCGACGTTCAAGCCTTTTCCACAACACGTCAGCTAAAAGTCCGATGAGGTACCACTGCACCCCTCCAAAGAGCAGCATGAGCGATATCACGTAGCTTGGAAAGGACAGGCCCAAAGGAAACGGGTCTTGAAAAGCGGGCATGATCTGGATGCACTTAAAGGCCAGCCTTGCCAAGATGTCAGCGGGTGCATGCACGGTGACGAAGAGCCTGTATGCTACTGGCTCAGAAGGAAAGTGGATCTGCCATCGATTGAAGGCCAGCGATGCGGCATGTACGTTCTTCGAGTGTGGATCAGGTGTGTCGATTAATTGACGATCAAAGTCGCCAGCTAATCCTCCGTGTGCCGACATAAACGAGCCAACGGCGACGCAAACCCAAGCTATGTAAATCAAGATGCAGACCTGTGGCTTGGTCATGCTCAGTGGCTCCGTTTCTGGCCTCTGCTTAATCCCCCTCTGGCTCGTGCGGCATTCTCCGCTGCAAGTGCACTTTGATTGTTCGGTGCCCCCATCTGTCCTCGCAGAAATGCACCAGCATGGCCGATCAACTCGTGAGCTACCGTTTCCCCGAGCGATGCGCCAGGAATCCCCTCGGCGGCGGCGGTTCGGTCTCGTATATCAGTAGGATCGACTATCGATTGAATGAACCCGGACATCGTGATACTGCCGTGATGGGTTACACCACCACCAAACCGCTGTCCGACATCGGAGGTTTGAGTGCTCAAGAACGTGAGCGGACGAAGGAAATTGGGCGCACTGTCATCGTAAACGGTGGTCGTGTCTCCCAAGCGAAACTGCACGATGTTCTTGTCTGCAATGATTCCACCCAATCCAGCCTCAAGATCGCCAGCCTTTGCAAACGCTGCGGCGTCTCCTTTGATGCCAACAAAGAAACGACCCGTCTGGTTGCCCTTCTTGTCCAACTCAGGGTTGATGTAGAGATTGGCTGAGGCCTTACTGTTTCCAAGTGCCGCCTGGATTGCCGCCAACGCCTTCTTGCGCTCTTCCTCGTCGCCAGTTAACTCAATGGCGTTGCCCGTTGGATCGACGTACCGAAGGGGATTATTCCGACCGTAAGCATAGAGATTCCAACTCTGTGGATCTTCAGCGAACTGATCAGCGAACGGCACATCCGGGGAAGTGAACCTTCCCTGAGTGCCCGAGAAGTACCTTGCTCCGTAGTAATCCAGTCCCGTCTCGGCATCTCGTTCCTTGCCAGTGAACCGAAGGGTGGTGGACTGGGGAAGGGGAGGGTTGCCGCCGTAGCAGGGATGATCCCCGGTGGTGCGCCATTGCTCGAAGCCGAAGGGCAGATAGTCGCTACGCTGGACGCAGTTGCCGGTGGCGTCCAGGACCAGGCGAGTGCTACCCAGGTGGTCCGTAACCAGATACTTCGTGCCGCCACTGACCGAACCGGTGGTGTACTCCGCGGCCAGTTCCCCAAAGGCGTCGTAAACGTAGCGGGTCTGCACGCCATCCACGGTCCGGAGCACGCGTTTGCCTTCGCCATCGTACTTGACTTCCACCCAGGTGCCAGGCGTGGGGATGTAGTTCATGATGATCTTGTTCTCGGCGTCGTAGATGGCCGTGTTGGCGCCGATCAATTGCTGGTTGCCGGCCGCGTCATAGGAACCGTTGACTAACTGGTTCTTGGCCGCGTTGTAGGCGCTGCTCGACGCAGGCCCCACCGCCGACGGTGGCAAGCCCAGCGACGACGTACGCCACTGATTCCCAAACCGGTCGTACTGGAAGGTGTCCCGCGTGGTGACCGTGAGCGAGGGAAGAATGTTCTCCTCGAAATTCGTCAGGCGGTTCGCCGCGTCGTAGCTGTAGTTCTGGCGATACGTCTTGACCCCGGTCTCCATCGTCTGATCACGCAGATTCCCGTTATTGTTCGCGTCACCGTAACCTAACGTGAGCTTCAGGAGCGTTCCGCTGCCTCCCGAGGCATGCAGTTGGGTGGTCTGCATGCGGCTATTGTACTTCCACTCCTGCGTGAACGGATTGGCGACGGGACCTTGAGACCAACTCGCCGGAGCGCCGTTTGGCGCGTAGGTCATCTGGCGGGCATAGTCGGTTTGCGCCTGATTCAGGACCGAGTTGACTTGCCTGACGCGGTTGGCGCTGGTGGGCGTGTACTGGATTTTCCGGCCAGAGGGGTAGGTCTCCGAGGTCAGCAAGCCGCCCGGGTTGTATTCGTAGGCGAAAGCATAGGTGGGCCCGCCCAGCCCTGGCGCGACCTGGGCGCTTTTGGTGACGCGGCCCAAGGCGTCGAACTCGCGATATTGCACGTTCGCGTTGCTGTTGATGACGGCAGTGAGCCGGCCCCAGCCGTTGGGTACGTCCATCGACTGATAGCAGAATCCGTTCGAGCCATTGGTCTTGCGGTCGTAGCAGTAGGTGACATTCGGAGTGATGGCCGAACCGTAGGTCTTGCTGGTGAGGCGGTTCTGCGCGTCATAGGCCATGGTCACGTTCATGGACGATCCGCGATCATCATCGCGAGTCTTGAGCAGGCCGTTGGGGAAGTAGCCGTATTTGATTTCTCCGGTCTCGGGATTGGTGGCGGAGGTGAGGCGGGCGAGAGAGTCGTAAACAAAGGTCCGCGTCTGTTGGACGGCACCGTCGACCTGCAGGACGGACGTGAGGTTGTCGAGGACATCGTAGCTATAGGCGGCCGACGCGATTCCATCATCGGCGCTGGCGATCCGGCCAAGCGCCTCTCTCGGAGAGGGGTGACGAAGAGCCTTTTGAACGTGGGAGATTATCCTCGCAGATTCCATCTCGGCCTCTGATCTGCAAGGTTCATCCGGGCAGCACGCGAGTCCTTGAGGTTCGCGATCGCAAGAATGTCATGACAATGTACGGCAACCTGTTATCGTGATCGTGAATCATCGCTTGTAAAGGAGGCACCATGCCAAGCGTCGAGACCCGAAATGAAAAGCTCGATCTGCGATTGACGCCCTCGGCCAAGCGAGCGCTTCAAATGGCGGCCAACGTCATGGGCTGCTCGGTGAGCGAGTTTGTGCTGCAGAGCGCTTTGGCGCGGGCGGAGGAAGCGTTACCCGATCGCCAGAAGTTCGGTTTGAACGCGGAGCAATGGCGCGCTTTTGAAAAGGCTTTGGATGCGCCTCCGCCGCCCGCTCCCCGGTTGGCCAAGCTTCTACAGGAGCCAAGCGTGTTCGAGCGCGGACTTAAATGACCGCGCAGCCGCTTCGTATCGAGAAGCTTCATCGTGGCCATGCGGTGGAAGCCTTCGACTGCGGGCGAGAGGCGCTCAACCGTTTCTTGAGCCGTTATGCGCTGCAGAATCAGCAGGCGGAAGCATCGAAGACCTACATCGCCTTGAACGAAGAAGAATTAATCGTCGGCTATTACATGCTTGTCGTCGGCCAGGTGGAATACGACGACGCGCCGGAGAGGCTCAAGAAGGGCCTGGCCCGTCATCCGGTGCCGATCATGCTTTTGGCGCGGCTGGCAGTCGCAGCAAGCTGGCAGGGAAAGGGCCTTGGTTCAGGTCTTTTGAAGGACGCTCTGCTGCGAACGGCGCAAGCCGCCGATATCGCGGGCATCCGCGCCTTCGGCGTTCATGCGAAGGACGACGAAGCCAAAGCGTTCTACGAGCGCTTCGATTTTCTGCCAAGCCCCAGTGATCCTTATCACTTGTTCCGTCTGATGAAGGATATTCGGGCTTTGCTGGTGAACGTCAAATCGGCGTAGTCCAAGGCGAGGGCCTCAATCGTCTGGCTGGGATGCCCGTATTAGCGCATCGCCTGACTGGCTGCGGTGCCGGGCCGCACAACTCGAATCATCCTTGCAGCTTTCATCTCGGCTCTGATTTGCCAGGATGATCGACCCACGCGCGATGCCTTGAACTTCGTGACAGGAAGGCCCATATTCTTTACTCCGGAATTGTTGCCCCTTAGCCCCCGCGCGTTCGGGCGCTTGAACCGCCGGTGCGTTCTAGTAGTCTCCGCAGAGCCACACCGCGAACAGAAAAAGACAGGACAGCCCAAGCATGCCCAATCCCGCGATGGCGAGAATCGTCTGGCTCACTGAAGTGGCCACGCGGAGGCGACTCAGGAAGCGACTCAGTTCCGGTTTCGCTTTTGGTGTCGGCACGATCTACTCGATTGTCCCACCGTCAGCTGCCGCGTTCCGGTCTTATGGGCCGCACGGGGTTCCGGCAGCGCCTGCTGCGAGACGAAACTCTCATTATCCGCCGCGCTGACCGCTGGGGGGCGCTTAACATTCGGCCGGAAAACAGCTTGAGGCGGCCTTGAAGATAAGGATTACTGTCGCGATTCCGGGTCTGACGACGGCTGAACAGTTGGGTGAGTCGCTCACGAGGCAGGCAGTCTGTCTACAGGTGGAGCTACCACGCAATCAATCAAGGGACGGGCCACGGATTCTTCTCAAATCTCTGGAGTTTTAAAGCGGCGGCCACCAGCACCCGCACTCTCCGCCGTAGTCCGGTCCACGGGTGGATCTGGTGGCTCGGTATTCAGCGGGGTGTTTGGGAGGCGAGGCGGCGGGGCGGAAGCGGCTTGATTTACACTAGTCGCTACACGGGTTAGGGTAGCCGGGGAGGCCGGCCTGGAAGGAGTCGATATGTGTGACCAAAAGCATTTTGAAGACGACCGCCTGGAGTTTGAAGCTCGGGGGCTGGTGACGAGGCAACAGTTCGGCGTGCTGCTGAGCGCGGGGGTGGCGATGATGCTGCCGCCGGTGGCGAATGCAGTGGCGGTGAGCGAGAGCGAAGTGACGATCACGACGCCGGATGGGACGGCGGATGCTTATTTTGTGCATCCGGCGAGCGGGAAGTCGCCGGCGGTGCTGGTGTGGCCGGATATTTTCGGGCTGCGGCCGGCGTTCCGGCAGATGGGGAAGCGGCTAGCGGAGTCCGGGTATGCGGTGCTGGTGGTGAATCAGTTCTACCGGACGAAGAAGGCTCCGACGGCGCCGCAGGGTTCGGCGACGCCGATTCCGGAGCTGCGGCCGCTGACGCAGGGGCTGAATGCGACGACGCACGTGACCGATGCGAAGGCGTTTATCGAGTGGCTGGACAAGCAGAAAGCGGTGGCGACGAACAAGAAGGTGGGCACGCAGGGGTATTGCATGGGCGGCCCGATGGCGTTCCGAACGGCGGCGGCGGTGCCGGAGCGGGTGGGGGCGGTGGCGTCGTTCCATGGAGGCGGGTTGGTGACCGAGGCGGCGGACAGTCCGCATACGATGGCGGCCAAGACGAAGGCGCAGTTTCTGGTGGCGATCGCGGCGAACGACGACCAACGCGCGCCGAACGATAAGACCGTGTTGAAGGAGACCTTCGAGACGGCGAAGCGGCCGGCGGAGATCGAGGTGTACACGGATGCGGCGCACGGGTGGTGCCCGCCGGATTCGCGCGTCTACAACGAGCCGCAAGCGGAGAAGGCGTGGAGCCGGCTGCTGGCGCTGTACGGCAAAGCGCTGAAGTAACACCGCCAGCGAATGGCAAGCACCGGGGCCGGCTGAGCGGGGAAGCTTAGCCGGCCCCGTTTTTTACACGGAAGCGAATCAGTTTGAACTTGTCGGCGCTGGTGCGGCAGGCGACGACGGTATCGCCCGGCTGGCTGGCGGTGGAACTGGTGTGCGCGAGACGGATGGCGCCGGTGGAGACGCCAGCGGTGGCGGTGCCGAGGCGGATGACCGAGGGGGCGGGACTGGGGCCGGTTCCGGTGGCGGGGCTGGGTCCGGTGGTGGGGGCGAACGGGAAGCGCCAGTAGATGACGCGCACTTTGTTTTCACTATCGCGGCAGCCGACGGCGAGGTCGCTTTGGCGGAGGCGGACGATGTCGATGGAGGAGGCGGCCCCGGCCGAGGCTTCGAGCCAACGGGTGAGGGTGCCATCGGTGCGGATCCGCCAGGCGATGACTTTGAGCGTGCCCTCTTTGGTGATGACGGCGGTGGCGAGGCAGTCCTCGAGCGAGCGGGAGAAGGTGGTGGCGGCGACCTCGGTAATTTCGTCGTCCGTGACGATTTCAGAGACGAACTCGACTGAGGGAGGTTGTTGCGGTTCGACGTGAATCCGCCAGGTGGCGAGCCGCAGCTTTTGCGAACTGATGCTGGCGGTGAAGACGGTGGCAGTGTGGAGGACGCCGTTCCCGGGCGCAACCTGGTGGGCCACGATGGCGGTCTGGGTGACGCGCCCCGGCGCGACGGCCGAAGCCAACTCTTCCAGGCTGCTGCCGCCACTGATCCAAGCGGTGACGCGAAGCTGTTGGGTCCCGGGAGCGGTGTGGGCGGTGGCGGCCAGATAGCCGCTGGCACCGCCGCTGAGGCCGCCGGGGGTGGACGAGCCCCGGGTAGGGACCAGGGTAAAGGTGGTGCGGAAGGCGGCGAGTTTGAGGTGCGAGCAGAGGCTGCCTTGGGCGTCGCGGGAGGGATAGGTCTGGTTCCAGCGTTGGAGTTCCAAGGGACTGCCGCCGGCAATCTTTTTGACGCTGGTGAGCCAAGTGTCGGCGGAGTGAAGGGCGAGGGAGGGATCGGAGCATTGGCCGGGAGCTTGGGTGGCGCCGAAGTTGGCGAGGGTACCGCCGGGGTCGAGGCGATACTTCACGACTTTCAGGTAGCTGGAACTGGTGAGCACGGCGGCCGCCAGGGTGTGGTCGTCAGCCATCGCGATGTCGTAGGTGTTGACGAAGTCTTCTTCGAGGTCACCGACGCGTTCGATATCGAAGCTGGGCATGTCCCGATTCTATCGGTCAATCGAGTTGGCCAAAGAGGATGCGTTCTTTGCGGCTGGGGGAGGAGTCGCCCTGGGTGACGGTGAAATAGATGACGCCGCGGTACTCGTGAAAGGAGGCGTATTGGAAGGAACGGTCCGTGGCGAAGCGGTATTTGCGCTCCCAGTGGACGCCATCGCGGGAGACGTCGAGGTTGAAGACGGAGCGGGAGACGCCGTTGACGCGGGTGGATTCCTGCCAGCCGAGATAGTAGAGGCCGCCGAATTTTTCGAAGTTGGGCTTGGAACTGGCGCCGTTGGGGATGAGGTCGCGGTAGGCGGGCGGGGTCCAGGTGCGGCCGTCGCGGCTGGTGGAGAACATGTAGTTGCCGGTGCCGCCATCCTGACGGCAGATGGCCAGCCAGGTGCCGTCGGGGAGGCGGTTGACGGCGGATTCGGTGAGCTTTTCGGGTCCAGCGGGGTTGTAGTGGCCGAGGACGGTGAAGGTGTCGCGGCGGCGGTTGAGGGTGGCCAAGGCGTTCTGCCCGGCGGGGTAGTTGTTCAGGACGACATAGATTTGGCCGCCAAAGGTCTTGAACGAATCGATGTTGTAGAGGCCGTAGTCTTTGCGTTCGCGGCGGAAGCCCTGGGCGGCGGCATCGTCGTAGAAGGGCTTGGGCTGCATGGGGAAGGTGCCGGCGCGGGTGCGCAGTTGGAGGGTGCCGAGATGAGTGGAGAACTTCATTTGGCGGAGGTCGAAGTCGAGGTAGTGGGATTGGGCTTCGCGTTGGCGGGGGGCTTCGCTGGCGAAGAAGGTGCGGAGGGTGTGACGGTCCTTTTGGAGGATGCGGGGGACGAAGCAGGCGCCGGGGGGTAGGGTGGCGTTGGCGAAGGTCTGGCCGCCTTTGGCCATGGGGAGGCGGTGGGTGACTTGCATGGTGCGGAGGTCAACGACGGAGAGCGTGCAGTAGACGAAGGGCCATTCGGCATTTTCGCCGGGCTGGACGTCGTTGGCCATGGCGACGATGTAGGCGTGGTGGTCGACGATGACGAACTCGGCGTCGTGGGCGCCTTTGACTTCGGGGCCCGTGACAGTGACGAGGCGGCTCATGACGCGGTTGGCTTCGGCGACGGGATCGGCGGCGAGGGTCGGGAGGGTGAGGAGGAGGAAGAGGCTGAGGCGGGTCAAGGGACCATGCTAACGCGAGGGCGGACGTCCGGGCGGGAGGCTATGGTGGACTGGGAGGCGACCAGAGCCGCCCCCCGCGAAGGTTCGTTTAGAAGAACTTAGTGACGCCGGGGCGCGGAAGGGGGGCGACTTCCTTGGAGCCGGACCAATCGAGGTTTTCTGGGAAGAGGCGCTCCTGCGAGTTGAGAGCCATGTCATAGGTGATCTGCTGACCGGTGTAAGCGGCCATGCGGCCCATGATGCCGACCATGGTGCTGACGGCCATGCGGTCGCCGTCGTTCTGGGGTTCGCCTTTGCGGATGGCGGCAAACAGAACGTCGTGCTCGTACTGATACATGTCGTTCTTGGTGCCTTCGAAGGTCCAGGAGGTGGCGCCTTCGATGCGGGGGAGGGGGCCGCGGCCGATGGTGACGGCGCCTTTGGTGCCGAGGATGTAGTCGCCGTTTTCGTTGTGGCAGCCGGGAATCTGGCGGTGAACGACGTGGGCGCGGCGGTTCTTGGAGTAGAGGTAATTGACTTCGATGTGATCGAAGATGTTGCCGCCTTCGGAGGGAATGGCGCGGCCGCCGATGGCGGTGCAACTGACGGGCGTCTCATCGCCGAAAGCCCACTGGACTTTGTCGACGGTGTGGATGGCCTGTTCGACGAGGCCATCGCCGCTGATCCAGGCGAAGTTGTACCAGTTGCGGAGCTGCCATTCGACGTCACTGACGCCGGCGGGGCGGGCGCTGGCCGGGGGCATGGGCTTGACGGGGTTGGTGAGGTAGGTGCCGTAGTAGGAGACGAGATCGCCGATGGCGCCCTGCTGCATCTGCTCGAAGGTGGCGCGGATGTAGTTGGAGTAACGCCAGCAGAAGCCGGAGACGACGGAGAGTTTCTTTTCTTTGGCGAGCTTGGTGGTTTCCATGACGCTGCGGACGCCGGGGGCGTCGACGGCGATGGGCTTTTCGACGAAGAGGTGCTTGTTGGCTTCGACGGCGGCGCGGTAGTGCTGCGGGCGGAAGCCGGGAGGCGTGGCCAGGATGACAACGTCGACGTCGGTGGCCAGGAGCTTGGCGAAAGCGTCGAGACCGGTGAACTTTTGGGCGGGTTCGACTTTGACCTTGTCACCGACGGCGCGTTTGAGGCGGGCGAGGGATTCGTCGATGATGTTGAGGTCGAGGTCGGCGACGGCCGTGAGTTCGGCATAATCGTCGGCTTTGAGGGCCTGGAGGGCGGCGCCGCTGCCGCGTCCGCCGGCGCCGACCAAGCCGACCTTGATGGCTTTGGTGGCCTGCGCGGCCTTCAAATAAGCGGGAGCCGCGGCGGCAGTGGCGAGCAGGAAGTGACGTCGTTGGGAGTCCATGGTGCTCCTTCAAGTATATTGGCATTGAGCCCATGCGCATCTTTGCCGCTCTAGTTTTGACGGTTCTGGCGGCTGCCGCGGAGCCGTCCCGAGTCGAATTCAACCGCCAGATTCGTCCGCTGCTATCGGACCGCTGCTTTGCGTGTCATGGTCCGGACTCGGGCAATCGCAAGAGTCCGCTGCGGTTGGACCGGGAGGCGGAGGCGAAGGCGGATTTGGGCAAGGGCCGGTTTGGAATTGTGCCTGGAAACCCAGCGAAAAGCGGCATTTACCAGCGGGTGACGTCGGCGAACAAGGGTCTGCGGATGCCGCCGGCATATGCGGGACACGACAAGCTGCCGGACGAGCAGATTGCGCTATTGAAGCGGTGGATCGAAGAGGGCGCGCCGTATGAAGCGCACTATTCGTTCATTCCGCCGAAGCGACCGGAGGTGCCGGCCGGGCAGAAGGCGATCGACTATTTTGTGCGGGCGCGGTTAACGCGCGAAGGTTTACAACCAGCACCGGAAGCCGAGCGGCGGGTGTTGATCCGGCGGGTGACGTTGGATCTGACAGGGCTGCCGCCCACGCCGGCCGAGGTGGAGGCGTTTCTGGCGGACAAGGAGCCGGGCGCGTATGAGCGGGTGGTGGATCGCCTGTTGGGATCGAGCCGGTATGCGGAGCGGATGGCGATTCGTTGGCTGGAAGCGGCGCGGTATGCGGATACGAATGGGTACCAGAGTGACGGTCCGCGGGACATGTGGCGTTGGCGGGATTGGGTGATCGAGGCGTTCCAGAAGAACATGCCGTTCGATCAGTTCGCGATGGAGCAGATCGCCGGCGACTTGTTGCCGCACGCGACGCTCTCGCAAAAGATGGCGACCGGGTTTCAGCGGAATCATCGGACGAGCGCCGAGGGCGGCATTGTGGATGAGGAGTTCCGCGTGGAGTATATGGCGGACCGGGCGGAGACGACGTCGACGGTATTTTTGGGGATGACGCTGGGCTGCGCGCGGTGCCACGACCATAAGTTCGATCCGCTGACGCAAAAGGATTTCTATGCGATGTTCGCGTTCTACAACAACGCTCCGGAGCGGGGCTTTGTGTGGAACTTCGGAAACGAGCCGCCTTACATCAAGGCGCCGCTGCCGGCGCAGAGGGCCAAGCTCGATGAGTTGGACGATCGGCTGAAGGCGCAGAGCGCGAAGTGGGAGGGGCTGGAGCGGGCGGTGGCGAAGGCGCAGGCGGGATGGCAGCCGCCGGACAAGCCGTGGAAGGTGAACGAAGGGCTGGCGCTCGACGGGATCGGGGAGTTTACGTGCACCGGATCCTGCGCGCCGTTCGATGGGAAGTCCTATCTGGAACGGAAGCTGCCGAAGGACGCGAAGGATCAGCCGAAGTTCAATAACCAGGATCCGTTTACGCTGGCGGCGCGCATCAGGCCGACGGCGAAGGATGGGGCGATATTGGCGCGGGCGGAGGATCTGTGGGAGGGACAACAGCACGGGCTGTATCTGGTGGACGGGAAGCTGCGGCTGCATATCGTGTTCCGATGGAGCGATCTGGGAGCGCGGGTGGAGACGGAGCAGCCGTTGAAGCTCAACGAATGGCAGCATGTGGCGGCGACTTACGACGGCGGCATGCGCGCGGCGGGCATTCACCTGTATGTGAACGGCGTGGAGCAGAAGCTGAAGGTGCTGTTCGACAACCTGGTATGGCCGATTGACAACAAGTATGCGTGGCGGATTGGCGCGGGGGCGAGCTTACGCTTCCAGGGCGAAATCAGCGAGCCGTTGATTTATCAGCGGGCGTTGACGGCGGAGGAAGTGAGTACGCTGCCTTTGAGCGAGTCGCTGGCGGCGTTGAAGAAGGTGGCGACGCCGGCGGCGCAAGCGAAGCTGCGGATGGCGTTTTTGGAGCTGGGTCTGCCGGCGACCTTGCGGCAGGAACTCGACACGCTGCGTTCGATCGAGAAGGAGCGCAATCAGTTTCTGGCAAAGGTGCCGACGGTGATGGTGCTGCAGGAGGCCCCAGAGCCACGGCAGGCGTATGTATTGAAGCGCGGGGCCTATGACCAGCATGGCGAGCCCGTGTCCGCGGCCATTCCGGCGGCTTTGCCCGGTTGGCAGGCAGAGTGGCCGAAGAATCGGCTGGGGCTGGCGCGCTGGCTGGTATCGCGCCAGAATCCGTTAACGGCGCGGGTGACAGTGAACCGGTATTGGCAGATGTTGTTCGGGATCGGGCTGGTGAAGACGGTGGAAGACTTCGGGTCCCAGGGCGAGTGGCCGCTGCACATGGAGTTACTCGACTGGTTGGCGGTGGAGTTTATGGAGAGCGGCTGGGATACACGGCACTTACTCAAGACGATGGTGACGAGTGCGACTTACCGGCAGAGCTCGGCAGTGAGTGCCGCGCTGCAGGCGCGAGATCCGGAGAATCGGCTGTTGGCACGCGGGCCGCGCTTGCGGATTTCGCCGGAGATGGTGCGCGACCAGGCGCTAGCCGTATCCGGATTGCTGGTGGAACGGGTGGGCGGACCGTCCGTGAAGCCGTATCAGCCGCCGGGGTTGTGGCAGGAGTTAGCGGGGGGCAAGGACTATGTGGCCGATCAGGGTGAAGGTCTTTACCGGCGGAGTTTATATACGTATTGGAAGCGGACGATCGCGCCGCCGGGCATGGTGAACTTCGATTCGCCGACGCGCGAACTGTGCGTGGTGCGCGAGGGCCGGACGAATACGCCGCTGCAGGCGCTGAATCTGATGAACGATGTGCTGTATCTGGAGGCGGCGCGGAAGCTGGCGGAGCGGATACTCGCGGCGGGTCCGGGTGCGGAGGAGCGGCTGAAGGAAGCTTATCGGCTGACGTTGGCGCGCGAACCGCAGGACCGGGAAATGCAGGTCTTGAAGCGGACGCTGGAGCGGTGGGAGCGGCGGTATCGGCAGGATCCGCGGGCGGCGGAGGAGTTTCTGAATCAGGGGTCATCGCCGCGGGATGAGCGTTATCCGGCAAGTGAGTTGGCGAGTTATGCGGCGGTGGCGAGCATGGTGCTGAATTTAGACGAGGCGGTGACCAAGGAATGACGCGTCGCGACTTAATCGCCCGAAGCGTAACCGGACTGGGAGCGCTGACGCACTTACTCGGCGCAAAGACAACCGGCGGGCTGCCGGGCATGCCGACGCGCCAGCCGACAGCGAAGCGGGTGATCTATCTGTTTCAGAGCGGCGGCCCTTCGCAGTTCGAGACGTTCGACTATAAGCCGCAGTTGGTGAAACTGGCCGGGACGAACTTGCCGGAGAGCATCCGGCAGGGGCAGCGGCTGACGGGCATGTCGTCGCAGCAGGCGAACTTTCCGGTGGTGCCGACGCGGTTTGGGTTCAAGCAGCGGGGACAGTCCGGCGCGTGGGTGAGCGAGTTATTGCCGCACACG
Organism: Bryobacteraceae bacterium; assembly: GCA_044226365.1. Classification (GTDB taxonomy): domain Bacteria; phylum Acidobacteriota; class Terriglobia; order Bryobacterales; family Bryobacteraceae; genus JALHNI01. The sequence goes on from JBGAHE010000003.1 coordinate 15,352, forward strand.
GCGGCGATCGCGGATGACCTGTGCTTCGTGAAGTCGCTGCACACGGAAGCCATTAACCATGATCCGGCGGTGACGTTCTTCCAGACAGGCTCGCAAATTGCGGGGCGGCCCAGCATCGGGGCTTGGGCGTCGTACGGGTTGGGGGCGGAGACGGAGAATCTGCCGGCGTTTGTGGTGATGATTTCACCAGGATCCGGGGGTGGGGGTCAGCCGCTGTATGACCGGCTGTGGGGCTCGGGATTCCTGCCGACACGGTACCAGGGCGTGAAGTTCCGGTCGGTGGGCGATCCGGTGCTGTATTTGTCGGACCCGCCCGGATTTTCGAAGGAGAGTCGGCGGGAGTATCTGGATTCGCTGAATGAGCTGAACCAGATGAAACTCAGCGAGGCGGGCGATCCGGAGATAGCGACCCGGATGGCGCAATATGAGATGGCGTTCCGGATGCAATCGTCGGTGCCGGAGTTAGTGGATTTGAAACAGGAAAGCGCAGCGACGCTGAAGCTTTACGGCGACGATGTCACCAAGCCGGGAACGTTTGCTTATAACTGCCTGATGGCGAGGCGGCTGGCGGAACGCGGCGTGCGCTTTATTCAGCTGTATCATCGCGATTGGGACCATCATGGCGGCCTGGTGAAGGGCATGCCGGTGCGCTGCAAGGAGACCGATCAACCGGCGGCAGCGCTGATCCGCGATTTGAAGCAGCGCGGGATGCTCGACGATACGCTGGTGGTGTGGGGCGGCGAATTCGGCCGGACGGTTTATTGCCAGGGCGTGCTGAGCAAGGAAGAGTACGGTCGCGATCATCATCCCCGGTGTTTCTCGATGTGGATGGCAGGCGGCGGCATCGCGCCGGGTGTCTCTTACGGGGAGACGGACGATTACAGCTACAACGTGGTGAAGGATCCGGTACACGTGCATGACTTACAGGCGACGCTACTGCATTGCCTGGGCGTGGATCATACGAGGCTGACTTACCGGTTCCAGGGCCGCTATTTCCGCTTGACAGACGTGCATGGTCAGGTGGTGAAGCCGATTTTGCGCGAGGCGCGGAGTTAGATGCGCGTCTGGATCGCCGGAGCGACGGGTCTCACGGGAAATGCGCTGCTGAGTCAGGTGCTGCGGGAGCCGCGCTTCGATCGGGTGGTGGCGTTCGTCCGGAAGCCGCTGCAGATCGTCGATCCGAAGCTGACGGAACAGCCAGCCGAGTTCGAGCGGTTGCGAGAGATCAACCCCGGCTTTGTGGATGTGGCGTTCTGCTGCCTGGGCACGACGATCAAGAAGGCGGGTTCCGAGGCAGCTTTTCGACGGGTGGATCACGACTACGTGCTGGCATTTGCGCAGGCGGCGAAGGCGCACGGGGCGTCGCACGTGGGGGTGGTCAGCTCGACCAATGCCGATCCCCAATCGCGCGTGTTCTATAGCCGGGTGAAGGGGGAGACGGAGCGGGACTTACAGGCTTTGGGATTGCCGTCGCTCGCGATCTACCGGCCGTCGCTGTTGCTGGGGGATCGTCCGGAGCAGCGCACCGGGGAGAACGTGGCGGCGGTGGTGCTGCCGTTGCTGTCGCCACTATTGTTTGGGCCGTTCAAGAAGTATCGGCCAATTCGGGGGGCGACGGTGGCGCGAGCGATGTGGCGAAAGGCGCTGGAGGGGCAACCGGGCGTGGCGATTTACGAGTCCGATGCGATCGAGGAGATGGGGAAATGAAGCGGGCGGAGCGGTATCGCCGGGAGCTACTTGAGCAGGTGATTCCGTTTTGGATGCGGAATTCGGTGGACGCGGAGCACGGGGGCTTTTGGACGTGCCTGGACCGCGAGGGCAAGCTCTACGACGATCGCAAATATGTGTGGATGAATGGGCGCCAGGTGTGGACGCTCTCGAAGCTGTATCAGAAGGTGGAGCCGCGGGAGGAATGGCTCGCGGCGGCGAGAGCAGGGGCAGAGTTTCTGCGGCGGCATGTGTATGACGAGCAGGGCCGTTGCTACTTTGCCTTGACACGAGACGGTCGTCCGGCGGGGTATCAGCGCAAACCGTATGGCGCGGCGTTCGTGATGCTGGGTCTGCTGGAATTGAGCAAAGTGACCGGCGATGAAGCGATGCGCGCGGAAGCCGTATCGCTTTACGAGCGGATTCAAGGTTGGATCGCCGACCCGGCATCGTTGGGACGGCCGCAGTACGGGCCGCCGGCCAGCCAGTTAGCCGATATTTACGTCCTCTGCTTCATGGCGCAGGAACTGGGCGAGGTGGCGATGCAGCAACGCTGCCTGGAGCTGGTGAAGGCGCACGAGGTGCGTGGCGTGCTGATGGAGACGGTGGCGCCGCAGACGACGCCCGAAGGGCGGCTCTTCTGCCCGGGGAGTTCGTTCGAGCTGGCTTGGATTCTGTTGCGGGCGGATCCCTCGCCACAGATGGAGCAATGGCTGCTGGAGGTGATCGCGCAGACGATGACCTATTGGGACAACGGCTTTCCCTACTTTGTGGACATGGAGGGCAAACCGACTTTTCAGCTCGAACACTCGCAACGTTTGTGGTGGGTGCATGTGGAAGCGCTGGTGGCGTTGGCGCAGGCTTACGACCGCACGCGCGACGAGCGGTGGCTGCGATGGTTCGATCAAGTGGATGCGTGGACGTGGAGACATTTTCGCGATCCGGAGTACGGGGAGTGGTTCGGTTATCTGGATAAGAACGGGCAAACCGAATTGACGGCGAAGGGGAATCATTACAAGGGCTGCTTCCACATCCCCCGGGCCCTGCTGTATTGCGCGGAGATGCTGGAACGTCATGATCTCTAGACGGCAAGTGCTGCTGAGCGTGGCCCCAGGGGCCAAGCCGAATCTGGTGTTGATTCTGGCGGATCAGCAGCACTGGCGGGCGGCAGGCTTCATGGACCCGTTCTTCACGACGCCGCACCTGGATGCGCTGGCGCGGGAGTCGACCGTGTTCGAAGAGGCTTACTGCACGACGCCGCAGTGTTCCCCGAGCCGTTCGTCGATCTTTACGGGCTGGTATCCGTCGCGGACGGGAGTTTACGGCAACATCGGAGCACTCGGCGGCCAACCGTTGAAGCAGGAGACCGTGGGGCCGATGCTGCAGCGGGGCGGCTATCGGACCGGATACTTCGGCAAATGGCATCTGGGAAATGATCCGGCGGGCAATACAGGTTGGCACGAGCGGTTCACCGAGGAGAAGGACGAACTGGCGGTGGAGAAGGCGTTGGCGTTTCTCAAGAGCCCGGGACCGGTGGCGCTGGTGGTATCGCTGCTCGATCCCCACCATGTGTACGACTATCGGCCGGGACGTCCGCGCGAGCGGGCTCCGCTGCCCAAGAGCTGGCACGAGGAGCAGTTTGCGAATAAGCCGCCGATTCAACGGCAGTTCATGACCGAGGATCAGGGCAAGGTGATCTGGGACCGGCCGCAAGAAGCGTGGGAGGCGTACCGCGAGTTCTATCGGGAGAAGGTGCGCGTTTACGATGAGCAAGTCGGACGGGTAATCGGGCGGCTGCGGGAGACAGGCCTGCTGAACCGTAGTGTGGTCATCGTGTCGGCCGATCATGGCGACATGGACACGCATCACAAGCTGATCTTCAAGGGTCCGTTTCTGTATGACCAGATGGTGCGGGTGCCGCTGCTGGTGAGGGCGCCGGGTGGCCTGGCGCGACGGGTCCGCAACTATCAGGCGGTGAATGTGGACATCACGCCAACCCTGCTGGACTATGCGGGGCTGCCGGTACCGGAGATGCAGGGGCGGTCTTTACGGCCAGTGGTGGAGGGGCGGCGCGCGGCGGACCGGGAGTTCGTGGTGAGCGAGTACTACAGCAAGCAGAACTGGGCCAACCCGATGCGGATGCTGCGCACGCGCGAGTACAAGTACAACCTGCATCAGCATTGGGGCGAGGAGTTGTACGACTTGCGGACGGATCCGCAGGAGTTGCACAACATCGCCGGCGCACCGGGGGCGCAGAAGACGAAGCGGAAGTTGCGGGCGCAACTGGAGAAGTGGATGACGGAGTGGCGCGATCCGTTTGCGTCGCTGCGGGTGACGGATCGCGCCGGGAAACCGCTGCAGTAACTACATATACATGCCACCGTTTACGTCGAGGACGTGACCAGTGATGTAGCCGGCTTCTTCGCTGGCGAGGAACCGGACGGCGGCAGCGATGTCCTCGGGCTTGCCAAGGCGCTTCAAGGGAATGCTGCCCAAGAGCTTGGCCTTGAGATCGTCCGAAAGGACGTGGGTCATGTCGGTTTCGATAAAGCCGGGCGCGATGGCGTTGGCGGTGACGTTCCGGCTGGCGAGCTCCTGGGCGAGGGTCTTGGTGAGGCCAATCAAGCCAGCTTTTGAGGCCACATAGTTCGCCTGGCCCGCGTTGCCGGTTTCGCCCACGATGCTCGAGATGTTGATGATGCGGCCCCAGCGGGCCTTCAACATGCTTTGCATGGCCTGCTGGCAGCAGGTGAAGGCGCCGGTGAGGTTGGTTTGAATGACGGTGTCCCAATCGGCGGAGCTCATGCGGAGAGCGAGGCCGTCTTTGGTGATGCCGGCGTTGTTGACCAGGATGGTGACGGGGCCGAAGTCCTTTTGGGCGCGGGTGAAGGCTTCGACGATGGAGTCGCGGGAGCCGAGGTCGATGGGTTGGACGAAGACAGTGGCGCCGGTGGCGCGGAGTTCTTCGGCGAAGGCCTCCAACTGTTCGACGTTGCGGGCGGCGATCACGAGTTTGTGGCCGGCGGCGGCGAGAGCGGCGGCGGAGGCGCGACCAATGCCGCGGCTGGCGCCAGTGACGAAGGCAATACGTTCAGACATCTATACGATGATAAAGGCAGGAATGCCATACCAAGATTTGCGCGAGTTCATCGCCGCCCTCGAAGCGGCCGGCGAGTTGAAGCGCATCGCCTTCGAAGTTGACCCGAAGCTCGAGATTACGGAGTTTGCCGACCGGGCCGTGAAAGCCGGAGGGCCGGCGCTGTTGTTCGAGAAACCGAAAGGTTCGCAGGTACCGGTGCTGGTGAATGCGTTCGCGAGCGATCGCCGGATGGAGATCGCACTCGGCGTGGAGAACGTGCAGCAACTGGCTGACCGGATTACCGAGTTCATGGAAATGAAGATGCCGGAAGGCATCATGGGCAAGCTGAAGATGCTGCCGAAGCTGGCCGAAGTGGGAGCGTTCTTTCCGAAGGTGGTGACCAGCGCGCCGTGCCAGGAAGTGGTGAAGCGCGAAGGCTTTTCGCTGCGGGATCTGCCGGTGCTAACGACGTGGCCGCAAGACGGCGGACCTTACATTACCTTGCCGATGGTGTTCACGAAGAATCCGAAGAACGGCAAGCGCAACTGCGGCATGTACCGCATGCAGGTGTACGACGAGCGGACGACGGGCATGCATTGGCAGAAGCATAAGCAGGGGGCGGAGCACTTTCGCCGGTTGCAGGCCGAGGGCAAGCAGCCGGGGATGGAAGTGGCGGTGGCGATCGGGGCTGACCCGGCGACGATGTACTCGGCGATTCTGCCACTGCCGCCGGATCTGGACGAGATGATGGTGGCCGGCTTTTTGCGCAATAAACCGGTGGAGATGGTGAAGTGCGTGACGGTGGATCTGGAGGTACCGGCGCAAAGCGAGTACGTGCTGGAAGGCTACGTCAATCTGGATGAGCTGCGGCGGGAGGGTCCGTTTGGCGACCATACGGGCTTCTATTCGCTCGAAGACGACTACCCCGTGTTTCATGTGAAGTGCATCACGCAGCGGAAGAATCCGATTTACGCGACGACGATCGTGGGGCCGCCGCCGATGGAAGACTTCTACATGGGCAAGGCGATCGAGCGGATCTTCATGCCGATGCTGCGGATGACGATTCCGGAGATTCATGACATGTGCATGCCGGCCGAGGGTGTGTTTCATAACCTGATGCTGGTGTCGATCAAGAAGAGCTATCCGATGCAGGCGCGGAAAGTGATGCACGCGATCTGGGGACTGGGACAGGCGATGTTCACCAAGTGCATTGTCGTGGTGGACGATGACGTGGACGTGCGGAACGTGAGCGAAGTGGCGTGGAAGGTGTTGAACAACATTGACCCGCAGCGGGACATCGAGTTCGTGCTGGGGCCGATCGATTCGCTGGATCATGCGTCGCGGATGCCGAACTGGGGATCGAAGATGGGCATCGATGCGACGAAGAAGGGGCCGGAGGAAGGCTTTACACGGCGGTGGCCGGACGTGATGACGATGAGCCCGGAGGTGAAGGCTCGCGTGGACGCGATGTGGAAACAGGCAGGATTGAAGTAGTACACTAAAGGCGGTGCCCTTAGCTCAGTCGGTAGAGCGCCGGATTGTGATTCCGGATGTCGCGGGTTCAAGTCCCGTAGGGCACCCCAATCCCACCCAGTAATTCGTTTCAAAAGCCCGCCGATTTTACCGATATCGGCAGTATGTGCAAACGACGCCGCGTCTACGCGGCCATCGCAGCGGCGCTGGTGCTGCAGAGTCTTCCGGCTTTCAGCCAAACGCCACAACCCAAGATTATTCCCCAGTTTACGGTCGCTCCACCGGTGGTGCCGGCGGGCAAGACGGCTGATGTCCAGTTGACCTGGACCAACGCGAATCAGACCGCGCTCGAGAAGCTCATGGCTGGGGATTCTTTCGTTTTCTCCTTTCCGATCAACGGAGTTTTAGTTGATTCGGTGAAACCCAACGTGCTGCTGGGTTCCGACAAGATGAACCCGAACGACTGGACGGTGACGCTCGACAAAGAGCGCAACGAAGTGAAGATGACGTACAACGGGCCGACCGTGCCGCTGGGCCCGACGGAGTCCGTGACGGCGAATCTGACCGCGCAGTTCTTAAAGCCTACTTCGGGACAGGTGTACATGACGCCTTCCGACATGAACCGTTATGGTTCCCCGGTGCCGGTGGGCACGAACGTGTCGGCCGTGGAGTTCCCGGTCGGCGTACCGGGGCCGCAGGGTCCGGTGGGGCCGGCAGGACCGGCAGGGCCGCAGGGTCCGATGGGACCGGCTGGGCCGATGTCGACGGTACCTGGTCCCGTGGGGCCGGCGGGTCCGATGGGCAATGACGGGCCGCAAGGCCCTCCGGGGCAGCCGGGCGCGGCAGGTCCGGCGGGCGCGGCAGGTCCGGCGGGCGTTCCGGGACCGGCGGGGCTCCAGGGACCGGCAGGATTGCCGGGACTCGCCGGCTTGCCTGGGCCGCCCGGCATACCGGGCGCTCCTGGGATCCCAGGGCCGATGGGACCGGTGGGTCCGGCGGGGCTCAATGGCGCAGACGGGCAACCAGGCCCACAGGGTCCGATGGGACCCATGGGGCCGATTGGGATCGGGTTGCCGGGGCCGATGGGTCCGATCGGTCCGATTGGTCCGATGGGTCCCCAGGGTCCGATCGGGCCACAAGGCCCTCCCGGTATCGTCTTGGGCGGTGCCCGGGTGGAGTATCCGAGCCAGGGAACGGTGGAGGTGTTGCGTCATTTCACTGCCGCAGCGAAGCGAGGGCCGACCGAGCAAGCACAGACGACCTATCTGAGCCTGAGTGGGGCACGCGATACGGTGACGAAGGAAGAAGGCGGCCAGCCCAGCGACGTCGCGTTGCGGATTCCGAGCGCGTGTTCGCTGGTGGGCTTCACGGTGACGACCGATGGCGGGGCGCAGTATGCCTCCCGCAGCTTGACGCTGCTGAAGGGCGCGACCCCGGCCACGATGGAACCGACGGAGCTGGCCTGCCGGCTGGACGCTCCGGCCAACCGCTGCTCCTCCGATGCGCTGGTGCAGGTAGCCAACGACGAGTACATCGCGCTCGAAGAACGCACGGAAAGCGCCAATCCCACGACACTTCGTTACTTCGTGACGCTGCAGTGCGGCGCGAAAGTGAAGAAGTAAGGCAGCCTAGCGCAACTTGGGCATTTTGCTGAGAGGGCGCAGTTCCACGCGCCGGAAGTAGATCTCGGCTCCTTCGCTCTGGAGCTGGATCTTGCCGGCGCGGTGGGACGAATTGTAACCGTGGATGACGACCTTGCCATTGACCACGTAGGTGATTTTGTCTCCCAGCGCGAAGATTTCCTGGCGGTTCCATTTCCCCATGGGGGCCTCGACGTCTTCGGTACCACGAAAGTCTTTGACGTCCTTCCACAGGCGGGACCGGCCATACCAGTTGAAGCGGCCGCTGTCCTTGGTGACGGCCTTGCCGTCCTGCTGCCAATAAACTTCCTTGCCGTCCTGCACCGTGTTGACCGTCAGCGTGGGTTTGTTCTTACCGCCCACGAGGATGATGTCGCCCGCGCCGCCTTCGATGATTTGCGACTCGATCGATTCGAGCCAGGTGCGGTTATAGGCGCCGTCTTCGCCGACGCCGTGAATGAGTATGCCGGAGTCGCGAGCGGCATTGACCCGCGGGGGAAGCGTTTTACCGCCCCAACGCCACTCGACGATCAAGTGGTAATCCTTATAAGCCTGCTTGGTGGCGATGCCACCCCAATCTTCACCCGATACATGAATCTGTCCGTTCTCGACGGTGAAGACTTTTTTGGGGTCTTCGTATTGGGTGTCGCGCAGCCACGTGTACCAGCCATCGAGATTCTGGCCATTGAATAGCGCGATCTTCTTGGCCGGCGCGATGGCTTCTTGTGCGCTCAGGCAGGAGGCCAGCAGGAAAAGGGGACCCAAAAACTTCACGAAAGCAGTGTCGCATACTGTTCTCTATGGTTGACCGGCGATTTGTGCTCCTTGGACCCGCAGCATGGTGGCTGAGTTCGTGCGGAAGTGAACCGCCCAAAGTGGCGGAGAAACCGAAGGTGAACCCGGCGCCGCCGCCGACCGACGAGGGGCGCAAGTTCCCCGCGACAGACCTGGTGAGCGTCTCGATCGTGAAGACGCAATTGCTGGGCAAGGACTTCATGCCAGGCGGAAATCTGGGCGAGTATCAACGCGGCCAGCAGAAGTATCGCTTGTTTCTCGTGAAGGCCTTCACGCCAGACCGCGCCGCCATTCTGTTGCTGGATCTGAAGAATCACTTGCAGAATGCGAAGTTCGTCCCGCTGTTCGGCGGCTACTACGGCATGGACGGCACCACGCCCGTGTTCACGTTCACGAAGCATTCCTATCTGCTGGGAATTGTGGGGCTGGAAGAGAAGGACGCCGATCCGGTGGCGCGCGCGTTTGCCGGAAAGATCGCCTGATGTGGACGCGGGCGGAGCAAGCTTTGTTCCGCCGGTGCCGCACGCCGGAAAAGATTCAGCAGTTCCTGGACGAGGAAATCGCCTATAACAAAGAGCCCGACGGCGTGACGTGCTATTCGCCGAGGCTGGTGCTGCGCAAGGGCGTGGGCCATTGCATGGAAGGCGCGATGCTGGCCGCGGCAGCGCTGCGCTTCCACGGCCATCCGCCGCTGTTGATCGATCTGACGGCGGTGCGGGACGACGATCATGTGCTGGCGGTGTTTCGCGAGCGCGGGCTATGGGGCGCGATGGCGAAATCGAACTACACGGGCCTGCGGTTTCGCACGCCGGTGTATCGCACACTGCGCGAGTTGGCGCTGAGTTACTTCGACCACTACTACAACGAGCGAGGCGAGAAGACGTTGCGGGGCTATTCGCCGCGGCCGGTGAACTTGAAGCGATTTGACCGGGTGGGATGGATGTGGCGCGAAGACGATCCCTGGGAGGTGGCGGAGTATCTGACGACGATTGCGCATGTACCACTGGTGCCTGCGGATATGCGGAGGCGTTACATGGATCGGCGGTCGTTTGAAGCCGGGCGGTACGGGCGGGTGGAGAGCTAGGGCAGGAGGGGCTGCGTAGCGGGGCGAACGGAACGGTCGAAGACGAGCTCGCGGACGGGTTTGCCGTCGAGCTTGATTTGCGCGGTGTTGAGCTGGTCCGGAAGACGGTCCAGGAAGATGCGATTGGTGAGAGTCCAGCGGGCGGGGCCTTGCGGGGCGGGCAGTTCAAAGTAGGCCACGGCGAAGTGGACTTTCAGTTCGAGGCCAACCCATTTCTGCGGCACGGGACGGCCTTGGGCGTCGCGCACGACGAAAGCTTTCTGCAGAAAGCGCTGGACGAAGGCGTCGGCGGCAGGTTCGAAGTTGGCCTGGCGACCGTGCTGCTCCTGAAAGAGGCGTTCGAGGTCCTCGGTGTGCAGAAAGACCATAACCTCGATCGCACGGCGCGCGGCGATGTACTCGACCTGCGCGATCGATGAGTGGTAGGTGTGGGCGCTCGCCAGTAGAGCGCCGAGACAGAGCAATAGCCGCACTAGGGCTGTCCGGCCGAATCGGAGACGGCAGCTTTGGGCTTGGCTTCCTGCATGGGGTTGCGGTCGCGTTTGCGTTTGAAGAGTTCGAACTGACGTTCGAGGGGCCGACGGGGGAAGTGATTGTTGGCGAGGTCGGTGTCCGCAGTTTCGAGATGCGGATCGAGCGTGATTTGCTTGATCTGCTTGGGCGTGATGATCAGCTTGGAGACGGCGGAATTGTCACGGCGCCAGATTTCGACGGGTAAGCGGAGTTCATCGGTGGAACCGTCGGTGTAGTCGATCTGGAGGATGACGGGCATGACGAGCCCGCCGAGGTTCTTGAGGTCGACCAGATAGAAGTTCTCACCACTTTCGAGCAGTGCCTTCTCGTGATCTTCGAGCGAGTCGAGGAACTTCTTGTAGTCTTCGCGATCTTTGGCGGTGACGGCGAATTCGTCGTAGGTATTGTAGAAGTCCTTCAGTTCAGGTTTCGCGTCCACGAGCTTGGGAAGATCCTTGTTGCGTTGCTGGGAGATGGTGACGGGCTTGGCGTCCTTCTCCGTTTTCGAATAGGGCTTTTCCTTGTCGGGGTTCTTGGTGTCGAGGTGGAAGTGGCGCACGTTGTCGAGCGAGAGGTCAGTGTGATCAGTGGAATAGAACCAGCCGCGCCAGAACCAATCGAGGTCGACGCCGGAGGCATCTTCCATGGTGCGAAAGAAGTCAGCGGGCGTGGGGCGCTTAAACTTCCAGCGGCGGGAGAATTCGCGGAAGGCGAAGTCGAATTGCTCGCGGCCGAGGATGGTTTCGCGCAGCATGTTTAAGCCGGTAGCGGTTTTCTGATAGGCGTTGGCGTAGAGGTTCTGCACGGAGTCCGACTGGGTCATGATGGCGTCGTGCGAGGGTCCGAGCATGTAGGCGACGATGTCTTTGGGTTCGGCATCCTGCGAAGGATAGTTGTTTTCCCATTCCTGCTCGGAGAGGTATTGCAGGAAGGTGTTGATGCCTTCGTCGAGCCAGGTCCATTGACGCTCGTCGGAGTTGACGATCATGGGAAAGAAGTTATGGCCCACTTCGTGGATGACGACGGAAATGAGACCGTACTTGGTGCGGGCGGCGTAAGTGCCATCCTCAAGCGGGCGAGGACCGTTGAAGCAGATCATCGGATACTCCATGCCGCCGTTGACGACGCCATTGACCGAGATCGCCGTGGGGTAAGGGTAGGTGAAGCTGTACTTGCCGTAGACGTTTAGGGTGTGGACGATGGAGGCCGTGGAGTACTTGCCCCAGAGCGGATTGCCTTCTTTGGGATAGAGGGACATGGCCATGACGCGGCGACCGTCGACGAGGTGGCCCTGGGCGTCCCAGATGAACTTGCGCGAGGTGACGAAGGCGAAGTCGCGAACGTTGCCGGCGTGATAGATCCAAGTCTTCTTGCCTTTGGGCTTGGAGCCTTCGTTGGCCTTGGCTTCGTCGGGCGTGACGATCAGGACCGGCGAGGTGGCGGTTTCGGCTTGCTTCAAACGGTTGATCTGCGCGGGCGTGAGAACTTCCTTGGGGTTCTGCAGCGTACCGGTGGCGGCGAGAACGTGATCGTCGGGAACGGTGAGGCGGACTTGGTAGTCGCCGAACTCGAGAGTGAATTCGCCGGCGCCCAGGAACTGTTTGTGCTGCCAGCCGACGGCGTCGTAGTAGGCAGCCAAGCGCGGAAAAAACTGGGCAATGCAATAGACCCAGTTGCCATCCTTCGCGAAGAACTCGGCGCCGGTGCGGCCGGGAATCTTCTTGGAGGGGTTGATGTTGTACTCCCAATCGATGCTGAAGATGACGCTGCCGCCGGGGGGGAGTTCGCGGGGCAAATCGATACGCATCATCGTGTCCTGGATGACGTAGCGAAGAGTATCGCCGCCGGCGTTCCTGACCGACTTGATCCGATGGCCGCCCTGAAAGGTGGGCTGAAACTTGAAGGTCTGGAGCGCGGAATAAGGGAGGTTATGAAGGTCGCGCAGGGTACCGGAGGCGTTGCTGAGGGAATTGGGCGCCCAGATGTTCTGGTCGAGTTGCAGCCAAAGGTAGGTGAGGGTGTCGGGCGAGTTGTTCTGGTAGGTGATTTTCTCGGTGCCGGTGAGTCGCTGTTTCTCGTCGTCCAATTCGACGGAGATGACATAGTCGACCTTTTGCTGCCAGTAACGATGGCCGGGAGCGCCGGAGGCCGTGCGGTAGTCGTTGGGGGTCGGCAGCAGCGTGCCCAGTTGCCCGAAACGGTCAGCCGAGCCACGTTGAGTCTGGGCCGCCAACGGAAGGGCGAGTAAGAAAAGAGCCAGCCACAGGCGCATGTTTGGGAATCCTTACGTTTAGGTTAACGGAATGTTGTGTTTTGTAAAGGGTGCGGGGAGCTTCCGGGCGAGGGGAGTATACTTGTGGCATTATGGGCAACCCTTTACGGCCGATCGGAGCGCGATCGCCGATGACGCCGATGGCCCGCCCCGGAGGTCCGCCGGGAGCGCGCCCACCGGTAGCGGCGAAGGGAGGCCCAGCGCGTAAGCCGACTATGACCGCGCCGAGCACGACGGCGCGCACGGCAGATCGCTATTTCGAGCTCAAGAGCGAGATTCACCGCAAGCTGATCGGCGTGCTGAACCTGGATAAGGTCTCGTCGCTGCCCAAGGACCGGGTGCGAGCGGAGATCGGCCGGGTGGTGGAGAAGCTGCTCGATGATGAGCGCGTGCCGATGACGGCGCAGGAAGAGAACCGGATCGTCGAGGAAGTGCTCGACGAGGTGCTGGGGCTGGGGCCGCTCGAGACGTTGCTGAAGGAGCCGTCGATTTCGGACATTCTGGTGAATGGTCCGCACAAGGTTTTTATTGAGCGCGCGGGCAAGCTGACGCTGACCGGCGTGCGGTTCAAAGACAACGCGCATCTGCTGCACATCATTGAGAAGATCGTGTCGCAGGTGGGGCGCCGGGTGGACGAGGCGAATCCGCTGGTGGACGCGCGTTTACTGGACGGGTCGCGCGTGAATGCGATCATCCCGCCGCTGGCGCTGGACGGTCCGGCGCTTTCGATTCGCCGGTTCGGCCGGCATGTGATTACGTCCGATGAGATGGTGGCGAACAAGACCATCATGCCGAGCATGCTGCGGTTTCTGGCGGCCTGCGTGGCGGCCAAGAGCACCATCCTGATTTCGGGCGGGACGGGTTCCGGAAAAACGACCACGCTGAATGCGCTCTCGCGCTTCATTCCGGAGGAAGAGCGGATCATCACGATTGAGGACACGGCCGAGTTGCAGTTGCAGCAACGGCACGTGGTGAAATTCGAGACGCGGCCGCCGAGTTTGAACAAAGAAGGCGGCGTGAATCAGCGGGTGCTGGTGCGGACGGCTCTGCGCATGCGACCGGATCGGATTGTGATCGGCGAGTGCCGTGGCGCCGAAGCACTGGACATGCTGCAGGCAATGAATACGGGCGTGGAGGGATCCATGACGACGATCCACGCGAATACGCCGCGCGACGCGTTTTCCCGTCTGGAAGCGATGATGCTGATGGCGGATCTGGACATTCCGAGCAAGGTGCTGCTGCAGCAGCTATCGAGCGCGATCAAGCTGGTGGTGCAGGTTTCGCGCCTGTCGGATGGTTCGCGCAAGATTCTGAATATCTCCGAAGTGACGGGCGTGGAGAAGGGCCGCGTGATGACCGAAGACATTTTTGCCTTCGAGCGAACAGGCGTGCGTGACGACGGTAAGGTGCAGGGACGGTTCAAATGGACGGGCCATCAGCCGAAGATTTTGGACCGGTTGCGCATCATGGGCATTCCGCTGCCGAATGGGGTATTCGACGAAGTGATGCCGGTGAACCTAGACTAGTCGGATGAGCGATACGACGTACAACGAGCCACAACTGGCACTGAACCGCATCTACACGCGCGGGGGTGACAGTGGCAAGACGAGCCTGGTGGGCGGTCAGCGGGTAGAGAAGGATGCATTGCGCATCGAATGTTTCGGGACGGTAGACGAGCTGAACTCGTTTGTGGGCGTGGCGCGGATCTCAGCGGCCGAACATGCGGCGACAGGGCATCTGGCCACGATCCTGCTGCGGGTGCAGCACGAGCTGTTCAACCTGGGATCGATTTTGGCGACGCTGCCGGAGGACGTTCATCCGAAGCAGCCCCGAGTGACCGAAGTCGAAGTGACCCAGTTGGAGGCGGAGATCGATCAATACAACAGCCGGCTGCCGGCGTTGCGGTCGTTTGTGCTGCCGGGAGGGTGCCGGCTAAACGCGGAGCTGCATGTTTGCCGGACGGTGTGCCGCCGAGCCGAACGTCTAGCGGTGACGCTGGGCCGCGAGGCAGAAGTACCGACCGAGGCGATTCGATATTTGAACCGGCTCTCTGACGCGCTATTTGTATGGAGCCGTTGGGTTTGCACGGTTTTGGGGGCGGAAGAAACGCTTTGGTCGCCGAATGAATCTTCTTCGGGACGGGGTTAGCACGCAACCGTTTCCCCGTTGCGACGTCTGTCTTTTTGATTGACGCGTTTGGCGTTAGACTAGAAATTGAACCTGAGGGGGTTCCTGGCAAATGGCTCGTGGATGGCGTTCCTTCTTCTTCGTTCCGCTGATCATTACGATGTCGGCCCTGATGGGCGGCTTTTTCGCGCCCGGCCCGGAAGAGGTGAGCGCGGCAACGACTGAAGACGACCTGCGTGAGTCGCAGAAGTTGTTCACGCGGGTTTTTGCCCTCGTGGAGGACAACTTTGCCGATCGCGTGACGCCGGATAAAGCCATTTATAAAGGCGCAATTCCGGGCATGCTGCGCACGCTCGACCCCCACAGCAATTTCTTCGATCCTAAAGATTACAAACAGATTCGCGAAGACCAACGCGGCCGGTACTACGGCGTGGGCATGTCGGTGGGTCCGAAGAATAACAACACCATGGTGATCGCTCCGTTCACGGGCAGCCCGGCGTATAAGGCCGGCATTCGCCCGGGCGACATGATCATGGAAGTGAATGACAAGAAGACCGACGGCTTGACCACCAGCGAAGTCGCCGACTTGTTGAAGGGACCGCGCGGCACGAAAGTGCAGATCTCGATTGCGCGCGAAGGTCTGGAAAAGCCGCTCATTTTCAACATTGTGCGCGATGAGATTCCGCGCAAGAGCGTGCAGGATGCGTTTTGGCTGAAGCCGGGCGTGATGTATATCGACGTGGAGAGCTTCAACGAGAACACGAGCCGCGAAGTGGAAGACAACTTCAAGCGGCTGGGTGAGAAGAACGTAAAGGGCCTGGTGCTCGACCTGCGCGACAACCCGGGCGGCCTGCTGACGGAAGGCGTGGCCGTGGCCGATCGTTTCCTGCAGAAAGGCCAGAAGGTGGTGTCGCACCGTGGCCGTTCGTCGCCGGAAAAGCGCTACATGGCGCAGAACGGCAACCATGGCTTCGACTATCCAATCGTGGTGCTGGTGAATCGTTACTCGGCGTCGGCGGCGGAGATCGTCTCCGGGGCGTTGCAGGATCATGACCGCGCCTGGGTGTTGGGCGACAACACGTTCGGCAAGGGCCTGGTGCAGACGGTGTATCCGCTGAACGAGGATACAGGCTTGGCGTTGACGACAGCAAAGTACTACACGCCGAGCGACCGCCTGATCCAACGCGACTATTCGCACAAGAGCTTCTTCGACTACTACTACGCGAAGAACACCGATACGAAGAATCTGCAGGACGTGAAGATGACCGACGCCGGCCGCACGGTCTATGGTGGCGGCGGCATCTCGCCGGACGAGAAGTTCACGCCCGAGAAACTGAATCGCTTCCAAGTGGAATTGCTGCGCAAATCGGCGTTCTTCAACTTCACGGCCAAGTACTTCGGCGACAAAGAGGCTAAGCTGCCCACGGGTTGGGAGCCGGACCAGAACCTGCTGAACGATCTGCACGCGTACCTGCTGAAGAACAAGTACGAGTTCACGGAAGCCGAATGGGCGGAGAACAATAGCTGGATCAAACAGCGCGTGAAGTACGAGTTCTACATCACGGCTTTCGGCGTGGATGAAGCGCGTAAGTACGCGATTGAAATCGACCCGCAGGTGCTGAAGGCGATCGACAGCCTGCCGAAGGCCAAGCAGTTGCTGGAATCGGCCAAGAAGATGATCGTGCAGCGGTTGCGCTAATCGTTAACATTCCTAAGGCGTTTTCACCGGTTTGGTAGGATGGAGGCAAGTGCCCCGTTCCAGCGTCCTACTAGTTGGAATCCTCGTGTGGAGCGCCCGAGCCCAAGAACCGCCGTCTTTCGTCACAGACTCCCTGGCCGGTCTTCCCGTCCGGAGCATTCGCTTCGATCCGGCGTCGCAGCCTGTACCCGAAGCCGAGTTGCGGACGCTGCTGGCGATTCACGAAGGTGAGCCGCTAACGCGGCTGGGGGTGCGGCAATCGATTACCGAGCTCTACAAGACCAATCGCTTTGACGGCATCCGTGTGGATGGCACCAGGAACGGCGACGGCGTGGACGTCGTGATCCGCACGACGCTGAACTGGTTCATCGGTCGAGTGGCGGTGAAGGGTGTGCCGGATCCGCCGACGGCGGGCCAAGTGAACAACTCCACGAAGTTGGACCTGGGATCGTTACTCGAGTCTGGCCAGGTAAATCAGGCGGCGGAAGGACTGGCAAACACGCTGCGGCTGAACGGTCTGTACCAGAGCAAGATCGAGCAAGAGGTACAGCGGGATCCGGAGACGCAGACGGTGAACGTTTTCTTCAAGGTGGATGCGGGGCCGCGGGCGCGCCTGACGCGGCCGGAGTTTCAAGGCACGCTGCAGCAGACTCCCGCGGCACTGATCCGCGCGAGCCGCTGGCCTTACGTGTTCGGCCTGTTCGCGAATTACCCATGGGGCTGGAAGCCGATGACGCAAAGCCGCCTGCAGAACGGCATTGACCGGATTCGGCGGACGTACATCAAAAAGAACTTCCTGATGGCGGCGGTGACGCTGGATGGCGTGCGTTACTCGTCGCAAACCAATTTCGCGCAGCCGGTGGTGCGGATTGAGGCGGGGACGCCGGTGGCGGTGCGGACCACGGGAGCCAAGCTGGGGCGCACAAAGCTGCGGCAGTTGGCACCGATCTATCAGGAGCAAAGCGTGGACCGGGCGTTGCTGCTGGAAGGCGCACGCAGCATTGAGCAGTACTTCCAAGCGGACGGGTATTTCGATGCCGAGGTCAGCTACGGCATTGCAGATCAGAACGGGCGCCGGACGATCGACTATCAGATTGCGCGCGGGGAGCGCTACAAGCTGACGTCGCTGCAAATCACGGGCAACCGCTACTTCAACCAGAAGACGCTGCTGGAACGTATGCAGACGACGCCGGCCACCTGGCTGCGCTATCGGCATGGTCGCTACAGCGAGCGGATGCTAGCGGCCGATCGCGAGGCGATTCAGGATCTGTATCGCAGCAACGGCTTTCTGGAGGTGACGGTGAGCTCGCGGGTGGAAGATGCGCGGCAAGGGAAGGGTCTGGAGCAAGCGGTCTTTGTGACGGTGGAAGAGGGTCAGCAAACGCTGGTGGGTAAGGTGGACCTGGAGGGCGTGACTGACGAGCGCGCGGAGTATCTGCGGTCGCTGTTGCAATCGCAACCGGACCAGCCGTACAGCGAAGAGGGTGTGGCGGCCGATCGCGACGCGCTGCTGACCGAGTTCTACAACAACGGCTTCCTGGGCGCGACCGTCGACAGCGCCGTTGAGGTGGACGCAGCAAAGCGGCGCGTGGCGGTGAAGTTCACGATTCAGGAGGGACGGCAGCAGTTCATCCGGAAGATTCTGGTGGGTGGATTGGAAGCGACCGATGCGCAGCTGGTAGCCAGCCGGCTGCGGATGTCGCCGGGCGATCCGATCTCGCAGGGCCGGATGCTGGACACGCAGCGGCGGTTGTATGACCTGGGAATCTTCGCGCGAGTCGATATGGCGATTCAGAATCCGGAGGGGGTGGAGCAGAACAAGTATCTGCTGTACCAGGTGGAAGAGGCGCGCAAGTATTCGTTCACGTTTGGCGCTGGCGCGCAGATTGCGCGCATTGGCGGCGGGATCACCAGCTTTGACTCGCCGGCGGGGGGGACGGGGTTCAGTCCGCGGGTGCTGTTGGGTCTATCGCGGGGGAACATGTTCGGCGTGGGGCATACGGCGAGCGTGCAAACGCGGCTTTCGAACCTGCAGAACCGCGCGGTGCTCTCCTACCTGGCGCCGCAGTTCCGCGATAGCGATCGACTGAACCTGATTTTGACGGCGCTCTATGACGACTCGCGGAATGTGCGGACGTTTAACGCGCGAAGGCGCGAAGCGTCGGCACAGTTGGGACAGCGACTGTCACGCGCGAATACGATTCAGTACCGGCTGACCTATCGGCGCGTGGCCGTGGATGCGGACACGCTGAAGATTGAGCCGCAGCTGATTCCGCTGCTCTCGCAGCCAGTACGTTTGGGGATTGCTTCGCTGACGTTCATTCGTGATCGCCGGGACGATCCGCTGGACGCCAAGCGGGGCTGGTACAACACGGTGGACGCGGCGGTCTCGACACGGGCGTTGGCGTCGCAATCGGACTTCGCGCGGCTGCTGGGCCGCAATTCGTCCTATTACAAAGTGGGACGGGACATGGTGTTTGCCCGGACGGTGACGTTCGGCTGGCAGTACGGTTTTAGCGACAATCCGGTGCGCGATGTGCCGCTGCCGGAGCGCTTCTTTTCGGGCGGCGCGAACTCGCATCGTGGCTTCTCCGAGAATCAGGCGGGGCCGCGCGATTTGGTGACGGGCTTTCCGGTGGGCGGCAAGGCGGTGCTGATCAATAGCCTGGAATTGCGCTTTCCTCTAGTGGGCGACAATCTGAGCGGCGTGCTGTTTCACGATGCGGGCAACGTGTATTCAAAGCTGAACGAGGTGAGCTTTCGGGTAAAGCAGCGTGACATCACGGACTTCAACTACATGGTGCACACGGTGGGTTTGGGCTTCCGGTATCGCACGCCGGTGGGGCCGATTCGCATCGATATCGGATTCAGTCCGAACTCGCCGCGATTTCAAGGATTTCAGGGAACGTATGAGGATCTGCTGTTCCAGCGCGGCGTGGCCACACGGCAGCGCGTGAATCAGTTCGCATTTCATTTTTCGCTGGGGCAGGCGTTCTGATGCGGATGATGAGCGCCTTATTGCTGCTGTTCCCGCTGCAGGCGGAGTTGATCGACCGCGTGGCGGTGAGCGTAGGGAATACGGTGATTACCGAAAGCGAGATTCTGGAGCAAATGCGCGTGCGCGCCCTGCTGGAAGGAACGCCGCTGAAGCTGGATGGGGAAAGCAAACGCGATGCGGCCGACCGGCTGATTCAGCAGACTCTGATCCGGCGGGAAATCGAGACGACCCACTATGTGGTGCCGGAGTCGCTTTCGGTTGAGCCGTTGGTGACTGATTTTCGCAAGAGCCGCTTCAACAACGATGATGCGGCCTATCGCGCGGCGTTGCGGAGCGCCGGGGTGACCGAGGAGGAGTTGAAGGCGAATTTCCTCTGGCAACTGACAGTGTTGCGCTTCATCGAATATCGGTTTCGCCCGGGTATTCAGGTGACGACGGAGGACGTTAAGAGCTACTACGAGTTGCGCTATCTGGAAGAATGGCGGGCGCAATCCAAAGAGGCCCCGCCACCGATCGAAAGCGTGGCGGCGAAGATCGAAGAGATTTTGGTCCAGGAGCGGATCGACAATCAGCTGGATCGCTGGATTAGCCTGACGAGGACGCAGGTGAGCATTCGTTATCGCGAGGAGGTTTTCGAAGGATCGTGAAGCGCATCCGCAAGGTGATCCTCGCGTCACTGGTTCTGCTCCTGCTCCTGGCAGGCGGCGGCCTCCTGCTGTGGCGATCGGACTGGTTAGCCGGTAAGATCCGGGAGCGCGCCGTGGCAGAGGTCTTTAAGGCGACTGGGGCCACCGCGACGTTCGGCGCATTTGAGTGGGATTGGACGCGCGGAGTGGTGCGGATCGACGACATTCTGCTGCGCGGTCAGGAATTGCCTACGGACCTGCCGTTTGTGCGGATCGCACGGGCGGAGATTTCGCTGAAGGTCCTTTCGTTCATCAATCCGAACGTGGATCTGCGGGCGGTGAAGCTGACACGGCCTGAAGTCCACATCATCACCTACCCGGACGGGACGAACAATATTCCGAGCCGCCGCCGGGGCCGCAAGCCGGACGAAGTGCTCGCGGACTTCATCAAGCTGGGCATCAACCAGATCGACGCGCATCAGGGCATCTTCACCTGGAACCACGAAGAGATTCCGTTCGATTTCCATGGCGAAGATCTGGAAGTATCGCTGACGCTGGGGCGCCAACTGTATCGGGGCAAAGCGAGCGCGGACCGGGCCGTGCTGAAGCTGCCCGACCTTCGCGATCTGCGCTTCAGTGCCGCGACCGACGTGGTGCTGGAGAGCAATCAGGTAACGTTCACGAACCTCAACGGGACGATGGGCGGCATGCGACTGGAAGCGGCCGGGCAGTTGAAGACGTGGGTGAAGCCGGTGCTGACCGCGAAGGTGAAGGCCCAGGGACCGATCCGCGAAGTAGTGGCGCAGTTCGGGCTCCCGGTGGAACCTCAGGGCGAGGGGAGCGCTGAGGGCGAGGTGAACTATAACGCGGGCTGGGCGTTTGTGGGTCAATTGGCCGGGCGGAATCTGGCATATCGGCGCGGGCCGGTGAACGTTTCCGGAGTCAGTGCGAGCGCCAAGGCAAACTATCAGTTTCGCCGCGAGACCGGACATCATCTGGAACTAACGCGGGTGCGGACGGATGCGCCGCTCGGCGTCTTTCGCGGAACGGCGACGATCACCAGTACGACGCATCTGATCCGGGGCACGATCGGGAACGTGCGACTGGACGATGCCCAGAACTTCTTGAGGCCGGGCTTACCGTCCTGGGGCTCGCTGGTGTTTGGTCCGGTGGTGATTCAGGGCGATCATGGCGCCAGCCGCGTGTCCGCTCACCTGACCCTTTCGCCGACCGACGGCGAGCATCCGCTGGGGGGACAGGTGAACCTGGCGTACGACTCGCGCACGCAGGATGTGGGGGTGACGAATACGCATCTGGAAACGCACTCAACTCAGTTGGACATCGCGGGACATTTGTTGACCGGACTCGACGTGGATCTGACGACGTCGAATCTGGCGGAGTTGCCGTTAGTGAATGAGTGGCCGATTCGGATCGAGAACGGCGGGAACATCACGTTTCGTGGCCTGGTGTCGGGGGACCTGAGCAATCCGGCCGTGCGGGGGCAGGTGACGGCGGCCAAGCTGTTGGTCGACGATGAGCGCGTGGATCGGGCGGCCGGATACGTACAAGCTCGCAGTAACCGGGTGGAGGTGGAGCGCCTGGAAGTGATCCGCGACGCGCAACGGGTGACAGGAACGATGGCTGCATCACTGCGGGAGTGGCAGAGTCACCCGAACAGCACCTTGCAAGGCAAGCTCACGGTCGCCAACGTCGAGGTGATGCCCTACGTGCCGGACGCTCGGGGCCGGGTGAAGGGCACGGTGGATCTGGCGGGGACGGTGGGGGAGCCACGCCTGGATGGGTCGCTGGAATGGACGGAAGCGGGCTATCAGGCGCAGGCTTTGGGCACGGTGAGCGGGAGGCTGCTCTATGGCGAGCGGCAGATCGAAGTCCGCAATGGCCAATTGATTATGGACCGGCAGCCGGTGCAGTTCTCGGGTAGCTTTACGCATCGGCCGGACAACTATCGCAGCGGGACGTTTCAGGTTATGGCGAAGGGAGCGGGGCTGGTGCTCGAGCGATTCCCTTATTTCCGAGAGAGGCTGCCCGGCTGGACCGGACAAGCCGAGGTGGATGGCCGAGCACGAGGACAGTTGGTGAACGGCGACCCAACGTTCAGTTCTTTGGATGGCCGGTTGGTGGTGCAGCAGGCAGCCTACGAGGGCAAGGCGATTGGCGCCGTGACGCTGCACGCGAAGTCGGAGGGGAGCGATCTGAGTTTGACGGCGAACGCGCTGGTGAAGGGGTCGTCGGTGACGGCGACCTCGCGATGGCAGCTCGGTGGACAGATGCCAGGCCAGGGGACCTTCGAGATCCGCGGCGCGAAGCTGGACGATTTCCAGGAGTTTCTGGCGGGTTCTAACGGAGCGACGCCTTCGTCGATGGACTTGCGTATGGAGGCAACGGGCGCGTTCCGGGGTAGCTTGCGGGCACCGGAGACGATCAAGGGGACGCTGAAGATCGGGCAGCTTGCATTGACGCCGCGGCAGGAGAACATGACCGAGACGGTGCGGCGCGACTTTACGCTGCGTAACGACGGTCCGATTGAGTTGACGTTCGACGCGAATGGTCTGGACATCAAGCAGGCCAAGCTGTCGGCGAAAGACACGAAGCTGAGCGCTTCAGGCCTGTTAGCTCGTTCGGGCCAGACCTCAGCCAATTTCCGGATGGTGGGCGAGGCGAATCTGGCGGTACTTTCGGCGCTGAAGGCGGACCTGCTGGCGACGGGCGTTTCGACGCTGGACCTGACAGTGCGCGGGTCGGTGTCGCAGCCCGTGATGGCCGGCCGGATGGAACTGCGGGACGCGTCGTTCTTCCTGCGCGATGTGCCCAATGGTCTCGAGAAGGTGAATGGCACGATCTTCTTTGACCGTTCGCGGGCTCGTTTGGAGAACCTGACGGCGCAATCGGGCGGCGGGACGATCCGGTTGAGCGGCTTTATCGGGTTCGGCGGCGAGTTGAGCTATCAGTTACAAGCGCAAGCGGATAATACGCGCGTGCGCTATCCCGAGGGTGTGAGCACGTCGGTGAATGCGTCGTTGACGCTCGCCGGGAGCGCGCAGCGCAGTCTGCTTTCGGGATCCATCACCTTGCTGCGCGCGGCGCTCACGCCGAGAACCGACCTCGGAACACTGATTGCGAATTCGAGTCAGGCGACCAACTCGACGCCGCGCGTGGAGAACGAGTTCCTGAAGAACATGCAGTTTGACGTGCGGGTGGATACAGCGCTGAACGCGCAGTTGACCACGTCGCTGACGCAGAATGTGGAAGCCGAGGTAAACCTGCGGCTGCGTGGAACGCCGGCGCGGCCGGTGCTGCTGGGGCGGACGTCGTTTACGCAAGGCGAGATCAGCTTCTTCGGAACGAAGTATACGATCGACCGCGGCGAAGTGAACTTCTATAACCCGACCAAGATTGAACCGGTGATCAATCTGGACTTACAGACGCGTGTGCGCGGTGTGGTGGTGACGATCAACTTTGCCGGGCCGGCGAATAAGCTGAATCTCTCCTATCGGTCCGATCCGCCGCTGCAATCGTCAGAGATTCTGGCCTTGTTGACGGTAGGTAGAACACCGACCGGTTCGGTGAGCAGCGGGGCGAACGTACAATCGCCCACGTTTCTGCAGGGCGCCAGCAGCGCGCTGTTGGGGCAGGCGGTCGCTTCGCCCATCACCGGGCGTCTGCAACGGTTGTTCGGCGTGAGCCGCGTGCGCATCGATCCGCAATTGACGGGACTCGAGAATACGGCGCAGGCGCGGTTGACCATTGAGCAACAAGTCTCTCGCGATTTGACGGTGACCTTTATCACCAATCTGAATCGGACGCAGCAGCAGATTGTCAGCGTGGAGTGGGATTTCTCGCGCGAGTTCTCGGCGCTCGCGGTGCGAGACGAGAACGGCGTTTTCGGACTCGACTTCTTTTACCGAAAGCGGTTCAAATGAAGCTGCGCAAGGTTCAAGGCAAACTCAAGATCGAGCACAGCATCATCGATGGCTTGCGCGACGTGCTGGAGCGGCTGTTGAATGAGAACCCGGAGATTCGCTCCATCGTGCCGGGCGTGATTCGTCCGGTGCGCGATGCGAAGGGTGAAGTAAAGATCCGCGTGACGGTGCCGACGACGAATGGCTGGAAGGCGATTGCGCTGAGCGCGGGGGCGCGGCAGGAGTTGTTCATCTCGACAACCTGGAGTCAGGACGAGTTAGAGATGGCGATCAGCAAGTTACTCAAACGTTAACACCCACTTCACGGGCGTCGTTATACAATTCGGGCAATGGTGGCCATTAGCCCGAAGTCGCCCCTCCTGATCGCCTTTCTTCTCACTTCCCTTCCCGCGTTCAGCCAAACGCCAACCGTCAAGCTGACGAGCGTGCCGGCCTTCGGCGAGACTGGTGAGTTACGCGGACAGGCAAGCCTGGCGGCGGCCGCGGGAGCGCAGATTTACGCCTTCGTATTTATTCCGGATGTGGGCTGGACGTTGCCCAGTTGCCAAGCAATGACGGTGGCGAGCAATGGAGCGTTCAGTTTGCCGCTGGCGAGCGCGCTCGAGCGATATGCCACACGGTTCAGCGTGTACCTGGTGCCAGCCGCCGTGCGTCCCTCGTGCGGCAATTCGGCGGCCATCCCAACCGAAGTGGAGCGCGGGGCGATCGCCTCTTCGACGTTGCCACGATTGCCGGTGCTCAAGACACTGCGCTTCTCGGGGCTGGACTGGTTCATCAAGGCGCCGCCCGCAAAGGTGGGGCCGGGCCCGCAGCTCTTCAACGAGAACAATGCGTTTGTGGATGCGCAAGGCCGGTTGCATCTGAAGGTGAGCCGGTGCGGGAGTGAGTGGTGCGCGGCGGAGATCTTTACGAAAGAGCGGGTAGGGTACGGAAGTTATTCGTTCGCGATTGAAGGCGCGGTGCATGACCTTGATCGCAACCTGACGCTGGGTTTCTTCACGTGGGATGAAACGGCGGTGCAGCAGAATCATCGCGAGTGGGATGTGGAGTTCAGCCGTTGGGGCGACGCCGGCACGACGACGAATGCTCAGTACGTGGTGCAGCCGGCAACGGTGGGCGGCAACATACGGCGCTTCGCGATGACCGCCGCGACCGCCTCGGTGAGTCAGGTGACGTGGACGCCGACGCAGTTGCAGTTCAGCACGGGTGAGGCCAGCGGAGGTTCGCCGATCGCGCAGTGGACTTATTCCGGAGGCGTGCCGGACGTGGGGGCGGCGCGGCTCCATTTGAATCTTTACGTCAACACCGGCTCGGGCCCGGCCAATGGCAATGAGCGCGAAGTGATTCTGACGCGGGCCAACTATACGCCGGCGACAAATCAGGTGGGCTTTGACCGAATCTCGGCAGAGCTGCCGGCGGCGGCGGCGAGCGGGACGGCGTTGTTGGTGGGTGGGGCGGGATGCCCGGCGGTGGTGGAGTCCGATAGTCCGTGGCTGACGGTGGTGGGTCCGGCGAAGTGGAACGTGGGGTCGGCAGTGCAGTATCAGGTGGAGGCGAACCCAACGGGTCCGCGGGTGGGGCATCTGATCCTGACGGGCGAGAGTTGTACGTTGTCGGTGGACAAGCAGGTGTTCACAGTGAACCAGACGGGGTTGATTTGCGATCCATCCTTTCCGGTGGCGGGAACGAGCGTGGGCTACTTGCCGACGACGCGGACGGTCGCGGTGCGCGGGTCAGCCAGTACGTGCGGCTGGACGGTGGCGGCTTCGGCAAGTTGGCTGCGCGTGGCGGCCAACAACAGCGGGACAGGCGATGGGACGATCGAGGTGACGGTGGAGCCCAACCCGACAGGCGAGTTGCGGCGGGGGAATCTGGTGCTGAGCAACGGGAAGACGCACGTGGTGGAGCAGGATGCGGCGGGCAATGTGCTGGCCCTGGCGCCGGATGTGTGGGAGCTTTGCGACGCGAATCCGCAGCGCTTTGCCGCATCGTGGATCTCTGACCAGACGGCCACGGAACTGCGGCTGACGCGGCCGGACGGCGTGCTGATTGGACGGGTGGGGAATGCGGGGACGGGTCCGCTGCCGGCGAACCTGCCGGATGGTTCGGTGATTTATCTGGCGGCGTCGCCGGAGTCGCGCAATCCGGGGCGGGTGCTCGCGAGTGCTCGCGTAACGGTGCGGTCGTCGAACTGCACAGGTCCGCTGATCGGGCCGGGGGGCGTGGTGAACGCGGCCAGCTACTCGGCGGCGGGCGTGGCGCCGGGATCACTGATTTCGGTGTTCGGCGTTCGCCTGAGCAGTGGCACAGCCCAAGCCCTCACGCTACCGTTCCCGGAAGAGTTGGCAGGAACAGTGGTGACGATCTCCGGGGTGCGGTGTCCGCTGTCGTACGTGTCGCCCGGCCAGATCAACCTGATTGTGCCCTCGACGCTGCCCGCGGGGCGGCATCGGTTGACGATTGGGACGGCGAGTGCCGAGGTCCTGGTAACGCGCACAGCCGGGGGCCTCTTCACGCTGAATGGCCGCGGAACGGGGACGCCCATCGTCGCGGTAACGGCGGTGATGAACAATGGCGAGACGAGGGCGATTCCAGCTTATGTGTGCACGGTGACTTGTACGCCGACGACGATCCGGCTGGGGCCGGGAATCGCGCAGCTGTACCTGGTGCTGTACGGAACCGGGTTCCGCAACTTCAGTTCTGCGACGGCGTTCGTGGGCGAGTACGAAGCGGAAGTGCTTTACGCCGGGCCGGCCGAGGGCTTCCCCGGCGTCGATCAGGTCAATCTGCGGATACTGTCACCGCCGGCATTCAGCGGGCAACAGCGGCTGCGGATGATCACCGACGGGCAAGACGCCAATCTGGTAGATCTGCTCTTCGAGGCCGGGGCGCAGCCTTAGTCGAAAGACGCCAGGAAGGCGAGCACGTGGCAGAGAACCGACTGGGTGGCAGACCAGTGCAGGGCGTGGCCTCCGCGAATCTTGACGTGCGTGACGTCGGCGGCCGTGCGGGTGAGGGCTTCCGCGTCGAGGTCGCTGAGCATGCCGCCCATCTCAGGGTCCGCCTGTAGAAGAAGGGCCGGCGCGTTGAGGCCGGCGAAGATCTCGGTGAGCGAATAGCCGTGGAGCCAAGTGCCGTCGGCGATGGGATCGAGCACGGCGGGGTCGAGGCGGCGCAGACAGGAGGCGGAGAAGCGCAGGGTGGTGGGATCGCGGGTGTCGCCGCAGCGGATGGCGTTGCCGGGTCCGTAGCGCAGTTCGGCAAGTTCTTGGGCGAGGACACCTACGGGCTTCTGCGAGCCAGCGAAGGCCCGCAGCCCGGTGAAGTAGCTGCCGAGGGGCGAATCGTGGATGCGTTCACCCATGGTGTGAAAGGGCGGATCCTCCAGCACGACGCCGGTGACGCGTTTGGGTCGCTTGGCAGCCAGGGCCGCAGCCACCATCGCGCCAAGCGAGTGGCCGTAGACGAAGACGCGCTGCTGGGGGACGATGTCCAGAAAGGCGACGGCGTCCTCCAGATAATCGATGACCCGGTAGGGGCCCCGGCGCGGCGAGGTGCCGTGGCCACGGAAATCGTGCTGGTGCAACTGGTAGTGCTCGCCAAGGGTGCCGGCGATCGGGGCGAAGGTCGCAGCACGGCGAGTGACACCGTGCAGAAAAAGAATGGCGGCTTCCGCTTTCATCGACTCAAGGATAGCCGATACACTGTGGGTCTCATGCGTTTGGTATGCCTGATGCTGCTGGCGGCGGCCGCGGTGGCCGCGCCCCCGAAGAAGATCGTGATCATCGCGGGACGGAAGAGTCATCCGCCGGGGTTCCACGAGTACGTGAAAAGCGCTCAACTGTTGAAGGTGATGTTGGAGCGGGCAACCAAGGATGCGCGGGTGGAACTGCACTTCAACGGATGGCCGGAGGATCCGTCGACGCTCGACACGGCGAACTCGATCATCTACCTATCCGATGGCCAAGACGGAGACCTCTATAATCCCGTGCCGTTTATGACGCCGGAGCGGATGCCGGTGATCGAGAAACAGATGAAGCGCGGGTGTGGCCTGGGCCTGATCCACTTTTCGACTTTCGCGCCGGACCAGTTTGGGCCGCAGATTCTGGCGTGGACCGGCGGGTACTTCGACTGGCAGGACGATACGGGAGCGCGGAAGTGGTACTCGGCAATCAAGACGTTGGAGACACGTGTGGAGCCCGCCACGGCGGACCATCCGGCGCTACGCGGGTTAGCGGCGTTCGATTACAAAGAGGAGTTCTACTATCAGATTCGCTTTCCGGAGAATCGGACAGGCTGGAAGCCGCTGATGCGCGTGCCGGCATTGGGTGGGACGGCCGATTCCCAGGTGGTGGGCTGGTCGGTGGAGCGGGCCGACGGCGGACGGGGATTTGGCACTTCGATGGGGCACTTCTGGGCGAACTGGCGGTTGCCCAGTTACCGGAAGTACTTTCTCAATCTGATTGCGTGGAGCGCAGGGGTGGAGATTCCGGCCCAAGGCTTGGGGGCAGACTTCGTCGAGGAGACCAGCCGGCTATTGGTGCCGAACCCGGTGAAGACGCTGCTGCTGACGGGCGATGATCATCCGGCGCATCTGTGGAAACAGACGACGGTGTCCTTGATTGAGGACCTGAACAATCGGGGGCCGGAATTCGACGTGCGGGTGACGGAGGATCCGAATGACTTGGCCCAGTTGGAGGGCTACCAATTGCTGGTGCTGCACTACGCGAACTGGACGAGCCCCGGTCTGAGCGAGGCGGCGAAGGCTGGCTTGGTGCGATATCTGGAACGCGGCGGGGGGCTGGTGGTCATCCATTTTGCGAATGGCGCTTTTCATCATTCGCTGCCGAAATCGCCCGGTACGGATTGGCCGGGCTATCGCGAGATTGTGGCGCGTGTGTGGGACCACACGCAGAAGACCGTGGGCCATGACAAATACGGCAAGTTCCGCGTGGACGTGAAACCGCACGCGCTGACGCGAGGTCTCGAGAGCTTTGAGACGACGGACGAACTCTACTTTGGACAGGTGGGCACTCGTGAAGTGGAGGTGCTGGCGACGGCGAGATCGAAGCAGACCGGGAAAGACGAGCCGATGGCGATGATCTATCGCTACGGGAAGGGTCGCGTTTTTCAGACGGTGCTGGGGCATTCGCTCGAAGCGCAGCGCAGCTACGGCACGACCCAATTGATCCGGCGCGGCGCCAGTTGGGCAGCGGGACGAAACTAAGAGGTGCGCACGCGAGCCTGCGCCTGGCGCTGTAGTTCGCGGAGCTTCAGTCCCGTGAGGGCCATCGCAACGAAGCCACCCAGCAGCAGGGGAAGGGTCACCAGGCCCCACAGCAGGAAGGAGAAGCGCTTGGCCAGGGACTGGTCCGCTATGAAGATGGCGAGCGCTTGGGCAGCGAGTAGCTGGAAGGTGCCGAGGTTGCCCGGCGCACTCGGGACTACGGTACCGAGGCGAAGGACAATCGTGACGACGGCAGCGGCACCCAGAACATTCGGCAAGTCGAGGCCGAAGCCGCGCAGCAGGGCGTAAACAGGCACGACCTGCAGCAGAAGGTACGGCAGGCTCGCGAAGAAGGCGAAGACAAAGGATCGCGAGTTGCCAACGGAGTGGAGGTCTTCGATCAGCCGGAGGAGCCCGGAATGACGCCCGACGTGTTGTTCGACCCACCGGCGCGCCAGCAGGACGGTGAGCAGAACGCCGACGAGCAGCAACACAACCAACGACAAGACCCAGGCCAGGTGTCCCACATAGCCCGGCAGATTGGTGAACTGGACGGTGGCGACGAAGAACAGAATCAGCCAGACGCCATCGAAAACGCGTTCGACCACGGCGCTCGAGAGGACCAGTGGCAGGGGCACCCGACTCCAACGATTTAACAAGTAACAACGGATGACTTCGCCGGTGCGGAACGGGAGCAGTTCGTTGGCAAACAGTCCCACATAGATAGCGCGCACGGTTTGCGTGACACGGAGATTGGCGATCGGCGAGAGGAGGATCCGCCAGCGCCAGCCCTGGACGACATAGACCAGGATATCGGCCACCGCACCCGCGCAAACCCAGCGCCAATCGATGGTTTTCATCTCTTCGCGGAGCAGCGAAATGTGGCTGTCCCGCAGAACCCACCAGAGGCAGAGGATGGAAGTGAGATTGGCGGCCACAATCAGGGCGCGCATGCCCGGGGAAGCTCCAGACCACATCCCGGCAGGTTTTACGGGAGGAAGCATCTGAGGAGGGGAGGCCAAGCTTCATGATAGCGGCTGCGGAGGCCGGTTCGAGTATGCTGGAAAAGGCTATGCCCCAACTCCCTGTCCGAGCGATGAAGAAGGTGGCCATCCTGGGCGCCGGCACGATGGGTTCGCGGATCGCGGCCCACTTCGCCAACGCGCAGGTCCCCGTTCTTCTCCTCGATCTCAATCAAGCCACGGCACAGCGCGGTTGGGAAGCCGCGATGAAGGGGAAACCCGCGGCGCTCTACACCAACGCGAGCGCGGCGCTGGTAAAGACCGGCGGCTTTGATACGCATCTGGCTGAGCTGGCTGGCTGTGACTGGGTGCTCGAAGCGGTAGTGGAAAGCCTGGAAGTGAAGCGGGCCTTGTGGCCGCGCGTGCTGGAGCATGCTTCGCCGCAGGCGGTCCTTTCGACGAATACCAGCGGCATTCCGCTGCGCGCGATCGCCGAAGGTTGGCCGGCGGAGGCGCGGCGACGCTTCCTGGGCACGCACTTCTTCAATCCGCCTCGCTACCTGCATCTGCTCGAAGTGATTCCGGGACCCGATACGGACCCGTTCCTGCTACAGGATGTGATCCGTTACGGCGATCAGCGGCTGGGGAAGGGGGTGGTGGTTTGCCGAGACACGCCGAACTTTATTGCCAACCGCATCGGCAGCTTCTTTGGGTCCACCGTGTGGCTGCATATGCAGGAAGGTGGTTACACGATCGAAGAGGTTGACGCGCTGACGGGCTCGCTGATCGGCTTGCCCAACACGGCGACCTTCCGCCTGTGCGATCTGGTGGGCATCGACATTTGGGCGCACGTGAACGCGAACCTCTTTCACGCCGTGCCGGACGATCCCTGGCGTGAGCGGTTCCAGGTGCCGCCATTCCTGCAGGGCATGCTCGACCGGGGCTGGCTGGGCGATAAGACGGGTCAAGGCTTTTATCAGCGCGTGGGCCCGCAGCGCGAGGTCCACGCGATCGACTGGAAGACGTTCGAGTATCATCCGGCGGCGCGGCCGAAGTTGGAAGATGCCGAGGCGGCGAAACCGATAGAAGACCTGGGCGAACGGCTGCGAGCGCTCGTGGCCAGTCCGGGACGGGGCGGCACGTTCCTATGGAAGGTCCTAAGCGATCACCTGCTCTATGCCGCTGAACGGGTGCCGGAGATTTCCGGCCGCTTGGTGGAAGTGGACCGGGCAATGCGCTGGGGCTACGCCAACAAGCTCGGCCCGTTCGAGATGTGGGATGCGCTGGGCTTCGAGAGCACGGCGCGCCGACTGGAGCGGGAAGGCCGGCGATTGCCCGAGCAGATTATCCGGATGCTGGAGGCGGGAGCCAAGAGCTTCTATCGCGCGGCTGACCAGAATCAGCGGCCGCGGACGGAGTACTTCGACTTCGGGGTGAACAATTACCTGACGCTCGATCCGCCGCCGGGCACCATCTCGTTGGCGGCGGCTAAGCGAGCACGCGGCGTGGTGAAGAAGAATGCCGGAGCCTCGTTGGTGGATCTGGGCGACGGGGTACTCGCGATCGAGTTCCATTCGAAGATGAATGCTCTGGCCGAAGATGCATTAGCGATGATCTACGCCGGGCTGGAAGAGACCAAGCGCAACTTCGCCGCCACGGTGATCGGCAACGAAGGCGAGCAGTTTTCTGTAGGCGCCAATCTGGTCATGGCGCTGGCCGCGACGCAGGACGAGGAGTGGGAGGAGTTGGAGCTCGCCATTCGCCGCTTCCAGCAGGCCACGATGGCCATCAAGTATGCGGCGAAGCCAGTGGTGGTGGCGGCGTTCGGGCGAACGCTGGGTGGCGGGTGTGAGATTGCGCTGCATGCCACGCGTTGCCAAGCCTCCGCCGAGTTGTACATGGGCCTGGTGGAAGTGGGCGTGGGGCTGATTCCCGGTGCCGGCGGTTGCAAGGAACTGTTGTTGCGGTTGAAGGACGTCCGCAAGGTATTCGAGACGATCGGGCTGGCAAAAGTGTCCACGTCCGCCGCGGACGCGAAGCAACTGGGCTTGCTTCACAAGCTGGACAGCATCTCGATGAATCAGGATCGCTTGCTGGAAGACGCGAAGTCGCTCGCGTTGTCGTTGGTGGGGACATACGAGCCGGGCACGCCGCAGACGGACATCAAGTTGAGCGGGCAGGCCGGCTACAGCCGCCTGAAGTTGGCGCTCTGGACGATGCGCCAAGGCGGGTATGCCACGGAGCACGATCTGGTGGTGGGAGAGAAGCTGGCGCGCGTGTTGACGGGCGGACCGCTGACCGGGGAGCCGGTGGTAACCGAACAGCAGATGCTCGATTTCGAGCGGGAAGCATTTTTGAGTCTGCTGGGCCAGCGGGCCACGCAGCAGCGCATGGCGCACATGCTGAAGACCGGCAAGCCGTTGCGCAACTAAAGGAACTGAACATGACCGACGCTGTGATCATCGACTGTCTCCGAACCGCGGTCGGCAAGGCGCCGCGCGGCACGCTGCGCACCACCCGGCCCGACGACATGGCGGCGACGGTGATTCGGGCGCTGCTCGACAAGTATCCCGCGGTGCCGACCGATGAGATCGACGACGTGATTCTGGGTTGCGCGATGCCCGAAGGCGAAAGCGGCACCAACGTGGCGCGCATCGCGGCGCTGCGCGCGGGGCTGCCGGATCAGGTGCCGGGCGTGACGATCAACCGCTTTTGTTCATCCGGGCTGCAGACGATCGCGATGGCGGCGGACCGGATTCGCGCGGGATCCGCGGAAATTATCCTGGCCGGCGGGGCCGAATCGATGAGCCTGGTGCCGAACGGCGGCCATCACTTTGCGCCGAACCCTTGGCTGGTGGATCATCTGCCGCAGACCTACATCAGCATGGGGCTGACGGCGGAGAACGTGCGGCGCAAGTATCGGATCAGCCGGGAGGATGCCGATGCGTTCGCTTACCGGAGCCATCAGAATGCGTTGCGGGCGCAGGCGGAGGGCTGGTTCGACGACGAGATCGTGCCGCTGGAGGTAACGACGACA
Organism: Bryobacteraceae bacterium; assembly: GCA_044226365.1. GTDB lineage: Bacteria > Acidobacteriota > Terriglobia > Bryobacterales > Bryobacteraceae > JALHNI01. The sequence continues at coordinate 48,532 of JBGAHE010000003.1, forward strand.
ACGCTCGAAGGCACGACGACCACGACGTTTGCGAAGGACGAGGGTCCGCGGGCGGACACGTCGCTGGCGGCGTTGGGCAAGCTGAAGCCCGTGTTCCATGCCGAAGGTCAGGTGACCGCGGGCAACTCGTCGCAGACGTCCGATGGCGCGGCGGTGGCGCTGGTGATGAGTGCGGACCGGGCTCGGGAGTTGGGCTTGCAGCCGATGGCGCGCTACGTGAGCTTCGCCGTGGGCGGCGTGCCGCCGGAGATCATGGGGATCGGCCCCGTGGTGGCGATCCCGAAGGCGCTGGCGCTCGCCGGCTTAAAGATGGAAGACGTGAACGTGATCGAGCTTAACGAGGCGTTCGCGTGCCAGGCGCTGGCGGTGATGCGGCAAGGCGGGCTGAATCCGGATCGGGTGAATCCGAATGGCGGCGCGGTGGCCCTGGGTCATCCGTTGGGAGCAACCGGCGCCAAGCTAACCGCGAGCATCCTGCGCGAGATGCACCGGCGCCAGCATCGCTACGGCATGGTAACGATGTGCGTCGGCGGCGGACAAGGCGCCGCCGGCATCTTCGAGCGCCTTTAACGATCAGGCAAACGCGCGGCGGACTTTGGCCAGGAAGGCGTTCATCACCTCCCGGGCATCGCCCTCGCCCAGCGCTTCGATCGGCGTGAAGCCACGATAGCCGCCGCGTTCGATCAGGGTGCGGAGGCGGGGCAGATCGATGTCCACCTTCCGCGTGCCGTACCAGACGTGCTCTTTGATCTGCCAGTTGGTGGCATAGGGCAACAGCTTCTCAATTTCTTCGTAAGGGTCGCCTTGACGGAGGCTGCCGACATCGAGGATGACGCTGAACCAGTCAGAGTCGACGGCTTTGACGAGGCGAATGGTTTCGTCGGCAGTTTTGAGGAAATCGTCGTGCTGGAAGGCGGGCACCATCCACTGGAGTACCTGATCGAAGGTGTAGCCCTTGGGAAGTTCACGGCCGGAGAAGACGCGCACCATGTCGGCTCCGAGCTTGGCGGCGACGTCGACCCAATCCTTCACCAACTGGATATGGCCGCGGCGGCTGGAGGGATCGACTAAGGCGAAGTCGTTGCGGACCCCGGTGCCCGTGATGGTGACGCCGTTGACGAAGGCGCGGCGTTTGAGCGCGTAGAGGTACTGATCGGAAGGGACGTTGGGATAGTCGGGGAAATAGTAGCCAGTAAGGTCGACGCCATCGATGCCCTGATCGGCGCAATAGTCGATGACGTCGGCGAGCTTCATCGTGCCGGCCATCAGCGGCTTGTTGAAGGAGTAAGCGTTGAGCCCGATCTTGATGCGGGTTCCTTTTTGCCGGATCACGGTGGGGGCGGCAGCCAGCGGGGATGCAGCAAGCCCGGCAAGCATCTGACGTCGACGCATGTTTATTAAAACCTCCGAAACTACTTGGTGGCGACGGGCAGGTCCGTTCGCGCGCTCCAATCCTGGAATGAGCCATCATACAGCTTGACGTTCTTGCCGGCGACGCGACCGGCGAAATACAGGACGGTGGCCTGCTGGCCGATGTGGCAATACGTGATGATCGTCGAGCCGTTGCCCAGGTACTCGGCGAGCTTCTTGCGCGGAATGAATTCTTTGCTCTCCGTGAGCAACCGCGGGAACGGGAGATTCCAGGCACCCGGGATGTGACCCGCACGCGGCATTTGGCCCGCGCTCTCACCGGTGTAGAACTCGGCCAAACGGGCATCCAGCATGACGACGCCCATGTCGCTGCGGTGCGAGGCGAGCCAGGCGGCGTCGACCACGTATTCGGGATGCGGAGTGACGTTCAGGGTGGTGGCAGGATTGAACGCCGTCGGCTCGGTGGAAAGCTGGCGTCCTTGGGCACGCCAAGCCGTGAGACCGCCGTCCAGGAGCGCGGCAGGCAGGCCGAGGTAGTCGAAGGTGAACCAAACGCGCGTGGCCGATTGCACGGAGTCATTGCCGGCGTAGATGACGACCTTGGAGGAGTTGGTGACGCCCAGTTTGAGAAGGCTGGCGCGGAGTTGGTCGACCGAGGGCAGTTCCAAGCGGAGATTACCGGGTCCGGTGACAGAGACGTCAGCCAGGGTAACCAGGCGAGCGCCCGGGAGGTGGCCAGCCGCGTAATCCTGCGGAGTGCCGACATGAAGCAGGACCAGGCGCGGGTCCTTTAACTGCGACTGCAAAGTCTCGGCCGAGATCAGAGCATCATCGGCGATGGCCAGCAACGGCAGCACAAGAATCAGCGAGAGGCGCATGGGATTATTGTCACTAAAGTCGCGGGCGGGCGTATGATGGTGCGGATGAACTGGATGAAACTCAGCCTGATTGCTACGGTCGCCGTGTGGTCCATGCCGGCCCAAGACCGCAATGTGCCAATTGACAATGACAAGGTGAAGGTGCTGAAGGTGACTCAAGCACCGCACATCAAGACGCGCCTGCACAAGCACGATATGAACCGGGTGATGATCTATCTGCAGCCCGGTAAGCAGACAATCGATTATCAGGGCGGCAAGGCGACGCAGTTGAATTGGAAGGCGGGCGAGCCGTTGTGGAGCCCCAAGTCCGGGATGCACATCGCGGAGATTACGTCGGACAATCCCGTGACGATCGTCGAGATTGAGTTGAAGAACGTCGGCAGGAAAGTAACGCCGCCGGCGCTGGATCCCGTGAAAATCGACCGCAAGCACTACAAGGTAGAGTTCGAGAACGACCAGGTGCGCGTCATCCGGTCCACCATTGGGCCGAAGGAATCAGTGGCCCTGCACGAGCACGCGCTGGATCGCGTGGTGGTATATCTGACCGATCAAAACTTCAAGATCACCACCGACGACGGCAAGGCAACCATGGCGCAGCACAAGGCGGGCGACGTGAGCTGGGCCGGCCCGGTGAAGCACAAGGAAGAGAATCTGGCAGACAAGACGTTCGAGATTCTCGCCGTCGAAATTAAGTAGCCTAGCGATTCAAGAGAGCTTCAATCTCTTCAAGCTGTCGGCCCGCCTCGGCAAACTTACCTTGCGATTGAAGTTCGCGATAGCGGCGCAGACGCTGTCGGATGGAATCAAGTCGCTCATTGCCACCGGGCGCGGCCGGTGGCGTAGACTCGTTCGGCTTGGGACCCGGAGCAACGGGGTTAGCCGGTGCGGGAGCCGTGGGCAATTCCCCACGCAACTGATCGAGCGCTTGGACGTAGGTGTCGGCGTAGGCGATCTGGTTGCCCATGGCCAAGGCGACCTTTTTCAACTGCGGCATCGGAGCTTGCGCGGCCTGCAAATAGATCGGCTCTACATACAAGAAGGACTGGCCAAGGGGCAGCACCTGCGTTTGTCCGCGCAGCACTTTGGAGCCTTGTGCGTTCCATAGACTGAGGTCTTTGGAGATGTTCTGATCCTGGTTGATGCGGGCTTTGATCTGCATGGGGCCGTAGATCAATTCCTGTTTGGAGAGCTGGAGAACCATCAGTTCGCCGTAATGGCCTTCGTCGCAACGCGCCAGCAGGACGCCAATCAGGTTCTGTTTGTTGCGGGGAGTGAAAGGCAGAGTAAGCACGAACTCGGGCTGCTTGGAGCCGGGCAACGTGGTGACGACGTAGGTGGGGTCGTAAGTGGAACTGCCGCTATCCGGGGCGGCGAGCGTCGCCGCCACGTCCCAGACGTCTTCTTTGTTGTAGAAGGCTTCTTCGTCGCGCATGTGAAATTGCCGGAAGATCTCGGCTTGGGCCCGGAAGTAGATTTCCGGATAGCGCAAGTGCGAGCGCAGATTGGCCGGCATGGCCGAGGCGGGTTCGAAGAGGCGAGGGAAAAGCCGCTGATAGACGCGGATGACCGGGTCCTGGGGCTCGAAGATGTAGATGTGAATGTTGCCGTCGTAAGCGTCGACGGTGGCCTTCACGCTATTGCGCAGGTAGTTGTAGGCACCGTTGCCGAGAGCGCGTGAGTAGGGATGGCGCCGCGACGTGGTGTAGCCGTCGATCATCCAGACGAGTCGGCCTTGCTCGGTGATCACCAAGTAGGGGTCGGTGTCCCAATCGAGGAAGCTGGCCACCGCATCCACCCTCTCGCGCACGTTGCGGCGGATCATCATGCGGCTCTCCGCAGTCATGAACTGCGTGAAGAGAATGTTCCAATCGCCTTCGCGCAGGGCGGCCGCGAGGCGCATGGGGAAGGATGAAATCGGGAAGCCGCCGCGGCCATCATAACGGAAGTGGACGTTGTCCGAGCCGGAGGGGTAGTTGAACTCCTGCTGGCCGGTGCGCACGAAGACCGGCTCATGCACCACCTCGCCGTAATAGATCTCGGGGCGGGTGATCTTCAGGCCGGGCTGCGTGATCTCGGGCGGAGCGTTGCGAATGAAGAGATCCGGCAAACCATCGGCGGTGGTTTGATTGGCACGGGCCGCCACCACACCGTAGCCATGCGTGTAGACGAAGTGGGGGTTGTTCCAGCGGGAGCGGGCTTCAGGCACCTGCTGGACGTCAATCTCGCGAGGCGAGAGCATCACCTGCTGGATCTCGCGCGTGCCATCGGGCTTGGTGATCCAGTAGCGGTCGACGTCGGAGTCAGCAAAGACGTAGTAGGGGCGCAGGGCTTGGATCTGCGTAACGGCGTCGTGGAAGGGCTTGAAGTCCCAAAGCCGGACATTATCGAGCAATGCCTGATGGCGCAACGCCTCGTCGGCCGAGGCTGATTTCGCGCCGAAATCGACTTCCTGCAGCTTACCCGTCAGCCCATAGGCGGCCCGTGTTCCGACCAGGTGGCGCTCAATGTACGGACGCTGGATCGTGATCTCGCTCGGCTTGACGTAGAAGGTATAGACCAGGCGAGGCAGCACTAGCGACACCAGATAGAGCGCACCCAGCAAGGCGATGCCGAGCACGCGACGGCGCAGAGCAAACAGGAGCGCGGCGAGCAACGAAGCCCCGGTGAGCAGCCACAGGAGCGGGATGGTGAAGTGCTCATCCACATAGTCGACGCCGACCAGCAGGCCGTGATCGCTACGCAGCAGGTCGTAGCGGTCAAAGGCAAAGCCGGCGGCGAGCCCGACGAAAAAGATGGTGGCCATCACCCGGACGAAGGTTGAGTCGAGGGCACGGCCGATGTTCAAGTCGCGCAGGTCAAAGCCATCGGCGGGAATCTCGCGGGCCCGCATGATCAGGAACATCGCCTGGCTGGAAAGCCAATAGATGAGGCCGCCCACGACGGCGGCCGTGGTGAGGAAGCTCAGCAGCAGACGATAAAAAGGCAGATCGAAGAAGTGAAAGGCGAGGGATTGCTGAAAGACCGGGTCGCGGTAGCCGTCGCTCAAACCGCGAGCCCCGAAGTAGCGGGCGACGGCCCAGGCGTCGACGGTGGCGAAGGCCAGGATCAGCGAAAGGATCAGCAAGCCCAGTGTGCTCAAGCGGCGGTAGTTGGGATAGCGGCCGAGACCGCCTCCTCCGCTCTTCAGGCCGCGAGCATGCACGACGAAGAAGAAGCCGACCAGAAGGAGCGTGGCGCCCACGATGGGGCCAGCGGCGTAGAACCAGGTGTCATACCAGAGTTCGAGCTGGCCGACCTCGTTCCACCATTGATAGTCGATGACGAAGCTGGCGATGGTGCGCGCGAAAAAGAGGAGCAGGAAGAGGCCGATAAGGACAGCTCCCAGGGAAAGTCGACGGGGGCTGCGGTTGGGGATCTCGTAAACGGCCATACCCCATGATCCCGCAAATGCGAAAGGGGAGCATTGCTGCTCCCCGCCGCGTCGATCAGGTACTACGCTGGGATCGTTAAGACTTGGTCCCCTGCACTTCGGGGCGATCTTCAACCGTAGGGTACCATGCCTCGCCACGCTTGGTGGAGTCGTGAAGTGGTGGTCAACTGGGCGGTATGGCCGGACGCGATGGCGGACTGCCGTGAATAATGGTTGCCGGGTGCAAAAGTTTGTGCCTCGCTAAACATGAAAAGTAACTTCGTTCTGTTTGGATGGCTTCACTGGCTGATTCTGATTTCTATTCCCGCCGTCGCGTGGGGAGCCAGCCAACTCACTCGACGATTTCCCGAACAAGCAAAGCTGCACCGATCGATACTGGGTGGCTTACTGCTGCTGAACGAATTGATTTACTACGGCTACAAGTTCTCGCGACATTGGTTCCAGTTTCCCGGCGGACTGCCGCTGCAGCTTTGTGACCTGATCGTTTGGCTCACGGTGATCGCCGCCTTTACGTTGTGGCAGGCCCCGTTCGAGTTTGCGTTCTTTACGGGACTGGTGGGCACCGGCATGGCCGTGATCACGCCTGACTTATGGGATCCGTTCCCCAGCTATCCCACCATTTACTTTTTCCTTGCCCACGGCGGCATTGTGATGCTGCTGCTCTATTTGTGGTGGAGCGGGCAAGCTAAACCACAGCCGGGCTGCATTTGGCGCGTGATGCTGATGCTCAACGGCTATGCGCTGACGATCGGCTTGTTCAACTGGGCCTTCGGCACGAACTATATGTATCTGTGCCAGAAGCCTCCGGCGTCGCTCCTCGACTATCTGGGCCCTTGGCCTGTGTATCTATTGGGCGGCGAATTGGTGGCGCTCGCCTTCTTCAGCTTGCTGGCCCTGCCGTTTCGCCGGACCGCAACTGGGTGAGGCGCGTCCGCAAATAATCCAGGTCAACGGTGTTTGTGGCGAGGGCGAGAGCCCGCTCGTACGCGTCGCAAGCCTCCTGCACACGGCCCAAACGGCGGAGCAGATCCGCCCGCGCGGCATGGAGCAGGTAGTAACTGTCCAGGACCGTCATTTGATCCATCAGTGCGAGACCCTGTTCATAGCCACAGCTCATGGCGACGGCCACCGCGTGATTGAGGCGCACGACAGGCGTGTCCTGGTAGTACAGCAATCGCCGATAAAGCAGTTCGATCTGCGCCCAGTCGGTTTCGGCTGCCGTGGGCGATTCCGCGTGAACCGCGGCGATCGCGGCCTGGATCTGGTAGATGTTCGGCTGGCGGCGAGCCAAGGCGGATTCGAGAACCCGAACGCCGGAGCGAATCTGGTCGCGGTTCCAAAGCGAACGGTCCTGCTCATCGAGCGGGATGAAGCGGCCCTGGGCATCGAGCCGGGCCGCGGCGCGCGAGTCCTGCAGCAGCATGAGCGCGAGAAGGCCGGCGGTCTCGGGCTCTTGCGGCAGGAGGTCGCGCAGCACGCCGGCGAGCCGGATCGCTTCGGCGGCGAGCGTCTGCCGGCGGGAAGAATAACCTTCGTTGAAGATCAGGTACAGGGTGGCGAGCACAGCGTGCAGCCGCTCCGGAAGTTGGGCGGCCGGGGGCACCTGATAGGGAATCGCGGCCAGGGAAATTTTCTTTTTAGCGCGCACTAGGCGTTGGGCCAGGGTCGGCTCAGGAATGAGAAAGGCGCGGGCGATCTCGGGGGTGGAAAGGCCGCCCAGGGTATGAAGGGTGAGCGCGACCTGTGACTCGACGGCAAGCGCCGGGTGGCAGCAGGTAAAGATGAGGCGAAGACGATCGTCCGGCATGTTCCACTCCTCGTCGTAGTCCGGGGCCGGCGAAACCGGGGGGCCATAGTCGAGCAGGAGTTCGGCCCGGCGCTTCTCCACGCGCATACGATCCAGGAGCTTGCGACGGGCGGTGGTGAAAAGCCACGCGCCGGGAGCCGCGGGTAGTCCGTCCTGAGGCCAGTGGCGGAGAGCAGCAACCAGGGCGTCCTGCAGGGCCTCCTCGGCTTGGTCGAAGTTGCGGGCCAGGCGGATGAGCGTGGCCAGGATCCGGCCACGCTCCGCCTGGAAGACGGCCTCAACCATGCTGCATGGCAGCAACATCCATCACCGGCCGCACCTCGACCGCGACGCCGGAGAAAGTATGGATGGCGCAAATCTGCCTGGCGCAGTCAAGGGCATCGTCGAGATTCGGGCAATCCACGATGTAGTAGCCGCCTAGTTGCTCCTTCGTCTCGGCGTAGGGGCCATCGGTGGAGATCGGCTTGCCGTGAGGCGCCTGACGCAGCGTGGTGGCGGTAGAAATCGTCTGAAGGGGGTCGCCCGAGACGTAGTAGCCCTTTTTCTTGATGTCGTCGGTGAAGGCGAAGTAACCGCCGAAGAGTTCCTGCATCTGCTCGGGAGTGGCTTGGCAATCGGCGACTTCGTCGTTATAAATCAGCAACATGTATTTCATCATCTGCTCGGGAGTGGCTTGGCAATCGGCGACTTCGTCGTTATAAATCAGCAACATGTATTTCATGGTGAGGTTCCTTTCCAGATACCACGGGGCACTGTTCATCGAAACGACGACCCGGGTGAGGGGAAATCGACAGGCCATGCTCATTTTATTTGATCCCCCCGGAAGAGGGAGGACTAAAGCTTTTGCAGGGGATGGCCGATCATCCGTCCTCAGTTCATTACGTGTGGTTCCTGACCGGGCTCTACTTGTGCGCGGCCAGGACATTTCTCGAGGGCCCGTTTCGGCGGACCCTCTTTTTTCTTGGCATCCTGGAAGGGATGCAATTGATTCTATTCGGGATGCTGGCGGTGGCCGCCGCGCTCGCCCCCGGACAACCGTGGCCAACGCTGGAGGGCGAGACCCTGGCCGGCCCGAAGCTGCGGCTACCGGATGCCGCCGCCGGGCGGACAGCGCTGATTGTCTTCACCTTTAGCCGCGAAGCCGGAGGAGCGGCGAAACCCTGGTGTACCAAATTGGTACAGGAGTTCGGCGTGGAACGGGTTTATCAGGTGGCGATGCTCGAGAAGGCTCCTCGCCTGGTTCGCGGACTGATCCGGCGAGGAATGCGCGGGGACGTGCCCACGGCGTGGCATACGCGGACGATTTTGCTCTATGAGGGCGACGCCGACTGGCGCGCGAAGGTAGGCCTGCGACAGGAGAGTGCGCCCGTGGTAGTGGTGCTGCGCGAGGGGCGGGTCGCCGGGATGATGAACGACGTGTTCAGCGAGGCGGCGTACCAGAAATTGCGGGCCTATGCGATTTGAAGTAGAGGCGGTTTGCCCCACCACCGGGGCCCGGGCCGGCCGATTGCATACAGCACACGGCGTGATCCCCACTCCGATCTTCATGCCGGTGGGCACGCAGGGAACGGTAAAAGGACTGACGCCGCAACAGTTGATGGAAGAAGTGGACGCCCCCATCATTCTGGGCAACACGTATCACCTCTACCTTCGGCCTGGCCCGGAGTTGATTGAGCGTCATGGCGGCTTGCACGGCTTTATGAAGTGGCCGCGGGCGATCCTGACCGATTCAGGCGGCTTCCAGGTGTGGAGCCTGTCGGGTCTGCGCAAGATCTCCGATGACGGCGTGGTGTTTCAGTCGCATCTGAACGGCGACCGGCATCTGTTTACGCCCGAGGGCACGGTGGACGTGCAGATGGCGTTCAACTCGGACATTCTGATGGTGCTGGATGAATGTGTGGGCTATCCGGCCGAGGCCAAGGAAGTCCGCGCGGCAATGGATCGCACGATCTCCTGGGCGAAGCGTCAGTTCCGCCACTACCGCGAACTGCATGCCGAACGGGTAGCGACCAACACATTGTTCCCCATCGTGCAGGGCGGGATGGATCCGGCGCTCCGGGCGGCTTGCGCGGGCGAGTTGCGCGAGTTGGACGCCGAAGGGTATGCAATCGGCGGTCTGAGCGTGGGTGAGCCGCGCGAGTTGAGCCTGGCAATGACCGAGGTGACAGCGCCTTTACTGCCGGCCGATCGGCCGCGCTATGTGATGGGCGTCGGCTTGCCTGAGGAACTCACCGAATACGTGGCGCGCGGCGTGGACATGATGGATTGCGTGATGCCGTCCCGGAACGCGCGCAACGGGTGCCTATTTACGAGCCAAGGCAAGGTACTGATCAAGCAGGCGCGCTTTCGCGAGGACTTTGGGCCGCTCGATCCCAATTGCGGCTGCTATACCTGCCGCAACTTCTCCCGCGCGTATCTGCGGCATCTATTCATCGCCAGCGAGATGCTGTTCGGAACGCTCGCAACGATGCACAACCTGCGCTTCTACCTGGATCGGATGCGCGGCATGCGTCAGGCGATCCTCGAGGGTCGCTTCCCGGACTTTTTGGCTGCCTCACGCGCGGTACCGGAGCAGGCTTAACAGGCTACGGGGCGCGCAACGTCACCGTGACGGGGTTGGCCAAGTCGTCACCCTGACGAATGACGATTTGCTTGACGCCCAGACCAACGCGGGCGGGTAACGGCCCGAGATTGATCTGATCGAGTCCGGCGTACTGTCCTTGAGCGACGGGTCCGATGACGGGCACCGTCACGCCGCCGACGGTGGCGGTGGCGGGGCCGCCACGAAGCCCGGTGCCGTACAGGATGAGGTAGATCTGGTCTCCGGCGGTGGCGGGGATGGGCGCCGCCTCACCCGTGGCGGGCGTAAAGAGCAGGCCTTCGGTGCGCACACCGCGATTGGTGAGACGCACGTAGGAGCCGGCGGCGACACCCCGGCCGGTCTGATTGGCGGAGTAGATGCCGGGTGCGGTGTCGGCCACGGTGATGCCGCTGCGCTGGGAGCCGATGGTCAACTGCGCGACGCCGCTAGCGGTGCCGGCGGGGATCAGATAGATGAGCTGGGTGGGAGAGACATAGAGCAACGGTGCGAGACGCGACGTGCCGCGTGAGTCGGTAACGTTGATCTGCAAACCGCCGAGTGTGGTGGGCCAGTTGATGGTGGTGGCGGTCGCCGTGGCGGTGGCGAGGCCCGTGCCAAAGCTAACCACGATGGACTCCGGAGCTACGGCATCGCCGAAGGCATAGCTGGCATTCGACGCCGTGTTAATGGGGCTGGCCGCGGGCGCCGTTGGCGCGCGGGCGCTGCAAATGCTGTCGATGGCCGGCGTGGCGGGCGTCGACGGGACTCGCGCCGCGAGCAACGTGCTGGGAGACACGCCCGTGAGCCAGTTCCACAGAAGCTCGAAATAGCTGTAAGCCGTGGCGCCCGGGCCGGTGCGGATCCGGCGTCCGAGGAAGCCATCGTCGCTACCATAGGTGACATGCAGGCCGCAGTTGCGCGCCACCACGCCGGGCGCCATGGTCATCGCGTCGCGTTCGAGGGCAGTGCTGCGGATGTTGGTGAGACGCTGCAACTGGTCGTAGAGGGTTTGTGCCGCCTGGACCGGCGTGAGGCTAACGCCGGCATCAGCCAAGAGCTCGATCAGGAGTTGGTCCTGCACGTCCTCGATCTGGAAGAAAGGCGTGGTGACGTGGTGCATCGAGACGTAACCTTGGTCGGCACAGAGATAGGGGGCGCTGGGGTGTGCGGCCAGGCACGAGTCATCGAGCTGTGCGTTGCGTTGATCGCGTTGAACGCGGTTGTATTCGGCCATCTTGCCGGCGTAGACAGGGTCGCGCGGATCGCCGGCGGGGAAGCCTTGCTGACCGTTGAAGTCCGGATTGAGAGCCGATTCGAAATTCCCGCGCACGCGGACATTGGGATTGGCTGCTTTGAGCCGCGCGGCAATGCGATCAAGATGAGTGCGGGCGCCAACGGCGCCGGCGGAGTCGCCGCTGATGAGGACGTCGGTGGCTTCGGTCAGGCGGGGCAGACCGGGGACACCGCGTTCGAGGGCCGAGAGCGCCGCATCCACAATGTTCGCACCGCGAAAGTGGAGGGAGAAAGCCTTGGTCGGGTCAGTCTCGCTGCGCAGCACGACGTCAGACTTGCGCCCTTGCCAAGTGTCCGAGCTGCAGTACTTGAGTTGGACGACGTTGCGGTCGCCGAGGCGGTTGATGTTGTTGCGGCCCAGCAGTCCGTCCAGGTTGCGGGTGGGTCCATCGAAGTTCGACGTCATCAGCGTCCCCTCCCATTGACCAATGCCACACCAGCGGGCAGCACACTCGTCGAACTCCGTGCACTGGCTGCCGCCGTTCAGGTGGATCATCCAGCGATTGGCCGCGGGGCCATCGGGCTCGGTGGCACCGGGGCGAGCGGCGCGGACGTACATCACGGCAGGCGAACCGTCGTTGCAGACGGCGTTGGGCGCGTCCAGAACGATTCTGCGGAGGTCGCCGGTGGTAAGAGTGGACGCGCGGTACGGCTGTTGACCTCCGGGCGTGTTGGGACACTGCAATTCACGGACATTCGGCGCAGTTTGCGCCAGCAGACCCGAGACGAACGTGAAGCAAATGATCAGTTTCAAGCGGCCACCTTCCGATGAGTGGCGCTATTGTATCGAAATCAACCGCCCGCTTTGCGCACTTTCCGCGGCTTGGCTTCTGAGGAAGGCTGCGGCATCTGCACCACCGGAGCCGGCGGCTTTTTTAATGCAGCCAGCGAACTCTTGAGAGCTTCCATGATGTCGGTGACGGGAGCCATTTCCTGCGCGGCCGGAGCCGCCACCACTTCCTGACCATTCACCTTGGCGTCGATCATCGAGCGCACGGTTTGCCGATAGGTGTCGTGATACTTCTCGGGCTCAAAGGGCGCCGCCAAACCGTCGATGAGCGCGAGCGCCATATTCAGTTCGCGCTCTTTGACCGTCTCCAGATTTGTGCGAAACTCGTCCAGCGCGCGGACTTCGTCCTGGTAATACATGGTGTGTAGCAGCATGCCGTGCTTCCCCGGACGGAGGATCACCACATGTTCGCGATTGTGCATCGTGATCTTCGCGATGCCGTCGTAGCCACTCTTCTTCATCGCGTCGAAGAGGAGCGTATACGCCTTCTCACCCGCTTCGTCCGGATGCAGGTAGTAGCTGCTTTCGAGATAGACGGGGTCAATCTCGTCCGACTTCACGAACTCCAGGATCTCCATCACCTTCGCCGTTTTGGGCTGGATCTTTTTGAGGTCCTCTTCTTCGATCACCACATAGCGGTCCTTTTCGTACTCGAAGCCTTTGACGAGTTCGCTGCGCGAGACGGGTTTGTCGTCCAGGACGCTGTGCAGGACCTGCTTCACGCGGGAGTGACTGGTCTTGGTGAGCTGGTTGAAGCTGATCGTTTCCGGCCGGGCTGCCGCCAGCAGTTTGACGGGCAGGCTGATGAGGCCGAAGGTGATGTGGCCTTTCCAGATGGTGGACGCCATGAGCGAGAATTCCCTCTCTAAAACATTTCGGGCTGCGTTTGTGACTCTTTCGTAGATATCATGGAAGTGGCCGATTCACAAGGGTTTAGGGGCGATGGCGCTCGAAGATTACGCTCGAAAAAGAGAATTCGATAAGACTCCGGAACCCGGCCCCCAGATATCGGCGAGGCCCGACGGTGGCCACAAGATCTTCTGCATTCAGCGCCACGCTGCCCGCCGCTTGCATTACGACTTGCGAATCGAAATCGGCGGCGCCTTGAAGAGTTGGGCGGTGCCGCAGGGGCCGACGCTCGATCCATCCATCAAGCGGCTGGCGGTACACGTGGAGGACCATCCGCTCAGCTATGCGCAGTTCGAAGGCAACATCCCCAAGGGGAACTACGGCGCTGGCAGCATGATGCTGTGGGATCTGGGCACGTGGGAATTGCTTGGCGAGGCGGGCGTTGACCAGCAACTCGAACGAGGCGACTTCAAGTTTCGGCTGCACGGACAGAAGATCCAGGGTGAGTTCGCGCTCGTCCGGATCAAGTCGAGCAAGGCGAACGAGTGGCTGCTGATCAAGAAGAAGGACGCCGCCGCCCGCGTGGGATGGGACATCGACCAGTTCGGCCATTCGGTGGCAACCGGGCGCACCCAGGACGAGATTGCCGCCGACTTGCCCGCGCGAACATCGAGCAAGATGCCGGAGAACCTCACACCAATGCTGGCAAGCCTGGCCCCCACCCCGCGCAGCGACCAATGGGTTTACGAGATCAAGTGGGATGGCGTGCGCGCACTCTGCTATATCGCAGATGGCAAGGTGAAGCTGGTAGGTCGGCGCGGAACTAACTTTGATCGGCAGTATCCGGAGTTAGATGATCTGGCCAAATCCATTCATACTCCGACTGCAATTCTGGACGGCGAGATCTGCGCGTTGGACGAAGCCGGCCGACCCAGCTTTGAGAAGCTGCAGCCGCGCATCATGGCCACCGGCACGACGGCCATCGCCCGTATGGCGCGAACCAACCCGGTCGTCTTCTTCGCCTTCGATCTGCTCTATGCCGGCGGCCAGGACTTGCGCGACCTGCCGCTGCTCGAGCGCAAGCAGCGTCTGCAAGGTCTGCTGGAGCCCAACGCGCATCTGCGCTACTCGGATCATTTCGAGACGAACGTCGATGAGTTGGTGGCCGCGGCGAAGGCGCAGGGGCTCGAAGGTGTGGTGGCCAAGCATAAGCAGAGCCGCTACGTCAGTGAACGCACGCGCGACTGGGTGAAGATCAAGATCCGGCAGGAGCAGGATGTGGTGATCGCCGGACGAATGGCGGGTGAGCGTCCGCCGTTTGGTTCGCTGCTGATGGGCGTCTACAACGAGGGCCGGCTCATCTATGCGGGAAGTGTCGGGAGCGGCTTCGACGGTCCGCTGCTGAAGAAGCTGGCGGCGAAGCTGGCGCCACTCGAGACGAGTAAGTCTCCCTTCAGCGAGCGCATCAAGTTTCCGCGTGAGGTGGTGTTCGCCAAGCCGCAACTGGTGGCCACCGTGGCGTATCACGAGTGGACCAGCGAAGGCCGCTTGCGCGCGCCAGTGTTTCTCCGGTTGCGGGACGACGTCGAGCCGGAGGAGTGTGTCAAGGCAGCCGCGGCGCAAACCACGGAGCGGGTGCCATTGTTGGCGCCGGATAAAGAAGAAGTCACGCTGGCGATTGAGGGGCGGCGGCTCAAGTTTACGCACCTCAGCAAGATCTATTATCCGGACGACGGCATCCCCAAGCGGGAGTTGATCAATTACTACGCGGCGGTGGCGGACCTATTGCTGCCTCATCTCGCGGACCGTCCCCTATCGCTCCGGCGCTATCCTGATGGCATCGGGCAGGCAGGCTTCTTTCAGAAGAATGCGGCGGAAGGCTTTCCGGATTGGATGCGCCGCGCGACGATCATCGCCGAGACTCGCGAGGAGCGGGAGCAGGTAATCGGTGGCCAGCGGCCCGATCTACTGTATCTCTCGAACCTCGGCTGCATCGACCAGAACCCGTGGATGAGCCGCGTGGACACTCTGGACCATCCGGACTTTATCCTCATCGATCTGGATCCGTTCGAGTGCCCGTATCACAAGATTGTAGAAGCGGCGTTGCTGGTGCGCCGCAAGCTCGATGCGCTCGAGTTGGTGGGCTACCCGAAAACGACGGGCGGCAACGGCTTGCATATCTATGTGCCGCTGGAACCGATTTATAGCTATGAGCAGTCTCGTGGCATGGCCGAAATCCTGGCCAGGATCTGCGCCGCGGAACGCCCCGACCTCTTTACCCTCCCCCGCATGGTGGGCAAACGCGAGGCGGGCAAAGTGTACTTCGACTACATGCAGAATGCGCGCGGCAAGACCATCTCAGCGCCCTATGTGCCGCGAGCACGGAAAGGCGCCACCGTGGCCACGCCGCTCGAATGGCGCGAACTGCGGAATACGCTCACGCCCGACGAGTTTCACATCCGTAACGCGCTCGATCGGTTTGAGCGCACCGGCGATCTGTTCGCCGGCGTGCTGCAGAAGCCGCAGCGCCTGGAGACGGCCTTCGAGAAGCTCGAGGACCTCATCAAGAGTTCGAGCTCCGGTTCGTGAATCCGGCGACGTCCCCCCTCCCGTAGTGTGATTGGGTTCCCGCCGAGGCCGGTCGGCGTGGGTAGAAACAACCGCCCGAGGGTGGGATCTTGATGAGGCGATATCATATCGGCTCCACCTAAACTAGAACCAATGGGTTATCAACTGGCAGGAAACTACGAACCCCGCGGCGACCAAGGACCAGCGATTGACGCTCTGGTCCGCGGCGTGATGGACGGCGAGGCACACCAGGTGCTCCTCGGCGTGACGGGTTCCGGCAAAACATTTTCGATGGCCAAGACCATCCAGCGATTGGGGCGTCCGGCTCTCATTCTGGCGCACAACAAGACGCTTGCCGCCCAGCTTTATCAGGAGTTTAAAGGCTTCTTCCCTGGTAACGCCGTCGAATATTTCGTCAGCTATTACGACTACTACCAGCCGGAAGCCTATATTCCGGCCAGCGACACGTATATCGAAAAGGAATCAACGACCAACGAGGATCTCGACAAACTGAGGCTTTCTGCTACACGTTCCCTTTTCGAACGGCGCGATTGTGTCATTATCGCCAGCGTCTCCTGCATCTACGGCTTGGGTTCGCCCGAAGCGTATTACGGAATGTTGTTGATGCTCGAGAAAGGGCAGAAGATTACCCGTCAGGCGATTCTGCAGAAACTCGTTGAAATTCTCTACGCCCGCACGGACGCCGCCTTTGAGCGCGGCACCTTCCGCGTCCGAGGCGATGTCATTGAGGTCTTTCCCACTTACGACGACAATGCGTTCCGCATTGAACTTTTCGGCGACGAGATCGACTCGCTTTCGCAGATTGACCCGATTATTGGGACGGTCCGGCAGACTTACACCCGGCTGCCCATTTATCCGAAGAGCCACTACGTCATCACACCCGAACGAAAGATCACGGCAGCCGAATCGATTGCCATGGAGCTCGATTGGTGGCATGGCGAGTTGGTGAAGCAAGGCAAGCTGATCGAAGCGCAAAGGCTGATGCAGCGCACGCAGTTTGACCTGGAGATGATCCGCGAGATCGGTTACTGCCATGGCATCGAGAACTATTCGCGGCACTTGTCGGGTCGCTTGCCGGGCGAAGCGCCGCCCACGCTGCTCGACTATTTGCCACCGGATAGTCTGATTTTTCTGGACGAAAGTCATGCCACGGTGCCGCAGATCGGGGGCATGTTCAACGGCGACCGGGCTCGGAAGCAGAACCTGGTGAATTTCGGGTTCCGCCTGCCCAGCGCGCTCGATAACCGGCCGTTGACCTTCGAAGAGTTCGAAAATCGCGTGAATACTGTGGTGTATGTTTCCGCCACTCCCGGGCCGTATGAGCTGACCAAGAGCGGCGGCGTGGTGGTGGAGCAAGTGATCCGCCCGACGGGCTTGGTCGATCCGATTGTCGAAATTCGCCCGATCAAGGGGCAAGTGGACGATTTACTGGGCGAGATCCGGCGGCGGGTGGAGCGGAACTCCAGGGTGCTGGTGACTACGCTGACCAAAAGAATGGCCGAAGATTTGTCGGAATATTACTCGGAGGTTGGCGTAAAATGCCGCTTTATGCATTCGGAGATTACGACACTCGAGCGAGTAAAAATCCTGCGCGACCTACGGCGGGGTGAGTTTGATTGCCTGATCGGCGTCAACCTACTTCGGGAAGGTCTGGATCTACCGGAAGTATCCCTGGTGGCCATTCTCGATGCCGACAAAGAAGGCTTCCTCCGTTCAACCGGCTCATTGATCCAGACCATTGGCCGCGCGGCGCGCAACGTGAACGGCGTGGCGATCCTTTATGCGGACAAAATGACGGAGAGCATGAATCGGGCGATAAATGAAACTAATCGACGCCGCAAAATTCAGGAAGATTATAATGAACAGAACGGAATTACCCCAGAGACGATAAGCAAGCCGATTGACGGCAATTTAGTGGCGATTATTGAGGCCGATTATCACACGGTGCCTCTTGAAGACGAGCCAAATGAGGTAGACTCGATTTCACCTGAACAGCGGGAAGCGCTAATCGGTGAGCTGGAGACGCGGATGCGGGAAGCCGCGAAGCACTTCGAGTTCGAAAAGGCAGCTCAGCTCAGAGACCGTATCAAAGTGATTCGGAGCCGCAGTCTTATATGAAGAGAGTCCATCGGATCGGCTTGGTGACTGCCGGAAAAATCACCGGTTTGTGGATCGAGAAGACGCTTGAACTCAAGCGCCATGTGGGGCCTGTCTATTCGACCAGCTTGCGTTTAGCAAGCCGCGCCTCGAATACGCTCTTACGCACGGGATTCCACACCACAGACTGGGAGGAACTGCGCCGCTGCGAGGCGGTGCTGTTCTTCCTGCCGGAGCGGAGTTTGCGGGCGATTGTCACCGATTGGCTCTCCCGCGGCTACGACCTGTGCGACTTCCGCCTGGTCCTGTGCGATGAGGAACTGTCTCTGGACGATCTGGCCCCCTTGCGAGAGTTGGGAGCGCAAACGGCCACGATCGGGCCTCTGCCACACCACGATCACCAACGCTTTGTCGGCGAAGGCGATCAAGCGGCTTTGGCTCCGGTGATTCGGCTGCTGGAAGCGGACGGGTTGAAGTTTAGCCGGCTCAACAGCGGGGGCAAGGTGAAGCTGGGCGCGACGATGCAGCGGCTCTACGGCGAGTCCCTCCCGATGTTCGCGCGGACGGTCGATGAGCTTCGCGAATCCGGCCTGGCGAACGACTTGGCGGTAGCGCTGGCCGAAAAGTGCTTCGCCCAGTCACTCAGACTCTATGCCCGCAACGGCCGTCGCGTGTGGGATGCGCGCGAAGTGCCGTCGGCGATCGTCCCCAAGCATGGAGCCACCGGGCCCGATCTGTTGGCCCTGGAAGAAGCGTTGGTGCGTGATTGGACGCAGGTGCCGGTGCAAAAGAAACGAGCCGCCACAGCCGCCGCCGGCGGACATCAGAACCGGGAAGAATCAAGCCAAACTTAGGCCTGCCTTGTTAAACTGGTAGTCGATGACCCTCGACGAACTCGATCGCGAGTATCAGCCGCTCCGCCAGCAAGCTGAAGCTGTGCGGAGCTATCTTTGACCCGGCTGGAAAACGGAAACGCTTCGACGAACTCGAAGTCCAGATCGCTCAGCCCGACTTCTGGAACAGCCAGGAACTAAGTCAGAAAGTGATGCAGGAACGCAAGCGCATCGAAGAGTCGATCGCGCTCGAAGCTGGCGTCTCCGCCATGACTTCAGATCTCGACACGCTCTTTGAGCTGGCGCGCGAAGGCGAGCCGGTACTGGACGACATTCAGCGCGACCTGCAGAAGTTCTCCCGTCACATCGAACAGCTGGAAACCGAGATGTTGCTCAGCGGCGAGAATGCGTCGAAAAGCGCAATCATGACGATCCATCCGGGCGCTGGCGGTACCGAAAGCCAGGACTGGGCCGAGATGCTCGCCCGCATGTACTATCGCTGGGCGGAGCGGAAAGGCTTCAAGATCGAAGAGACCGACCGGCAGGAAGGCGACGGCGCGGGCATCAAGTCGGTGACGTTTGAAGTGAACGGCCACAACGCCTTCGGTTTGTTGCAAAGCGAAATCGGCGTGCATCGCCTGGTGCGCATTTCTCCGTTCGACGCCAATGCGCGCCGGCATACGTCATTCGCTTCGGCGTTCGTCTATCCGCAGATCGACGACGACATCGTCATCGACATCAAGCCGGAAGATCTCAAGGTGGATGTCTTCCGTGCTTCCGGAGCCGGTGGCCAGCATGTGAACCGGACCGAATCGGCGGTTCGCTTCACCCATTTGCCGACCGGCATCGTTGTGCAGTGTCAGAACGAGCGCTCGCAGCATAAGAATCGCGCGACGGCGATGAAGATTCTGCGTTCGCGCCTCTATGAACACGAGATGGAAAAGCGCCGCGTAGAAGAGCGCAAGCTGGAGGCATCGAAGAGCGACATCAACTTCGGCAGCCAGATTCGCAATTACGTCCTGGCGCCGTATCGTCTGGTGAAGGATCTGCGCACGAAGCTGGCCGTGGGCGATACCGACAAGGTACTCGACGGCGACTTGGACGACTTCATGCACGCCTTTCTGGTGTGGAAGAAGACGGGAAAACTCGCCGGCGACGACAAGGATCCGGAAGACTGAGCCTCCTGCAACAAGCCGCGCAGATCATCCGCAGCGGTGGACTGGTGGCCTTCCCCACCGAGACCGTTTACGGCCTGGGAGCCAATGCGTTGGACGAGCAGGCGGTAGCCCGTATTTATGCAGCCAAGCAACGGCCAGCCACCTCGCCACTGATTGTGCATTGCGCCGACCTCGCGATGGTGCGCTCGCTGGTGACCGCCTGGCCGGCCGCGGCGGAACGTGTGGCCCAGCGATATTGGCCCGGACCGTTGACGCTGGTGTTGCCCAAAGCCGCGCATGTGCCCGATCGCGTAACAGCGGGCCTAGGCACAGTTGGCCTGCGCATTCCGCGGCATCCGGTGGCGCTCGAGTTATTACGGGCGGCGGGAGTGCCGATCGCCGCACCGAGTGCGAACCCTTTCACGGCGCTCTCGCCGACCGCGGCCTCGCACGTCTCGCCGCAGTTGGCGGATCTGGTATTGGAAGGCGGTCCGTCGGAGGTGGGCATCGAATCGACGGTGATTAGCCTGGCCGGACCGGCAACGCTGCTGCGGCCGGGCATGATCGACCGGGCGGAGCTAGAGGCGGTTTTGGGAGAGCCGCTAGCGACGGTGACGATCGGGGAAGGCGCGCACGCCTCACCGGGCTTACACGTCCATCACTATTCGCCACGCACGCCGCTTTACTTGTTGCAGGCTGCAGACGAACTCCCGGGCGGCCGAGGAGCGTGGCTTTGGCGGACGGAGGACAAGGATGCGGCGCAGCGAATCGAGATGCCAGCAGACCCTGCCGCATACGCGCAGCGCCTTTACGGCCTACTGCACGAACTGGATGCGCAGAAGCTTGATTGGATCGCCATTGAGGCGCCACCAGCTGATGCCGCCTGGGACGGAATCCGCGACCGCCTGACGCGTGCGCAGCACACCTAAAGTCGTTCAGTAACCTGGGCGGCCAGCCTGCCGTTGGCTAAGCGAATCCGAACCTCGGAGCCCACTTCGACAGCTGCGGCGTCTTTAACGAGACCGGCATCACTCTCCACGAGCGAGTAGCCGCGGTCCAGAATCGCCAGCGGACTCAAATGCTGCAGTTGCCCGGTGAGCGCAGCGCGGCGATGCTCCAAGCGGGTGAGGCGCGACGAAGTGATCTCGGTGAGTCGAGCGGTGGCGGCATCGAGACGCCGATGGGCCTCGACGAAGCGCAGCCGTAGGTCCGTGCGCGAGAGGCGGGCCTCGAGACGCTGGTACGATTGGCGGCGGCTGGCGATCTCGCGGCGCAAGCCTTCGCGCAACAGGCCATCGAGCTCATCGCCGCGCTGGCCCAGGCGGCGCAGCCGCCGCTCGATCACGGCCTGGGCCTTATCGATGCCTTGCCGATTGAGCCGGTCGCTGGCTTGCGAGAGTCGATAGCGCAGAAGGCGTTCGAGACGAACGGTATCGGCGTGCAGCCGGTCCACCAGATCCTGGCGCGGGGCGATGACCAATTCGGCAGCAGCCGAGGGGGTGGGGGCACGAAGGTCCGCCACGAAGTCGGCGATGGTGAAGTCGGTTTCGTGCCCCACCGCCGAAATCACCGGCACTTGGCTGGAGGCAATCGCCCGGGCGACAACTTCTTCGTTGAACGCCCACAGGTCCTCCAGCGACCCGCCCCCACGGCCTACGATGACGACGTCGGCCCACTGGGATTCGCTGAAGTACTTGAGGCCGGCGGCAATCTGGTCAGCGGCGCCGGCGCCTTGCACCGCCGTGGGATACAAGCGGATGTGCAGCCCGGGAAAACGCCGCGTCAGCACCGTGAGCATGTCTTCGATCACGGCCCCGTCCGGCGAGGTGACCAAGCCGATGCGGCGCGGATGCCTTGGCAATGGACGCTTGCGTTCCGGGTCGAAGAGACCCTCCGCATTCAGCTGTTGCTTCAACTTCTCAAAGGCGAGTTGAAGAGCACCCAGGCCTTCCGGCTCAATCGCCTCCACAATGAACTGGTAGACACCGCGCGGCTCATAGACGTCGACAGAGCCGCGCGCGCGCACGGCCAAGCCGTCCTGCGGCTTGACCTTGAGGCGGAAAGCGTTGCCGCGATAGCAGACGCAGGAGAGCTTCGCGCCCGCGTCTTTTAGGGAGAAATACCAATGGCCGCTGCCGGCCAGCTTGCATTCGGTGACTTCGCCCGTGATCCAGATGCCGGAGAAATTCTCCTGCAATTGCTCGCGGATTTCCTGAGTCAGTTCGGACACCGTGCGGGAGGCCGGCGTCCAGTTCAACAGCATCTGCACGACGGCTACTGCCCTTCCGCCAGCAAGGCGCCCCAGTGAAAGCCGGCACCGAAAGCGGCAAAGACAATCGGCGTCCCCGGCGAGACTGGCGTGCTGGCAAAGTACTCCGAAGCCGCGATCAGCATGGAGGCCGAGGACGTATTGCCGTAGTGGCGAATGTTGGAAAAGAACCGCGCGGATTCTACGCCAAGCGCCTGCGCGACACGATCAATCAGGTTCTGATTCGCCTGATGCATGAGGAACGTCACCACGTCCGCCGCCGAGCGGCCTTGCCGGGCGAGCACCGCGGAGATGACCGCAGGAATTTTGCGCGACGCCTGCAGAATCACCGACCGCCCATTCATCAACAGCGGTTGGCCATGTTCGAGCTTCAGGTCCTCGGCGAAGGCGCCATCGCTCGAAATCTGCGAATCGACCACGCGCAGCGAGCCTCGAGACGGATGCACGACACAGGCGCCGGCGCCGTCGCCAAAGAGCACAGCGACGCCTTTCTCCAGCGGCGGTCGCTCGACGATCGTCGACATCTTCTCCGCTCCGATCACCAGGATCGGCTGCCGGGCGAGCCGCGCCGCAAGCGCCAGGCCGAAGAGGCTACCGGCACTGGCCATGGGCAGGTCCACGGCCGCGGCCGCGGTCGCGCCGAGTCTATCGGCGACGGAAGCCGCGGGACCTGGAAAGCTGCGCGGCGAAGTGCCGCTGGCGACCAGCACCATTTCGAGATCGAGGGAGGCCACGCCGGCGTTCGTCAACGCGGCCTCTCCGGCCTTGACGGCTAGATCCACCAACGATTCGTCGTCGGCGAAGCGACGCTCCTCGATACCGGAGACGTTAAAGATCCAGGAGGGATCGCTATCGACACGCGTCGCCATCTCGGCATTGGTGACCACCCGAGGCGGCAGATAGTGACCGAAACCGGCTAGGTAAGCCAAAGTGAGCTAACCCTGATTCTCCAGATACTCGACGATGCGATTGATCGAATCGAATTTCCGGGGATTGAGATCGCGATCGGGAATCGTGAGGCCGAACTCGGCTTCGAGTCCGCTGACCAGGTCGGTCAAGGCAAAGGAGTCGAGAAGACCAGAGTCGAAAAGGCTCTCGTCGGGGTCAGGGGAGACGTTGCGCTTGGCTACCGTCTGAACGATCTTGAGGATTCTCTGTTGTTTTTCCATTTTCCGTGGCAGTGAAAACGCGGTCGCGAACGCGCACAAAAGTGGCGTACTGCTCCATCAAATCATTAAATAGGGTAGCGCCGATCAGCCGGTAGCCGGGGGCGGTGAAGTGAATGTAGTCGCCTTGAGCCGCGCCAGCCGTCACCCAGCGCTGCATCGCGCCGGCACCGCCCATGCGGGCTCGCAGATCCCAGAAAGCACAGCCCTGCTCAATCGCGGCCTCACGCTGCGCCTGGGCGATCATCTCCAGCCGGGGAAAAGGCGCCAAGGTATAACGCGAGCGATACATGCGGTCGGGAGGTCCGAGGACCAGAATGCTGGAGGCCGGCGCCGCCCTGCGCAGCTTCGCCAAAACTCCCGCAAACATCGCCTTGTAACTCACGAATGTGTAGTCCTTGTTGCCGGCATCGTTGGTGCCATAGGCGAGGACGATCAGTGCCGGGGAGCGACGGCTCAACTGCGGCATCCACAGGTTCGCATCCCAGCCTTCGAAGATGTTGGCCTGCGCGCCGTTGATTCCCAACTGCTCGTAGACCACCCCGCGGCCTTTTTCCGAAACAAAGCCAAACAGGCGGACTGGTGCGTCATCACTGGTTTCGACGTCCACGCGCGTCGCCTCACCTAACTCCTGCTCGACGTAAGCCCAGCCCTCAGGCCCATCGGTGGAGATGGTTCGCAACGGCTGACCATCGGCGTATAACGTGAGTCCGCCGCCGCCCGGTTGGCGCAAGAACTGGACTTCGAACTGCTTGGCAGCCGGGGACAGGGTGACCACCTCCCGGGGCCGGGCAGCCGATAGACTGGCGCCCGCCATGCCATGGCGGCCATCGCTCGATTGCGACATATTGCCCTGCAGGGTCCACCCGGCGCTGTTGGTGGTGCGCAGATCCAGGCGACGGTAGGTCGCTCGTCCAGCGCTGACAAAGCCGGCGCCACCGTCACCAAAGCGCAGCTGAAAAGCGCTGCGCAACGTGTGCGTCCATTCGTCGGCCGCCGTGTGTGAATCGCCAAACTGCACAATGCGCAGCGGCGCGTCCGAAGCGTTCAGTTCCAAGCGCCGCAATTGCTCAAAGAAAGGCACCAGCGCGGCGGAACCCTCCACAACGGAGTCGGACCGTCGCTCCAGACGCTCTTCGATTTCTTCGTGAGCCACCGTACGGGCTTGGGCCATGCGAGCAACTTCCGCGGCGGAAGGCCGGCGAACCGGCGTGCGACGCACCGGGCGTCGGGCAGCCGTCTTCTTCTTCGCGGTGCTCTTCGCGGGAGCTTTGGCTGGCGGCGTCGCCGCCAGTCCCAGAAGGGCAGCAGTGACGAATGCAAGCGGGGCGAAGCTTTGAAGCGTCAGCCGCATCAGTTCGCTTTCATGGTCGCAGATTTAACCGCCGCTTGCGCGAAGCCCTCAGTGAGGCGCTTGGTCTTGTATTTGTTGTAGCCGTCAAGCAGGGCACGAAAAAACAGGTTACCGACGATCTTGGCGCCGCCCGGCATCGGGTGAATGAAGTCGGCACCCACCAGCCGGGGTTCCGCGGCATACCATTCGCCCATGGTGCCGTTGCCACCCATCGCCATGAAGGTATTGAAGAAAGCGAGCTTTTGCTCAGCGGCCACGCGCTGCTGAATGGCCACTACGCGGCTCAGGGCCGGTACCGTGCCAATGGTGCCATCCGAAAGCCGTTGCCCGCGGTCCATGGGGCTCATAATGAGAATGCTGGACCGCGGCAAGGCGGTCCGCAAGCGGCGGATGGCCTCACGCAGTTCGGTTTCGTACGAGGTGGAAACGAACTTCTCGTAAACGCTCTCGTTGGTGCCGTAGTTCACCACCACCAGGTGTGGATTCTCATGCTCCAGCAAGCGCGCCCAGTGCGACGCATTAAACATCTTCGACAAGATCGGTACGTGCGCGCCGTTCACGCCCAGGCTCGAATAGATCACGCCCGGGGTTTTGCGGCGTAGATCGACGCCGAAGGCACGCACCGGCGCATCCTCCACGTGGATGGCAAGCTCCCGCGTCGCGGGGTTGAGTTCGAAGGTCCCAAAGACTTCTTCGTTCGAGCCCGTCCCCGTACGCAACCGGCCCAGAAGTTGCTGATCGCCGTAAACGGCCAGCGTGCCGCCACCGGCTTGGCGAAGAGCGCTAACCTCGACGATCTGCTGCGGGCTCTTCACCAATCCGAAGCGAGCGTACGCGCCCGGCGAGCCTTCGAAAGAAACGCCACCCAGTCCGTACCGGCCGCGCAGAGCGCCCTCCAGCGGCTGCGTGGAGTTAGCGGGCGTGCTCTGCCAACCGTCGGAAGAGACACTAATGCCGCGATGCTCGTACCAAGCCCAGGGCTTCGCCATCAGGTGATAGCCGTGGCCCGCGTCGCCAAACTGCTTCTGCAGCAATTGACGGACATCGGCCGTGATCAGGTCGGCGGTGGTGGGTGAGTCGCCGTAATGCAGCACACGAACCTGGGCGCCTTCGGCATGCAACTCAGCCTGACGGAGCGCTTCGTAGAAGACATCGAGGCTGCCGGGGGGCGCGATGATCGGGTACACGCCCAGCTTCCCCACTTTCGCATCGGGCCGCAAGCGGTCAAACTCGTCTTCCACCGGCGTGGTGGAGGTCTTGCGCGCCACGAAGTCGAGGACGTTCGGGACGGTCCGCCAATCGAAGACCTTGTAGTCTTTGAACGCCGGGAGGTAGTCCGGAATCGTGATCAGGATCGCCAAACAGCCGAGGGTGAGCAAGATCTTCGGCATTAGAATTTCGTGTAGATGAAGGGAGCCGCTCCGGTGGCGGCCACATATTGAATGCCGATCATGAGGAGCATCAGCGCGGCTGCCTGCGCGTAGAACGGAGCGGCGACGAACTTTTCCTGCGACCATTGCCACCATTTCGGCGGGAGGTAATGGCCCAGCGCGGCAATCACAAGAATGATCTGGATGGCGGCCGAGATATTCGAGAAGCCGAGCGTCCCCGAGCCGATGCGTTCAATGATCTTGATCGCGTTCTCATATGAATTGGCGCGGAAGAAGATCCAGGCGAAGCAGACAAACTGCACAGTGAAGAACGTGGAGAGGACCGAAGCCCAAGGCGTCTTTAAGCCCACTGGCCCGCGGATCGCCTGCCAGCCCCGCACCACGGCCTGCCCGACGCCATGCAGGGCGCCCCAGATCACGAAGTTCCAGCTGGGCCCATGCCACAAACCACCCACCAGCATGGTGACGATGATGGCCAGGTAAGGCATCCACTTCGAACGCATGGCGGGGAACGAGAAATAGAGATAGTCGCGCAGCCAATTGGAGAGCGAAATGTGCCAACGCCGCCAGAAGTCCGAAAGGTTCTTGGCGGCGTATGGCTGGTTGAAGTTCTCGGGCAGCTTCAGACCCAGCAGAAGGGCAGAGCCAATCGCGATGTCGGTATAGCCGGAGAAGTCGAAGTACAGTTGCAGGGCGTAACCGTAAACGCCCACCAGCACTTCGGTGCCCGTGTAGAGATTAGGAAAGTCGAAGATGCGGTTGACGAGGTTGTCGGCGAGGTAATCGGCGATCAGAAACTTCTTCACCAGGCCGTGCGCAATGCGAAATAACGCTCGCCCGCCATCGACGTCGCTCAGAACTTTGGGCCGTTCGAGTTGCGGCAGAAGGGTAGCTACACGGGTGATGGGCCCGGCGAGCGTGGTGGGAAAAAAGCTGACCCCCGTGAGGTACGCGAGCAGGCTGCCGGTAGGCTTCGCGTCCTTCCGATAGATGTCGATGGTGTAGGTAAGCGCCTGGAAGGTGTAAAAAGAGATGCCGAGCGGGAACGTCCAGGCCCACTTGGGCATGGTCTGGTGCGTGAATGCGCCGTAGTTCTCGAGTAGGAACGGCATGTACTTGAAGCTCACCAGAATTCCAACATTCATCACGATGCTGAGTAGCAACAGGAGCAAGCGCAAGGCGCCGTTCTTCGCCCGTCCCAAGCCTAGCCCCAACAGGTAATCGATGGTGGCGGCCGCTGGAATCAGCCACAGATAGAAGAGGTCCCACTTGGCGTAGAAGAACAGATTGCCGAAGAGAATCACCGCAAGCGCGGACGCACGCCACCTCGCCACAGGCCAGTAAAGAAGAAAGATGCCGGCGAGAAAGATGAAATATGCCGACGACGTCAGAACCATTCGGAAAGCCGCAAACGGTTACTAGTATACCGGCCGCTGGCGATTGAGGTAAATCTCGATCCACTGCCCGCCGTCGCGCTCCCAATGGGCGGTCGCAGGGCCGCCGAAGAGCTTACTGGCCTCGAGAGAGCCCATCTCCGGCTCGTAGGCGTAGAAGCGTTCCCAGAGTTGACGGACCATCGGAGCGTCGAGCAGATTCCCCTGAGGAACGGGGGAGCGGGTATAGAGGATGAAGACGTCGGGGGTGGGCAAGGCCAAGACCGACTTGACCTTAAGGTCCGGACACTCCAACACTTGGCGCGGCCGCGTCACGTAGCCGAACTCCGGACGGCGCAAGGCGTCGGAAAGCGGCCAAGCTGTCGCCACGCGGAGTTCCGGTTTGAGACCATTCACGACGCCGGCGGCCATCTGATACAGCCGCACCTGATCGATCATCGCCAGGTTGTTCTCTAGAGGATAAGGATAGGGCGGCTGCACGAAGAGGCCAGTCAGCAAGCCGGCCGTCATGGCAACCTGGCTCCCCAAGCGTCCCCAAGCGGACCAGCGGCTGGTGGCGGCCGCAACGGCGATATAGAAGAGCGGAAATACCGGGAGCAGATACCGCTCCAGGACCGCGCCGCCCAACAGGCTGACCGTCGCCACATGGGCGACCGCCAGCGACGCAATCAACTGCCACGCACGGCCGGCGAAAACTTCGCGCCGCCACCAGGCGGCGAGCAAAGCAATCGTGCCGATCCAATGGAAGTCCGCCACAAAGAGCGTATAAATACGGCGCAGGATGGCCACGCCCAAACGTACCGGATGGAGGTTGTACCCGAGGTTGTAGGAAGAGAACGCCTGATTGCCAAGCGGATGCCCGGTGGCTTCAAACAGAATCAGCAGCCAGCCGATCAAGCACACGGCCGGCGCCGCATACCAGGCAACTGGTTGTCGCCGGCCTTCGCGCCAAAGAAAGGCGGCAAAGACAAGGGGGAAAACAATCGACGTCTCCTTGAAGAGCACAGCGACGGTCGCGGCCGCCGCTGCGGCGGGGTGACGATCCTTGAGGAAGAAATAGACCGCGAGCAGCGAGGCAGCAGCCGCCGGGAGATCGAGCTGCGCGAGCCCCGCCTGCATGTAGAAGATCGGCGAAACAAACAGCAGGATCGCGGCGGGGAAGGCCGGCATGCCGGCGAGACGCGGGGTCAGCTCAATCGCGAGCATGAAGCTGAAGAGCAACATGAGGCTGGCGATCAGCAGCATGGTGACGCGGGTGGCCTCGATGTTTGGGCCGCCAAAGACGGTCCAGACGCCGCTGAGCACAGCCATCAAGCCGGGCGGATGCACATTGGGCAAGGTGGTTTGCGGAATCCAGGCGCCTCGCTGATAGAGGTCAAGCGAGGCGGGGATGAACTGGCCGAGTTCATCCCAGAAGTAAGGCAGATTCAGAAACTGAATGTGAGTCGCGAACATGATCGCGGTGAAGACGACGAGAAAGAAGCCGTACGCCTCCCAGCGGACCTGTCGCATCGATTACTGTACGGTTCCGGCCGGCCCCGCCTGCGGTTCGAGATGAATCTCGCCGAACGCCTGTTCGTATTGCTCGATGTTCTGCCGCAAGACATTGGTCAGCGCCTTGGCTTGTTGCGGACTGAGGTACACGCCCTGGAAGTTATTGATGTTCACGACATCGGGGCTGCTTTGGCTGAGCGTGCCAAACATCAGAAAGATGTCCCACAGGTTGACTCGTACCTGGACGCTATTCGCGTAACCTTCGCGATAGTCGGCCGCATTGACGAGGTTGATCTTCGGCTGGTTGGGAACCATCCTTCTACCTTAGCGAACCGCCGGTGGCCGACGCTGAAGGCCCGGCTATACTGAAACCTCGTGACGCCCGGGCAGCCTATCGCCGAGATGTTTGCCGCGATCTACCCTGAATTGCGGCAGGTGGCTGCGCGCCTGATGTTGGGCGAACGCAAAGACCACACCCTGCAGCGAACCGCGCTCACCAACGAAGCCATCTCCCAGTTGCTGAACTCGGATCTCTCGCAAATCACCTCGGACCGTCACCTGCTGGCGGTGACTGTGCGCAAGATGCGGAGAATTCTGGTGGATCACGCCCGCCGCGGAGGCGCCATCAAACGCGGCGGCGAGTGGGAGAAGCTACCCGAGCTCTCCCTGGAGGGCATCCGCGACGGGCAGCAGGACCGGCTCGACGATTGGGTGAGCCTCAATCTCGCTCTCGAGAAACTCGGCATGCAGGATGAGCGTGCACTTCAGGTGGTGGAACTGAAGTTCGTCGGTGGCTTTACCAACGCCGAAACAGCCTCGATCCTGAACGTATCCGATGCCACTGTAGAAGCGGTCTGGTTCCACGCCCGTTTATGGCTGGCTCGTGAAATGGCCGGCCGCAGTTAGGGGGCGAAGCTGTTGGCGATCATGATATCCATGTTGGCCACATTAAACAGGCTGAACAGTAAGTAACGTTCGTCCGGCGATAAGGACACCCCCCAGAAAATATCCCGCTCGAAGGAGTGCAATAAGACGGCTTGCTTGGCTCCGTAGCGGAGAAAGTAGAGGGCGGGAAGCTCAGTCTTCGGATTGATCGCAATGTAGTAGAGTCCTTGCCGGCCAACGGCGAAAAGAGTTCGTCGATAGAGATCAGGCACCACACGCTGTGGGGTACCCGAGGGCAAGTCCATGCGCCAGAGGCCGTCGTGGGGAGCGTTCTTCGCGAAGTAGAGCGCACGCCCGTCGGCAGATTCCAGCGCATACTGACCGCCTTGCCAAGTCACACGCTCTTCGCGCGTGAACTTCGGATAGTTTGTCCTCCAGATATCGCTCTGCCCCTTCTGGTTCCGGTAAAAGTAGAGCCACGTGCCGTCCACGGAAACGGAGGAGATTGCGCCATCGATCTCACGCAACCGTCGGGGGGCCGCGGGAGGGTTGGTCGCCACGCTCCACAGGCTCCGCGGACCGTTGAGTGGCTTGTCCGTCATCAACAACGTCCGCGAGTCGGGAAGCCAAGCGAACGCCGCCGCATCCAGACCTAGGAACGAGGTGAGTTGGACGGGATGCGAACCGTCGGCCCGCGAGAGCCAGACCTGCCCTGAACCAGTTCGTGCCGAGGCAAAGGCGATCCACTGGCCGTCCGGCGAATAGGCGGGCTCCTCGTCGTCAAATGTGCCTTCGATCAGCGTGTGGGGCTGGCGGGCACCGTCCAGCGGGAGGCGGCTGACGTTCGTGTCGGAAAGGTCGTAAGAGTAAGCGAAGGACCATTGGTGCCGCGCGATGGCGAAGTCGTGCACTGGCCGATCCGGCGTGGGCAATTCCCGGCTAACCCCGTCGGAGAGAGTCAGCCGGTAAACACGTGGATGAGCAAACGGCCCAGCCAGATAGACCAGGGAACGACTGTCGGGAGTCCACTGCAGCGAGTCGATTCGCTCGGGCTTCTCGAGCACAGGCCGAGGCTCACCGATCGGTTTCAGCGCACGATCGAGGGCCACTCGCCAGATGCGGCGCCGCAGAGGAAACTGGCTGCGAACGAACGCAAGCTCATCCCCGCGTGGCGAAATGCGAGGGTGCTCTTCCCAGACATCTGCGGAGGACGGAAACAAGGGCACCCAGGCCCCCGTTTGCAGATTCACTCGATGGAGTTTGGAGCGGCCCGACTCCCCCGCGCTGACGATGAGCGCCTGGCTATCGGCGCTCCAACTGGAGCGGCCCACCTCTTGTGCGCCTCCCCGGTCGAACTCCTCGCCGGTTTTCAGGTTCCGAATGATTAGCCGGTCCCCGCGATCGACCCGGCGATAGAACGATAGCCAGCGTCCATCAGGAGACGCCGACGGAAAACCTTCCTCCGTGGTACGACGAGTCAGCGGCTCGGGAGTACCCCCCGCTGCCGGAATCCGGTAGATGCTGGAAAGCCTTCCCTGGCCGGAGGAATAATAAACCCACTGCCCGTCAGCGCTGAACTCAACTTCCTGTTGCGATTCCGGTGACGTAACCAGCGGGCGAGTCTGAAGCATCGGCAGAGGACCTGTGGAAGGACTCTGGGACAAGCGGGCCATCATCGCCATCACCACGATCAGTGCGGCGATGGCCGCCAACAGCGGCATTCGACCGACTCCCGGCGCGTTGTAAAAGCTGGCCGCGCTGAGGTTCGTAATTGGGGGTCGTAGGGCTCGCCGTACGGTTCGCTTCAGATCACGAGGCATGGCGGCCGGAACCTGGGCGTCCAGGGGCTGGCCCGGCACCCACGGCGAACTGCCGAACAGCTCGCACGCGATCAGCGCCAAGGCGAACAGGTCAGTCGAAATGCCGTCCGTCGTCTTGGGATGGGCATAGGCGGGCGAATGGACGGGCAACGGCTGCGCGGTCGCCAATTGCGCGCTGCCAAAATCGATCACCGTGACTCGTTCGTCCGTCGTCCCCGGATTCGAAACGATGACATTGCTCGGCTTGAGATCCCGATGGTAGATGTCCTCCTGATGACCGGCATTCACCGCTCGCGCGATCCCCTCCAGGAGCGCTGAGGCTCGGACTCGCTCCAGCGGCCCTTGGGCCAGAACTTCGCGCAGGGTGAAGCCAGGCACGTAGGCCAACACCAGGAACAGGCGTCCGTTCAGTTCACCGGCGTCCGAGATGCCCACGATGTTCGGATGCTGAAGCCGGCTGAGCGCCGCCAGTTCCGAGGCAAATGACGAAGGTCCCAAATGCGCGCTGGCCGCCCGGTCCAGGCACTTGATCACGACGCGGCGCCCGGGCAACTGATGGTCGTGCGCGAGATAAACGGTAGCGAAACCGCTCGAGGCGAGCTTTGAATCGATCTGGTAACGCCCGCGCAGTATGGTTCCCGGCGCGAACTCGTCCGACGGATTCACCAAGCCCAGCAGTTCAGGCAGGGGGCGATCGATGGAGGCGGCAATCGGAGTGAACGCCAGTAACGATTCCACCTCGGCGCGTAAGACTAAATCCGTCCCGCATTCAGCGCTGAGAAAAGCTTCCCGTTCCGCAGCGGTCAGTTGCGCAGCCGGAAGAAGAAGTTGGCGAACACGATCGCGGTCCATCGGAGTCCTACTGGAAAAAGCGCAAAAGCTCAGCCAGTTGCCAAGCGGACGGCGAATTCCAGAGCCTTGATAAAGCTCCCGGACTGAGCCACGCCCTGCCCGGCGATGTCAAAAGCTGTGCCATGGTCCACGGACGTTCGGATGATCGGCAGGCCGAGTGCTACGTTCACGCCGCCTTCAAAATCCAAAAGCTTTAGCGGAATGTGACCCTGATCGTGATACATGCACACCACAGCGTCAAAGCGCTTGCGCCGAACGGCCAGATAAAACAGCGTGTCCGGTGGAAAGGGACCATCCACCGGCATGCCCTGCTCGCGCGCCCATTCCACGGCCGGGCGAATCTCGTCGATCTCCTCCCGTCCAAACAAACCATTCTCACCGGCATGCGGATTGAGCCCGGCGACCCCGATGCGCGCTTCGGGAATGAGACGGGTAACGGCATCGCTAGTCAGCTTCAGAATCGTCCGAATCCTCGGCTGTTTAGTGCGCTCGATGGCTTCCGCCAACGAACAGTGCGTGCTCACATGCGTGACGATGAGTTGCTCCGAAGCGAGCATGATGGTGACGTCCTGCACGCCGCAGACTTCGCCGATGAGCTCGGTGTGCCCCACAAAATGCCGATCGGTCATTTGCGTGGCCTCCTTGTTCATGGGCAGTGTCACCATCGCGGCGATTTCGCCACGCAGTGCCGCCTTCGCCGCATCGATCACATACTCGCGCGCGGCCCGGCCAGAGTCCGCACTGGTTTGGCCCGGCGTGATCTGGGACTCGCGCAACAACCCCGCATCGAGCAGGTTCAGGGGGCCAGGCTCGTGATCAGCCACGCTGGCAATCCGGCGAATGGGCACGCCATAACCCAGACGCCGGTTGTAGTAGCTGAGGGCGCCCTCGTCGCCGTAGACGACCACGGGCCGCTTGATGAGTCCATCGCGAAAGGCCGCCAGCAGGATCTCCGGCCCGACCCCGCTCGAATCTCCTTGTGTGATTCCGAAAATTTGTCTCATGTTAGTTTCTGTCGAAGATCGCAGAGCAGCGACGGCGGCCCAAAACCTCCCGCCTTGGTGACCCAGTGCAGCTCCTGAGTTGAGGATACAGGCACGCCGGGCAGCACTTCCCCGAGTGCGGTCATCGCGGGTCCCCCGAGCGCCTGCTGAATTCCGTAGGCCGTGTCGCCGCCAAAGACGATCAGGCCGTCAACACCATCGAGCCGTTCGCGAACCGCTAAGCCCAGAGCTTGTGCTCGGGCGGGCCCGGCGAGCGGCGAAATGTACTCAATCAACTCCCAGCCGTCGCCCAGGCAACCCTGCGACTGCGCGAATGCCACCTGCGTCGCCGATGCCGGATGCCGGCTCCCGTTCACCACGAGACACCGGCGCAGACGCGGCCAATGGCTCGGCGTGATCGCTCCGGCCAACTCGCCGAGTTCACGCGCCAG
This sequence comes from Bryobacteraceae bacterium, assembly GCA_044226365.1. Lineage (GTDB taxonomy): Bacteria > Acidobacteriota > Terriglobia > Bryobacterales > Bryobacteraceae > JALHNI01. The sequence continues at coordinate 82,267 of JBGAHE010000003.1, forward strand.
TCCGGCGGGACCTGCGGCGATCACCCGCTGAGGCGAAGTCAGGATCCGCAAAGCGACCGTCCGCAGGTCCGCTACTGTCTCGCCGTCGACGATCTCCACCGGCAGCGTGCCCAGCAGATCCGCCACTCGGCTGGAGCGAACAGGATTCAACGCGTCCTGTCCGAACGCCGTCAGGTGCACCGGAACGCCTTCCACCAACAGATGGCCGGCCCTCACTGTGCGCCCTAACTGCGGATAGGCGGGAGCGTAAATCACCTGACGATCCGGCCAGACCTCGCACAAAGCTCGCAGTTCTGCGGCGATGTTGCCACGCAGGGTTGAGTCTGTCTTTTTGAAGATGAGGGAGGGAGTTCGTCCCCGCAAGGCCAGCGCGCCCGCAGCCACGCGCGCTGCCGCGGCCGCCGGGGAAAGATGACGGGACTCCGTGTCCAGAACCATCGCCCGCCCGAGTGCGGGCGCACGCTCAGCCTCCGTCACGACGGTCGCCCGAAAAGCGGCCCCGACTTCCAGCGCTCCGGTCAGATCGTCGGCAAAGGCCAGCGTCCAACCATCAGTCATGCGCTATGCCAGCGCCAGATTCAGATTCTCGATGGCTTCGTCGACTTCGGCCCTGCTCTTATAGCCGACGGTGACACAATCGACACCGGCATTCCGGAAGGCGAACTTCATCGCCGCCTGCCGATCTTCGCGCGTGGTGAAGGCACCTTCGCCAATCAGCTTCATGCTGATGACACCCATGCCCTCCTGGCGCACTTGCTTGGTGTGCTGCACGACTTCGGGCACGTCGCCCAAGCCACTCGTATTGTACTGTTCGGCATCCATACGGGTGCCCTTATGATTCATGCGAATCATCGCCACTTCCAGCCACTTGTTGCCGGGAAACTGACGTAAGGCGGGCAGTCCGTGCACGGAAGCCCCATGCCCAACTAGTGCCTGTTTATGCTTCGCTTCGAGCACGCCATCCTGCCAGCGAGCGGTGTCGGCCACCCAGGTAGCGGTGTGCTGATTATGCAGCAGCAGGACGTCGAAGTAGTCCGTATTGGCCAGCTTGCGGAGTTCGTCGATCTTGGCTTGCGGGTCGACACCCTCGCGAGTCGACACCTTCGACATCAGGCGATAGGTATCGCGCGGTACCCCCTTCAACGCCACGCCCAGCATCTTGTGCATCTCGCCATAACTCTCGGCGGTTTCGAAGAATCGAATGCCCCGGTCGTAGGCATGGCGCACCAGGCGAGTGAACTGGTCCTGCCCGAGTTCGCGTTGCACACGACCGCTCATGGTGCCGGTGCCAAAGGCCAACCGGGTAACCTTCACGCCGGAGCGACCAAGCGTCACCCAATCCGTCGCTTTGCCGGGAGCGGCCAGTAACGGGGTTCCGGCCATCGCCCCCACGGCGAGTCCGGTCTGGAGAAATCTGCGACGAGAGCAAGGGGTCATGAATCGATCTCCAATCTTGGGTTTCAGGCTATCACGGGCGTCTCGGCTGTGCCAGCGGTGGCGACCTCCACCCACCCTTTGCCCCAGACGGTTTGACGCCCCACACCCGTCCAGCGTGCGGCCTCGAGCCAGGGCAGCAGCAGCGTGAAGTCGCCGGCATAGTCGAGATGCCCAATCCACCCGCCGAGTGAATGTGTCTGACCGGTGCGCGTGCTGCGCCGGTCGGCCGCAACCGGGGCGAGTTCCGCGCTGGCGAGCCTCACCCGGGCCGCAGCATCCAGGACCGGATCGACGTCTAACGTCAGCCGACACCCCTGGTAAAGCACGGCAAGATTGCCGATCCGATCCATGAGCCGCCTGATGAGCACCTCAAGTTCCGGCCGCCCGGAGACGGTTCCCTTCAGTTCTGTGGGCGAGAGAAACCGCAGGCGTAGCGTGCCGATTGCCGGACGCGGCTTGAAATCGATGGCCCAGCCTGCCGCGTCAGACTCCCGCCCCTGGCAGTCAAGAGGGGCCACCCGCAACAACTGCGCTCGAGGACGACCCCGTCCCAGCCCTTGCTGAGCCAACTGCTGGAAGGCTGCCTCGAAGTAAGAAAGCAGATCAGCCCGGCCGGAGAACAGATGCAAGTCAAAGTGGAATTCGTCGCCCGGCGCGAAATGACGTCCCTCGAGCGACGCCGGTCGAAAAACGAAGCCGCGCGGCGCGTCCGCCAAGCCACTGGGTCCGCCGGCCCAATGCGGCTCAAACACTTGCGCGTAAATGCAGCTCTCCGCATGAGGACCGTCCTGCTGCCCAGGGCACTGAGGCGGGCACGCCAAATCACGAAAGATTGTGCCAAAAGCGCCACGCAGGTGATTGCCGGCCTGGTGCGCCGGGAAATAGGCCGGATCGAGTGTCCGCAGATGGAAGCGATACGGCCAAACCTGAAACTGGCTCATTTCACTTAGCGTTCAACGGCAGGAACTCGCTGGGAGCCAACGCACGGCGGGACATCCTCGCCAGGCGGATGGCGCCTTTGAAATAGTCAACCCGATTGATGCGCACGCCCACAGACGTCCGCCCCGGACCCTGCGGCGTCAACTCCACCGAGGCGCTGCCCTGCAGCACGCCGTTCACGTAATTGCGGAACTCATGCCCGTCGTAGACTGCCGCCACGTGATACCACGCACCCGCCGGATGCTTCTTGTCCCGATCCATCAAAGCCTTCGAGCCGGACTTCGACTGCGCGAAGCTATCCAGGTACCACTGGCCATTGGTGACCCGCGTCTCGAACAGCAAACGGTTCACGCTGCCGTTCTCCTGAAGATGAAAAAATCGCTGCTCCGGGCGGCCATCGGCATCGGGCCGAAAGATGACTTCCCAGGTAAATTGCTCCGCCCCCGCGAGCGGATGAACCTCGAGGAAGAGAGCGTCCTTGTCGCCGCTAAACTGGATCGCTTTGCCCTGCGGCGTCTCGACCACCCGCGGCTGCCCTTCCACGGTCACGGGATGGCCACCGAGACGGTCCAGGCGGTCAAAGCGCCAAACTTCCTGAGCCGCGGCGATCGGGATGGCAAGCAAGAGCAGGAGACGGAACATGCAGATAGGATATGCCGGGAAGTGGCGGCGATAGAATAGAAGCGCAATGCGTTGTACATGGTTTTTCGCCGGCGCGCTGCTGGCCACGGTGCCGGCTTGGTCCCAAAAGCCGGTGGATTTTCAGCGGGACGTCCGCCCGATCCTCTCAGAAGCCTGTTTTCAGTGTCACGGGCCGGACCCGTCCTCCCGCATGGCGGGGCTCCGCCTGGACACCCGCGCCGATGCTTTGGCGCGAGCCGTCGTGCCCGGCAAACCGCACGAAAGCAAGCTGTATCAACGCATCACGCATGAGAAGAACGCCCTGCGGATGCCGCCCCCCGCGTCCCACAAAGTCCTGAACGACGCGCAGAAGGCCACACTAAAAGCCTGGATCGAACAAGGCGCGCCCTGGAAAGAGCATTGGGCGTTCACCGCTCCGGTGAAGACACCGGTGCCGGCGGGCAGGAATCCGATCGACTATTTCATTCAGACCCGCCTGGCCACTGAGGGCCTGACGCCGGCGGCCGAAGCCGATCGCCGGACGCTGGCGCGGCGCGTGGCGCTGGACCTGACAGGTCTTCCGCCTGAACCGCGCGATGTCGAAGCCTTCGTGGCCGATAAGTCGCCCAAGGCCTACGAGCGTCTGGTGGACCGCTACCTCGCCTCGCCGCACTACGGCGAGCATCGCGCGCGCTACTGGTTGGACGCCGCCCGCTATGCCGATACCCACGGCATTCACGTCGACAACTATCGGGAGATGTGGCCCTATCGCGACTGGGTGATTCGCGCCTTCAACTCCAACATGGGCTTCGACCGGTTCACTCGCGAGCAGATTGCCGGCGACCTTTTGCCCAACCGGACACTCGATCAGCAGGTCGCCTCCGGGTTCCATCGCTGCGGCGCTTCCACCAACGAGGCCGGCATCATCGTGGACGAAGTGGAAGCCATCTACGCCAAGGACCGCGTCGACACCACCTCCACGGTCTTTCTGGGCCTCACCCTCGGCTGCGCCACCTGCCACGACCATAAGTTCGACCCGCTCACGCAGCGCGACTTCTACTCGATGGCCGCGTTCTTCCGCAACACGACGCAGAACACGATGGACGACAACATCCCGGACACTCCGCCCATCGTCATCGTCCCGAGCGAAGCCGATCGAGCTCGTTGGTCTGCGGTCTCGACCGAAGTAAAAGCCGCCCAGGCCCGCAAAGCCGCGTTGAAGCGCACGGAATCGCCCGAGTTCGCCAACTGGCTGACGAAGAGCCGCACCGCGATCACGTCTCCCGTCGAGCCTCAGGCCGAAGTGCTTTCGCTTTGGAAGACTGTAAAGCCTTCGGGTGGACGTTTGGGCGGCGCCCAGAACCCCGCGCGGCCGGCCGTTTACTTCGACAAAGGTCAGTTCGCCTCGCTCCCCAGCCAGAGCTTTTCTTCCGACAAGCCGTTCACGATTGCCGTGGGACTTTTCTTCCCCAGCGGTGAAGACAGTTTCGTCATTGCCAGCCAGAACGACCCGGACCGCAAAGGCATGGGTTGGAGCCTGGAAGTCACCGGACGCGTCGCTACCTTCCGCGTGGTGGGCGACGACGGCAAGGCCATTACCATCCGCCCCGGCCACATGGAGCAGATGAAGGCGGGCACCTGGAATCATCTCACCGTCGCCTACGACGGCTCGCGCGAGCAAGCGGGTTTGTCCCTCTACCTGAATGGCCGCGTGGTGCCCGTCCAGGGTGGCGGCGATCAAAACACCAAACTCACCGGCAGCATAACCAACCAGAAGCCGCTTCTGTTGGGCAAGGACGCTACCCGCAATCTGGAGGGCGGTGCCGTGGCCGAGTTCCAGTTGTTCAACCGTGTCCTCACCGCCGAGGAAGCGTGGCTGGCCAGCCAGTGGCCGCTGCTCGACGAAGCGAAGAAAAAGGCGGCGAACCAACTCACCGCTGACGAGCGCGAAGCATTCTATCGCCATTACCTGGTCAACGCCGATCCGCAGTATCGGGCCGTGAATCAGGAGTTGCTCGCGCTGGCCAAAGAGACGCGTGAGATCCGCCGTCGCGGCGCCGTCACGCTGGTGATGCAGGAGCGCCAGGACCGGATGCCGGTAGCCAACATTCTCTATCGCGGCATGTACGATCAGCCGCGCGACGAAGTGAAGCCGAACGTGCCCGGCATCCTGCCGCCCCTCGATTCCAAGTACCCGCAGAACCGCGTGGGCTTGGCCGAATGGCTGGTTGCCTCGTCGAACCCGCTGACCGCGCGCGTGGCGGTGAATCGGTTCTGGCAGGAAGTCTTTGGCACTGGCATCGTCAAGACGGCGGAAGATTTCGGATCTCAGGGGACCGCGCCGTCGCATCAGGAACTGCTCGATTGGCTGGCGGTCGATTTCCGCGAGTCTGGTTGGGACGTCAAACGGCTGATGAAGCAGTTCGTGATGTCGTCCACTTATCGCCAGTCGGCCGTGGTCACCGAAGCGAAACTCAAGGCGGATCCCGAGAATCGCCTGCTGTCACGCGGACCGCGCTTCCGCATGGATGGCGAAGTGGTACGCGACTATGCGCTCGCCACCAGCGGTCTGTTGGATCCCGCCATCGGCGGCGCCAGCGTCAAGCCCTATCAGCCCGACGGTATTTGGGAGGCGGTGGCGATGAACGGCAGCAACACCAAGTTCTACCATCGCGACCATGGCAACAAGCTCTATCGCCGCAGCCTGTACACCTTCTGGAAACGCAGCGCTCCGCCCGCGACGCTTGACCTGTTCAACGCCCCCACCCGTGAACAGTGCACCGTGCGCCGCGAGCGGACCAACACACCGCTGCAGGCCTTGGCGACGATGAACGATCCCCAGTTCGTCGAAGCCGCCCGTCAGTTGGCGGCCCACACGATCAAAGCCGGCAAAACATTGGACCAGCGGCTCGACTATCTCGGCGGGCGCGTGCTGGCACGCTCCTTCTCCCCGCAGGAACGGACCGTTCTCACCCGCGCCTACGACGATCTGCGCAGCCACTACACCGCCCATCTGGACGACGCGAACAAACTCATCCGCGTGGGCGAGTCTCAACCCGACGCCGCTTTGGCCCCGGCCGAGTTTGCCGCCTGGACCATGCTGGCGAATAACGTCCTCAATCTGGACGAAGCGCTCAACAAGTAGTCACGGCAGCAGCGCGCGCCCCTCGGCACCCGGAACAGTCAGGCCGAGTAGATTGGCCACCGTGGGCGCGACGTCGGTCAGCTTGCCGCGAGGCAGCTTGCGTGGCGTGATCCCCGGGCCGAAGACGGCGAACGACGCATCGAGATCCGTCGAAACGCCCGGGAAGTAGCCGTGCGTACCTTTGGTGGAGCCGGAGGAGGTCAACCAGGGCCCCGTGGGTGTCGCGCCCACCGCATAGCCCGAACTCATGGCCACGGCGAGGAATGCATCAGAGTAGGCGCCAGCCGCGTCGAGATCCTTCCGCGTAAGCACGCGCTCAATTCCCCAGCTTCCTTCCTGCTGCAACCATTGGAAGGTTTTCGTCACCAGATTGATGGCCGCCTGATCCTTCGGGTCGCGCACGATCAGGGAGAAGGACGCGCCATTCCGATGAGTCGAAACGCGCCACTTGTCCGGCTGCCCGGCCGGCGCGGCCAGGCCGAGGCTAGTGAGGATCGCTTCCGGCTGCAACGACTGCGTCACCGGATAGAATCCGTGGTCGCTCACGATGACGAAGACGGTCTCGCGCTCCAATCCCGCGTCGCGCACGGCCTGCCGCAGCCGCCCCAGGCCTTGATCGATCTTCTCCAGCATGCGCATCGCTTCGGGTGCGTCCGGTCCGTGCGAGTGCTCCTCATGATCGACGTCGATCACATGCAGCAACAGGAAGTCCGGCTTGCGCGTGGCGAAGACATGCGCCGCCATTTTCAGCCGCGCCGTATCGTCCAAACCCACCACCGGTATCTCGCCGTACTTCTTCTCGAATTCGCGCAACAGACCTGGCGTACCAGCCGAACGCAGCAGCATCCGATCTTCGATAGTCTTGGGTTCGCGAAACTCGGGGATGTTGTAGTCAATGGCGGCTCCGACCGTCACCGGCCAGTAAATGCTCGCCGTCTTCAGCCCTTTGGCGCGCGCCAAGTCCCACAGGGCGGGCACCTTCATCTGCTCGTTGTACCAATACCAGGCGGCGTTCATCTTGCGTTCCGGATCGAAAAGATTGTTGCCCAGGATGCCGTGGACCGCCGGTGAACGGCCGGTAACGATGCTGGTGTGGCTGGGATAGGTCACCGTAGGGAACACGCCCACCAGCCCCGCACTCACCGCGCCTTTGGCGACGAACTCTTTCAGATTGGGGGCATTCACCGCCCGGCTGCCGATCGACGCCAGCGTCGTGCCCTTCAGCCCATCGATCGAGATCAGAATCACTTTTCGATCCGCCGCTGTGAGCAGGGTCGCGAGGGAGAGGAGGAGAATCAAGGTGCAGCGCATGGCGCCTTCCAGTTTAAGCAAACCCCAGCCGCCGCCCGATGACAAGCCGGTGAATTGCTGCAGATCTCACGGCGTCGCGCTAAAGTGGCAACTATGCTTCAGTTGCGTTACGTTTTGGTTTCAATTCTATTGCTCGGCGCCTTGTTCGCGCAAAATGCCAATGTCTCCGGCTCGATCGTTGACCCGTCCGGCGCGGCCATCCCCAAAGCCAAAGTCACGATTCGGAACGTCGCCACGAATGTCTCGGTAGAAACCAGCACGAATAATCAAGGCCTGTTCTTCCTGCCGCCCGTCGCTCCTGGCACCTATCAGTTGATCGCCTCCGCCGCCGGGTTTAGCGAAGCCGAAGTGAACGATCTGCTGCTTGAGGTCGGCCAGCAGAGAACGGTCACCCTGAAGCTCGAAACCGGCCAGATCAAGCAGACCATCTCCGTAGAAGCGGCCGCGCCGTTGCTCAATGTGCAGAGCGCCGATCGCGGTTCAGTGGTCGAGAACCAGTTTCTCAAGTCCATCCCCCTAAACGTCCGCAACCCGATGCTCCTACTCACTCTGGCGCCCGGTGTTACCGGCGGCCTGAACGCCGGCATCAACACGGCGTCTCAATCCACCACGAACAACTTCCGGATCAACGGCGGCCGCGGCGCCACCAACGAAATCCTGATCGATGGCGCCTCCAACACGGGCACTTACAACAATCAGGTGTCGGCGATGCCGCAAGTGGACTCCATCCAGGAATTCAAGGTCAACACGTCGCCTTACGCCCCGGAATACGGACGTACCGGTGGCGGCGTTATCAGCTTCGCGATGCGCAGCGGTACGAACCAGTTGCACGGAACCTTGCACAACTTCTTGCGTAACTCGGTACTCGACGCCAACGGCTTCAATGCCAATCGCGCGCTGCAACCGCGTCGCGCCTTCCGTCGCAATCAGTTCGGCGGCACGTTCGGGGGACCGGTTTGGGTCCCCAAGATCTACAGCGGCAAGAATCGCACGTTCTTCTTCTTCGCTTATGAAGGTCTGCGCGAGCGCAGCATTGGCAGCTTCACGGGCAGCGTCCCCAGTGACTTGGAACGCGCCGGCAACTTCTCCCAAAGCCGGCTGCAGAACGGCGCGCTGATTCAGCTCTACGACCCGCGGACCACACGTCTCGACCCCGATCGTCCGGCCGGCACCACTCGCTACATTCGCGATCCGTTCGTGGGCAACATCATCCCGCCCTCCCTGCTGGGCGCCGTGGCCACCAACACCGTAAAGTACTTCCCCCTCCCCAATCAGCGCGGCGACGGCGGCAGCAACATCAACAACTTCTTCAGTTCAGCGCCCAACTCACTGGACGGCGACCGCATCGACACCAAGGTCGATCACCAGATCAACAGCCAGCACAGCGTGTTTGGGCGTTGGAACTGGTTTGAGAATCTGAACGCCCAGCCCAGCGTATTCGGCAACTTCGCCTCGCCGGTGCAAACGCCGAATCGCATCCCGGGCATCAACTGGGCGGGCAACCACATTTGGAGCGTCAAGCCGACGTTCCTGATCGAGCACTTCTTCGCGCTCAATCAGAGCGAGACCAATCGCACGCCCCTGAGCATCGGATTCGACCAACGGACGCTGGGCCTGCCCGACAGCGTCGTAAGCCCGCAACGCCAGGCTTACTTTCCGCTGATGTCGATCGGCCGCACCGCCGGACTCGGTCCGCAAGGCACCGCGTCGAACGCCGTCGTCTCGCGCACGCTGCAGTATCAACTGAAAGCGACGCAGCAGATCAACAAGCACACCATCAAGTTCGGCTACGACTGGCGGCGCTTCCGGGTCTCCATCGACAACCCGCAGCCGCTGACGATCAACGCCTCCGGCTCCTTCACCGGCGGACCCAATCCGCAGAGCCAGGCGGCCGCCTCCGGCCACGGTTTGGCGGACCTGTTCCTCGGCGTCGCCACCGTCGGCTACAACATCCGTCCGCTTGAACGGCATCAGCATTTCTACAATGCCTGGTTCGTGCAGGATGAATGGCGCGCTTCCAGTAAACTCACCCTCACGGTGGGCCTGCGCTACTCCATCGAAACGCCGCGCACCGAAGCGCTGAACGAGTATGTTTTCCTCGACCTGAACTCGCCCTCGCCCTTGCAGGTGCCCGGCCTCAGCAACCTCCGCGGCGGCTTGGGCTTTGTGGGCACCAAGGAGAATCCCGGGCGGCGTACCCAACAAGTGGAACTCACCAACTTCGACCCGCGCCTCGGTATCGCCTATCAGTTGAACAGCAAGACGGTGCTCCGCAGCGGCATTGGCATTTTCCACCATCCCTTGGTGCCGAACACGGACCTCTCGCTCGGCTTCTCCCGCCAAACGACCTCACTCATCGCCCAAGCCGACGGCGTGACGCCGAACTTCAACCTCTCCAACCCCTGGCCCACGGGCTTGCTGCAGCCTACTGGCAATACGCTTGGGTTGAATACTTTGCTGGGCCAAAGCATCAGTGGACCGCTGCGCATCCAGGGGCTGCCGTCGCAATTGCAATGGTCCTTTGACGTGCAACGGCAGTTGCCCGGCAACTGGGTCGCCGAGGTCGGCTATGCGGCCAACAACGCCTATCGCCTACCGTCCAGCGTGCAGTACAACCAGTTGCCCATGGACACGCTCAACTCCTTGGGAAGCGCCGTCAACCAAACGGTACCCAATCCGTTCTTCGGCATCATCACGGACCCGACGTCGTCCCTCAGCCTGGCGACCGTCCAGCGCGGCCAGTTGCTGCGGCCTTATCCGCAGTTCACCGGCATGGGCGGATCACAAGTCGGCACCGGCCAATCCAGCTATCAGGCGCTTCAAACGCGCGTCGAACGGCGCTACGCCAACGGCTTGGCCGTCCTCTTCGCCTATACCTTCTCGAAGACGATCGACAACACGGCTGAACTCGGTGGCTTCCTCGGAACCTCGCCCGGCTACCAGAACAATTACTGTTACCGCTGCGACCGGTCCTTGTCCTATCAGCACGTGCCGCACGTCGTCCGGCTGTCCACCCGGTACGATCTACCGAAGCTCACCGCCAACAAGGCGCTGGGACACCTGGTCAACGGCTGGGGCGTCGGCAGTTTCCTGAGCATCGAAAGCGGGACGCCGGTTTTCGTCACCTCGCCCAACGATTCGGGTTCGTTCGGCGGCGGCAGCGGCATGCGCCCAAATGCCACGGGCCAGCCCGCCGGCCTCGGCAGCATTGACTTTGTGGATGGCGTACAGTACTTCAACGCCGGAGCCTTCTCGCGCACACCGCAATTTCAGTTCGGCAACGTAAGCCGCACCCTGCCGGACGTCCGCAACCCGCGTCTATGGAATTGGGATGCGCTGGTGGAGAAACGCTTCCGGGTCACGGAACGCGTGAACCTGGATTTCCGCAGCGAATTCTTCAACTTCACCAACAGCGTCGTTTTCGCCGGTCCCAGCACGTCGATCACGGCGGGCGACTTCGGCCGCATTTCATCGCTCCGGCAAAACAACACGCCGCGGCAGATGCAGTTCGCGCTGCGGCTGAGCTTCTAAAAGCTCAGCCTAGCTGCGCAGTAGTTGCTTGATGGAACGGACGGCTTGGCGCGTGCGCTGTTGGTTCTCGATGAACGCAAAGCGCACGTGGCCTTCGCCGAGGGGTCCGAAACCGATGCCGGGAGCCACCCCGACCAGCGCCTTTTCCAAGAGCAGCTTCGAGAATTCGAGTGAGCCCAGGTCCCGGAACCGTTCTGGAATCTGCGTCCACAGGAACATGGAGCCGCGTGGCTTCTCGCACGGCCAACCTGCCGCATTCAACCCGTCCACCAGGACATCGCGCCGCTTCTGATAGATGTCCCGAATCTTCAGGACCTCGTCGTCGCACTCCCGCAGCCCGACAATCGCAGCCACCTGAATCGGCTGAAAGATACCGTAGTCCAGGTAGCTCTTGATCCGCGCCAAAGCGTGAATCATCTTTGGATTACCCACGCAGAAGCCCACGCGCCAACCGGCCATGTTGTAGCTCTTCGTCATCGAGTAGATCTCGACGGCGTGTTCCTTGGCCCCTTCCACCTGCATAATCGACGGCGCTTTGTAGCCGTCGAAACCGATGTCGGCATAGGCGAAGTCGTGCAGCACCATGGAGCCGTAGTGCGCGGCCAGCCGGATGATTTCCTTGAAGAAGTCGAGATCCACCGTGGCAGTGGTCGGGTTGTGCGGGAAGTTCACCAGAATCATCCGCGGCGGCTTGGCCGACTTCTTGCAATAGTCCGTGAGACGATTCAAAAACTCGTCCGGCGTCGGCATCGGCAGCCGGCAGATCTGCCCTTCGGCCATCACCACGCCCCATTGATGAATCGGATACGCCGGGTCGGGCGCGATCACGGTATCTTCGGGGCCAATCACGGCAAACAGCAGGTGAGCCAGGGCATCCTTCGAGCCGATCGTCACGATCGCCTCGCTCTCCGGATCCAACTGCACACCGTACATCCGCTCGTACCGCTTGGTGATCTCCAGCCGCAGATTCGGGATGCCGCGCGACATCGAATACCGGTGATTGCGCGGATTGCGCGCCGCCTCCACCAGCTTCGACACAATCAGCCGGGGAGTGGCCCCGTCGGGATTGCCCATCCCGAAATCCACTACGTCCTGCTGGGCAGCACGCAGTTTTGCCTTCATCTCATTGGTGATGGCAAACACATAGGGCGGTAACTTACTGATGCGATAGAACTCGTCGGACGAAGGCATAGCTTGGGGAACCTTTATTATGCCGGATTCAACGGTTCATCCGCCGGATTCGGCGTTTCGTCCGAAAGTCCATGCCTGCTTGGCGAACTGGCCCTATCGTCGAAGTATGAAAGCTCCAACGAAGATTCTGGTAGTGACGGCTCTGGTGGGATTCGCCCTCGGGACGGCTCGGGGCGCCGAGCGCTACGACTATACGGTCCGGCAGGACGTCTTCGCCGGCTTGAATGGCGATCGCGCCGCCCTGGAACGGGCCTCCGCCAAAATCGCCGCCACTTTGGCCGACGAGCCCAATCATGCCGAGGCCCTAGTGTGGCGAGGGGGCATCCGCTTCTTCCAGTCCGGGCAAGCGTTCCAGGCTCAGGACCGTCAACGCGGCGTGGAACTCTACACCCAGGCGATGATCGACTTTGAGAAAGCAGTTCAACTCGCGCCCGACAACCTAGGGGTTCGCATCCCCCGCGCCGCCGTCCTGATGACCGCCGCCAACGCCTCGGCCGGCAATCCCATGGCAAAGGATTGGGCGCGCATGGCCGTCAGCGACTATGAGCATGTTCGCGCCCTTCAGGAGCCCCGCATCGCCACGCTCGGCACGCACCCGCGCGGCGAGTTGCTGCAAGGCTTGGCGAACGGCTATCGTTTGCTCGGTGACGAGGCCAATGCCGCCCGTTACTTTGCGCGGCTCCAGAGGGAGTTGCCGGGCACCGAGTACGCCAAGCGCGCGACCCTGTGGCTGGAAACCAAGTCCCTCACGCCCGGCCAGACTTCCTGTATTGGCTGCCATACTGGCCGATAGCGAATGAGATATTTGCGCCTTCTCTTTTGGTTGCTGGTAACGGCCGCGGTTCCCGGGGCGCTCATGCTGCTGACCACCCAACGCTGGCGCAGCGAGATCTTCGCGGAGACCTACGGCGTTAGCCTCCTGTTCGGGACGCTAATTGGCCTGCCGGCCAACTTCCTCCTCCCCAAGCTCATGGGGCGTTGCGGCAGTTGGCCGACCCCGCGCCGGGTGGCCATTTTTGCGGGAACGCTGTTCGCGCTCACCACGGTCGGCACGGCCGTCGGCGTCCTCCTGCTGGTCGCGATTGGCTATGTGCCGATGAGCGAGTTCGGCAGTTGGATGCGAGGTTCGTATCGCTGGGCTCTGTTCCTCAGCGTCTGCATCGGCATCGTCACCTACGGTTACAGTCACCTGCGCCATCAGTTGGACGAGACGAACGAGAAGCTGCGCACGAGGGAATTAGAGGAGCAACGGACGCGGCGACTCGCCGCCGATGCCCAGGTCGCCGCCCTCGAATCGCGGATCCATCCGCATTTTCTTTTCAACGCACTGAACGCCGTCTCGTCCCTGATTCGCGAAGATCCGGCCCGCGCCGAGCTGTTGCTGGAACGGGTGGCCGCTTTACTGCGCTTTTCGCTCTATGAACCGCAAGGCGGCCTGGTCACCCTGGAGAAAGAACTGCAAATGACCGCCGACTATCTCGAGATCGAGAGCGTGCGCTTCGGCGAACGCCTGCGCTACCGGATTGAACCCCTCCCGGAACACGGCGCCGTCCTGATTCCCCCTTTGGCCATCCAAACCCTGGTGGAGAATAGCGTGAAGTATGCCATCACCAACCGCCGGGAGGGCGGCGAGGTGACGGTCCGGGTCCTGCGCCACGAGGATGCCGCGGCAGTCGAGGTGACCGATACCGGCCCCGGATTTGACCCTTCCCAAATACGCCCCGGCCACGGACTCGACTTGCTTGCCTCGCGCCTGGACGCCCAGTTTGCCGGGTGCGCCGGCTTGGATTTTGCACGCAGTGAGCGGTCGATGACGGTCCGGCTGCGGCTGCCCCTGGGGAGTACCGCATGATTCGCGCCTTCCTGGTCGACGACGAACCGCTCGCCACCAAGCGTTTAGCCCGCATGCTGGAAGAGACGGGCCGGGTCCGTGTCGTGGGCATCGCCAACGACCCTGCCGAGGCACTGGAACGCATGCCGACCCTGGATTTCGACGTCCTGTTCCTGGACGTCCAGATGCCCGAGATCTCCGGTTTCGACCTCCTCGCCAGACTCGCCGTCGAGCCCCTGGTTGTCTTTGTCACGGCCTTCGACCAGTTCGCCCTGCGTGCCTTCGAGGTGAACTCCGTCGACTACCTCGTGAAGCCCGTGGCAACCGAAGCGCTGGAGCGGGCCATCCGGAAGCTCGAGCGAAGAGAGAGCGAATCGCGTCCGCCGCTGGCCGATCTCGTCCGCCAAGTGACGGCCGCGCTCTCCCCCTCCTATCCCGAACGGCTCGCCTCCCGCCTCGGCGACCGGCTTGAGTTCATCGAACTCTCCCGCGTCACCCATCTTTTCGCCGAGGACAAATTGACCTACGCCGCCACCCTGGCTGGCAAGAATCACATTCTCGACCTCACCATCGCCGAGCTCGAGGCCAAGCTCGATCCCCGCCGCTTCGTGCGCATCCACCGCTCCACGCTGGTGAATCTCGCCTTTGTCCGCGAACTTTACGCCGACTTCGGCGGCAAGATGCTGATGCGTCTCAAAGACGACCGCCAGACCGAACTCACCGTGGCTCGTGATCGGGTGAAAGAACTAAAAGACCGGCTGGGGATTTAGGGGGCGATTGCGCCCGCCGGACTAAGTAAATAGTCGGGTGTTCTAAGGCGAATCGCTGATTCTCGGATTTTTCATCTCCCGATAACTTAATAACAGGAAGTGTGGTCGTCCTGTCTGCATTTATAGGGCGATTCGGATCAACCCGTGCCACTGTCGGCGAAACTTTATATTGGCGCACAGCTGGGGATCTCGGTCGGCGTGGTGCTTTGGGTCACGACACGATTCGAGTGTCAGGACCCCTGGCGTCTGCTCGCCTATTTTGTCCTCGGCGTGATCGGTTCGCTGGTGAAAGTACGCCTGCCCGGGATCGAAGGCACGATGTCGGTCAGCTTCCTGGTCATCATCCTCGCCATTGCCGAGCTCAGCATTGGAGAGGGCGTGCTGATTGGCTCCGCCAGCGCCCTGCTGCAGTGCTTCTGGAAGGCGCGCAACAAGGTCCGGCCGATTCAGGTAGCCTTCAGCGTCGCCGGCACTTGCAACGCCATCGCGGTAGCCTACATCGCCACCCGCCGGCTGGCTGAGTTCACCGGCCATAACATCTTGCTCGAACTCTCGGTTGCCGCCTGCGTCTACTTCATCTTCAATACCTCTCCCGTCGCGGGCATCATCGCCCTCACCGGCAAAAAGCCCTTCCTGGCTGTCTGGCGGGAATGCTACTTCTGGTCCCTGCCTTACTTCGTCCTGGGCGCGGCGCTCGTCGCCAACTTGATCTACCTCAAGCAGGTCGCCGGCTGGCAAAGCTTCCTGATGGTGATGCCGCTGATGTATTGGGTTTACCACTCTTACAGCCTCTATCTGGGCCGGCTGGAAGCGGAGAAGGCCCATGTCGAGGACATGGCCGGCCTCCATCTGCGGACGATCGAATCGCTGGCGCTGGCCATCGAAGCCAAGGATCAGACCACCCACGATCATCTCCGCCGCGTGGAGACCTACGCCGTCGAGATTGGCAAAGAGCTCAACCTGCCTGAGAACCAGATCCAGGCCTTGCGCGCCGCCGCCCTGCTCCACGACATCGGCAAACTGGCCGTCCCGGAGCATATCATCGCCAAACCGGGCAAGTTGACCCCGGAAGAGTTCGAGAAGATGAAGATCCATCCGGTGGTCGGCGCTCAGATTCTCGACAAGGTTGGCTTTCCCTACCCCGTGGTACCGATCGTCCGTTCGCACCACGAGAAATGGGACGGTAGTGGCTATCCGGACGGCTTGAAAGGCGAGGATATCCCTATCGGCGCGCGAATCCTCTCCGCCGTTGACTGTCTCGACGCACTCGCGTCGGACCGTCAGTACCGTCGCGCGCTGCCTCTCGATGACGCCATGGCCCACGTGCTGCGCGAAGCCGGCAAGGCGTTCGACCCCCGCGTCGTCGAGATCCTGCACCGGCGCTATCGCGAGCTCGAGCAAGCGGCACAGGCATCGTCCGGGCGGCAGAGCGAGGCTTTGCAAGTCGATCTCAAGGTGGAACGCGGCGCTAGCCCTGACGCCGGGTTCGAAGCCGCCCCGGAAACGAACGCCGAGCCGGTGGACTTCCGCACCGCCATTTCCGCCGCCCGTCAGGAAGCGCAGTTGTTGCTCGAAATGACCGCCGATCTCGGCAAGAGCCTGAGTCTGGTGGATACGCTCAGTTGCCTCACCGAACGCCTCAAGAAGATCGCCCCGTACGACGCCATCGCCGTCTACCTGGTGCGAGGCCAGGAACTGGTTCCCGAGTACGTCAGCGGCGAGAACTTCCGCCTCTTCTCTTCCCTGCGCGTGCCGCTGGGCGAAGGCCTCTCGGGTTGGGTCGCGGAAAACAACAAGGCCATCATCAACGGCAATCCGTCGGTCGAGCCCGGCTATCTGAAGGACCCCTCAAAGTTCAGCACCCTCCAAGCCGCGCTTTCGGTACCCCTCGAAGGGCCCAACGGCATGGTGGGCGTGTTGTCTCTCTATCGCGCGGAGGCGGAGTCCTTCACCAACGACCATCTGCGCATTTTGCTCGCCATCGCCCACAAGATGGCCCACGCCATCGAGAACGCCTTGCGTTACCAGAAGATGGAGTCGAGCGCCACGCTCGACGGATTGACGGGTCTGCCGAACGCCAAGTCGATGTTCCTGCAGTTGGATGCCGAACTCTCCCGCGCCAAGCGGCAGGACAGCGAGTTGGCCGTCCTGGTTTGCGATCTCGACGGCTTCAAGGCCGTCAACGACCGTTGGGGGCATTTGGAAGGTAATCGCGTCCTGAAACTCGTCGCCGACGGTTTCCGCCAGGTTTGCCGCGAGTACGACTACGTCGCGCGCATGGGCGGCGACGAATTCGTCCTGCTGTTTCCGGGCACCTCAGAGGAAACGACCCATCATTTCGCGGCGCGTCTCACCGAAGTCGCCGAGGCGGCCGGCCGGGAGGTTACCGGCACGGATCTACTGTCCATCAGTTGGGGAGCGTCCTACTACGGAGCGGACGGTCAGGATGCGGAAGCGCTACTGGCTGAGGCCGACAAGCGCATGTATCGCTATAAGCACGAACATAAAAAGCGGCGGGGCATCCCCGGACGCGATCGGCCTGTGCCCTTGAGCGCTTAAGCGGTGGGACCCGGCTCGGGCGGCTTGCCCCCGGTTTCCTTGGGCTTCACTGGCGTATCTTTCTTGAGCGGCGAAATAATCACGTGTGCGTTACGGCCTTCCAGCCGCGGAGTGCCTTCCGTGATGCCGACGTCCTTCAGGTCCGCCGAGAAACGCTGCAGAAGTTTCTGCCCAAGATCCACGTGAGCAATTTCACGCCCACGGAACTGCACGACAGCCTTGACGCGGTTGCCTTCCTTCAGAAAACGCGTCGCGTTCTTCTTCTTGAAGTCGTAGTCATGGTCGTCGGTGTTCGGACGGAACTTGATCTCCTTCACGAGGATGATGTGCTGTTTCTTCTTAGCCTCGTGATCCTTTTTCTTCTTCTCGTACTGCCATTGGCCATAGTCCATCGCCTTGGCCACGGGCGGGTCGGCGGTGGGGGCAATCACAATGAGGTCGAGCCCCAGATCCTGGGCGCGACGGACGGCAGCCTGAGTGGGCATTACTTCCACGGAGCCGTCGGGGAAAACCGCTCGCACTTGCGGCGCGCGGATCGCCTCATTCACATTTTCTCTGATCTTCTGAACGCGGCGAGGAGGGAAAGTTCTGGGTGGGTACATGCAGACGAGTTAGAGGCTCGGCGAGCCTGGATGGGACCCATAGCGAGAGGTCGAAATGTACAGCATTGCCCTGAGAGTACCAGATTTTTCTGGCTCTGCAAATCAATTTATCAATGAGATGCAACCAATTGCACCCCATTGGAGGGTAAGTTTACCCGCTGATGCGGGGCAATCGACAGAATTTCCCGCGCAGAATCCAACTGCTTAGCGTTTCCAAACCTAAAGGGATACACGGTTTCTTACGACAGAAGTACTGGGACCTTCAGCCTGTGTGGGGGAGGGTCGGAACAAGGAAACATGGCGCGCTTACGTCCCATTGGAGTTCGAGTCTTTTTGCTGATCCTCTCAGTGGTCGGCGTTGCACTATCGTTCTTTCTCGAAGCCAACCTCCGCGAGCGGGAAGACGACAAACTTAGAGACCGCATTGCGGGCGACTTCACGCGCCTGAGCGCCACCGTCCGCAAGGACGTGACCGCCGAAACCGACGCCCTGCGGGCGATGGCCCAGGGCTTCAGCCGCACCCCCGACTTAACCGTCGCCGAGTTTACCAGCGTGGCCGACCGGTTCCTCACCGAACATCGCGGCGTGGTCGCCCTTGGCTATACTGACCCTTCGTTTGACCTGAAATACTCCACCCCGCCCCGCTTTGTGTCCTCGATCGAAAAGGCGCACGAGATGATCCGCGCCAACCGCGGCTTCCTCCTGAGCGACGCCGTCACCGAGAACGAATGGAAAGTCTCCGAGCCGATTCAGGTCGTCGACCGCGGCAAGGTCTTCGTGATCTATTTGCCCGTCCGCCGCACCGGCCGGCCCACCGAACTGGTCGTCGCCGTGATGCACCTGCAACTCACCCTCGACTCTTTGTTCGAGCGCGCGATCCCTAAGGAATACAACCTCAAGCTGATCGACGGCTACACGCCAATTTATGAACGCGGCCCCCGCAACTCGGATCCCGCGATTCCGTCGTTCGACGACGAGATCTCTGTGCTGACGGCTAAGTGGAAGGTCCGCCTCCGTCCGACTCTGGCCATCGCCCAGTCGACGAAGACCGTCCTGCCGCGCATGGTGCTGTGGGGCGGACTGCTCATTTCCGGCCTCATCGCCCTGCTGGTTGCCTACCAGACCCTGCTGTTCCGTCAAATGGACCGAGAGCAGGCCCTGCAATCCGATTGGGCGTCGCGTTGGGATAAGGCCCTGGGCGGTGCCGTCAAGGCCGCAACCTCCACCAAGACCATCCCCGCCGAGGAGCCCTCGTTGCTGGCCGGCCTCACCGCTGCCGCGCAAAGCAGTGGCCCGCGCACCCATCGCAAGATGGGCCTGGCGGAGAGTTCTCCGTGGGTGGCCGCCATCGCGGGCGTCACCGACCCCGTATTCGTCTCCGAACCTTCGTCCGCTCTCGACGCCGGTACGCCTATCTCATACGTGAACGACGCCTTCGTCCAGGCCACCGGATTTGAGGCTCACGAAATCATTGGCAAGACGCCGCGCCTGCTTCAGGGCGTCAACACCGACAAACGCGCGCTCGACGACATTCGCCAGGCCCAGAACCGCCGTTCGCCCTATCAGGGCGAACTCACTCTCTACCGGAAAAATGGAACGCCGTTCGAGACGCAAGTCTCCATGCGTCCGGTGGTCGACGAGTTCGGCAAGCCCAGCTACTGGATCTTCATGCTTCAGCCGGTCACCGCGCCGGCGTCCTTCCCGGTCCCTGAAGCGGCCCCCGCGGTCGCGGCTCCGGAAACTGCCCCGCCACTCGCCGAGACCCAGTTGCCCCCCGCGGAAGTCCCCGCAGGATCGGTGGAAGAAACCGTGGCCAAGCTCCGTGCCCTCCGCGCCCAAGCCGCTCAGGAACCGCCGTTGGCCCCCGAAACGGAACCGGTAGCCGCCCCGGCGGCGCGCAGCGCGAACAACGGCGCCGTCGATGCTCTCGAAATGCTGATCGAAGCTTCGCCGCTGGCGGTGATGGGCTGCGACCTGCACGGCGCGGTCACCTTCTGGAACCATGCCGCCGAGCGGCTATTCGGTTGGAAGGAAGAAGAGCTCATCGGACGCCCCGTACCGCTGCTGCCCGGTGGCTTCTTGCCGCCGCCGTCCGCAGTCCGGTCCACCAGCGACGACCGGAACATCCTCGAAGCCGAACTCAATCGCCAGCGGAAGGACGGCTCGACCATCGACGTCAGCGTCTGGGCCGCGCCTATCCGCGACCCCCAGGGCGAGATGTTCTCGTGGATCGCCTTCTTCGCCGACATCTCCGATCGCAAGCGGGCCGAAGCGGAGTTGCGGCGCCGCGCGGAACACTTCCGCACCCTGATCGACCGCACGCAGGATATTGTCGCTGTCGTCGACGCCGACAGCACCATTCAGTATCTGAACCCCGCCGTCGAACGGGCTCTGGGCTTCGAAGCCTCGGAACTGGTCGGGCAAAAGGGTCTCGACTACGTCCGCCCGGCCGACCGCACTCGCGCGCTGTCGACGCTCACCTCGGCGCTCGCCAACGAGACCGGCCCCACCCGTTTCGACATTCAGCACAAAGACGGTACCTGGCGCACGCTCGAAGCCGTTGCCGCACGCTTGCTCGAGGCAGGCGAAGGCTCGCCCACCTTCGTTCTCAACGCCCGCGATGTCACCGGCCGCCTCAGCGTGCCGGACACCACGCTGCAAACGCAGGTGATCGACGCCGTCACCGACGCCGTCACCACCTTCGCCCTCGATTTCCACGTTCTCTCCATGAATCCATCTGCGCGCCGGATCTTCCGTCTCGAATCGGCCAACCTCGCCGGCCAGCGCACCGAAGAGTTGCTGCGCGGTTGGACCCTCACACCCTCTCGCGAAGAGATCCGCCAGCACGTCATTCAGAAGCAAGGCTGGAAAGGCGAGATCCGTTACCGCGATCCCAAGGGCGTGGCCCTCGTCCTGGAAACGTCGGTGGCCTTGGTGCACAACGCCCAGGGAGCGCTCACCGGCTACGTGGCCATCCAACGCGATGTCACCGAAAGCAACCGCGCCTCGGAAGCGTTGCGCTCAAGCGAAGAACGTTACGCCCTGGCCGCGCAAAGCACCAACGACGGCATCTTTGATTGGGACCTGCGGAAAGAAGAGATCTACTATTCGCCGCGCTGGAAGCAGATGCTCGGCTACACCGACAACGACATCGTCGGCCTGCCCGACGAGTGGTTCATGCTCGTTCATCCGGACGACGTTCAGAACCTTAAGGCGCAGGTCGCGCGACACCTCAAGGGCCAGGTCTCCGTTCTCGAAGGCGAGTACCGCATCCGCCGTAAAGACGGCCAGTATGTCTGGATGCTCGCGCGCGCCCTGGCCGTGCGCGACAACAAAGGTGTCGCCATCCGGCTGGTCGGCTCACAAAGCGACATCAGCGAGCAGAAGGCCGTCGAAGACCAACTCCTCCACGAAGCCTTCCACGACGCGCTTACCGGTTTGCCGAATCGGGTGCTCTTTGTCGATCGCCTCGGCGTTCTGGTGGACCGGGCGCGCCACGGCAAGTCACCCAAGCATTTCGCCGTCCTGTTTGTCGATGTGGACCGCTTCAAGTACGTCAACGACAGTCTCGGCCACCTGGCCGGCGACGAATTCCTCATCGAAGTCGGACGCCGCCTCCAGTCCTGTATCAGCGAAAAGGACACGCTCGCCCGTTACGGCGGCGACGAATTCACCATTCTTCTCGATCAGATGTCTGGTGCGTGGGCCGTCCAGGCCTTCTGCGAAAAACTGCAGAAAGCCATGTCCGCGCCGTTTGAATATCAGGGGCAGGAATACTACTCAAGTGTCAGCGTCGGCAGCACCTTCAGCGCCTTGGGCTACGATCGCCCCGACGACATGATGCGCGACGCTGACACCGCCCTCTATCAGGCGAAGTCACGCGGCCGCGGCCGCCATGTCCCGTTCGACAAGTCGATGCACGCCGAGGCCCAGGCCAAGCTGCAGCTCGAAGCCGACCTGCGCCGCGCCATTGAGCGCCGCGAGTTCCGCATTCTCTATCAACCGCTCATCGCTTTGGGCATGGGCAACCAGCAAGGCCGCCTCGCGGGCTTCGAAGCCCTGGTCCGCTGGCATCACCCCACCCGCGGCGTCCTCGCGCCGTCGCAGTTCCTGCCGGCAGCCGAGGAGACGGGCCTCATCCTCGACATCGATCGTTGGGTGCTGCGCGAAGCCTGTCTGCAGATGCGGACGTGGCAAACCATGTATCCGCACCGTCTGCCGCTGCATGTCAGCGTCAACCTCTCGGGTCAGCACTTCCTGCAGTTGGATCTCGCCCAACAGATTCGCACCATCCTGAAGGAAACGACGCTCAATCCGGAGTTCCTGCGCATTGAGCTCACCGAGAGCGTGCTGGTCAAGAATCCCACCGCGAGCGAGGTCTTCCGTGAACTGCGTGAGATAAAGGTCCAACTGAACCTCGACGACTTCGGCACCGGCTACTCGTCGTTCTCCTACCTGAATCGCTTCCCAGTGGACCGCCTGAAGATCGACAAGAGCTTCGTGATGGCGATGACCGGCAATGGCCAGAATACGGAGATCGTCCGCACGATCCTGCAATTGGCGCACAACCTGAAGCTGAACGTGGTCGCTGAAGGCGTCGAAACCGCCGAACAACTGGAGAGCCTCCGCGCCTTCGGTTGCGAGTTCGCGCAGGGCTACCACCTGGCATATCCGCTCGAAGGCGACTCGGCCGGTGAACTGATCGCGTCGGGGCGGCGCTGGTAGCGCTCTACTTCGGGAACTGTTTCGCGTCGATCGTCGGGATCAGCCGCAGTGAGTTCTTGTAGTAAATCTTCTTGAGTACCTCGTCGGGCAGTTCAAGGCCATACATGCGCCAGAAAGCATGTCGCTTGCGATAGTACTCGAAGTATTCGTCGCCGCTCTCGAGCACGCGGAAGTAGGTATCGAACTCGCGCACGGCCCAAGTATCTTTGCCCATGAAGAGACGATCCTGATACTTGGTGCAGAACTGCCGCGCGAACTTCGGCTGGCGGCCAAACTCATAGATCACCGCCGCGATGTCGCAATGCATGTTGGGCATCTCGTCAAACATGCGGCCCAGCTTGCCGAGGTCGCCACCCAGCCAGCCCAGATGCGCCTGCACGAAGTTGATGTCGCGGTGACGCTTGAAGAGCGTGTAAGCCTCGTCCATGAGTTGCTCCCAGGAACCCTCCTTGGCCGGATCCTTTCGCCGGGAGGGAATCTCGGTCAACTCCTGATACTTCTCGTTGAACTTGTCCACCGGATCCCAGAACGGCTTCGGATCCGCCGTGTGAATCAGCACCATTAATTTGTATTTGGCAATCACCCGGAACGAGGGCTCAAAGCGTGCGTCGGTCACCGCCACGCGGACGCCTTTGCCGTCCTTCGTGTTCATCCCGAACTGCTTGAAAAACTTCACGCCCTGGCAGCCCGCCTTGATGTCTTCTTCGAGCGTGGTCGCTGCGCGCTGCGCGTAGCCCGGGTCGTCGAGATTCGTCAGGTCGAGATTGCAGAACACCGCAAAGCGCTTGCCATGCCGCGCCTTCATGTTCTTGATGCCTTCCCGAAACTTCGGCCCGAAACCGCCTGAGAGATTCACCATGGTCTGCAGATTCAGGCTGTCCATCTCCTTCACCAGCGCGTCGAGCTTGTCCTGCGGCATCATCGTGTTCTGATGGCCGTGAATGTCGATAAAGGGAAACTTGGCCCGCGTAATCGGATGCTCAGGCACCACCAGCGTCGACTTCGGGGAATACTCCTGAATTGTCATCTGGGCTACGAGGGCCGCTCCCACTAAAGACAAGCAAATTAAGGGTTTCATGGTTGCTAATCAGTATATCCAGGCCTGTCGATAGACGGTTTGTGAGTGCGACTTACGAAGCAATTTACTACCCCGAAACGTCATACGGTGGCTTTACCGGCGTCGATGGCACGATGGCGTTTTACCTGCGCGTCAATGCGCTGATTGAACCTCATTCGCACGTTCTTGACTTCGGCTGTGGCCGCGGCTGCTATGGCGAAGACCCGGTGGCGTTGCGCCGGGAGATGCGCATCCTGCGCGGCAAATGCGCCCGAGTCGCCGGGGCGGACATCGGCGAGGAGGCGGCCTCCAACCCTTATCTCGATGAGGTGCGCCTGTTCCGACCGGGCGAGCCGGTGCCCTATCCCGATGCCAGCTTCGATGTGATGCTGGCAGATTGCGTCCTCGAACACCTGCCGGACCCGTCGGCCTTCTTCGCGGAAGCCCGTCGCGTTCTCAAGCCGGGCGGCCACCTTTGCCTGCGCACGTCGAACGTCCTCAGCTACTTCGGCTTGGCCGCGCAGTTGATCCCGGCCAGCCGCCGAGAGCAGATCCTCCACCGGACCCGGCCCGATCGCAAGGACGAGGATTCCTTTCCGACCCTCTATCGCTGCAACACTGTCTTCGCCATCCGCCGTCAACTCGCCGCGCACCGGCTGAGCGGCGTCGCCTTCGGCCATGAGAGCGAGCCGCGCTACCTCGGTCGCCGCCTGCCTGCTATTCTCGGGCGATGCTCGCTGCGCGACTCGCCCGGTACTTCTCGTTCGCCGAACTCGGCACCGATTGGCGCACGGAGATACTTGCCGGATGCACCACCTTCATCACGATGGCCTACATCGTGTTTGTCAATCCGGCGATCCTCAGCGAAACCGGCATGCCCTACCAGGCCGTCGTCGCCGCCACGTGCCTGGCCGCGGCCTTCGGCAGCATCCTGATGGGCGCCATCGCCCGCTATCCGATCGCGCTTGCGCCGGGCATGGGCTTGAACGCCTACTTCACCTATGCCGTCGTCAAGGGCATGGGCGTTCCCTGGCAGGTTGCCCTGGGCGCCGTGTTCATTTCTGGAGTCGTTTTCCTCCTGCTCACACTCTCGGGCATCCGCCGCCTGATTGTGCAGTCCATCCCTTCGGAACTTTATGCCGCTGTCGCCGTCGGCATCGGGCTCTTCATCGCCTTCATCGGCCTGCGGAACGCCGGCCTCGTCGCCGCCCATCCCGCCACTCTGGTGACGCTCGGCAATCTCCGCGCTCCCTCAACGCAACTCGCCGTCGTCGGACTTCTGATCATGGCGGCGCTGTTTGCCAGAGGCGTCAAAGCGGCCATGCTCCTCGGCATTCTCGCCACCACCGGCATCGGCGGCGCCTGGGGCCTGCTCAAGTGGGACCCGCAGCCCTTCGCGCTCAACAGTCTGGGGACCACCCTCTTCGCCCTCGACATTCGCGGCGCCGTCACGCTCGGCTTCGTCGAAATTATCTTTGTCTTTCTCTTCGTTGACCTGTTCGATAACATCGGCACGCTGGTGGGCGTGGGCAAAAAAGCCGGACTCTTCAACGAGGCCCACGAAATCCCGCGTGTCAATCGCATCCTGCTGGCTGACTCCCTGGCCACGATCTTCGGCTCGCTCGTCGGCACCTCCACCGTAGTCAGCTATATCGAATCCGCCGCCGGCGTCACCGCCGGGGGCCGCTCCGGAGTCACGGCCATCGTCACCGGGATTCTCTTCCTGCTGGCGCTCGGGCTCGTGCCCGTCCTGGGCGTCGTGCCGGCCGCCGCCACCGCGCCCGCCCTGATTCTGGTCGGCTCGATGATGATCTCCCATTCGGCGGAAATCAACTGGGCGGACCCGCTGATCGCCCTCCCCGCCTTCCTCACCATCGTCACCATCCCGCTCACCTTCTCCATCGCCAACGGCCTCGCCTTCGGCTTCACCGCCCATACGCTGCTCCAAATCCTCGCCGGCCGCGCCCGGCAGGTCAACTGGGTGGTCTATCTGCTCACCGCCCTTTTCCTGATTCGTTTCTTCTACCTCGGCCAAGGCTGAAACCCTAAAGAGCGCGGGAGAGTCTATCATGGGGACATCCATGGTGCGCCGTGCTTTTTTGTGGCTGAGTCTCGCTTCGGCAGCGCTCGCTCAACAACTCGATGTTGACCCGCGTCTGTTCACCGTTCTGGCCGCCATCAACGCCGCCGGCTTCGACGCCGAACTGGACTCGCCCAACAATCACCCGCTGCGTGAAGCCACACGCGCCTATATCGCCAGGAAGAATCCTGCCGTCCTGCCCGAGCTTCGCCGCTTCTTTGCCAACCATCGCCAGCCGAATGCCGCTCAGGAATTGAGTCAGTACATCTCTTTCGCCCTCTCCACGCGCCAGGTGCCCGACTTTGAATATCGTTTCAACGAAACGGAGTTGCCGCCCGACGTGGTGAAGCTGGCGGGCTTCGAGCGCCTGATCACCCGCTTCTACCGCGAAGCTGACCTCGAGACCTTTTACAAGCAAAACGAACCCGCGTTCGAAGCCGCCCTCCAGCGCTACCAGGAACCCGCTACGCGCATCATGAACGACGTGAACGGGTACATGCGGAACCCCGGCGTCGGATCCCTGGGCCGCACCTTCCGCGTTTATGTCGACCTGCTGGGCTCCCCTAATCAGATCCACTACCGCAACTACCAGGATGACTTCTACGTCGTCGTCACCCCCTCGGCGGACCCGCAGGTCGATTACATCCGCAACGCTTATTTCAAGTTCATGATCGATCCGCTGACCCTCAAGTACGCGGAAGATCTCAACCAGAAACGCGGCCTCATCGACTACGTCCAGTCCTCGCCTGCGCTCGACGAGCACTACAAATCGGACTTCCTGCTGCTCACCAGCGCTTCGCTCGCCAAAGCCATCGAAGCCCGTCTCGCCCGCACCGCGGAGCGTGCTGCCCTGGTCGAAGCCGCCTTGAAGGAAGGCTACGTCCTCACCCCCGTCTTCTCCGAACTGCTCCCTGACTATGAAAAGCAGGAGCAGTCGCTGCGGCTCTATTTCCCCGAACTGATCAAGGGCATTAATCTGCGCAAGGAAGCCAAGCGCCTCGAGTCGGTCGACTTCGTCAAGACCAAGCTCGTGCGCAAAGCGCGGGTCGTCGAAGCCCCGGCGCCTCCACCCCTCACTGGCTTTTCGAAGACCATCGACGATGCCGACGTCCTGATCGAAAAGCGCGAACTTGCCCCTGCCCGCGAACTCCTACTGGGCGTCCTGAAAGAAACCGACGACAAGAAATGGCATGGCCGCGCCTACTTCGGGCTCGCCCGCATCGCCACCTTGCAGAAGGACCCCGAGACCGGGTTCAAGCTCTTCGAAACCACGCTCGAAACATCGCCGGAAGGCAGCATTCAAGCCTGGTCCCATTACTACCTGGGGCGGCTGTCGGAACTCGCCAATGAGCCCGACAACGCTCTGAAACATTTTGATAGCGCCCTGGCCACGCAGGGGATCTCCCCGAAAACGCGCGGATTGGTGGAACAGGCTTTGGCGGCCGCCAAAAGGAAGCGACAATAGAGAAATCCAAATGAAGGGAAAGTTCACATTCATGAAGCAGCAATTCTTGCGCGCGTTCACCGCGTTGGCCCTGGCGGGTGCCCTCTTCGGGCAGTCGGCCAGCACCAAGCAACCCAAGCCCAAGTCGCAAAAGGAAGTCGACGCCATCAACGCCGTGTTCGGCGCCACCGATGACGACTCCCGGATTGCCGCCGCCGAGAACCTTCTGACGAAGTTCGCCGACACCGAATTCAAAGGTCTGGCCCTCTACATCGCCACCGCCGCGGCCCAGAGCAAAGGTGACTTTGAAAAGACCGTCATCTACGGCGAGCGCGCTCTCGAAGCCGACCCCAAGATGTACGGCGCCATGCTGATTCTCGCTTCCGGCTACGCCTCGAAAACCAAAGAGTTCGACTTCGACAAGGAGGAGAAGCTCACCAAGGCCGAGAAGTACGCCAACGATGGCATCGCCCTCTCGAAGACCGCCCCCAAGTCGAACCCCGCCATTTCCGACGAACAATGGGAAGCCGCCAAGAAAGACTTCGCGGCGCAAGGACACGAAGCGCTCGGGATGGCCGCGATGATCCGCAAGAAGTACGACGTAGCCATCACCAACTTCAAGGAAGCGCTCACGCTGCAGATGAAGCCCGATCCCACCACGATGTTGCGCTTGGCCTCCGCACTGAACCAATCCAACAAGTGGGACGAGGCTCTGCCTCTGCTCGACAAGATCAAGGACAGCCCGGACGCGGTGCCTGTCGTCAAACAGGCCGCCGCTCAGGAGCGCGTCAAGGCCCTCATGGCCCAGAAGAAAGCGGCTACCCCGCCTCCCGCCGCCGCGCCGAAGCCCTAAGCTCGCTCGATCCAGCACTCTATGCGGCGGCCGACGGAACCTGATTTCAGCCAGCTCGAACACCGGCTGGGCCACTGTTTCGCCGACCGCTCGCTCCTCCGGCAGGCGCTGTCTCATCGCTCCTATGCCGCGGAGCGAGTGGGCGGCGCCGCCCCTCTTTCTGACCAGAACGAACAGCTCGAACACCTCGGCGACTCCGTCCTTGGCTTCGTCGTTAGCGAGTATCTCTTCCGCCGTTACACCGCTGTCGCCGAAGGGCGACTTACCCAAATGAAAGCGGAATTGGTGAACGCCAGCCACCTGCACCGCACCGCGTTGCGCCTGCAACTCGGCAGCTTTCTCCTGCTGGGCAAAACCGAGGAGGTCAACGGCGGACGAGAAAAGAAAGCCCTCCTCGCTAATGCCGTGGAAGCGCTGATTGCGGCCCTCTACCTCGATGGCGGCATCGATCGTGTACGCCGCTTCGTCCTGCGCGAAATCATCGGCGAATTCCGCCCGTTCGAGCCCCTCCCCGACATCTCCGCCGCCGATTACAAAGGCGCCCTGCAGGAGTTGGCCCGGCTGCGCAAGCTCCCCGCTCCCCACTACTCCGTTGTGCGGGAAGAAGGTCCCCAACACGCGAAGACGTTCACCGTGGAAGTCCGCGTGGGCGAAGGCTTCAGTGGCCGCGCCGAAGGCTCCACCAAGAAGGCCGCGAGTCAGTTAGCCGCACAGTACGCGCTCGAGCAGATCACCGCGCCTTCCGTCGTTTAAGCTTTACCGGTGGGCCCGCCGCTGTCGGCTTCGCCGCCGTCGGCGCCGCCTCGGACTTCGCCACCGCTTCTGCTTTCACCGGCCCCTTTTGCGCCTGCTTCACTTTCTCCGGCTCAGACGTCAAGCCAAACTGATTCAGGATGATGATATCCACGCGCCGGTTCTTCGCGCGTCCTTCCTCGGTGCGGTTATCGGCAATCGGTACCGTGTCGGCGTAGCCCGCCACCGCCATATTGCCTCGATTCACCCCGAAACGCTGCTCGAGCAACTCAAGCGTCGCAATTGATCGGGCCGCCGCGAGTGACCAGTTATTCGGAAAGCGCTTGGACCGAATCGGCGTCGCATCCGTGTGCCCCTCCAGGCGAATCGGATTGGTCAGCTTACGGATGGAGTCCGCCACCTTCTCGACGATCGGGTAAGCCTCGGGATTGATCGCGTCGCTCGCCGGCGCAAAGAACGCCGCTTCGCGCATACTCACCACCAGCCCTCGCGGCTCCAGGCTCACGTCCAGTTTCCCTGCTTGAATCTCAGTCTGCAAATCACCGGTCAGGGCCTGAAAGGACGGCAACAACTCCACCACCGCCGCCTGCGCCGCATTGGCCTTGGGATCTGCTTGCTCCGGTTTCTTCGGCTCCTTGGGCGCCCCTTCGTACGGCTTCGCCTCGCGCAGATGGATTGCCTGATTATCCTTCGACTTCCCCAGAAAACCGGCCACCGTCGTCACAAAGGCGCCTTGCTCCAGCGCTTCCTTCACCGCCGCGGACACCACCTTCTGCTTGTCCTTATCCGCATGCGAGGTCGCGAACATCACGACAAAGAACGCGAACAGCAAGGTGATGAAGTCGGCATAGGACACCAGCCAGCGCTCATGGTTGGCGTGCTCCGGATGCTTGGCCCTGCGTGCCACCAGTTAGGCCTTGGCTTTCTTCGGCGCACCCGCGGGCAGGAAGGCCTCGAGCTTCACGCGCAGCAGCTTGGGGTTCATCCCCTCCACAATGCCGGTCACGCCCTCCATCGTCAGTTCCATCAGGCGGACCTCGTCTTGCGCCCGCGCCTTGATCTTGTTCGCCGCCGGCAGCAATAAGATGTTGGCCAACGCCACGCCGTACACGGTCGCCACAAAGGACACCGCAATGCCGTGGCCCACTTCGTTCACATCGGAGAGATTCTTCATCACCTGAATGAGGCCCAACACCGCGCCGATGATTCCGATCGTCGGCGCGTAACCACCGGCCGACTCGAACACCTTGGCTTCCTGATCGGAGTGCGTTTCGGTGGCCGTCATCTCGAGTTCCAGCATGTTGCGGACGTCCTGTAAATCCGCACCGTCCATCGCCAGCGAGAGCGCCTTCCTCAGAAACTGATCCTCCAGCGACTGCACCTCGCGCTCCAGCGAAACAATGCCCGCCTTCCGCGCCTTGGTCGCAAAATCGATCAACACTTCAATGCGCTGCGCCGGATCATCAGAAGGCTCCACCAGCACCGAACGCAGGCGCCGCCCCGCCGCCATCAGCGTCGCCAGCGGCGTATTCACCATCACCGCTCCCACCGTGCCGCCCACCACAATCAGCGCGGCGGTTACCTGTACGACATCTTTGAATTGACCGCCTTCCAGCAACAGTCCGCCGAGGATACCGCCTGCGGCCAGCACCACACCGCCAATTGTTGCGAGATCCGGTCGGACGCTTTTCGTCGCTGCCATGCGCTAGTTGCTCTCCTCCGGGGGCTGGTCAAATGAACGCCAACTGCAGCCGGTCGATCTCCGGAAGTCGCGGATCCTCTCGATTACCTCATCGGGCGTTTCCAGCACGACAAACTTCTGTCCCGTCGTCATACAAATCACCGTGTCCGGCGTAGTCTCTACGTGCTCGATCAAGTCGGAATTCACCACGAGCGAGGCCCGGTTCAACCGCGTCAAACGAATCATAAAACTGGTTCCAATCAGGGGCTATCTCTGCCTCATCGTCCACTCTCGGCGCGCTATGAGTTCAAAGTTCCCTCCCGCGAAACCGATAAGCATCGCGTGACCGGAAGTAGAGCGATTCAGTTTTTGGCGGAGGATCTTCTGACGGCGGTTTTACGACATCCGCGCCAGATCGCCCGGCAGGCGGGCGTCATTGAGCGCGCCGCATGGCCCGAGTCGTCGGAAGAGGGGGAAGTGCTGGCTGCCGTCGCAGCTTCGTTGAGAGAAAACTTGGCGCGAGGGGATCGGCGCCAACCGGAAGCGGAACTTCACTTGCTCCGCCATCTGGCGGGGCGACGTCAATAATGCCTAGGCCATTGGATCGAGAGCCAGCATCTCGAGCATCGAACGGATCTCGGCCCGCAGCTCATTCAACGCCGCGTTCGACTGAACCGGGGCGCTAGCGGAAGGACCCGCATGGTTCGCGGCTGAAACACTCGCCACTGTTGAGCTGGGCACCGGTACCGAAGACACCGTCGTCGAGCCAGCTCCGGATGCCACCGCGGCGGCCGTGGCAATCTCGAGCGTGGCGGTCTTCGCGCCCTTCCGGCTCACCGTCTCCGCCTTATGCAGAGCGTCCAGATACTTGCGGGCGCCTTCGATCGTGTAACGTTCCTGGTACAGCAGACGCTTGATGTCGAGAATTAACTCCACATCTTTGCGCCGGTACAGACGATGGTTACTGCCTGACTTCTTCGGCCCGATCGCCGGAAATTCGGTTTCCCAGTAGCGCAGCACGTAAGGTTTAACGCCTGCGATCCGGCTGACGTCGCCGATCCGAAAATACAGCTTGTTCGGGATTTCGGGAGTCGCTACGGGCGCAGTCGCGTGGGTCGCCATGGGTTCGAGCACCTTTCTATTGGCTTATCTAGAATCGTACGGGAAGCCACTGCGAGCGTCAAGACGATACACTCGAATTGTGCCTTCTGACAAAAACATTTTCGCAAAAAATGTTCTTTCCGGCGTTCATCCCGTCACCGAGGCCATTAAAAGTGGCCGTCAAATCGATCGTCTCCTGATTGTCGAGGGTTCCGGCGGTGCTCGTTTGCAAGAGTTAATCGACCTCGCGCGGGATCGTCGTATCCCCTTGCGCTTTGAATCCCGCGCCGTTCTGGACCGTACAGCCGGCATGGCCAATCACCAGGGCGTCGTCGCCATCACCGCCGCGCACCGCTACGCCAAGCTCACGGAAGTCGAACTGGGCCCGTTGGTGGTCGCCGCCGACGGCGTTGAGGATCCGCATAACCTGGGGGCGATTGTGCGCTCGGCTTATGCGGCCGGGGCCTCCTGCATTCTCATCCCGGAACGCCGCGCCGTCGGCCTCACCGACACGGTGGCCAAAGCTGCCGCCGGCGCCCTCGAATATTTCCCCGTGGTGCGCGTTACGAATTTGAACCGCGCGCTCGAGGACCTCAAGAAAGAAGGCTACTGGATCTATGGCCTCGACGAACGGGGCAAAGAGTCCTATTCGGACGTGAAGTATGCCACGCCGACGGTCCTGGTCCTCGGCGGCGAGGGTGACGGTCTGCATCAGCATACGCGCGAACATTGCGATTTTTTGGTCCGCATTCCGATGCACGGTGAGATCTCGTCGCTCAACGTCTCTGTCGCGGCCGGCATCGCGATGTTCGAATGGCGGAAACAGCAGAAAGGCTAAACTGGGAGACGATGCGAAAAACGTTGGCGTTGATCCTGGCGGCCAGCCTTGGCCTGCCGTGGATCATGTGGGCCCGGCAGCCGGTCCGCGCGGCCCACGCCATGGTCGTAGCCCAGGAACCCATCGCCGCTGACGTCGGCCTGGCCACCCTGAAAGCGGGCGGCAACGCGGTTGACGCCGCCGTGGCGATCGCCACCGCGCTCGCCGTCACCTTTCCCTATGCCGGTAACCTCGGCGGCGGCGGCTTCATGCTCGTGCGCATGAGCGATGGCCGCGCCGCGTTCTTCGACTTTCGCGAGAAAGCTCCCGCCTCCGCCACGCCGCAAATGTATCTCGACGCGAACGGCAAACCCACGCGCGATAGCGTCGTCGGCTGGCGCGCTTCCGGCGTGCCCGGCACCGTCCGCGGCCTTGAACTCGCACACCGCCAGTTCGGCTCGCGGCCCTGGCGCGAACTGCTCGCACCGGCCGTCAAACTGGCCGCCGAAGGCTTCCCGGTCAGTTATACCCTTTCGCAATCGTTGAAGTCGGCGGGCCGTGCCCGCGGCGGCAACGGCGATAACTCCACGCTCACCGCCGGCGGCATTCTCACGCACGACCCGGAATCCCGCCGCATCTACCTCCGCAACGGCCGCCACTACGAGCCTGGCGAGTCCTTCCTCCAGCCGGAGCTCGCCGCCACGCTCCAGCGTCTTCAGCAGTTTGGCGCGGCCGACTTCTACGAAGGCGAAACTGCGCGCCGCATCGCTCGCGAGATGGCTTCGCATGGCGGCCTGATCACGGTCGAAGACCTCAAGGCCTACCGCGCCATCGAACGCAAACCTCTCGAAGGCACCTTCCGCGATTACCAGATCATCACGGCGCCCCCGCCCTCCACCGGCGGTGTGGGCCTGCTACAGATGCTCAACATCCTCGAAGGCAGCGACTACGAAAAGGCTGGTCTGGGCTCGGCCGCCGCCACGCACTACGTCGCCGAGGCCATGCGCCGATATTACGCCGATCGCGGCGAGTTCCTGGGTGATAGCGATTTCGTCAAAGTCCCTCTCGCCAGCCTCATCAGCAAGAACTACGCGAACCAGCGCCGCCGCACCATCGATTGGCAGAAGGCCACGCCCTCCACCGACATCGGCCACGGCACGCCCGGCCCCGCCGAGAGCAACGAAACCACTCACTTCTCCATCGTCGACGCCGCCGGCAACGCGGTCGCCTTCACTTACACCATCAACGGCGGCTATGGCTCCGGCGTCACGCTACCCGGCCTGGGCTTTCTGATGAACAATGAGATGGACGACTTCACCGTCAAACCGGGCTCGCCCAACATGTTCGGCCTGATCGAAGGCGAAGCCAATGCCATCCGGCCCGGCAAGCGTCCCAACTCCTCGATGACCCCCACCATCGTGCTCCAGAAGAATCAATTGTTCCTGGTCCTGGGCGCCCCCGGCGGCTCCCGCATCCCCACCGGAGTCATGCAGGTGCTCTTGAACGTCGTCAACTTCAAGTTGGGCATCCAGGACGCCATCGATCAGCCTCGCTTTCATCATCAATGGCAGCCCGACAAGCTCTATCTCGAGCGCGGCTTTTCTCCGGACACCATCGAGTTGCTTCGCGCCAAGGGTCACACAGTTGAGCCCAATTCTTTCGGCGTCGCACGCGTCGAAGCCATCCAGGTGGAAACCACCGCCGATGGCCGGCGCTGGCTGGCCGGCGGTAACGATGGTCGCGGCGACGGCAAGGTAGCAGGCTATTAAATGCTTCACGTTCTCTCCACTCACCTCTTTGTGAAACACCGGCTTTCCACAGCTTTGTTGGATCGCATTCTCGCCGCCGGTATTCCCGCCGTCGAGATCTTTGTCAATCGCCAGCATCTCGACTATCTGAACAAAGCTCAGATCAACGAACTGGCGTCCTGGTTTCGCGACGCCAAGCTCCAGTTATGGGCCTTGCATGCCCCCATGTATTCCGATGACCAGAACGGCCGCTCCGGACCCAACGCCGTCATCGCCATTAACGAGCCGACCAAGAACAAGCGCGTCGTCATGGTGGACGAGATCAAGCGCACGTTGGAAATTGCCGAGCAGATCCCCTGCCGCTACCTGATCCAGCACCTGGGCGTGCCCTATGAAGAGTTCGACGAGCGCAAGCTGGATGCCGCGTTTTCGTCGCTGGAGGAATTAAACTCCTTTGCCCGTCAGCGCGACGTGGAGATCTTACTCGAGAACATCCCCAACGGCTTCTCGAACGCCGCTAAGCTGAACTACTTCACCAGCGTCACGCACCTTTCCAACGGCTATTGCTTCGATTCCGGCCACGCCCATCTCTATGCCAAGTCCGCCGGCGGCCATCTCGAAAGCGAATTCGAATTGATGCGCCCGCGCCTGCGCTCCACGCATCTGCACGACAACAACGGCGAAAGTGACTCGCACCGCTTTCCCTATCTGCACCGCGACGGAACCATCGACTGGCGCCGGCTGATGGAACTCATCCGCTCGGCTCCCGAACCCCTGCCGATCAACCTCGAATTGCGCGAGGCCGAAGACCTGCCCCAGCCGCTCGAAAGCGCGCGCTCGGTGCTGGAGAAACTGGAACAAGCATGATCCCACGCATCCGTATCGTCGACGCCGGCGCCCACGTCGGCCAGGAAGTACGCATCGCCGGCTGGCTCTACAACCTCCGCAAATCCGGGAAGATTGCCTTTCCCCAACTGCGCGATGGCTCGGGCATCATCCAGGGCGTCGCCGTCAAGGCCGAAGTCTCCGAAGAGCTCTTCGAAGCCTTGCGTAGCCTCACCCAGGAATCGTCGATCATTCTGCAAGGGAAGATTCGCGCCGAAGAGCGCGCCGTCGGCGGCTACGAGATGGACATCACCGGCCTCGAGATCGTCCAGCGCGTCTCCGAGACGGACCCGTATCCCATCACCCCGAAGGAACACGGCCCCGACTTCCTCCTCAATCACCGGCATCTCTGGCTTCGCAGCCGCCGCCAACACGCCATCGCCCGTGTCCGGCATGAAGTCATCAAAGCCACCCGCGACTTTTTCGATTCGAACGGCTTCATCCTGATGGATACGCCGATCTTCACCCCCGCGGCTTGCGAAGGCACCACGACGCTCTTCGAAGTCGATTACTTCGAAGACCAGAAGGTCTACCTCAGCCAAAGCGGTCAGCTCTACAACGAAGCCAACGCCATGGCCCAGGGCAAGGTCTATTGCTTCGGGCCCACCTTTCGCGCTGAAAAGTCAAAGACCCGCCGTCACCTCACCGAATTCTGGATGGTGGAGCCGGAAATGGCCTACGCCACTCTCGATGATGTCAAAGTGCTCGCCGAAGACATGCTCTGCTTCATCGTCGACCGCGTACTGAACAATCGTCAGGCCGAACTGAAAGTGCTCGAACGCGATGTGAGCAAGCTCGAGCGCATCCGCAAGCCCTTCGCTCGCATGCACTACGATCAGGCCGTCGAAATCCTGCAGAAAAAGGGCTCTGAGATTGTCTGGGGCGGCGACTTCGGCGGGACCGACGAAACCCTGCTCACCGAAGATCAGGACGGCCCGCTGATCGTCGATCACTTTCCTACCGAGATCAAAGCCTTCTACTTCCAGCCCGTTGAAGGCCGGCCCGAGTGCGCCCTCGGCATGGACGTCCTCGCGCCCGAAGGCTACGGAGAAATCATCGGCGGCGGGCAACGCATCCACGACTATCAGCTGCTGCTGCAGCGCCTCGCCGAGCATCACCTGCCGCCCGAAGCCTTCGATTGGTATCTCGACCTTCGTAAGTACGGCAGCGTGCCGCACGCCGGGTTCGGCATGGGCATCGAACGCTGCGTCACCTGGATGTGCGGCCTGGAGCACTTGCGCGAAACCATCGCCTATCCGCGCATGATCTACCGGACCAAGCCCTAACCCATGCAGCCCGTCGCCATCATTGGCGTGCCGCAGGACTACGGCGCTGGCCGCCGTGGCGTCGACATGGGACCGTCCGCCGTCCGCGTCGCTAACCTCAACGCGCAGTTGGCCGGCTTGGGCTACCCGGTAGAGGACTACGGCAACATCCACATCGACCAACCTGAGCGGTTGGCCGATGGTAGCGATACCGCGCGCCACCTGCCTCAGATCGCCCAGAATTGCCTGCGCCTCGCCAAAATGGTGGAAAAGGCCCTGGCCGCCGGCCAGTTCCCCCTCGTCCTCGGCGGCGACCATTCCATCGCCGTGGGCACCGTCGCCGGGGTCAGCAAACAGTTGCGCAGCCGCAAGCAGCGTCTGGGGCTGATCTGGATCGACGCTCACGGCGACTTCAACACGCCCGTCACCAGCCCGTCCGGCAACGTCCACGGCATGCCGCTGGCCAGCCTCGTCGGCCATGGCCCCCGCGAGCTCACCCACCTACGTCACCTCGCCCCCATCATCGACCCCCGTCACGTTGCCCTCGTCGGCATCCGCGACATCGACCCCGGCGAAGCCCAGAACCTTCGCGCCTCCGGCGTACGGGCTTTCACCATGCGCGAAATCGACGAACGCGGCATGCGCGCCGTCATGGAGGATGCGATCCGCCTCGCCACCGACGGCACCGGCGGGTTCCATCTCTCGCTCGACATGGACGCCCTTGACCCCGATGAGGCCCCCGGCGTCGGCACGCCTGTCCGCGGCGGCCTGAACTACCGGGAAGCTCATCTCGCGATGGAGTTGCTGCACGATAGCGGTCAGCTTGTTTCAATGGAAGTAGTGGAGGTGAATCCAGTCTTGGATATCGCAAATCGCACGGCAGCTTTGGCCGTGGAACTGGTTCTGTCGGCGAAGGGCAAAAGAATCCTATGAAACGCATTGCAGTCATCGCCGGCGGACGCAGCGGCGAGCACGAAGTCTCTCTCCGGTCCGCCGAAGCCATCGCCCAAGCCCTCGCCACCTGGACCTCGAAGTACGAAGTGGTCCCGTACCTGATCGATCGCGAAGGTAAGTGGCGCCCTGGCCCCATCATTCCCGAACCGGGCTCGAACCCCTCGATTGATGTCGTCTTCCCCGTGCTGCATGGCACCTTCGGCGAAGACGGCACCGTGCAAGGCTTGCTCGAGTTGGCCGACCTTCCTTACGTCGGTCCCGGCATCCTGGCCTCGGCCCTATGCATGGACAAAGAGCTGATGAAGCGTGTCTGCCGTGAGCGCGGTCTCCCCGTCGTCGAATGGGTCACCGTGTTGCGCAACAACCTCGACGCCGAGACGATTGCCTCCCGCTTCGACTTCCCCCTCTTCGTCAAGCCTGCCAACCTGGGTTCCTCCGTCGGGATCTCCAAGGCGAACAACCTCGACGAATTGAAGGCTGCTCTCCAACTCGCCGCGCAGTACGACTACAAGATCATCGTCGAACGCACCATCGTCGGCCAGGAACTCGAGTGCTCCGTCTATGGCAACTTAGGCGACGTCAAGGCCAGTACGCCTTGCGAAATCGTCCCCTCGCGCGAGTTCTACGACTACGAAGACAAGTACATTCTCGATCAAGCCAAAACGCTGCTCCCCGCCAATCTCACTCGCGAAGAGATTGCCGACGTGCGCCGCATGGCCGCCGAAGCCTATCGGGCTCTGGCGTGCGAAGGCATGGCCCGGGTGGACTTCCTGCTCGAGCGCACGTCCGGGCAGCTCTACATCAACGAAGTGAATACCATTCCGGGCTTCACCTCCATCAGCATGTTTCCCCGCATGCTGGAACACGATGGGTTCGCCTTCCGCGATCTCGTCGACCGGCTGATTCAACTGGCCCTCGAACGCCAGGAGCGGAAGAAGGCCACCAAGTTCACCCGCTGATGCGCTGGCTACTCGCACTATTCGCCTGCACCGCGATGGCGCAACCTGTGGCGCCCCCGCCCGAGGACCGTGCCGCCATCCTCGAACCTCATGTCCGCAAGTTCGCGCAAATCCTGGGCATCCTCCAGGAGCATTCGGCGGACCCGCCTTTGCTCGAACCCGCCATGAATCAGGGCGCGCTGCCGGCTATGCTCAAGCCGCTGGACCCGCACAGCATCTACTTCGACCCCGCGCAGTTCAAACAACTCCAGGAGATGGAGACTTCGGTGCGCAGCGGCTTCGGTACCATCGTCAGCATCCTGCCCGGGCGCGTCGTCGTCCTGCAGACGCAAGCCGGCAGCCCTTCCGCCCGCGCCGGGCTCCAACCTGGCGACGCCATCGTCGCCATTAACGGCGTCGTGCTCGCGCAGCTCGATACGGACCAGCTCGTCGGCCTCCTCGGCCAGGCCCGCACGATGAAGGTAAAGCTCGACGTGCATCGCCAGAACACCCCACGGCTTCTTGAGTTCTTTCTCTCACCCGAGGCCATGGATCAACCCAGTGTCGAGCGCACCTTTCTGGCCGCGCCCGGCATCGGTTACCTGCGCGTCGGCGGCTTCGAACTCAAAACCGGCAAAGAGATTCGCGCCGGCATCGAAAAACTGGGCGGCGCGAAGCTCCGCGGCGTCATCATCGATCTGCGCAATAATCCGGGCGGCGTCGTCGGGGCCGCCATCGAAACGGCCTCCCTTTTTCTCGAACCCGGCCAGCGCATCTTCTCCATCCGCGGGCGCAGCAAGGAAACGGAAAACGTCGACGTCCCGGCCAAGGCCCAACCCTATCGCTTTCCCGTCGCCATCCTCGTCAACGAGAAAACAGCCAGCGCCTCGGAGATCATCGCCGCGGCCCTACAGGAGCATCACCGCGGCTTCGTGATCGGCGAACCCACTTACGGCAAAGGACTGGTGCAGAATGTCTTTCCGTTGAGTAACAAGTCCGGCTTGGCACTCACGGTGGCTTACTATTACACGCCCGAGGGCCGCAGTCTCCAGCGTCCCTTGCGTGACAGTCAAATCGACGCGAAGTTAGCCACCACCACCGGCGGCTTGCGCCCTGAGTATGTCGTCCATCCCGAAGCGCAGACGCGTCTGCGGGTTGTCCTGGACGCCTCCGGCTCGTTTACCACCTTTGCGACTGAGTTCACGCGCAGCAACCAAGTCACTCCGGACTTCACCGTTTCCAATGCCTTACTCGACACCTTTCGCGGCTGGCTCGGCGAGCGTCGCATCCAACCTACGCTCAACGAATGGGTAGCGGAAACACCCTGGATTCGCAGCCGTTTGCTACAGGAGATTTTCAATCAAGGCGTCGGTGTGGAACGCGGGGACGAAGTAGAAGCCGCCCGCGACCCCGTCGTGAATCGGGCACTGGACCTGATCCGGGCCGGTAAGGTAAACTGAAAAACGTCGGATTTTATCCGCCAAGTCCGCTGTAAAGGCCGACACGCCTGCCACCCTGCCTGACGTGGCTTCAGTATTACCCGAGGATCTCATGGCCACTAAAAAGTC
This sequence comes from Bryobacteraceae bacterium, assembly GCA_044226365.1. Taxonomy (GTDB): domain Bacteria; phylum Acidobacteriota; class Terriglobia; order Bryobacterales; family Bryobacteraceae; genus JALHNI01. The sequence continues at coordinate 122,073 of JBGAHE010000003.1, forward strand.
TGCTTCCACCGCCGCGGCTACCGCGGCCGCTCCTGCTTTAGCTCCCAAGAAAGCCGCTCCGGCGAAGAAGGCCGCCACGGCCGCGTCAACCGCCGCTCCGGCGAAGAAAGCTGCTCCCAAGAAAAAGGCTGCCGTGACGACTCCCCCGGTCGCCCCCGCCATCACTGTCGAAGTTCTGCAAGACCAGATCCGCGTCGAAGCCTACGGCTATTACATCGAACGCGGCTACCGTCCCGGTGACCCCACCGCGGACTGGCATCGCGCCGAAGACGCCGTTCTGCGCCGTCACGGCCTCCGCTAACTGCGCCTACGGGCGATATCCCGGCCCGCGCATCACGCGTCCGGGCAACGCGCCCGTGTGCTTCCCTTTGTCCACCACCAACGTCCCGTTGACGAACACGTAAGTGATGCCTTCCGCAATCTGATGCGGACGTTCGAACGTCGCGCGGTCAATCACGGTTGCCGGATTGAACACCACCACGTCGGCCATCAGGCCTTCGCGCAACAATCCGCGATCGGCGATCGATAGACGATTGGCCACCGCGGACGTCATCTTGCGCACCGCTTCTTCCAACGGCATTACGTGTTCGTCTCGGCTGTACTTGCCTAACACTCGCGGGTAAGTGCCGTAGGTGCGCGGATGTACCGGCGCCTGGTCCGCGTCTGGATTCGCTCCCCCGGCGTCAGTGGCGATCTTGATCCACGGCTGCTTCAACTGCAACGCCAGGTTCTCCTCGCTCAGCATAAAGTAGATGGTCGCGATCCTCTGTCGCTCCGCCACCAGTAAATCCAGCACCGCCTCCGGCCACGGCTTGCCCATATCCGCGGCGACCTCCTTCAGGCGCTTGCCCACATACTTCTGATGCTCCGGCTTCCGCAACCCTACCAGCAGCACGCCCTCCGGCGACGCCTGCAGGCAGCGGCTTTCCCACGTATCATCCGGCTTCACCATCTCCTGCAGCAGCTTGGGCCGCAGCGCCGGGCTCGCCAGATTCTCGAACAACTTCCCGTCAGCCGCGGTCCAGTCCGGCAAACAGGCGGTCAGCCCCGTGCCACTTGCCGTGTACGGATACATATTCGCCTGCACATCCACGCCGCGCTTCCGCGCCGCCTCGATCTTCTGAATCGCCAGCGGCATTTTCGGCCAATTCTGCTGGCTCACGGCCTTCAGGTGATAGATCTCTGTCGGCACGCCGGCCTGTTCGCCGATCTCAATCGCCTCGTCGATCGCCTCGAGCAACCGGTCGCCCTCCGACCGGATGTGCGAAATGTACACCCCGCCATATTGAGCGATGCCCTTCACCACCTCGATCAGTTCCTTGGTATCGGCGTAAGAACCCGGAGGATAGATCAATGCGGACGCCACGCCGAACGCCCCGTCCCGCATTGCCTGCTCTGCGGCGCCGCGCATCGCCGCCAGTTCCGCGGCATTGGCCTTGCCCATCGCCATGCCCTTGCCGTACGCCCGCAGCGTCGCCGCTCCCACAAACGAACCGAAGTTCGAAGCCGACCGGTGCTCCTCCATCGCCCGCAACCACTCGCTGAACCGCCCATAGCGATACCGGTCCGCCCCGCTCATCTCCCGGACCTTCTCGTTCGTGGGCGCGTTCGTATCGTTCTCGCCCATGATCTCCGTCGTGATGCCCTGCGTCACCTTACTGATCAGACGGCCGTCGCCCCGCCCCAGCAGGTCGCCCCGCACGTGACTCTGGATATCGATGAAGCCCGGCGCGATCACCTGCCCGCTGACATCGAGCTTCCGCTTCGCCGTGGCGTCGCGCAGCAAACCGGCCGGCGCGATCTTCGCGATACGGTCCCCCACGAGCGCTACATCGCCCCAAAACCACGCCCCGCCGGTGCCATCCATCACCCGGCCATTCAGTAGAATCGTGTCGTAGGTCTGCGCTGCCAGCAGCACGGGCAGCAGGAACACTAGGCTCGGTCGCATCTGTTATCCTTCGATTCGTTTGCGCAGGGAGCGCTTCCACGCCTCGGCCAGCGCCGGGCACCCCACCAGTTCCGCCATGAGTTCGCGGTTCGTCTTCTCAAAATGCATCACGCGATTCGCCCGGGCCACCGTCCACTCCGGATGCGGACGCGCTACCAGCGTCATCACGTCGCCGGCCTCCACCGTACCTTCGCGCAGCACGCGCAGATACCAGCCCGTCCGGCCCGTCTGCACAATGCGTGCCACCAGATCCGGCCGGCCGTATCGTTGGGACTGTTTCCAGCAAGGCTGGCGAGGCTGGCTCACCTCCACCCGCGCTGATGCCAGGTCGTAAACGTCCCCCAGGCAAACAGCCGCCTCAGTGAGTCCTTCCACCGTCAGGTTCTCGCCGAGCGCTCCCGGCAGTGCGCCGTCTGAGAAGCCCTCCCCTGCCCACGCAGAGCCATGGGCCGCACTATACGCCAGTACGGCCTTATCCAAGCCGCCATGATTCACCAGATCTGCGTGTCCATCGCCGTCCAGCCCCTCACCAGTCAGCCGGATAGGGCCGGCCACCGGATCCTTGAACGTCGCCGTTGTCCACGGCTTGCCCTGCGGATCCATCGTCCGCGGCAGCCCGACCTGAACGGACAACACCCGCCCGGTCACAGCTTCTTCGCGGGCGCCGGCGCCACCGCTTTCGGAGCCGGCGGTTTCGGCGCCACCGCCTTCGGCGCCACCGCCTTCGGCGCCGCGGGCTTCGGTGCCACCGGCCAGATCGGCGCGCCCTTTGGGTAACGCTTAATCGTCACCGTCTTCATCACCACCGGCACGTTCGGCCGGTTCGCCTCGCCCGTCGGCAGTAACGCAATACGATCCGCTACGTCCTGCCCTTCCACCACGATGCCGAAAATCGGATGCTTCCCGTTCAGCCATTCCGGCAACCGCGTCGTCTTGGTCGTGATGAAAAACTGGCTGCTTCCCGTCCCCGGCCCCGCATTCGCCATCGCCAGCAGGTACGGCTTATCAAAGCTCAAGCTCGGATGAAACTCATCGGTGATCACGTCGGTGCCGCCCATCCCGGTGCCCAACGGATCGCCGCCCTGAATCATGAACTCCGGAATCACGCGATGAAACGTCAACCCGTTGAACAGCGGGCGCCGCACACGCCGATTGGTCTTCGGATCCGTGAAGAGCTTGGCGCCGCGCGCCAGATCCACAAAGTTGCGCACCGTCACCGGCATCTCCGCTTCATAGAACTTCACCACGATGTGGCCCAAGTTCTCGGTGCCCTGCACCATGTCGAAGTCCGCATACAAACCCGGCTCGCGATCCGGCTCGGGCGGAGCCACGGGCTTCGCCGGCACCACCGGCTTCGGCTTCGCAGCCACGACGGGCTTGGGAGCGGCCGGTTTCGCTGCGGTCGCCGCCGGCTTCGCGGGCGTCGTCACAGGTTTCGCCGGCGTCGTCGTCTTGGACGGAGCGGGCGTCTGCGCCAGGCCCAACCCTACGCCTAGCAAACAGGAAAGAAACAAGCGATTCATACTTCTAAGTTTATAATCGGGCCAATGAAGCTGCTCAGCATCTTACTGGCGCTCCCGCTCTTGGCTGCGGAGACGCAAACCATTCGGCTGCTCTCCACCACGGACCTGCATGGCTGGATCGTCGGCTACGACTACTACGCCGCTAAACCCGCCAGCCGCGGCCTCGCCAAAGTCGCGACGCTCATTCGTCAGGCGCGCGCCGAGCAGCCCGCCACGGTCCTCCTCGATTGCGGTGACACCATCCAAGGCTCGCCCCTCGAAGCCGTCCACCAACTCGCTGTCCGTGCCGGCACCACCACGCGTCCGGATCCCATGATGCTTGCCATGAACACCCTCGGTTACGACGCCATGGCCATGGGCAATCACGAGTTCAACTTCGGCCTCAAGAACCTCTATGCCGCCCGCGCCGCGGCGAAGTTTCCCTGGCTCTCCGCCAACACCATCGGCGCGCCCGGCAAACCCGCCTTCGTCCCCTACACCATCAAGACCGTTCAAGGCCTGCGCCTGGGGATCATTGGCCTCACCACCGGCGCGATTCCCGAGTGGGAGAAGCCCGAAAACTACGCCGGTTACCGCTGGATCAATCAACTGGACGCCGCCCGAGAACGCGTCGCCGAACTGCGCACCAAAGGCGTCGACGCCATCATTCTGGCCGTTCACGGTGGCCTCGATCGTGACCTCAAAACCGGCGTCGTCCGCCCGGGAGAAATGCCCAACGACAACCTGATTTACCAGCTTGCCGAAGGCCTCCCCGAAGCCGACGTCATTTTCTATGGACACTCACATCAGACGAATGAAGGGGCCCAGGTGGGCAACGCCTTAATCGTCCAGGCGCGCAATTGGGGCCAGTCCCTCGCCCAGGTTGATCTCGACTTTGAGAAAACAGCCAACGGATGGAAGATCTCCGGCAAGCGCAGCAAGCTGATCCCCGTCACCGCCGCCACCGCCGATGATCCTGAAATCATGCGCCTCGCCGAGCCCTACCACCAGGCCGCGGAAAAGTACCTCAACACTCCCGTCGCCACCTCGTCGGTCGCGATGTCCGGCAGCCGCGCCCGGCTCGAAGACACGCCCCTCATCGACGCCATCCACGAAGCGCAGTTGCACTTCGCCAAAGCCGACGTCTCTTTCACCGCTCTCTTCCAACCCGGCGTTCGCATTCCCGCCGGCCCCGTCACCGTTCGCGAGATGGCCGCGCTGTACATCTACGACAACGAACTTTACGCCGTCGAAGGCAACGGCCGCATGGTGCGCGAAGCGCTCGAAAACGCCGCGCGCTACTACCTCTCCTGCCGGGACGCGGCCTGCACCGGCCCGCTCATCAACCAGAACATCCCCGGCTTCAACTTCGACATGGCGCAGGGCGTCAACTACACCATCGACCTGTCGAAACCCGCTGGCCAGCGCATCACCAACCTCACCTATCGCGGTGCGCCGCTCGCCGACCATCAGCCGCTGCGGATCGCCATCAACAACTACCGCTCCGGTGGCAGCGCCGGCTACACCATGTTCCGCGAGGCCAGGGTCGTCTGGCGCTCGGGCAAAGAGATTCGCGAACTGCTCATCGACTATTTCACCGCGAAGAAACAACTGCCCGCCAAAGCCGATGGCAATTGGCACTTGGTACCGGCTACTGCGCTCGCCACGCTCAAAGCGGAGGCCGCGGCGTCGGGTTCCAACCGGCGTTAGCCTACTCCTGGTCCTCTTCTTCCTTCTCCTGCACTGCATAGTCGGCCAGCCGCACGTTCGTCTTCTCCAGACGATAGCGGAAGTACGCCACCGGTTCGCGCACCGTCAACACCGCCGGCCGCTCCGGCGTCGCCGGAGCCAACTCCTCGGCTTCCGCCTTGTTGAACTGATACGACCGTGCCATCACCGGGTAGAACCGCAGTTGCGACGGGAAAGGCGAGTACACCGCCCGCGGCCAGCGGAAGTCTTCATCCCGCACCAGCCGTTCGGACACCACCACCTGAGGCGGCTTAAACGCGGACCGGCACACGAACCTCCGGTGCTCGTACGACGCCACCACGCCACACTGCCCCGATCCCGTCAAAAACATCGGCGTCCCATCCAGCGGCACCTCCGCCACCCGCGCCCGCGCAAACCGCACCACCGAGTACTCCGCCCGCACCGTCACCGGTGCGTTCTTGGCCGCCTCGTAAAACTTGCGGTCCACCGATGTCCGCTGCACCAACTGCCCCTTCACCCGCTCAAGCTTCGCCGACGAATGCCGCGCAATGCCCGACAGCGTGCGGAACGTCACATCGGCCGTCTCCAGGGTCACCTCGCCCGCCTCGGCGCCTTCCAGTTTCAGCGGTAACTCCAACAACTGTCGGTAGCGATTCGGCGTACGTCCGCTGCCCGGAGCCGGTTGGCCGCCCATCGCCGCGGCCAACCGAATCTCGAAATGGCTGTCCCGCGCGCCGATCAGCTTGGACTGGATCGCATACGCCACCGACCGCGGGAACGACAGATACAGCACCAGCCCCGCTGCCGTCGCGCCCAGCGCCAGCAGCGCCGTATGTCCCGCTCGCCTCAGCCGGTACTGCCGCCATAACACCCAACCCACCACCGCCAGCACGGTCGCAAAGCCCAGCGTCGACCGAATCCATTCGCGATCGCCAAACGATCGCGGCCCGTCACTCACCAGCACCGCCATCAGCCCGCCCGTCACGATCGCCGCCGGCAGAAACTGGGCCAGGTTGCGCGTCAACGCCGCCACCGCCGCCGTCGGCAACAGCACCAGCACCGTCAGCAACACCTGATTCCACAGCAGCCCACTCAGATAAGAGAACAATGGCAATCCCGCCCACAACACGATCGCCGCCTGCGCCAGCAGGAACGGCCCGACGATGAAGGCGCCCAGAAACAGAGCCTTGCTCAGCGCCAGACCCACCCGGCTGTAAGGACGCGTCAACCAGAACTGCCGATCGCCCGGCACCGCGTCCGTCTGAATCACTCGCGCCACCAGCATCGTCCACGCCACCAGCAGCACCACGCTCAACGGGCCCTCGGAATCGTAGTCCAGCCCGCCGCGCTCCTGCACCGCGTCCCACGATTGCGCTCCCGTCAACGCCAGCAACAGCGTCAACGCCAGCGCCCCCGCGATCTCCCATCGCAAATGCCGCATGTCCTTCCGGAAAATATGCACTGCCTGTTCGAATGTCGTCATCGCCTCTCCTCTCTACGCCGCCTGGGACTGGCGGGCCAACGTCACAAAAATCGACCGTAACGGCATCGGCGTCGCCTCAATGTGCGTCACGCCGGAGAACAGCAGTTGCACCTCCCCCATCGTCCGGTGCGGATCGAAATGCGTCTCCACAAACCGCACCACCGCCGGCGACGATTCTGGCCGCAGCCAATGCGCCGGCCACGGCGTCGGCAACACCGGACGATCCAGCGTCACCTCGATCTCGCGGAAGCGCGCCGTCAGCGACGCCAGTTCCTCGCCGAACTCGAGCTTGCCCTGATGGAGATAGCCGATATGGCTCGCAAAGCTCTCGATGTCTGCCAGATCATGCGACGACACAATCACCGACGTCTGCGGCCCGCATTCAAGCAGTGCCCCGATCAGTTCCTCGCGCGTCAACGGATCCAGTCCGCTGAACGGCTCATCCATCACCAGCAGCTTCGGCTCATAGGCGAGCGACGACGCCAGCGCCGCCTTCATCTGCATCCCGCGCGAGAAGTGCCGCAACGGACGATCGAGCGGCAGGCGAAACTGCTTCACCAACTCCTCGGCTCGCGCGTCGCTCCATGTCGGGTAGAACGGCTTCAGATAGCTCAGCAGCCGGCCCATCGTCATCCATCCCGGCAGATCCTGATTTTCGGACACGTAGCCGATCTGCTCGAAACACCGCCCCTGCAACTCGCGCGAATCCATGCCCAACACCGTGGCTGACCCCGCCGTCGGCGGATGCAGATTCATCATCAGCTTCAGCGCCGTCGTCTTCCCCGCCCCATTCGCGCCCAACAGTGCGTAAACACTGCCCTCCGGCACCGTCAGATTCAGTTTGTCCAGCGCCACTTGCTTGCGATAGCGCTTCGAAAGATCGTGCGTCGTCAGAACGTCGCTCATGCCTTCCTCCCGTTTCGTGAACCGTCCAGCCGCTCCCAGTGATCTGCCACCGCCGCCGTCACTTCGTCCAAACTCAAGCCCAGCTTCTTCGCCTGCACCACCAGTTGCTCCAGTTCCGTGCGCAGCAGCTTCCCACGCTCGGCCGCCGTTGACGACGCCGGTGCCGCCACCACCGTGCCGATTCCCGGCAGCACCTCCAGCAGGCCCTCGGTGAGCAGTTGCGTAATCACTTTATGCGCCGTATTCGGATTGATCTTGAGCTCCTTGCTCAGCGCGCGCACCGACGGAAACGGATCGCCGGGGCGCATCTGCCCCGCGATCACGGCCTTCTTCGCCGCGTACGCCACTTGCTCGTAGATGGAGATCCCTGGCTGAAAAGTCAGACGGAACGGAATCACATGTGTACTATAACACGCAGTACACCTCGGAGCAAGAAAAAGGCGCGCCGTCTCCGGCTCGCCTTTCCCCAAAGCCTTACTGGCCCGCCGACAACGTCCCGCTCGGCGTGTTCGTCTCCGGCTTCTTGGCCGGCTTCGGCAACGGCTTCCGCGGCAGCGCCTCCGCCCGGTTCGCCGTGTGATAGACAAACGACGTCAACACCGCCACCTGCTGCATCAGATCACCCCGCTGCACCCGGTCGTAGTGGTCCATGTTCGAATGATGCGTCCGGCTCGAATAATCCATCGGATCCTGAATGAACTGGAACGCCGGAATCCCGACATTGTCGAACGACACGTGGTCCGTGCTCCCCGTATTCCGGCCCGTCACATGCAACGGACCACCCAGATCCTTGAACGGCGAAAGCCACTGCTCGAAGATCGGCTTCACCATCTCATTCCCCTGCGTGTAAATGCCCCGGATCTTACCCACCCCGTTGTCGATATTGAAATACGCCGAAATGCGGCTATGCTCCTTCGTCAAACGCATCGTGTCGCGATCCGCCAGATGCTCCTTCACCCACGCCCGCGATCCCAGCAAGCCCTGCTCCTCGCCGCTCCACAGCCCGATCTTCACCGAACGGTCCAGCGTCACGCCGCTTGCCTTCAGCACCCGCATCGCCTCGATCATCACCGCGCAGGACGCGCCATTATCGGTGGCCCCGGTGCCGCCCTGCCAGCTATCCAGATGCGCGCCGATCATCACGTACTCGTCCTTGTTCTTGCCCGTGCCCGGAATCTCGCCGATCACGTTGAACGAGTCCTTCGTCTCTTCGTGGAACTGCGTCTTGATGTTGAACTCCACCTTCACCGGGATCTTCTGCGTCACCAGCCGATACAGCCGGTTGTAATGCTCGCCGGCGATCGCGGCCATCGGCGGCGGCGTCACCGTCTTCGGATCATGCGAACCGCCCGACGTCCCGAACACCGTGCCGCTTTCCCCCTTCGTCCCCGACGAAAGCGCCAGCACCACGCCTTCATCTTTCAAAAATTGATTGCGCTGATCGCGGAATCGCTGCATCACCGCGCGGATGCCCTCCGGCGTCGTGGGCCGCGCTTCACCCGGCCGCAACGGCAGCGCCGGCTGAGTCGCCGCCGCCTCGCCTGGTCCCCGCGGCCCCCCGCCCATCGCCGCCGATTGCTCCATCTCCATCAATTCCTGCTCGCTGTAGCGCTTCGCGAGCGGCGACGTCGGCAGCTCCAGCGGCCGCAGACGATCCGTCAGAATCACCTTCCCCCGCAGCTTGCCCTTCCACCGCTCGAGATCCGCCGGCGTCGTCATCGGCGCGATCATCACCTCGCCGCTCACGGTTCCTTCCGTCCCCGGCGTCCACGCCAGCGGAAACCCGATCAGCGTCGCCGGCGTCGGCTCCGTCATATGCAGATCGAAATGCGAGAAGCTCCAGCCCCGGCCGAACTCCCACTTCTCCAGCTTCGCGTCCGTCACGCCATGCTCCTTCAGCCGCTTCACCGCGTACTCCGCCGCCGCCTTATGTGCCGGCGACCCCGTCACCCGCGCCCCAATCACCTCGGTCAACTGGAACAGCGTGTCCATCACCTTCGAGTTGTTCAACGCTTCTTCCCTCAGGCGTTGAATGGCCGGTAAATCCACCTTTTCCTGCGCCAACAGCAGCAAAGAAAGGCCAAACGCAAGCGCGAATGCAGACCGAATTGTACTCATTGTTGGCAGGATAGCAATCTCTCTCCCTGGGCGTTCAAACGATACACTGAAAGAGAGCCGCGTGAAAATTACCATTTCCAAGGAAAACTACCTCAAGGCCATCGCCGATTTGGAAACAGAAGGCGAAACGGTGATTGCGGCCACGCTGGCCCGCTGGCTGAACGTCTCCGCCCCCGCCGTCACCGCCGCCATCAAGCGTCTCAAGCGCGACGGACTCATCCGCGTGGCCGCCGAAACCGGCCAGCTCAGCCTCACCGACGAAGGCCGCGAGATTGCCAACCGCCTTCTCTACCGCCACTACCTGATCGAGCGCATGCTCACCGAAGTCTTCGGCATGGAGTGGTACAAAGTCCACGACGAAGCCGAACAGCTCGAGCACGCCGTCTCCGGTGACTTTGAACGCAAACTGATTGAAAAACTGGGCACCAACGCCACTTGCCCGCACGGCAACCGCGTCGAAAACGACACGCCCGTCGTGCGCCGCCAGCGTGGCTGGCTCACCTTAAGTGAATTGCCCGTCAACGCCCGCGGCACCGTCACCAGCGTCTACGAGCGCGACCGTCAGCTCCTCATCTACCTCGACGAACTGGGCGTGCGCCCCGGCGCCGAGCTCAAGATGGAAGCCAAAAACTACGACGACACGCTCACCATCCGCCTCACCGATCGCCCGTTTCAGCTCGGCAACTCAGCGGCGGCCCGCATTTGGATCAAACCCCAACCCGTGTCTTGAAGTACGCGATCGTCTCGCGCAACCCGTCTTCCAGATTCACCTTCGGCTCCCAGCCCAACAGACTCTTCGCCTTGCTGATGTCCGGCCGCCGGCGCTGCGGATCGTTCTCCGGCAGCGGATGATACTCAATCTCGGACTTCGTGCCCGTCATCGACCGGATCCGCTCCGCGAACTCGCCCACCGTGATCTCCGCCGGATTGCCCAGGTTCGTCGGATACCGCTCGCTCGAGTGCACCAGGCGCAGCAGACCGTCCACCAGATCGCTCACATAGCAAAAGCTGCGCGTCTGCGTCCCATCGCCAAAGATCGAAAGCGGCTTCCCCGTCAACGCCTGCTCCAGAAACGCCGGCACCACGCGTCCATCGTCCAGCGCCATCCGCGGCCCATACGTATTGAAGATCCGCGCGATCGCCGTCTGGCTCCCATAAAAACGGTGATACGCCATCGTCATCGCTTCCGCATAGCGCTTGCTCTCGTCATAGCAGGAACGAGGGCCCACGGGGTTCACATTGCCCCAATAGGTCTCCTTCTGCGGATGCTCCAGCGGATCGCCGTAACATTCCGACGTCGAAGCCACCAGGTACTTCGCGTCGCTCTGTCGCGTGATCTCCAGCATATTCCGCGTCGCCGTTGAGCCGGATTCCAGCGTCTCAATCGGCTTGGCCAAGTAGTGTTTTGGGCTCGCCAGCGAAGCGAAATGTAGCACCACATCGAACCGGCCCCAACCCTGCGCGGTTTGCAGGAAGGACGGCGACGCGGCGTCAGCTTCTTCAAAACGAAAGGCGGAGTGACCAATCAGATGCGCGACATTTCCCTTGGCTCCTGTGACGAAGTTGTCGAACCCAACCAGTTCATGCCCTTCGCCCAATAACCGCTCACACAAATGCGAGCCGATAAAGCCGGCTGCCCCGGAAAGTAAATAGCGCAAATAGTCCTCTCTCTGTATTGTAGATGCTAAAGTCGACATTGACCCCGCATGTCGTACCCTAGTTACCTTGAGTCGGGCATAGTACTGCTGGCCATCGCCGCGTCCCTCACCGGCTTCTTCTGGCGCTTCTGGCCCATCCTCCGCACCATCCGCGCGTCCAAGCCCGACGCCGACTTCTCCCTCGCCCCCCTCGGCCGCCGCCTCTGGGACTTCTTCTGGGAAGTCATGTGCCAGGCCCTCGTCATCAAAGAGCGCCCCCTCCCCGGTCTCGCTCACGCCTTCCTCTTCTGGGCCTTCTGCGCCTTCGCCCTCGTCACCCTGGACCATCTCCTGCGCGGCTTCGGCCTCCACCTGCTCTCCCCCGATGGCCTCTTCGGCCGCTTCTATTTCGGCCTCGCCATGCTCTTCGCCGTCGCCTGCGCCGTCTCCATCGCCGGCCTGTTCGTCCGCCGCTTCCTCATCCGCCCCCGCTGGCTCGGCGAAAAAGTCTCCGTCGAATCCGGCTTCATCGCCTTCCTGATCTTCACGCTCATGGTGACGTACCTCTACGAGTACTTCACCCACGACGCTTCCTCTCTGGGCCACGTCAACTGGTGGCTCCACACCGCCGCGCTGCTAATCTTCCTCCCGCTCATCCCTCACACCAAACACCTGCACCTGGTCTTGAGCCCCGCCACCGTCTTCCTCTCGCGCGGCGAGTTCTCGAAAATCCCCCCGCTCGTCGGCGACGAAGACTTCGGCCTCGATACCGGCCAAGACGTCACCCAACTCGCCGCCCTCCAGGCTTACTCCTGCGTCGAGTGTGGCCGCTGCACCGAGTTCTGCCCCGCCTCGAACACTGGCAAAGTCCTCAACCCCAAAGAAATCATCCTCGGCCTCCGCGGCTATCTCAACGAGTTCGGCCCCCAAAGCGAACAGCCTCTCCTCGGCCCCCACATCTCTCAGCAAGCCGCCTTCGAATGCACCACCTGCGGCTGTTGCGAATACCAGTGCCCCGTCGGCATCGAACACTTGCCCATCATCATCGGTCTCCGCCGCGGCGCCACCAACACCGGCAAATGGGACGACGAATACGGCGGCAAACTCTTCAACAACCTCGAACGCTACGGCAACCCGCTCGGACTCTCCCAGAACGAGCGCGACAAATTCCTGCAGAAAAACGAACTCCCCATCTACGACGGCTCACAGGAATACCTCCTCTGGCTCGGCTGCATGGGCAGCTACGACCCCCAAGGCCGCGACGTCGTCCTCTCCCTCGTCCGCATTCTCCGCCACCTCAACCTCACCTTCGGCGTCCTCAAAAAAGAACGCTGCACCGGCGACTCCGCCCGCCGCCTCGGCAATGACCTCGCCTTCCAACAACTCGCCGAATACAACCTTCAGAACATCCAGGCCGTCGCCCCGCAAAAAATCCTCTCCATCTGCCCCCACTGCGTCCGCACCATGAACACCGACTGGCGCGAATTCGGCGCCGACCTCGCCGTCGAACACCACTCCACCTTCCTCGCCCGCCTCGGCTCCCAACTCCCCGCCGCCAGTCCCACCCAGGAGCCCGTCGTCTACCACGACCCCTGCTACCTCGGCCGCTACCTCAACACCTACGACGAGCCCCGCGCCGTCATCGCTCAATCCGCCCCCGTCCTCGACCCGCCCAAAGCCCGTGAACGCAGCTTCTGCTGTGGCGCCGGCGGCGGCCTCGCCTTCCTCGGCGAAGAACACGGCGAACGCATCAACGAAACCCGCGCCAAAGAACTGGTCGCCACCGGTGCCTCCACCGTCGGCGTCGCCTGCCCCTTCTGCAACACCATGTTCAAAGACGCTCTCAAAACCGTCAGCCCCGACGCGCCGCCCAAACTCCTCGACATCGCTCAAATCGCCGCCGCCCGCCTCCCTCCACCGCCCAACTAACCACCTAGGCCGCCCGTATACGAAGCCCGTATACTAAAAACCAGAGCCCCAGTCCGGCCGACGACCTGCATCAAGGAGCCCGCCGTTGACCACCCTTTTCTTCCTCGCCACCCTGCTCGCCCAGGCCCCCCAACCCAACGGCGCCGGCCTCGAACCCGGCACCCTCCCCGCCCGCTGGTCCACCGGCGGACCCCGCTGCATGGAGTCCCCGGACTTCTTCATCCACGAATACAACCCCCACTTCTTCATCCTTCGCGAGTCCGGCTGCACCCACTACGAAAAGCCCTTCCTGTTCCTCGTCTTCGGCCAAACCCGCGCCCTGCTCGTCGATACCGGCGCCGGCAAAACGGACCTCGCCCCCCTCATCGATCGCCTCCTCACCCAATGGAGCGAACGCCATCAGCGCCCCAAACCCGCCCTCCTCATCGCCCACACCCACAACCACGGCGACCACAAATCGCGCGACTCCCAGTTCACCAGCCGCCCCGCCACCGAGGTCATCCCCGCCCAGGTCCCCGCCATCCAAAAAGCCTTCGGCATCGCCACCTGGCCCACCTCCCCCGGCCAACTCGACTTGGGCGGCCGGACGCTCGACATCCTCGGCATGCCCGGGCACGACGCCGCCGCCCTCGTCTTCTATGACCGCCGCACCGGCATCCTCCTCACCGGCGACAACCTCTACCCCGGCCGCCTCTACATCCGCGATTGGCCCACCTACGCCGCCAGCACCGCCCGCCTCGTCGCCTTCGCCGAAGAGCACCTCGTCAGCCACCTCCTCGGCAACCACATCGAGCAAACCGCCACGCCCTTCCTCGAATACCCCATCGGTTCGATCTACCAGCCCGACGAACACCCCCTCGAACTCACCCGCGCCCACCTCCTCGAACTCCACCACGCCCTCACCCGCCAAAATGGCGTCCCCGCCCGCCTCGCCCTCCGCGACTTCACCATCTTCCCCTCCACCCCCGAGTCCAACGCCGAGCTCCGCCAGGTCGGCCCCGAAACCGAACGCCGCCAACGCGCCACCCAGTACGCACAACCGCCGTCACAGCGTTAAACTGAGGACGTATGCAGAGAAGAGCTCTTCTTGCCCTCGGCGCCAGTTCCCTCGGCGTCGCCGCCCTCGCCGCTCAGGCCCAGCAACTTCCTCGCCTCGCCGAGTTCGAGATCACCACCACCGCCGGGCCGCTCAAGCTCAGCCAGTACCGCGGCAAAACCGTCGTCTTCGCCCTCATCCGCTCCAGTTGCTCCCACTGCCAGGAAGTCACCCAACTCCTCCGCAGCCTCCAAACCGAATTCGGCCCCAAAGTCCAAATGCTCGCCTGTGACTTCGTCGAAGACGGACCCGTCGTCGTCCCCCCCTTCATCGAGCGCTTCAAGCCTGGCTTCCCCGTCGGCTGGACCTCCATCGATAAAGCCTTCAAGTTCCTCCAGCTCTCCCTCATGACGCCCGGCACCGTCCCCAAACTCGTCTTCATCGACAAAAAGGGCATGATCCGCGCCCAGTACGACGGCAGCGACCCCATCGTCGGCAGCGGCGACCGCCTCGCCAAAATCAAAGCCAAAATCGTCGAAGTCGCCGCCCTCTAGCTCGCCTGGCCCGCGCCCGGCACCGCGCTTGGTTGCCGAAAAGCGCTTCGCGCCGCTCCGCGCCGGCGCCATATCCTTGCCGCACCCGACCGTCCGCCCGCTGGAATGGCCTTAGGCGCGCGCGGCCACCAGCCGAGTGATTGATGTTGACGACAGAGGAGGAATCTTGCGCACCTACTTCACCACGGCCCTGAAGATTGACCCGTCCTGCAAACCCAGCCTCTACGCGCAAATCTATGAATCCGCCGAAATCGGCTCGGCGAGTTATCTCCTCGATCTCCTCTTCGCCGCGGGCATCGCCACCCTCGGCTTGGTCCTCAACAGCCCCGCCGTCGTCATCGGCGCCATGTTGATCTCGCCCCTCATGGGGCCGATTCTCGCCTCCGGGCTGGCCTTTGCCGCCTCGGACATCTATCTGGGCGTCAAATCCAGCGTCACCCTGCTCGGGAGCATCTTTGCCTCCGTCACCTTCTCCGCCCTCGTGGTCTGGCTGCTCCCCTTTCAGTCGCCGACCTCCGAGATCCTGGCTCGAACCCAGCCGAATTTGCTGGACCTGGGCGTAGCCATCTTCTCCGGTCTGGCAGGCTCCATCGTCACCGCGCGATCCATCGGCAAAGGACCCGCCAGTGCCCTGCCGGGCGTCGCCATCGCCGTCGCCTTGATGCCTCCCCTGTGCACCGTCGGCTTCGGCATCGGGAGTGGCTGGAATTGGGTAATCATCTCCGGCGCCGCCCTCCTCTTTCTCACGAACCTGGTCGCCATCACGGCCAGCGCCTTCCTCGTTTTCTATCTCGTCGGGATGGACGCACCGGAAGTGCGCGCCTCGATCTCCGAGTCCGAAATGCGCCATGCCACCGGCGGCAAGCTCTACCGGCTGCTGCACGACACCGCGCTCGGCCGCCTCTTCGGCGATGTCGGTCAACTTCGTTGGCGCATCCTGATGATCGTCGTCACCATTGGCGTGCTCTTCGTCCCCCTACGCCGGTCCCTGATCCAATTGCGCGACGAAACCCTCTGCCGGGCCGCCTCCCGCGAAATCATCCGCACCATCGTCTCTCCGGACCACGTCCTCAGCCAAAATCTCGAAATCCTGCCGGACCGGCTCATTCAACGCGTCGTCATCACCACCGTCGTCGACAAAATGCGCGTCACCGCCGCGGAAAACGAATTCTCGCGCCGCACCGGACGCCGGGCATCGATTCAAGTCCGCCAGGTCGCCAACGAGGATGAGTTGATCACCCTGCGCGAACGCCTCCGCGCGCCGGAGCCCGCTCCCGCTCCTCCCGGCCTGAAACAAATGTCTGGCAACATCCTGCCTCTGGTCGATGAGCCCCTCAAAGCGATCTGGCCGGCCCAATCCGCCGAACTCCTGTCCTACGAAGTTG
Organism: Bryobacteraceae bacterium; assembly: GCA_044226365.1. GTDB lineage: Bacteria > Acidobacteriota > Terriglobia > Bryobacterales > Bryobacteraceae > JALHNI01. The sequence continues at coordinate 138,281 of JBGAHE010000003.1, forward strand.
GCTTCAGCCAGAACGCCACCATCGTCCGACTGAACTACCAAAGTCCCCGCGCCCTCGATTCCATCACGCAGGAAACCATCCGCAACGCCCTGCGCCGCGCTCTCGACCTCGAACAGTTGCATGTCATTCTGGAGTGGCGCGGAAAGCCGCCGGCCGTCGTACCCTCGAAAACCAGGTAAGCCCAGCTATTTCGCCGTCAGCAGTTCCAGGTCAACCACGCGATGCCCCCGCAGACTTGCCGCTTGCTCCATCACCGTCCGCGCGTAATCCGCCACCATCGTCACACCTTCCGCATATCGTGGATTGGGTTTGCCCGGTCCGCCATTGTACGCCCCCACGGCCGTCTGCACGTCGCCGCCAAAACGATCCAGCAGATCCCGAAATAGAAGACCCGCATAGGTCGTCAGCACCCGCGTATCCAAATGGTCCAGGTCCAGCGTTCTCGCGGGGCGAAGATGTTCCGCCAGCGTTCTGTAATCCCGCCGGTCCCGCAAAAACAGCTCGTGCGCATATCGCAATGTCTCCTGCGTGATTTGCCAAACACCCCTGGCCTGATTCAGCACCAGCACGCGATCAGCTGTTCTTTTTAGGACGATGTCCCCCTTCTGGGCTCGGCGTTTCCAAATCGAGTGATTCAGATCGCCTCTGACGTTCATGAAATTGTTCTCCATGGCCCCAATCCCGAGGAAGAAATCCAGGGGCACCGCATAGAACTTGGCCACCGAGACGATATCTTGAGCCAGGCTTTCCGCATCCTCTTTCGTCAGCCGCTTCGGCACCGGCTCGATCTGACGCTGGATCCGCGGGTCCGTCGCGGACTTGAAGCGGATGAACCGCCGCGCATACGCCACCACATCCCTCTCCGCCAGGTCCTCGAGCCGGCGATACTTCGCGAAACTGTAGGCGCTGATAAAGGTCGCGGTGTCCCGTCGCTGAGCGGCGATCCCTCGTTCCCCCAGCACCAGGTAATCCCCTCCGAGAAACGGAAATTCCGCCGCCAGTTCATAGAGTCGCCCGATGCCGGCGCTCATCTCCTCCGGCAGCTTTACCCTGATCCGATAAACAATCTGGCCTTGCTCCTCCGCGTAAGAGAGCCACACCTCAAGGTCGCGCAACGCCGGTCGCGAACGTAGATAGCGAAACATCAGATAGGCGAAGAGCTCATCCTGATACCTGCCCACCTCGCCCACCAGCCAGCGACCATCGAGTCGCAGTCCCACCCTGCCGGACTCGATCACGGTGTGCGGCAACCTCGCACCTCGAAAAGCCGGCTCCGCCGGCAGCAGATAGCGCGGCAGACTCCGGACAATTGCGCCGCCCGCTCCCAGGCCCACCAGAAGCACCACTCCCCATCGGCCTGCGAAGCCAAACTTCATGACCCTTCAACTCTAGCCGGTGCGCGAGGCCGTCCCGCTCACGCTCACTTCCGGAACCGCACGTTTTTGGCCCCAAAGTTCGACACGCTCATCTCCACCACCGCGCCCCCCGCCCCTCGCCGAAACTCAACCTGCACCGGAAACTCGATCCGTCCCGTGAACGCCTCCGGCCCCGCCCCCGTCAACGGGATCTCGCCATGCCGCAAGTGCACCAGCCGCAGCTTCCCGTCCACCACCTCCGCCGTATACGCCGTCTCCAGCTCCTCGTTGAAATAACGCCCCGCATATTCGGCTAACCGCGCCGAAGCTGCCGGCCCGCCCGCGCCTGCCGCCGCAGCGTTTCCCGCTCCGGCAGTCGTGGCCGCCGGCCCTTCCGGCTTCATCCGGTCCTTCAGATACAGCTCCACCATCGCTTCCGCTTTCGCCAGCTGGGCAAAGTGCTCATCGTTGCTCAGCAGCACCACGGCGAAACGCTCTCCTGGAAAACGCCAGAACGAACTCCGAAACCCGCCCGCATGTCCCCCATGGCTCAGCACCGCCAAGCCCCGATGGACCCGCACCACCTGCCCCTTCGCGTGATAGCCCACATCGCCCGGCTGCGAGTAATACACCGCCCGCTCGCCGTTGTTCAGTACGGAAGGCTCATTGAACCGCCGCATCAACTCCCGATCGCCCACCCGCGGATTCTCGAAGTTCAGCGCCCACTTCGTCATGTCCTCCGCCGTCGTATACAGGTTCGACGGACCCGCCACCCCATCGTTCAAATTCACCCGCTTCCATACCTCGCCCACCCTCTGGTAGCACTCCGCCCGGTTCGCGATCACCCGCTCGTGGTCATCCAGAAACTGCGTCCGGGTCATCCCCAGCGGCTCAAAGATGTTCCGCCGCGCAAACTCCGCCAGCGACTGCCCGCTCACCCGCCTCACAATCTCCGCCAGCAGCGTATAGCCCGAGTTGCTGTACAAATACGCGCTCCCCGGCGCGAAGTTCAGCTCACGCTGCCGGCGCAGCACCCGCAGCACCTGCCCCGTCGTCATCACATCGTCCATCCGCCAACCCGCCAGCGTCAGCAGCGCCGCCTGATCCCGCACCCCGCTCGTGTGCCCCAGCAAATGCTCGATCCGCACCGGAGCCCCATAATCCGGCCACTCCGGCACATATTTTCGGACCTCATCCCCCAGCGCGAGCTTCCCCTGCTTCTCGAGCAGATAGACCGCGAACGCCGTAAACTGCTTCGACACCGACCCCACCTGGAACACCGTCGTCCCACTCACCGGCTTCCCCTGCTCCAGACTCGCCGTCCCATACCCCTTCACCAGCACGGCCTTCCCGCCCCGCACCACCCCCACCGCCACCCCGGGCGTCCCCGCCCCGTAGCTCGCAAACAAAGCATCCACCTGCTTCTCGATGGCCACGCTCTGCTGACCCAAGCTCAAGCTGACTCCGAACAGCAGCAACGACGACACTCTCACAACTCGCGGACAGCACGGCAAGATCATGGCCAGCAAAACAACCTCCTCAGGATCGAAAAGAGCCTGGCTCATACGACGTCGCCCGCCGCGAAAGGTGAGCGCTCGCGGTCGCCACCTGCTGTTGCTCTGGGCCGCCATGGATCAGATCGGCGAAGAGATGCCAACCGATACCTGATTCAGAGTTGCGAGCAAAGATCCGTAGCTGGTATCAGGGGGGATTGGAAATCAAGTAGCCGCCTCGGAACTCTGAAAGCGTTGGACAAGACCGATCGGCACGGCGACCGGCTGAGAGCTGATCTTCACAAGGACATGAGCCCGGGAGCGGATTTGCCGCGCACGATCGTGAGCGCTAGACCGCCCGTCGCTGGCAAGTCCACCGCGTTTCCTGCAGGCAGCTTCGGCGTGGGTTCGCGCGGCTTGGCGAGCGTTACTGGCGGCAGATCCGAATGCCCTACGTTATTCTGAAGTTTCTAAGAGAATAGCTTTTGTCCACGACACCTAAGCTCATTGAGCCCACCGTCCAGTGGGTGGCTGGCGGACCGAAAGTCCCCCTGAATCTCGTCCAAGGTCTACACGATGGGAAGGTCGTTCTTTTCTGTGGCGCGGGAGTTTCGATGCGGGCCCGACTGCCTGGCTTCGCCAAATTGGTGAGGGCGGTTCACTCGAAACTGGGCGAGGAAGTGCCTAAGAAACCTACCGGGCACGACGAACGACTAGGCCGATTGGAACTCCGGTATCAGAGCCGCGCCAAGGTTCGCAGCAGGGTTCGAGAACTGCTTACTCTGAAGCCCGATGCCGACCTCCGCACCCACAGCGCCCTCCTCGACTTGGCGACCGCGAATAATCGCGTTCGGCTTGTCACGACAAACTTCGACCGCGCCTTTCTGAGCTGCAAATACGTTCCCGCTGTGCATCAGGCGCCTTTTCTCCCGATTCCGAAGCCAGAGACGTGGAACAGCTTGGTTCATCTTCATGGACTTTTGCCGGAGGACGACAGCGCCCACGACTGTGAGCATCTGATTCTGTCGAGTCCAGACTTTGGCCGCGCCTACCTCACGGAACGATGGGCGAGTCGGTTTCTCAGCGAGCTATTTCGCCAGTTCACCGTCTTATTCGTCGGCTACAGCACCGATGATCCGGTGATGCGATACACCCTGGACGCGTTAGCCGCGGATCGGCAACTCTCCGAACAGCACGCGACCAAGCCGACATATGGCGAAGCCTACATTTTGACCCCAATTGAGGGGACGGAGGAAGAGACGAAGAGGATTTGGCGAGATCGAAGCGTCCGTGCGATTCCCTATTCAAAGGAAGGCGAACATCGACTTCTTCACGATACGTTGATAGAGTGGGCCGTTGCCCACCGAAGCGGTTCGCAGGGCCGATGCGAGACGATCTCGAAGTACGCGTCTGTCCTCGCTGAAGACCCAAGTTCGAAAAGCCAAGTTTTGTGGGCAGTCAGAGACCCGGTTGGTGCAAAGCACTTCGCCGGGCATACACCGCTGCCAGCGATTGGATGGCTCGACGAGTTTGAGAGCCAGGATTTCCTCGGCTTGACTGAGAATGCGGCGTCGTCATTCTTTTCGTCGGCCGTGCTCGATCTCGGCGAAACAGCGAAAGGCTTGGTCTGGTGGATTGGCCGACATGCTAAAGCCGGAACGCCAGAGTTGATCGATCGTGTGCTGAGGTCGGGATCTCACCTTCATCCGAGTGTTAGAGGGCATAGGCCGTGTCCGGCATAGGCTGTGTCCGGCGGCATAGGCCGTGTCCGGGGGCATAGGCCGTGTCCGGGGGGCATAGGCCGTGTCCGGGGGGCATAGGCCGTGTCCGGCATAGGCCGTGTCCGGCAGCATAGGCCGTGTCCGGCAGCATAGGCCGTGTCCGGCACCAGAAAAAAGACGCCAACGCGGGGACCGCCGGCGCAAGCGGGGGCATTGACCGCCCCCACGGCCCACCTGCCGCCAATTGTCCACCGACCACAACCCTAGCCTGCCAACGACACATCCACCCGGCCACGCCACCAGAGCCCCAGACCCAAAACTCAGCCCACGGCCCGCCCCGCGACCTCCTCCGGAACCAACAAATCCCACGCCGGCCGATTCCACACCGACCCCGACCGCACCCGTTCCCACGTCACCGCCACCTTCTCCGCCTCAATCGGCGCCCGCAAAAACGCCCCCCAATCCAACGACCACCGCGTAAACTGCTCAAAACACAACACACCCGTCGGATCCACCCCCGTCACATGCGCCCGCGCGCTCGACCACGCCCATCTCTCCGCCGCCCCGACCAACTTCGCCCGCACTGGGTTCAGCTCC
>JBGAHE010000136.1:0-15297 GCA_044226365.1 Bryobacteraceae bacterium
TGACCTCGCGCGTGTACCGCTCCTTCACCCACGGCGCTTCGGCGGTGGAGCCTTCGAGCAGCTTCACCGCCACGCGTTGTCCGGTGCGAGTATCGAGCCCGTCATAAACGGTGGAGAGGCCGCCGGTGGCGAGCAGACGCTCGAGCCGGTAGTGACGGCCCACCGTCTGATCGACTTTGATCTTGCGGACGAACTCAGCCGGCGACGCCCGATGCCGCGAGCGGTGCAGCATTCGGGCGAAGCGGTAGCGCACACGCTCCACCCACACGGTGCGGCGCATCAACCAGCCGGCCATCCCCAGACCCCAGGCGCCACCCAGGATCCAACCCCACGGCCAACGCGTCCAGAAGGTGTCGACGCGGAAATGATAGGTGAGTGCGGCGACGGGCTGGTTGGCGGTGTAGGCGATCTCGAGCCGGTAAGCCCCGGTGGCGAGGTCGCGGAGTTCGATGGTGGATTTCGGCGCCGGTTTCCAAGCCGCGTCACCGGGTGAGAGGCGGTAAAGAAAGGGCGTGGCTCGAAGAGCGGAGGCGTCGAGAGAGCTCAACTGGAGGAGCAGGCGCTGAACGGGAAAATCGAACGTGGCGGGCGCGCCATCGGGCGCCGCAAAAGCGGTTTCGTTGAGTTGCGCCAACGAGAGCCGGGGCCGCGCGGCGTCCCGCGGCGCGCTGAACCATTCCGGCCGAGGCGAAAAATGGGTGACGCCCGCACCGGTCACCCAGATGCTGCCGTCGTGGTCTTTGAAGATCGAGGCCTGCTCCAGGTCGTCGGTGGCCATGCCGTTGGCCCCATTCAGCAGGAGCCAATGGTGTGGCTCCAGGTTGCGGCCGTCCGTGATCTGCAGCGACTCGTTCGTCCTTCGCAGGATCCAATGACGGCGATCGCGGGTCATCTGCTGCGTCACCGGGGGTAGATAGCCTTCGTCGGCCAGGAACCGCCGGACGCGCCAGCGGGCTCCGTCGCGCCGGAGGCGATAGAACACGCCGCGGTTGCGGTTGCAGAGCCAAAGCTCATTGCCGTCGTCGCTGACAGCGAAGTCTCGGATCTCGCCGACGGAGCGCTCGACGTCGAGGGGGTGCCAGGCGTCGCTCGCGTTGAGCCACCCCAAGGTTCGGCCCGCCGCGAGCCAAAGGCGGCCGTCGGGCTGTGGCTGAATGCGGCGGACGCTTTGCAAGGGCTCGTGCCCCTGCAAGTCGATGGGCAGGGGCACCAGTTGAAAGCGTCCCGAGGGATCATCGAGGCGAAAGAGCCCGTTCCTCGTACCAACGAGGATGCGGCCTTTCCCGTCCAGCGCGAGTTCGTAGCAGCGGATGGGAGCGGTATGCAGCAGGCGGCCGTCGTTCGAGAAATGCAAAAGCTGCTCGGCCACGATCGTAGCTGCGAGGATGGTGCCATCCGGCAGAGGGAGAAGACTCCAGAGGTTCGTCGCCGCCGCCAAGCGGCTCCAGGTGCGAGTCCCGGCGTTGAAACGAAAGAGGCCGTCATGGGCCGTCGCCACCAGGCCACCGTTCGCCTCGCGGGCGAGGGAACGGACGGTTTGGCCGCTAAAGTCCGCAGCGGGCCAACGCTCCCAACCAGGCTCCGGGAGGATCTGCATGAGCCGGGCTGAGTCTGGTGAGTCAATCCAAACACGGCCGTTACGATCGACGTAGCCGACTCGGGGAAACTTGTCGGTTGGCTCGGGAAGGACAAGGGTGGTGCGGGCAGTGAGGTTTTCGATCGTATCACCGAGGTACCAGAGGTGGCCGGGGCCGGCCAGGAGGGCGGGAAGGACCGGCGGGATGGTGTTCTCCGCCCGCCGGCTCAAGCGGCGGCGCGTAGTGTACTCAAAGACTGTATTCCGGCGCCCGAACCAGTACTCGCCAGGCCGCCCGGGGGCGAACTGATAGGCGTCGCGCGCCTCCTGGGCCGGCAGCTTGGCGATCAGTTCCGCCTGCATCGTCCCGCGCCGCAGACGGTATCCACCTTGCGGACCGGCATACCAGGCATCGCCCTGGGCGTCGACGATGGGGCTCAGGTGCGCGCGCGGCGTAAGATCCGTCCGGCGTCCGTCCGCGGTCAGACGGTAGAAGCTCGTCGCGGTCAGCACGAAGGTCTCTCCACGTCCGGAGGCGAGGCCCACGATGGGGTCGCGGCTGCGGATCTCGAACCTGCCTTGCGCATAGCGCACCAGTCCCTGTGACGAGCCCACCCAGATGGTGGACGGCGAACCGTCGGCGGCCAGTTCGGCCGACAACAAATGGGCGTTGGAGAAGGGATAGGCCGGAAGAGGCGTGAAGCGGACGCCGTCAAAGCTCACGAGCCCTTCGGCGGCGGCGAGCCAGAGGTCCTGCTGCGGACCGGTCCCGATGGCCCGCACCGTGACGCCGGGGTGCGGAAAGCTGCGGTAGCGGAACGAGTCACCGCGTTGGGCCGCGAGGATCCCCACCCACAGCAGCCAAACGACGCCCCACTTCATCGCTCTCGATCGTATCGTTCCGCGGACACACTTCACCTGTCAGGGGAATACGAATTTCGGCGAGGAAGTAGGAGAAATGAAAAAGCCGGAACCTGGCGGGACCGCCAAGCTCCGGCTTTGACGGAAAGACTACGACTTTTTGGCAGCGATTTCGACGCGTGTTTGCGCCCGCTTGAGCGCATTGAGCGCCCGCGCGATGTCGACGTTCTCAACCACGTTGCTGAGGCGGGCCTGCGCGCGCTTGAGCGACTCTTCGGCGCGGGCCCGGTCAATCGCATCCGGGTTTTCGGCCGCGTCGGTGAGCACGCGGACCAGCGTCTGCTGCACCTCAACCCAACCGCCGTGAATGGCGAGGACTTCCGTCCGGCCATCGACCGTCTTGTAGCGCAGCACGCCCGAGCTGAGCGCCGAGAGCAGCGCCGCGTGACCCGGCAGAATGCCGAGTTCGCCTTCGGCGCCGGGGATCGTCGCCTCCGTGCAGGTGGCCTGAATGGCCATCCGTTCCGGCGTAGCGACTTCGAGTTCGAAAGTGGCGGGGGTGGCAGCCATCGGCTTAGCCCTGCTTCATCTTCGCGGCTTTTTCGATCGCTTCTTCGATGCCGCCCACCAGGTAGAACGCCTGTTCCGGCAGGTCGTCGTGCTTGCCGTCGCAGATTTCGTTGAAGCCGCGGATGGTGTCCGCCAGCTTGACGTACTTGCCCGGGAAGCCGGTGAACTGTTCGGCGACGAAGAACGGCTGCGACAGGAAGCGCTGAATCTTACGCGCGCGCGACACGGTGAGCTTGTCTTCTTCGGAGAGTTCGTCGATGCCGAGAATGGCGATGATGTCCTGCAGATCCTTGTAGCGCTGCAGCACGCCTTTGACGCGCTGGGCGCAGTCATAATGAGCCTGGCCCACGATACGCGGATCGAGAATGCGCGAGGTGGAGGCCAGCGGATCGACGGCGGGATAAATGCCGAGCGCGGCGATTTCGCGCGAGAGGTTCGTGGTGGCATCCAGGTGGGTGAACGCCGTGGCCGGGGCCGGATCGGTGTAGTCGTCGGCGGGCACGTAGATGGCCTGCACCGAGGTGATCGAACCGGTCTTGGTCGAGGTAATGCGTTCCTGCATCGCGCCCATTTCGGACGCCAGGTTCGGCTGGTAACCCACGGCCGAAGGCATGCGGCCCAACAGCGCCGACACTTCCGAACCAGCCTGGGTGAAGCGGAACACGTTGTCGACGAACAGCAGCACGTCCTGGTTCTGCTCATCGCGGAAGTACTCGGCGACCGACAGACCGGTGAGACCCACGCGCAGGCGCGCTCCGGGCGGCTCGGTCATCTGGCCGTAGATCAGTGCGGCTTTGCTCTTGGTGTAGTCGTCGGGATCGATGACGCCCGATTCCGACATTTCGAGCCAGAGGTCATTGCCTTCGCGCGTTCGTTCACCCACGCCGGCGAACACCGACACACCGCCGTGCGCTTTGGCGATGTTGTTGATCAGCTCCATGATGATGACGGTCTTGCCGACGCCGGCGCCGCCGAACAGGCCGATCTTGCCGCCCTTCACGTAGGGCTCGATGAGGTCGATGACCTTGATGCCCGTTTCGAGCATCTGCGATTCCGTGGACTGGTCCTCAAACGAGGGCGCCGGCCGATGAATCGGGTAGAACTTCTTGGCCTGCACCGGACCACGTTCGTCCACCGGCTGACCGAGCACATTCAGCACGCGGCCGAGCACTTCGTTGCCCACCGGCACCGAAACCGGCGCGCCGAGCGATTCCGCCCGCATGCCGCGCACCAGACCTTCAGTGGGCTGCAGCGCGATGGTACGCACGCGGCCTTCGCCGATGTGCTGGGCAATTTCGCAAACAATGTCGATCGGCGTCGGCACGTTGAAGCCTTCGCTGGTGATGCGGACCGCCGTGTAGATGACGGGCAGTTGCCCGTCAGGGAACTGCACGTCGACGGCAGGGCCGGCGACCTGAATCACTTTACCAACTACGGGGGCTGTCGTAGACATATTAATTTCCTATTCCAATGCAGCGGCGCCGCTGACGACTTCGATGATTTCCTTGGTGATGCTCGCCTGACGCACCCGGTTCATGTACAGGGTGAGCTTTTCGATCACGTCGGCGGCGTTCGAGCTGGCGGCGTCCATCGCCGTCATGCGGGCGGCTTGTTCGGCCGCGATGGATTCGAGAATGGCGCGATATACGCTGTTCTCGACGTATTTCGGCAACAGCGTGCCCATCAGCACATCCGGCGGCTGCTCGTAGATGTAGTCCTTGGGCGCTTCGCCGGAGTCCTTGATTTCGATCGGCAGAAGCTTGGTTTCCGTCAGCTTCTGCGCGATGACGCTTTTGAACTCGTTGTAGATGATGTAGACGGCGTCGATCTCGCCGTTGATGTAACGTTCGGTGACCAGCCGGGTGACGGCTTGCGTATCCGCAAACGTCAGCTTGACCACCTTGTTGACGAGCCCGATGTGCTCGCCCGAAAGGGTCGCGCGCTTGGCGAAGAAGTCGCGGCCTTTGCGGCCCACGGCTTCGATGTGCACCACTTTGCCTTCATGCGTTTTCAGGAAGCGCTGAGCGGCCTTGATCAGGTTCGAGTTGAAGCCGCCGGCCAAGCCGCGGTCAGCCGTCACCAGGATCAACTGGATGCGTTTTTCCGCGCGCACGGCCAGCAGCGGCAGTTCGCTGGCCTTGTCGTCGCCGCGGGCGGCCGCCGACACACTCGCGAGCATCTGTTCGAGCATCGCCGTGTACGGACGGGCGGCGAGCACGCGCTCCTGGGCGCGGCGCAGCTTGGCCGCCGAGACCATCTTCATGGCCTTGGTGATCTGCTGCGTGTTCTTGACCGACCGGACGCGCCGGCGGATGTCGATTAAGCCCGGCATGGGTCTACTTCTTCAACTCCGCCACGAAGCGGGCCTTGAACTCCTTCAGGAGCGCGTGCATGTCGGCTTCGAGTTCCTTGGAAATTTCCTTCTTCTCGCGGATCGTCGCCAACACCTTGTTGCCCGTGTTTTCGCAGTAGCGGAAGAGCTCGGCTTCGAACCGGCCGATTTCGCCCACCGGCAGATCGTCGCAGTAAGCCTTGGTGCCGGCGAAGATGATGAGCACCTGCTTTTCCATCGAGAGCGGCGAGAACTGCTTCTGCTTCAGGATTTCCACCAGCGCCTTACCGCGGGTGAGCTGTTGCTGCGAAGCGGCATCGAGGTCCGAACCGAACTGGGCGAACGCGGCGAGCGCGCGGTACTGGGCGAGTTCGAGACGCAGCGAACCGGCTACCTGACGCATCGCCTTCACCTGGGCGCTGCCGCCCACGCGGCTCACCGAGATACCGACGTTCACCGCCGGGCGGATGTTCGAGTTGAACAAGTCGGCTTCGAGGAAGATCTGGCCGTCGGTGATCGAAATCACGTTGGTCGGAATGTAGGCCGAAACGTCCGAAGCCTGCGTTTCGATGAAGGGCAGCGAGGTCAGCGAACCGCCGCCGTTCTTATCGGAGAGACGCGCGGCGCGCTCCAGAAGGCGCGAGTGAAGATAGAACACGTCGCCGGGGTAGGCTTCGCGGCCCGGAGGACGGCGCAGCAGCAGCGAGATTTCGCGGTAGGAAGCGGCGTGCTTCGAAAGATCGTCGTAGATGAGCAGGGCGTGCTGGCCGTGATCGCGGAACCATTCGCCGATGGCGGTGCCGGCAAACGGAGCCAGATACTGCATCGGAGCCGGGTCGGACGCGGTGGCGGCCACGACGCAGGTGTATTCCATGGCGCCGGCTTCTTCGAGGGTCTTCACGACCTGCGCCACGGTGGAGCGCTTCTGGCCGATGGCGACATAGATACAGAACATGTCGCCGCCCTTTTGATTCAGGATCGTGTCCAGGGCGATGGCGGTCTTACCGGTCTGACGGTCGCCGATGATCAATTCGCGCTGCCCGCGGCCGATCGGGATCATGGCGTCGATGGCCTTCAGGCCGGTCATCATCGGCTGCTTCACGGGCTGGCGAGCCAGCACGCCCGGCGCCAGACGTTCGACGGGGCCGAACTCGGTCGAGTCGATCGGACCCTTGCCGTCGATCGGCTGGCCGAGCGAGTTCACCACGCGGCCAATGAGACCCTTGCCCACCGGCACCGACATAATGCGGCCCGTGCGGCGGACTTCGTCGCCTTCCTTGATGTCCTGGTAGTCACCGAGCAGCACGGCGCCCACCTGGTCTTCTTCCAGGTTCATGGCGATGCCGGAAACGCCCTTGCCGAACTCGATCAGTTCGCCGGCCATCACCTGCTCCAGGCCGTAGACACGGGCGATACCGTCGCCCACCGAGATTACCTGTCCGGTCTCGCTGACGTTGACCGCGGTCTCGTAATTCTCAATCTCACTCTTCAGTAGTTGCGTGATTTCGTCCGCACGAATGGCCATGGGAATCCTTTGTTACTCGTGTACCAGCTTACGGCGCAGCGTTGCCAACTTGCCGCGCACCGAGCCGTCGTAGATCATCGATCCGATTTTCGCCACCGCGCCGCCGATCAGGGCGTCGTCCTGTTGGTAGGAGGCGAGGATCCGTTTGCCCGAAAGCCGGCCCAGGGCCGCTTCGAGCTGGGTTTTCTGTTCCGGCGCAATCGGCTGCGCCGTGGTGATTTCGGCGCGCGCCACACCGTGACGTTCGTCAACGACGGCCTGGAAGGTGCGCCTGATTTCTTTCAAAATGCCGATCCGGCCGTGATCGCTCACGACCTTGAGCAGGTTCGCGGTCACCGTCGAGCTGCCCATCCGCACCGACAGCTTTTCGAGCAGGGCGCGCTTGGAGTTCAGCGAAACGGCGGGCGAACGGAGAATGCGAACCAGATCCGGCGACGAGTTCATCGCCTCCAAAACGGCATCGAGTTCGGCAACCACCTGCTCCGGTTGAGTGGTGGACTTCGGCGCAAACACCACTTCGGCGAGGGCGCGCGAGTATCGACTGGCGACAGCTAGCGACATCGTGTTCTAGTTTTTGACCTTTTCGAGATCCTGAATAAACGCGCTCACCAAGCCGCTCGACTGCGCGGGCGACAAGGAGGAACGGATGCGTCCGGCGGCGAGTTCCACCGCCAGCGCCGCCGCATGCGCCGACAGTTCCGCCCGCGCCTGCTTGGAGGCGCTGGCGATTTCCTGCTCGGCCGAGCTTTGCACCTTGGCCAACGCTTGCGCCGTTTCGGCTTCGATGCGCTTGGCCTCGTTCTGCATCTCCGCACTGGCGTCGGCTTGGATCTGGGCGATTTCTTTCGAAAGGTTCGCGATGCGCGCTTCGATGGCGGCCGCGCGGGCGTCGGCTTCCGCCTTCGTCTGCCGGGCGTCGGCGATGTCCTTCAGAATGCCGGCGGCGCGTTCCTGGAAGAACGGGACACCCTGCTTGACGAACAGGTAGCCCAGGCCGGCCATCAGGATGCCGAAGTTCACCCATTTCCACATGGTGAGGTCGGGCTCGGGCGCCGCTTCGTGTTCCGCCTTCTGGGCGTGCTCGCCATTGGCGGCGGCATGGGCGTCGGCGGGAGTGGCGTGCTCCTGGGCCAGGCAGAGTCCGGCCGCGGCCAGAATGAGAATCAGTTTGGCCATCGCGTTAGGCACCCTTCAGGACGGTGGCAGTGATTTGGGCGGCCAGAGTTTCCGCCTGCGTCGAGAGCGAGGCGCGAGCCGCGTCGGCTTCTTTGGCGATCTGGGCGCGAGCGTCCCGCACCTGGACGACGGCTTTTTCGCGAGCGGCGGCGATCGTCGCGGCCTGCTGGTCAGACCACTGCTTCCGTTCCGCTTCCACCTTCGCGAACACCTCGCCGCGGGCCGCGCGAAGCTGAGCTTCGTACTGCGCCACCTTCTCTTCGGCCACCTCAATCGACTTCTTCGCCTGCACCCGCGCCCCCTCGGTGGCGGCACGCCGATCGGCCAGCACTTTCTCCAAAGGCTTGAAGAACATGCTGCGCAAGTAGAAGAAAAGGAAGATTACCAGGAAGAACGTCGGGATGGCTCTGAGCAGAATTGCGCCGACGTCGCTGAGCATTTGGTCCATGTATTTTTACGACTTGGGAAAAACGGGCTGCCTCTCGCAGGCGGTTCGACCCAACCCTAACATTAAAGTTTACGCAAATCAGAGGGGTATCGGCAACTCGACAGAATGCCGCACCTCCGGAACGGGCAGTACCCGACGCTTTGCGGTACTGTAGTCCTCATGCTGAGTGCCCTTTTGCTCGTCACCCTGGCGGCGGATCTGAAGAAGGATCTGGTGCTGCATGCCTCGTTCAATCAGTCGGTGGACGCCGAGGTCTCCGGCGGCGATCGGAAGCTCTATTCGGCCCCTGATTACAAGCAGTTAGCCGCAGCGAAGGCCGGCCTCGCCGGCACCAGCGTGGTGCACGAGAAGGGCGCGCTCCGCTTCAAAGAAAAGAACACCAAGGCCGTCTACTTCAAAGCCGACGGCATGTCGTCCCAATCGGGGACCATCAGCTTTTACCTCCAACTCGACCCCAACCTCGACCTCGCCCCCGGCTACACCGACCCCCTCCAGCTCACCGACCGCGACTACAACGACTCCGCCCTTTGGGTCGACTTCACCCGCGACGACAAGCCCCGCCACTTCCGCCTCGGCACCTTCGGCGTCCTCAAGTCCTGGAATCCGCAAGACCTCGCGCCCGACAAGAACCCCGCCTTCAACCAGCGCCTGGTGATCGTCAAGCAGCCGCCCTTCGCCCGCGGCCGCTGGACCCATGTCGTCATCACCTACGACAAGCTCGGCTCGGGCAACGGCGTCTCCAAGCTCTACCTCGACGGCAAGCTCCAGGGCGCCTCCGGCACCGTCAAAGAACCTTTCCAGTGGGCGCCCGGCCAGGCCACCCTCCGGCTGGGCGTAAATTACACCGGATTATTGGATGAAATCCGCGTCTACAAGCGAGCTCTCGACGCCGGTGAGGTCGCTCAACTCGGGCGCGAGAGCCCGCCTTCCGCGCAGTAGATTTAAGGTCCATTTCTCCAGAAACTCCGCGCCTAGGGTCACCTGAGGCGTTTTATGTCATTTTTCTTTCGATCCACCACTTCGTTAGGGTGCTTTCACGAATCCCTTAGATTTTTCCGCCCACTCCTCAGTCGTGGCTGATTTTTGATACTTCGTTTAGAATCAGTCGTTTTACATTACACCTTACACTCCAAAACGCCGGAAGTCGGGAGGGCAACCACCCGAGAACGGCTACGGCGTTCGCCCGACGGGGATTGGGCGGTTTCTCAGGTGATTTTCCCCCCCGAGGTCCGTTGACTCCACCCCGACTCCAGCGCATCATTGCCGCATATTTACACGCTTTACGCGCTTCGAAAGCCGCCTCTTTTCGACTCGGTCGGGTAAAAAGTCAGGGATTTTCTAAGCCAGTGGCGAAGACCGTCATATGGAGTCTATTTATGAAACAATTCGTCCTAATTGGCCTGCTTTTGGCCGGGGCTAGCTGGAGCGCCAATGCGGCCCAGTGCGTCGTGGGAACCTTCTCGGCCTATGAGGCCCTGGGAGCCACCGGATGCGAGATCGGTGGCGTGAATTTCAGCTACTTTGACCTATTGGTCACCACCGTCGTGAACGCCAACAACATCGGCGCCGGCCAGATCATCGTCACCCCGTTGGACGGCCTGAACGGCCCGCAATTGAACTTTTCCGCCAACTGGGGCGCCAGCGGCCTGGCCGCGTCCTACCTGGCCACGCTTTCGTTCCGCGCCACCACCACCGGCGGCTCGATTTACCTGAGCTCAAGCAACCTGACGACGGACGTCTCGCGCACCGGTTTGGCGGGCATCGCCTCCGTCGCCGAAGTGAACTGCCTGGGCGGCCTGCTGAACCCCGGCGGCACGCTCTGTCTGGGCGGCGGCATCACCGCCACCGGCACCGCGATAGCCAGCCTGCTGAATACCAATGTGGCGGCATCCATCGGTCCGTTCAACAACCACGTAACGATGGTCGACGTCGTGAAAGTCATCTCGCTCACCGGCGCCATCGGCTCGAGCGCGAGCATCAACAACATCACCGAAAGCTTCGGCACCTCCGTGCCGGAGCCGTCCAGCATGCTGTTGATCTCGGGAGCCATGCTGGTGCTCGGCGGTCTGCGGCGGTGGAAGAAGCGCGACTAGCGGCCCTTGGCCAGGCGATCCGCCAGCAGCGTGGGCAACCCCGCCGCCCGGATCGCCTCCTGGGCCGCTTGCACCGGATACACTACGCGGCGAAACTCCACCCAGTTTGTGCCGGATTCGTAGATGGCGTAAGCGGCTCGCGGGTCCTGATCGCGCGGCTGCCCCACGGACCCCGGGTTGATCAGGCAGCGCGTATCCGGCTCCCATTCGTACACGCTGCGCGTCTCCGTCGCCGGCACCCGCGGAATCACCTGCACGCGAATGCGCCGCAAGCTGAAGCCGCCCTGCAAATGCGTGTGGCCGAAGAAGCCAAAGTCCGGCTCGAGATACTCAAAAGCATCGGCTGCGGCGCTGCCGGTGGTGAGGTACTCGTCCTCATCGAGCGGCGAGCCGTGAATCAGCGTAAAGTTCTCGAGCGGATCCGGCCCTTTCGGTAAAGCCCGCAGCCAGGCGCGGTTCTCCTGGGTGAGATGTTCGATGGTCCAGATGGCGGCGGCCTGCGCGTAGTCATTGAACCAGTCGAGCCCGGAGAGGCCGCAGGCGACTCGATCATGATTCCCGCGGAGATTGCGGTCCACATGGGCGCGGGCCCAATCGACCACTTCATTCGGCGAAGCACCGTAGCCGACGTAGTCGCCCAGGCAAAGGATGCGGTCGTAGTCGCCTCGGGCGTCGGCCAGCACGGCTTCGAGAGCCGGCCAGTTGCCGTGAATGTCGCTCAGGATCAAATTGCGCACGGGGCGATGATTCGTTTTCGAGCCTGCCGGCTAAGCCAGCATCTGCTTGACCACTTTACCTTCCACGTCGGTGAGGCGGAAGTCGCGCCCCATGTGCCGGTAGGTGAGGCGCGTATGGTCGAAGCCCATCGTGTGCAGCATGGTGGCTTGCAGGTCGTGCACGTGCACCGGATTCTCCACGATATTGAAGCCGATGTCGTCGGTGCGGCCGATCACCTGGCCGCCCTTGATGCCGCCGCCGGCGAGCCACATCGAAAACGCGAGCGGATGATGATCGCGCCCGGCGCCGTCGGGGTCGCGCGTGTTGCGGATCTCCTGCATCGGTGTGCGGCCGAACTCGCCGCCCCACACCACCATCGTGGAATCGAGCAGGCCGGTGCGCTTCAGGTCCTTCAGCAGCGCCGCCGTCGGGCGGTCCGTAATGTCGGTGTTCTTCTTGAGGTTGATGTTGAGCTTGGTATGGTCGTCCCAACTGGCATGCATGATCAGAATGAAGCGCACGCCGCGCTGCACCAGGCGGCGCGCCATCAGGCAGTTGCGGGCGAACTGGTCGGTGGGCGCCTTGCCCACGCCGTAAAGGTCCAGCGTCTCTTGCGACTCCTGCGACAGATCGCTCATCTCGGGCGCGGCCGACTGCATGCGATAGGCGAGTTCGTAGTTCGACATGCGCGAGGCGATCTCGGCGTCGCCCGTGGTGTCGAGCCGCTGTTGATTGAGGTCGCGCACGGCGTCAAGCCCCGCACGCTGCATGTCGGCGGATACGCCCGCCGGATTCGACAGATACAAAATCGGGTCGCCGGTGGAACGCAGCGGCGTGCCCTGGAAAGTCGACGGCAGAAACCCCGAAGAGAAGTTGGTGGCGCCGCCCGACGTGCCCGCGCCTGACGTCAGCACGACAAACCCCGGCAGGTTGCGCGACTGCGACCCCAAGCCATACACGCTCCAGGCGCCCAGCGTCGGGCGGCCAATTTGCGTGGAGCCGGTGAACATCAGCAACTGCCCCGGATGGTGGTTGAAGGCGTCAGTATGCATGGAGCGCACCAGGCAAATGTCATCCGCGCAGGAAGCCGTGTGCGGAATCCAGTCCGAAAACTCCGTACCCGCCTGGCCATGCTTGGTGAACACCCGCGGACTCGCCAGCACCGCCGCATTCGGCTTGATGAACGCCAACTGCATCTGCTTGGTCAGCGATTCGGGTAGCGGCTTGCCGTGCCACTTCTGCAGCTCCGGCTTGGGGTCGAACAGGTCGTACTGGCTGGGGCCACCTTCCATGAACATGAAGATGACGCTCTTGGCCTTGCCGGGGAAATGTGGCTCACGCGGCGACAGCGGATCCACCGACGCCGCCCCTTGGGCTTCGCCGGCGAGTAAGTCGCCCAACGCCATGGTGCCAATGCCGCCCCCCACGGTTTGGAGAAAGCGGCGACGAGCTTGAACGGCTAAATACTGCTGGTAGTCCATACTTACTCCCGGGTCATGAATTCGTCTAAGTTGAGTAACACGCGGCCCACGCCCACCCAGGGCGCCAAGCCCGGCGCGGCAGGCATCAACTTATCCGCGCTTTGATCTTTGGCCACTAAGCTCGCTTGCGTGTCGAGATACTTCGACAGACGTTCGCGTTCGCCCGGCGCCGGATGCCGGCCCAACACCAGGGCGAAGGCGTAGTCCAGCTTGCGATCGGCCGGCGCTTCGCGCTCCACTCGCATGGCGAGCGATTGCGCCGCTTCGAAGAAGACGGGGTCATTCAGCAGATTCAAGCTCTGCAGCGGCGTGTTCGAGGGCCGTCGGCGCGAACAGGCCACGTTCGAATCCGGCGCGTCAAAGGTCATCAACTGAGCGTAAGGCGTGGTGCGCTGGAAGTGGATGTAGAGGCCGCGGCGATAACGGTCCGGACCTTGGCTTTCCTCCCACTTGCGGCTGCCGTAACCGAGGGCGGTGACACTGGCGGGCTGGGGCGGCATGACGCTGGGTCCGCCGACTTGGTCCGCCAGCAGGCCGCTCGAAGCGAGCGCCGCGTCGCGAATCAGTTCAGCCGGCAATCGCAGCCGGTTCTGGTGCGCGAGCCACGTATTTTCCGGATCGCGATCCTTCAGCTCGGGCCGCGCGTTCGAACTCTGGCGGTAAGTGGCCGAAAGGACCATCGTGCGGTGTAAGTGCTTCATGCTCCAGCCACCCTCGCGCAGCTCGACGGCGAGCCAGTCGAGTAACTCGGGGTGCGTGGGGCGATCGCCCTGCGTGCCGAAGTCTTCGGACGTTTTGACGATGCCCCGGCCGAACAGTTCCTGCCAGGCCCGATTGGCGATCACCCGCGGCGTCAGCGGATTCTCGTCGCTGGTCAGCCACTTGGCAAACGCCAGCCGCGGCGGCTCAGAGCCGGGGTTGAACGGCGGCAGCACGGCCAGCGTCCCCGGCTTCACTTCGAGACCGGCGCGTTTGTAATCGCCCTTGAGCGCGATGTGCGTGGGTTTGGCCGCCGGATCAGCCGCCATGACGTACGCTTGCGTGAAGCGCGGCAGCGTCTGCTTGAGTTCGGCGAGCTTGGCGCGCAGTTCTTTGAACTTGGCGAGCACGGCCTGATCGCGCGGCAAATCGGGACCAAGGTTGGCGACGAAGTAGTCCGTGAGTAAGTCCGCTTCACGCGGCGTCCGTTGGGCCAGCGGCTTGGACCACAGCTCCTGGCAACGCTCCACCATCGCCGTGCACGACGTCACCCAGAAGTCCCACTCGAGGTTATTGCCGGGGTTGCGGATCGCCTTGACGAACTCCACCTCGAAGCCGGCCTGCAGCGCGGGCACGTTGTACTCGTCGAGGAGCGCCTTGCGCTTGGCATCGTAAACGGGCTTGGCGCGCAGCCAGGGGCCGAGTTCGCCGGGCATCGGCGCGTCGATGTCCTCGTGGCGCGCGGCATCCATGAAGGCAAACAGCTGGTAGTATTCGCGCTGCGAGATGGGGTCGTACTTATGGTCGTGGCATTGCGCGCAGCCGGCCGTCAGCCCCATCCACGTGGTGGCGATGGTGTTGGCGCGATTCACCGTCTGCTCAAAGCGGTCCTCCTGGCGCGACACGCCGGCTTCACGGTTATAGAGCGTCATGCGGTTGAAGCCCGTGGCGACGCGCTGTTCGACGGTCGCGTTCGGCAGCAGATCGCCGGCCAGCTGCTCGATGGTGAACTGGCGGAAGGAGAGGTCGCGGTTCAGCGCGTCGATCACCCATTGGCGATAACGCCAGGCCCACGGACGGACGAGGTCTTTTTCGAAGCCGTCAGAATCGGCATAACGGGCGAGGTCGAGCCACGGGCGCGCCCAGCGCTCGCCGTAATGGGGCGAGGCGAGCAAACGGTCCACCACTTTCTCATAGGCGTTGGGCGAGGAATCCGCCAGGAAGGCTTCGAGTTCCTGCGGCGTGGGCGGCAGGCCCGTGAGGTCCAGAGAAACGCGGCGCAGCAAGGTGGCTTTGGGCGCTTCAGGCGAAGGCTGCACACCTTCCTTCTGCAAGCGCGCGAGCACAAAGCGATCGATCGGGCTGCGGACCCAGGCGCTCTCCACCGCCGGCGCCGCCGGGCGAGCCAATGGCTCAAAGGCCCAATGCTTGATCTTCCGGGGAGCGGCGGCCACCGGCACGGCCGTTTCGTTATGCTTGGCGCCGCCATCGATCCATTCCTTCAGCGTGGCGATTTCAGCCGCGGTGAGCCGTGCCCCGGCTGGCGGCATGCGTACGCCGTCCTTGTCGGATTGCACGCGCTCCATCAGCGGGCTTTCGCCGCTCTTGCCCGGCACCACGGCCGCACCGGTATAGCCGCCCGCGAACATGCCGGCGGGCGAATCGAGACGTAAGCCATTGGTCGCTTGCGCCGCACCATGACAACCGGCGCATTTGCGCTTCATCAGCGGAGCCACATCTTTCGTGTAGTCCACCGCCGCCAGCATGGCGACGAGCAACACTGTTTGCATATCTATATTATGAGGGATGGTCCGAGGAG
>JBGAHE010000137.1:0-15138 GCA_044226365.1 Bryobacteraceae bacterium
CACCGCGGCTGCCGGAACAACCGCCACACCACCCACGCCACCGCCCCCGGCAAAGGCACCCACCACCCGACAGTCACCGCCAGCCACACCCACGAAAAGCGCATCCGCGGCGGCACCGGACACAGCCACCCCGCCACACCGGCGGCGAGCAATTGCGACAGCACCACCGCGGCCCAGAACATAACTTACGGCTTCCGTTTCGGCGCTGGCGGGGGCGGCGGTGGCGGTGGATAACGCTTTCCCGCCTTCATCACCGGTGCCGGAACGCTGGCCAATCGCACGAACGTTGAACGCGCCACGTCGCTCAGCCACGCCGCGCCCACCAGCAGCAGCACCCACGCCAGCCAGCGCTCCCGGCCCGACAACACGCGCGTCTGCGGCTCCGCCAACGCCCGGATGCGCCGCTCCAGGATCGCCGCCCCACCCACCCCCAACGCCGTCACCGGCCGCGACGGCTGCACCGCCAGCTTCGCCATCTCCAGCAAACACCGGGCATACGTCAGCGCCTCACCCGACGCCTGCGCATCGCAAGCCAACTCCCGCGCCGCCTCCAGCTTCGCTCGCACCCAGCGGGACACCGGATGAAACGCCAACGGCAACAGCAGGACCTCCGTCAACACCATCACCGGCAGATCGCGACGCGACACATGCGCCAGCTCATGCGCCAGCGCCATCTGCCACAAAGCCTCGTGCTCCGGCTTCATCAGGAACTCCGGCACCAGAATCGCCGGCCGCCACACGCCCACCAGCAGCGGACCCGCCCGCTCCCACTCCGGCGGCATCACGCGAATCTCCACGCCCGCCTCTTCCCCCAACCACGCGGACCGTCGCCGCAATCCCCAAGCTGCGCATCCCGCTCGCAGCAGCCTCACCAACCGGCTCGCCGACAGCAACACCGCCGTCGCCAACAACACCCGCAACGCCGCCCCGGGCACCTGCATCATCGCCGGCGGCGGATCCGTCCGCATCTCCCCCGGCCCCAGCAACCCACCCACCACCGCCAGCGGCACCAGCGCCCCGCCCGCTGCCGTCACGCACCACACCGCAAACTCGAGCCGCGGCGACGGCTCGCGCAACGCTCGCAACAGCAGCCAGGCCAAGCCGGCCATCAACGGCAACTGCCACGCCGCATTCACCAGATACGCGAGCAGCAGCGTCTCGCCGGCGCTCATTTCTTCCCCTGCTTTGCTTCCGCCGTCGCCACGATCTGCTCGAGCTCCCGCAGTTTCTTCGGCGTCAGTTGATTCGTTTCGAGCAAGCTCAGCACCAACAACTCCGGAGATCCGCCAAACAGACCGCTCACCAGATCCTGAATCGCCGCGGCTGCCGCGCGCGCCTTCGATACGGCCGGTGCATACCAATACGCCCGGTTCTCCAGCTTCCGCTTCACCTTCCCCTTCCGGTGCAGCGTGTTCAGCACCGATTGCACCGTCGTGTACGCCAGCGGACGATCCTTCGGCAGTTGCTCCACCACCATCTGCACCGTCGCCGGGCCTATCTCCCACAGGATCCTCATCAGTTCCAGCTCAGCGGGCGTCAATGTCGGATGCGGTTTGCGGCTCATGTCCTATTTCTCTAGGAGGTTATACCCCCGCTCGTTATCCTGTCAACTAGTTTCCTAGGACTTCTTCTGCGATATACTGCCTGAACACTCCCATGGACCGTCGTTTTTTCCTCACCAGCCTCGCCGCTGCCCCCGCCTTCGCCGCCCCTAAAGAAAAGTCCTGGGAAGGCATCTTCGTCATCATGCAGACGCCTTTCCTCGAGTCCCTCGCCATCGACGAAGACTCGCTCCGCAAGGAAACGGACTTCCTCATTCGCGGTGGCGTCCATGGCCTCGTCTGGCCCGCCGGCGCCGGTGAAACCGTCTCGCTCACGCGCGAAGAGCGCCTGAAGTATTCCAAGTCCGTCGTCGCCGAAGCCAAAGGACGCCTGCCCGTCTTAATCGGTGTCCACGGCGCCAATAAGTTTGAAGCCATGGAGTACGCCCGCTACGCCGAACAAATCGGTGCGGACGCCCTCCACGCCCTCGGACCCACCAGTGGCTTCACCGACCGCGAGCTCCTCACCGATTACTTCACCTCGATCGCCAGCGTTTCCAAGCTCCCCATGTGCATCCAGGTCACCAACGGCGGCATGTCCACCGACCTGCTGCTTCACCTGGCCGACGTCATCCCCACCCTCAAGATCCTCAAGCTCGAAAACTCAGACGTCCCCCACGACGTCACCCGCGTCGTCAAAGAGCGCAAACGCCCCGTCATCGCCTCCACCGGCGGCGGTGCCATGTATCTCTACAACGAAATGGAGCGCGGCTCCGGCGGCACCATGGCCGGCGCTGGACTGGCCGATATCCAGGCCGCCATCTGGGATCTCTTCCACCAGGGCAAAAAGCGCGAGTCTCGCGACCTCTTCCTCAAGTTCCTTCCCTCAGCCACGCTCGAGCGCCGCACGGGCTACGTCATCCAGAAGGAAATGCTCCGCCGCCGCGGCATCTTCAAGACCATCACCATGCGCAACACGCGCAAGTTCTCGATGGACGCCATGGACATCCAGGAGCTCGATTTGATTATGGAAACGCTGAAGCCGTACTTCCGCGCTTAGAGCAACTTCATCAGCTCGGCTTCCACCTTCGCCAGGTCCGCCTCACCGATCACCACGCGGACCTTCTTGCCCGTGCGGTCATACATCGCGAGCGCCGGCAAGGCCCCGCTCCACTTCGGCTCGAGCGACGCAATGAACTTATCGTCGTTCTTCACGCGCTTCAAATAGCTCGGACCCTTCACCCCCGCCTGACGTACAAACGCCAGTGCCGTGTCGCTGTCCTCCGGCTCATCTGCCGACACCGTCGCCAGCACGAAGCCCTTCGGCTGCAGCTTCGCCGCCAGTTTCGCCAGCGCCGGCATCTCCTTGCGGCACGGCTGACACCACGTCGCCCAGAAGTTCACCAGCAGGACCTTGCCCTTCTGGTCCGCCACCAGCTTCGCGTACCCGGCTTCGTCCACCGGAATCAACTTGTCTTTCTGATAAGCCGCCGCCGGCAATGCGGCGGCCAGCAGCGTGCGTCTCGTCATGAACTCTTGCGTACCCGCTTGATCGTGCAGCCAAACGCCCGCGTCTCGGTCGTCGTCACCGGCTTGCCGGCCTGCACCGCGTCCAGCGCGTTCCGCAGACCCTTCGCCGTCACCCGCACCGGATTCCGCGCATCGTCGATCGCCCCGTGGTAGAGCACCGTGTTCGTCTTATCGATCACGTACGCCTCCGGCGTCACTTGCGCGCCGAACTTGTCGGCCACCGCGTTGCCCGGGTCGCGATACACCGGGAACGGAAAGCCCACTTGTTTGGCATGATCCATGATCTGCGCCGGGCTCTCGGTGTGATTCGCGTTCAGAAAGATGAACTTCACGCCCTTGGCCGTGTAGTCGTTGTAGAGCGCGATCATCCGCTCGTTGTAGTCGTTCGAGATCGGGCACTGCACCGACACGAACATCACCACCGTCACCTCTCCGCGCAAGGCCGAGAACTTCACCGGCCGTCCCACGGGATCGTTGACGCTGAAATCGGCCACCTTGGCGCCGACTTTAAACTCCTGGGCAAAAACGCTAACCGCCGCCAGCGCGACGATCGCCAAGCGCTTGATCATTGCTGATCCCCCTATTTTTCGCTTTTCTTTTGGTCAACCTTCAGATTGATAATCGCGACTTTGCGGGAGTCAAAGACGCTGAGCGTGCGTGTTTCGCTCGACTTGCCCTGATGATCGGCCCAGATCTCATAATCGGCATTCGTCGAGAGGCCGCCGAAGGTGTACGTGCCGTCGGCCTTCGTAATGAACGATCGCACCTGTAAGGTCTTCACGTTCTTCAGCTTCACCACCGCGCCTTCGATCGCCGCATCTTCGGACGTCTTTACCGTCCCTTGCAACGCGCGGACACTGCCGTCATCCTTCTTCTTATCTCCCTTGAAAAACGGCGGCGGCTTGTTTTCGTTGTACTTCGCCTGGCCCGCTGCCAGTCCCATCGCCGCAAGGAAGGTCACGATGGTGAACAGATAGTTTTTCATGGGTTTATTGCGCCGTTTCGAGCATCAGCGATACATCTTGGCGCTCGTCGCCAGCCACTTGCACGGTCTTGGTGAGTGGCTTGAAG
The DNA here is from genome assembly GCA_044226365.1 of Bryobacteraceae bacterium. Classification (GTDB taxonomy): domain Bacteria; phylum Acidobacteriota; class Terriglobia; order Bryobacterales; family Bryobacteraceae; genus JALHNI01. The sequence goes on from JBGAHE010000137.1 coordinate 4,143, forward strand.
CCGGTCTGCCGGACACTCAAAGTATAACGCATGGGTTTTGCCGCTACCCGAAACGTAAATTCTCCTCGAAAATTAGACGTTTGCCGCTGCGCCTTAAGTTTCTGCGGCTTGGGCTTGTCCCCCGCCGAGCCCTCCGGCTCGGCGGTCAGTACCACTTCCGCCGACGGCAACGCGGTGCCGTTCGGTCGGAACACTGTCCCCGCGATCAGCGCATAGGCATCTTCGGCCTGGGCCAGACCGCTCGCGGCCACCCACACCAACGCCCAGCGCCAGCGGCAACTTACCACTCTTCTTCCTCGTCCTCGTCTTCTTCCTCGTCCTCATCGTCCGAGTCGAGTTCGTCGAAGTCGTCCTCGTCCTCTTCATCGTCATCGCCGTCAGCCAATTCGAGTTCCAGAGGATCCGTATCCGTCACGGCGATGTTCGCGCCGCACTCCTCACAGGTGAATTCGTCACCGATATCGACTTCATCTTCCTCAAAGTCGAGCGCGCTATTGCACTTGGGACACAACATCGATAATTGCTCCTAAAAATGAGTTCCAACACCCTTGTACAAAAAGTGTTGCGGGAATGCAAACGGCTAGGTTACCGCAAATTCATCGGCTTGCCGCCCGCCGCCCGCGAGCGCTGCGCCGCGTCCATAAACGCGAACATCTCCAGCGTCTCTGAGTTGTCCACCGGCACCTGGCCAGTCTGGAAAAACGTCACAATCTGCTGCACCAGCGGCACATAGCTGAACTTCGCCTTCTCCGGCGATTGCGCCAAACCCTTTTCGTAGAACGCCACCGCGCCGAAGTCGCCGTACGGCTTCAGCGTCCGCACCGTCCCCACCCGGCCGTCCTGCCACTTACCGGTAATCACCTCGGCATTGTCCGAAAACGTCCGCGACACTTCTACGCAGCCCTTGCCCATCAGCGTGTACAGAATCTCCACCGCATGAATGCCGTACCAGCTCAAATCCAACTGATGATGCGCCTCCAGCGGACCCGGTCCCCACGCCAGCGCGCCCTTGATGTCGCCCTTCTTCTTCAGCTCGATCACGAAATCCGCATACCGCAGCGACGACGAACTGAACCACTTCACCCCCTTCGCCTGCGCCAGTTTCGCGATCTCGCGCGCATCGGCCAACGTTGAAGCCAGCGGCTTGTCGATGAACAGCGGCTTCCCCGCCTCGATCACCGGCTTCGCCAGCGCCAGATGCGGCCGCCCGTCCACCGCCTCAATCAGCACTGCGTCCACCTTCGTCAACAGCGTCGCGATGTCCGGCACGATCTCCACGCCGTACTTCGTCTTCACTTCCTCCGCGTACTTGTCGACGCGCTCGTAGCTCTCCTTCAGATCCTTGCTGCCGCCCTTGTAGGCCGCCACCACGCGCGCCCCCGCAATGTGGTTCGGGTGTTTCGGGTCGTTCAGAATCGACGTGAACGCCCCCACATGCGACGTGTCCGTCCCGATAATCCCAATCCGGATATCGGCGGCACACAATCCAATCACAGAAAACGCGAAAGCAAACAGAGTACGGGGCATCAGCCGCATTGTACGATGACTTGTAGGTGGACCTCACAACGACCCTCATGTATGTGAAGGGCGTGGGGCCGGCCCGCGCCGAGCAGCTCGAAAACAAGGGCTTGCGCGTAGTGGAAGACCTGCTCACCTACGCGCCCTTTCGCTACGAAGACCGCTCCAACCTGAAGACGATCGCCCAACTCGCCCCCGGCGAAATGGCCACCGTCCTCGCCGAGGTCCGTTCCACGCGCATGGTCGGCCTCAAGCGTCGCGACCTCGCCCTCTTCGAAGCCACCTTCATCGACGCCTCCCAAGGCCGCCTCGTCGGCAAATGGTTCAAAGGCGGCTACCTCAACGACATCCTCACCCCGGGCCGCCGCGTCGCCCTCTTCGGCAAAATCGAATTCGACACCTACTCCGGACAGCTCTCCATCATGCATCCGGACTACGAAATCATGTATGCCGACGACGACGAGGACAACGCCCTTCATACCGGCCGCATCGTCCCCATCTACGAAGCCGCCGGCAAAGTCAACGCCCGCCTCTTCCGGCGCATCATGCGCAACGTCCTCGATCAACTCGCCCCCACCACCGACCCCCTCCCCGCCCAGATCCGCGCCAAGCTCAAGCTCCCCGACCACTGGACCAGCATCCGTCAGCTCCACTTCCCCGACCCCGACACCGACCTCCGCCTCCTCAACGCCGCCCGCTCCCCCGCCCACTACCGCCTCATCTTCGAAGAGTTCTTCTGGCTCGAGTGTGGCCTGCAGCTCAAAAAGCGCAACGCCCGCAAGGCCAACGGCATTGCCTTCGCCCTCAACGACCAGGTCCGCGAGCGCATCAAGCAGATGCTCCCCTTCCGCCCCACCGGCGCCCAGAAGCGAGTCCTCGGCGAAATCGCCGCCGACATGGCCTCGCCCTACCCGATGTCGCGCCTCCTGCAAGGCGACGTCGGCTCCGGCAAGACCCTCGTGGCCACCGAAGCCGCTATCATCGCCGTCGAAAACGGCTATCAGGTGTGCCTCGTCGCCCCCACCGAAATCCTCGCCACCCAGCATTACTTCTACCTCAAGCGCCTCCTGGACCCCTTGGGCTACGTCGTCGCCCCGCTCACCGGCTCCATGACCGCCCGCGAGAAAAAGAAGATCAAAGAGATGCTCGCCATGGGCCTCGTCCACGTCGCCGTCGGCACGCACGCCCTCATGGAAGAGGACGTCGACTTCCACAATCTCGGCCTCGCCATCATCGACGAACAACACCGCTTCGGCGTCATGCAGCGCCTCAAGCTCATGAAGAAAGGCGTCTACCCCGACGTCCTCGTCATGACCGCCACGCCCATCCCCCGCACCCTCGCCCTCACCATTTACGGCGACCTCGACACCTCCGTCATCGATGAGCTACCGCCCGGCCGCCAGCCCATCCAAACCCGCCACGTCAAAGAGGACGCCATCGAAATGGTCTGGAGCTTCGTCCTTCAGGAAATCCAGGCCGGCCGCCAGGCCTACGTCGTCTACCCGGTCATCGAAGAGTCCGAAACCGCCGCCATGAAAGCGGCCGAAAAGATGTTCGAGCACCTCTCCACCATCGTCTTTCCGCAGCTCAAAGTCGGCCTCCTCCACGGCAAATTGCCTCCCGCCGACAAGCAGGAAGTCATGGAATCGTTCAAACGCGGCGAAACCAACCTCCTCGTCTCCACCACCGTCATCGAAGTCGGCGTCGACGTCCCCAACGCCACCGTCATGGTCATCGAACAGGCCGAGCGCTTCGGCCTCGCGCAACTCCATCAGCTCCGCGGACGCGTCGGCCGCGGCGGCAACCAGAGCCATTGCATCCTCGTCACCTCCAAGCTCAACGACATCGGCCGCGAGCGCATCCGCACCATGGTCTCCTCCAACGACGGCTTCCACATCGCCGAAGTCGACCTCAAGCTCCGCGGCCCCGGTGAGTTCTTCGGCACCAAACAAAGCGGCATGCCCGAGCTCCGCTTCGGCAACGTCATCCGCGACCAGGACCTCCTCGAAGTCGCCCGCCACGAAGCCATCGACTTCCTCGACCACCCCCCCTCCGAAGAAGAACACCGCCGCGCCCTTGCCTACCTCCGCGACAACTGGCAGCGCCGCTACGGCCTCATCACCGTCGGCTAGGCAAACACGCTAGCGTAGAATCCATGCGCGTCATTGCCGGAGAATTCCGCTCCCGCCGCCTCCTCGCCCCCGCCGGTGATCAGACCCGCCCCACCCCGGACCGTCTCAAAGAATCCCTCTTCTCAGCCATCCAGCCCCGCCTCGAAGGCGCCACCTTCCTCGACGCCTACGCCGGCTCCGGCGCCGTCGGCATCGAAGCCCTCTCCCGCGGCGCTTCCCACTGCCTCTTCGTCGAGCGCCACCCCCTGGCCCTCGAAGCCCTCAAAGCCAACCTCGCCGCCCTCGACCTCACCAGCCGCTCCCGCATCGTCAACAGCGCCGCCAGCAAAGCCCTCCGCCACCACGTCGCCGACATCGTCTTCCTCGACCCCCCTTACGACCGCGAATCCGAATACCCCCTCGCCATGGAAGCCATCTCCGACTGCCGCCTCCTCCTCGTCCAACACTCCATCCGCCTCACCCTCCCCGAAGTCTCCGGCGACCTCCAACGCGTCCGCGAAATGCGCCAAGGCGACAACATCATCACCTTCTACGAATAGCTTTGGCGCACAATGGAAAAGTGCCCCGTGCGACCAGAAAATCGGACCGAGTGCCGCCACCTAAGGACCGCCGCCTCGCGGAAGAACTTGAAGCCGGTCGCGACTTCATCGAGCAGTACCGGGAGGTCTTCGCTCAACTAGCGCGAGATGATCGCTCCTCAGAGCGGTAGCCGCCGCACGCGCACCGATTGAGCATCCACCGTGATCGCGGCTCCTGCGGCAATTACAGCTTCGTACTGGAGCCAAACTCGCTGAATCAGTTCCACTTGCGCTACTTGGTTCAGTCCTTCGATCCGGACAAACACCACCGAGGGTCGACCGAGTTGCGCTAGAGCCAGATGCGCATGAAAGTCATGATCGAGCGTGATGCAAGCCCGCTGCTCCTCCCGGGCCGCCTGGAGAATCGTCGCGTCCTCAGCCTGATCAAGCCCTCGTTCCCGGACATGTACCGCATCCCAGCCAGCCCCCCGCAGGATCTCGGCGGCTCCCGGAGCTAGCCCTTGATCGAGTAGAACGCGCTTCATGCCACGCGGTTAAATGGGAAAACTCCGTCGTCCACCGCCACCGCGGCGTACCCCAGCGCCTGCCGCAGGTCCTCTTCCTCCAGAAACGGATACTCCCGAAAAATCTCCGCCCGCTCCGGATACGACGCCAAAATCTCGAGAACGCGGCGCACCGTGATGCGCATGCCGCGAATGCAGGGCTTCCCGCCGCACTTGCCCGGCTCCACCGTGATCCGCTCAAAACCAGGAATCGGTTCCACAGCCCTAGTCTAGTTCCCTCAATGCCCCGCCGCCACCACCGGCGCCCGCGACCCCGCCTCAAACCCCATCGCCGCATACACCGGCCGCCCCATATCCGTCGCATGCAACGTCACCCGCTCCCGCCCCATCGCCTTGCGACCCTCCGCAATCGTATGGCGCATCACCGCATCCGCATAGCCCTTCCCATGCTCCGATGGCTTCGTCGCCACCAGCGCGATATACATCGAGTCCTTCAGCGGAAACACCGCCGTCGCCGTCACCGGCTCCCCACCCACATAGCCCACAAACCCGTAGCTGTCCTCATGCCACAGTTGCAGATTGCAAATCGACTCGAACATCTCCGGCGGCATCCCATAAGCCAACGCATTGGTCACCGCCAAATCCGTCGCCGTCTTCACATCTGTCACCCGGCGAAGCTCGAGCCCCGCCGGCGCCGGACGCTTCGGCGGCGTCAGTTCCGTCGCCACCATCCCCGTCATGTTGAGCGCCGTGCTCCACCCGTGCTCGCCCAGAATTGACTCCCAGTTCGCCGGAGCCCACGGCTCACACACCACCCCCATCGCCGGCTGACCACAACCTTCCGTTCTCGCCCGCATCACCTTGAACGCCGCGCGAAAGCTCGCCTCATCCGTCAGCGGACGATCGAACATCGATAGATTCAGAAAAGGCAGCGGTACATGCGCAAACGTCGACGTCACCCCGTCCGCCTGCAACACCTCGTGGCCCGGCAGCCGTCCCACCATCAGTGCCCAGGCCTCAATCAACGTCGCAACATTATCGGCATCGGTGAACATGCCGCTCAGGATAGCGCGACCGTTAGGCCAAAATCTTCTTGATCACTCGTCCGGACACATCCGTCAGCCGGAAATTGCGTCCCTGGAACTGATACGTCAGCTTCGTATGGTCGAGCCCCAGTTGATTCAGCACCGTCGCCTGCACGTCGTGCATGCTCACCGCGTCTTCCACCGGATTGAAGCCGAACTCGTCGGTCTGCCCGAAGTGCACGCCCGGCTTGGTCCCGCCGCCCGCCATCCACAACGTGTACGCATCGATATGGTGATTGCGGCCCACCTTGCCGTCGCGCGTTTCGCCCATCGGCGTTCGCCCGAACTCCCCGCCCCAGATCACCAGCGTCGTATCCAGCAGACCATGCGCCTTCAGATCCTTCACCAACGCCGCGCACGGCTGGTCGATCTGCCGGCAAACATCTTCCAGCGGCTTCGTCAAATCGTCGTGATGATCCCAGTCGGTGTGCCACAGCTGGATGTAGCGCACGCCGCGCTCCACCAGCCGCCGCGCCAGCAGACAGTTCGTCGCGAAGCTCGGCTTACCGATCTCCACGCCGTACATATCGAGCGTCGCCTGCGACTCTTTCTTCAAGTCGATCAGTTCCGGTCCCGACGTCTGCATCCGGTACGCCATCTCATACGCCGCAATGCGCGTATTGATCTCCGGATCGGCCATCGTCTCGTTCCGCATCGCGTTCATGTCGCGAATCGTATCGATCACTTGGCTCTGCATCCGCCCCGTCACGCCCTTCGGCGTCGACAGGTTCAGGATCGGATCGCCCGACCCGCGGAAAAGCACCCCCTGATGCGACGTCGGCAAAAAGCCCGAACCCCACAACGGCGCGCCGCCGCGCGGCCCGCGCGGTCCGCTCTGCAGCACCACGAACCCCGGCAAGTCCTTCGCTTCCGAACCCAGCCCATACGTCACCCACGCGCCCATGCTCGGACGCCCGAAGCGCGTATAGCCCGTATTCGCAAACAGCTTCGCCGGCGCGTGGTTGAAGTTCTCGGTCGACACCGTATGCAGAAACGTCAGGTCGTCCGCGATCGCCGCCGTATGCGGCACCAGATTCGACCCCCATGTCCCGCTCTGCCCGTATTGCTTGAACTCGCGCTTGGTTCCCAGCAACTTCGGCTTCGCCTTGAACGACGTGTCCATGAACGCGAACCGCTTGCCCTCGAACATCGAGTCCGGCACGAACTCGCCGTTCATCTTCTGCAATTGCGGCTTCGGCGTCCACATCTCGAACTGGCTCGGACCTCCGGCCATGAACAGATAGATCACCGCCTTCGCCTTGGGCTCGAAGTGCGGCTTGGCCATCGCCTCGCCGGCCATCAACGACGCCAGCGCCGTCTTGCCCACGCCCATCGCGCATCGATCGAAAAAGTGCCGGCGAGTCAGTTCCTGGTCCGTCATCGTCCTATTCCCGCGTCATGAATTCGTCCAGGTTCAGCAGCACTCGCGCCAAACCCGTATAGGCGGCCTTCTCGGACCCGCCCGCCTCGTCCTTCTGCCCCGCCACAAACCGGCTCAAGCGTTCCCGCTCGTTCGCCTTCATCGGCCGCGACATCGCCAACTCGAACGCCGTCCCCAGCGGATCCTTCGTCTTCAACGCTCGCGTCGCCAGCGCCTCGGCGAACTCCTGCACCGCTTCATCGTTTAACAGCGTCAACGCCTGCAACGGCGAATTCGACCGGTTGCGCCGCGTGCACGTCCCCACGCCATCCGGACCATCGAACAGCGACATCACCGGGTGCGGTGTCGCCCGCCACAAGAACGTGTACATCCCGCGCCGGTAGCGATCCTCGCCCGTGCTGGTCACCCAGTCGCGCGCCGTCTGTCCCGAATTCATCACGCCCGGCGGAATCGGCGGAAACACGCTCGGCCCGCCCACCTTTGGCGCGTACAACCCGCTCGCCACCAGCCCGGCATCCCGAATGATCTCGCCTTCCAGCCGAATCCGGTTCTGCCGCGAGAGCAGCAGATTGCGCGGATCCTTCTCGGTCGCCGCCGCGTTGTCCGCCGCCGACGCCTGCTGATAGGTCGCCGACGTCACGATCAGCCGGTGCATCGCCTTCTGGCTCCAACCCTTGTCCATGAACTCCACCGCCAGCCAATCGAGCAGTTCCGGATGCGTCGGCCCCGAACCCTGCCGGCCAAAATCGTCTTCCGTCTCCACAATGCCGCGCCCGAAGTAGCGCATCCACATCCGGTTCACGGTCACGCGCGCCGTCAGCGGATTCTCGCGCGACGTCAGCCACCGCGCCAAATCCACCCGCGTCGCCGGCCCCTGATTGCCCAGCGGCGGCAGCGCGCTCGGCGTGCCCGGCGAAACGTTCTCGCCCTTGCGCAGAAAGTCACCGCCCAAATGCACATACGCCTGGCGCGGCTTCGGCAAATCGCGCATGATCAGCGACGTCACGATCTTCGGCGACCGCTCCTCCACCGCCTTCATCGTCGCGCGCCGTTCGCGCCAACCTTCATCCGTATTCGCGAACGTCTCAAAAACAATCGCCGCCTGCTCATCATTGCGGCGGCCCACGTGCAGCCCCAGCGCGGCCTGCACGCTCGGCCGGAACTTCTTCGTCTGCTCCGGCGTCAGCGACGCTTCCCACGCCTCCTGCTTCGGCTCGATCACCTTGCGGTACTCATTCAGTTCCCGCTGCAGCGCCCGCAACTGCGACTTGATCACGTTCTTCTTGCGAATCTCTTCCGGCGTGCCCAGTTCCAGATACGGCTTCTGCACGTCCGCGCGATCGGCCTCCGCCGCCGCCTCGTCCACGTTGTTGAAGAACGAGTAGAAAGAGTAAAACTCCTTCTGCGGAATCGGATCGAACTTGTGATCGTGACACCGCGCGCAGCCCAGTGTCAGCCCCAGGTACACCGCCCCGGTCGTCGACACCCGGTCCACCACGTGGTCCACCCGATACTGCTCGAAATCGATGCCGCCTTCGAAGTTAATCGGCGTGTTCCGATGCAGGCCCGTCGCAATCAGTTGGTCATTGGTCGGGTTCGGCAGTTGATCGCCCGCAAACTGATCCCGCGTGAACTGATCGAACGGCATGTCCGCGTTGAACGCGTTGATCACCCAGTCGCGATACTTCCAGATCTCGCGCGGCGCATCGATCGAGTAGCCATTTGAATCGGCATAACGCGCCTGATCCAGCCAATGCCGGCCCCAGCGCTCGCCGTAGTGCGGCGATGCCAGCAAACGGTCCACCTGCCGCTCATACGCTCCCGGACGATTGTCCGCCAGGAACGTGGCCATTTCTTCCGGCGTCGGCGGCAACCCCGTCAGGTCCAGGCTCACCCGCCGCAGCAGCGTCCGCTTGTCCGCCGGCTTCGACATCGCCAGGCCCGCCTCGGTCAGCTTCACCTTGATGAAATAGTCCACCGGATGTTCGCCGGCCGGAACTGCCGATTTCTTCGGCGGCTGAAAACTCCAATGGATCGGCGCGGCCGCGGCTTTGGCCGTCATCGGCGCACCCGCCGCCACCCATTTCTCGAGCAAAGCAATCTGCTCGGGCTTCAGCTTGCCGCCCGGCGGCATCTTGATATCGCCGGTATGCTTCACCACCTCCAGCAGCAGACTCTGCCCGCCCGGCGTCACCGCCGGACCATGCTTGCCGCCCTTCAGAAGGCCTTCGCGGGTGTCCAGCGACAGCCCGCTCATCGCCGTCTTCGAGCTGTGGCAGCCCAGACATTGCGAGAGCACCGCGCGCGCACCGTCTTGGAGCTGAGTCGCCTCTTGGGCCTCGGCCGTCATCAAGAAGACCATCGGAATCAGCAGGAGCGTGCGCATAGTCGCTGCCTAGAGATTATCATCAAAAACGTTGAAAAATCGATGGCCGGAACGGCCTAGGCGGGCAGTAGACGGAATCGACGCCGCGCTGCGATCTTGGCCATCGCCTTCGCCAGCTGATATTCGATCTCGTCTCCGTCCCACTCGCGGAACACGCACTCGGACACAATCAGATGCGAGGGTTCGTTGCGCCGGCAGCGTCGGCCGATTCGCGGCTGGGCCAGTTGGGTCACGCAGATAATCGGCATGGCCATACGAAGCCTTCGCGCCAAACGGCGAATCAGAAAGTCGAGTTCCGGCTCTTCAAGAGCCGTCACGATGCGATGAGCATTTGCGCTGGCCATGAACGTCGGCAGAGATGTCAGGGTCGATCCAGTTTTTTTATCAATCCCAGCGCACCCATCGCCGCCTTGGCGGCATCTACTCCGCGATATTGCGCTTCCTCGAACAACGGCAGCCCCGATAAGTCGCTGTTCGCCAGAAAGAATCGCGGCCTTTCGGTGGCTTTACGCCAGTTCGCGTTCGCCGTCACAAAGCCCGGCCCCGGCCTTCGCATCGCATGCCCCTGCCGGTAGATATCCATCCTGGACACAAACTTCCGTATGTCCGGATGCGCCCGCTCCAAATCGCGAAAAATAAAGTCCCGCCACTCCGCCCACCCGGTCGCCAACAGCTTGCGCCGCTGCGTCAGCGGATCGCCCACCATCGGCAGATAATAGGTCCACATCGCCCGCCCTGGCCGCGACGCCACATTCTGATGCGTCGCATTCACATAACCGAGCGACGGCGAATCGTAGATCACGTTGTCCCACGCCGTCTCGAGCGGCTCTTCCACCGTCAGATTCGCCGTCAGCCACGGCGAATACTCAAACGCCGGCTTCGGCACGCCCTCCAGCAGATACGGCAGCACGAACGACGGCGCCGCATAAATCACCGCTTCGGTCTCCACGTTGAACCCCGTCGTCCGCAGATGCCATTGCGTCCCGATCCGCTCGAAGTTCCGCGTCCACACGCCCGGGACAATCCGGTCTTTCAGCTTCTCCGCCAGCCGCCGCGCGATCCATCCGTTGCCCTCCGGCCACGTGAACGGCCCTTTGGCCGCATGCTGCCGCGCCGCGTGATAGTGCAACCCCGCCCACGCCGACGTCTCCCCCATCGACGCCCCGTAATCGTCGCGGCACCCATAATCCACTTCCCACCCCAGATACGCCGACGTCAGCTTCTGCTGCGTCATCCACTCGCGCATCGTCATCCGGTCCAGCGATAAGTCCGGCGGCTTCCCCAACGCCATCGGCAACTTGAACTGCCCCGTCGCCGCCAGCTCTTTCACCTTCTCGTGAAAAATCCGCCGCTGCTCCCGGTCCGCCTTGGTCGCCCCGGCTTCCGGCTCCAGCCCCCACTGCCATCGCCCATGCAGAAACAAGCGCTCCTGCGGCGAATGACACAGCCACC
>JBGAHE010000138.1:0-14968 GCA_044226365.1 Bryobacteraceae bacterium
AACGATCGACGGCGACTCGCCGTCGGGATGGATTTCTTCCGGCATGTGATTTCAACGTTCCGAGTGTTCTCGCGTCCCGCCTGGCGGAGGCTCCGAGCCCATTAAGCAACGACCGCGGGCCCGCGTGGATTGCGCGGACGCTGATCGCCTTCGTTCCGGTTTTCGCCGGTTTCCGAGCCTATGGCCACGGTGCCCTCCGGCCCGGACGAAGCCGGCGGCGTAGCCGCCGCCACGTCAGTGGCAGAGTGCGAGTTGTCGGCGCCCGAAGATGCGGAAGCGCTTACGGTGTCGGCGGTCGTTTCGGAAAGAGCGGTTTCCGTGGTGCCGGTGCCTTCAGAGTGATACGAATAACTGTCGTAGTTATCGTAATAAGCATCGTTGCCGTACCCGTTGCCATCGTGATAATGGTCATGCGGATAGTCGTTGGCCGAGGTGTTGATCTCGTCCACGTGCTTCTGAATTTCCTGCTTGACGGTCGCACTCTCCCGTTCGATCGCCTGCATTTCGCGGTCGAACGTATATTTCAGCTCGTCTCGAGCGCGGCGGAATTCGGTGAGCGCTTTACCGACGGTCTTGCCGAGTTCGGGAAGCTTTTTCGGCCCGAACACGACGAGCGCGACGATAAAGATGATGATCATCTCTTGAACGCCAACTGGGCCCATCGAATACCTCCTTACGTCCTGATTGTAGCGCAGACCCCCTGATGCTCGGGATACAGGCCTGATATGATCTTGACGCAATGACACGGCGGCAACTCCTTTTCGAAGCCGGGGCGGGCATCGGCGGACTCGCCCTGGGCGACCTGCTGGCGGCGGAACGCCCAACCGGCCCCCATTTCGCCCCCCGTGCCAAAGCCGTCATCTCCCTCTTCATGATGGGCGGCGTGTCGCATGTCGACAGTTTCGACCGCAAACCGATGCTCGACAAGTACGCCGGCCAGCCCCTTTCAGGCAAAGGCGACGTGGTCGTGCGGCAGGGCCATCCGGGCCCGCTGATGCCAAGTCCGTTCACGTTTCAGCGCTACGGCCAAAGCGGCTTGGAAGTGTCGGAACTGTTTCCGAACATCGGCGCGCGCGCCGATCAGTTGGCCGTGATTCGCTCGTGTTACTCGAAGTCGAACGACCATGTGCAGGCGGCGTACGCGCTGTCGAGTGGCGTGATTCGGATGGGCCATCCAAGCCTGGGGTCCTGGGTGACGTATGGGCTGGGTTCGGAGTCGCGCAATCTGCCGGGCTTTGTGGTGATCTATGACGCGCGCGGCGGCCCGTTCGGCGGTCCCTCGAACTGGTCCGCCGGCTTTATGCCAGCGGCCTATCAGGGCACGGTGTTTCGCTCGGCCGGCGACCCGATCTTCGACCTGCGCCCGGCGGCCGGCGTCTCCGAACAAGAGCAGCGCGCGCGGCTGGGCCTACTCGGCAAGTTGAATTCGCTCGACGCCGCCGATCGCGCGTCCGACACCGAACTCTCGGCGCGCATCTCCTCTTACGAACTCGCCTTCCGCATGCAGGCGACCGCACCGGAGGCCGTCGACATTACGGCCGAAACACCGGCCACGCGGAAGCTCTACGGCCTCGACAATGCCGTCACCGCGCCCTTTGGCCGCCAGTGTCTGATGGCGCGACGCCTGGTGGAACGCGGCGTGCGCTTCGTGCAGCTCTATCACGGCGGGTTAGGCAATCAGAATACGGACACCTGGGATGCGCACGACGACGTGCGTTCGAATCATACGAAGCACGCGGCCGAGGTGGACGGGCCCATCGCGGGCCTGATCGATGACCTGACGGCGCGCGGATTACTCGATTCCACGCTGGTGGTGTGGCAAGGCGAGTTCGGCCGCATGCCGATCTCGCAGCGCGGCCTGGGCCGTGACCATAACCCCGGCGCGATGTCGATCTTCATGGCCGGCGCGCGCATCAAAGGCGGGCAGGTGATCGGCTCCACCGACGAGTTCGGCTACAAGGCTGAAGAGCAGCCGGTTTCGGTGCATGATTTGCATGCGACGATCCTGCATTTGGTCGGCCTCGACCACACACGCCTTACTTATCGCCAAAGCGGCCGCGACATGCGCCTCACCGACGTCTACGGCGATCCGGTGAAGCAGATCATCAGTTAGCGCGCGGTGCGTCCGCACGCAGAGCCCATTGGTTGAATGAAACTTTTGATCGAGTTTTGATGCTGACCGCCTTCAGCGTTCCGCCACAAAAACTAACTTGCTGATTTTGCTGCGTTTTTGTCAATCGACCCGGCTCGATTGGTCTTGATCAGGTTTTGATTCCGCAGTCTTCACCCTTCGGAAATGGGCGTAGAATAGCCGCATGCGTTATCTGTTTGCCGCGGTGATCGCCGGGGCCGCTTTGATTGCGGCGGAGGGTGCGAAGAAGTGGGAGACGGTGTCTGCCCTCGGATATGAGTGGGAGGTGCCGGTGGCGACCGAGTGGAAGGCGGAGCCGAATCTGCTGGAGATGCTGAAGGTGGGTCCGGCGGCGCCGCAGCCACGGCGCCCGATGCAGTATGCGCTGGCCAAGACCTCGCCGTTCAAGAAGGTGACCATGGAAGTGGAGGTGAAGCGGACGGAGGGGAAGTCGCTGATCCTCGTCTATGCGTGGCAGGACGCGGCGCACTTCAACTACGCGCATCTGTCCTTTGACCGGGCGGACAAGCAGGTGGTCCACAACGGCATGTTCCATGTGTATGGCGGCGAGCGGGTGCGCATGAGCAATCGCCTGGGAGATTCCACGTTGCCCACCGAAGACTGGACGAAGGTGAAGCTGATGGTGCAGGGCGCGCATGCCTGGGTGGAAGTGGATGGCCGGAAGAATCCGTGGGGTCGTTTTTTGAGCGCGGCTCTTTCCGGAACCTGCGGATCAAGGGAGAATAAGAGGCTCATGCTGCAACTGGGATTCGTAAGCGCGATCCTGCCGGATCGGTCGCTGGAAGAAGTGGTGACGTTTGCCGCCCGCGAGGGCTTCGATTGCGTGGAGGTGATGTGCTGGCCTCCCGGGAAAGCCGAGCGCCGCTACGCCGGCATCACGCATATCGATGTCGTGGGCTTCACCAAAGCCGACGCCGCGCGCGTGAACGAGCTGATGGCCAAGCACGGCGTGTCGATCAGCGGCCTGGGCTACTATCCGAATCCGCTGACGGGCAATCTGGAAGAGGCGAAGGTCTATACCGAGCACATCAAGAAGGTGATCAAGGCCGCCTCCCTATTGGGGCTGGGCGTGGTGAACACGTTCGTGGGCCGCGACCATACCAAGAGCATCGACGACAACTGGCCGCGCTTTTTGAAGACGTGGCGTCCGTTGCTGAAGTACGCCGCCGACCACGGCATCAGGATCGGCATCGAAAACTGTCCGATGTCCTTCACCAAGGACGAATGGCCGGGCGGCAAGAATCTGGCGATCTCGCCCGCCGTGTGGCGCCGCATGTACGAAGACTTGCCCGATGCGAACTTCGGCCTGAACTTCGACCCGTCGCACTTCATCCTGCAGCACATGGACTACCTGGCGCCCCTGCGCGAGTTCAAGGACCGTTTATTCCACGTGCATGCCAAGGACGTGCGCATCGATCTCGACAAGCGCAATCAGGTGGGCGTCTTCGCGCATCCGAATCAGTTCCATACGCCGAAGCTGCCGGGCTTTGGCGACGTGAACTGGGGGCAGTTCTTCTCCGTGCTTACCGAAGTGTATTCGGGCCCGGTGTGCGTGGAAGTGGAAGACCGCGCGTTTGAAGGATCGCTCGAGGCGCGCGAAAACTCGCTGCGCGTGAGCCGCAACTATCTGCGGCAGTTCATCGCATGAGCAATCTGGCCCGCATCGGCGTGGCGATTGACGCCGACCTGCTCGAGCAGTTCGACGACTATCTCGCCAAGCGCAACTATGCCAACCGCTCCGAGGGCTTTCGCGATCTGATTCGCGATGCCCTCATCACCGAGCGGACCGAGAAGCCGAATCAGCCCGCGGTGGGCACGCTGACGCTGGTGTATGACCATCACACGCGCAGCTTGAGCGAGAAGCTGACGGCGATGCAGCACGACCACGCGGACCTGGTCGTATCCACGCTGCACGTGCATCTGGACCATCACAATTGCCTGGAAGTGCTGGTGCTGCGCGGGCCGGCGGGGCGCATTCGCCAACTGGCCGAAGGCATCATCGCCACCAAAGGCGTGCAGCATGGGCGCCTGACGATCACGACCGCGGATACCGGTCCGCATCCGCACCCTCACCGCCACTAGAAATCGCCGTGCGATAGAATCCGGAGTCATGAAGAAGCTCTGGATCCTGTGCCTTTCCGTCGTGCTGCCGATGGCCGCGGCGACGATCGCGACGGCGAAGCCCGAGACCGTGGGCCTGTCGCCGGAGCGGCTGGGCCGCATTGCGGACACGATGGAACGGCACATCGCGGCGCACGACATCACCGGCGCGGTGACGCTGGTGGTGCGCCGGGGCCGCGTGGCACATCTGCAGACGCACGGCCTGATGGATGTGGAAAGCAAGCGCGCGATGGAGAAGAACGCCGTGTTCCGCATCTGGTCGATGTCGAAGCCGGTGGCCGCGGTGGCGATCCTGATGCTGATGGAAGAAGGCAAGGTGCGGCTGAACGATCCGGTGTCGCGCTTTGTTCCCGAGTTCAAAGGCTTGAAGGTCGCAGTGGCGCAGGAGCGCGCGCCGGGCGCGCCGGCGAATACGCCTCCGCCTTATTACACGGTGCCGGCGACGCGCGAGATCACCGTGCAGGACTTGCTGACGCACGTTTCGGGCCTGGGCAGCGGCCCCATCGGCAGCGCCGAGATGGCGAAAGCGCCGAAGCAAACCACCGACGGCATCGGCGAAGTGGTGCCGCGCATGGCAGCGGCGCCGCTCGAGTTTCAACCGGGGTCGCGGTGGACCTATAGCCCGGGCGCGGCGTTCGACACTTTGGGCCGCGTGGTGGAAGTGGCGTCCGGCCAGCGCTTCGAAGTGTTTCTGCAACAGCGCCTGTTCGGTCCGCTGGGGATGAAGGAGACGACGTTTCATCCGGAAGGCGAGCTGCGGACGCGCCTGGTGACGAGCTATCATCGCGCACCCGAGGCGATGACCCGGCTCGACCCCAAGCACTTCATGCTGAACATCTATGGGCCGAACTATTCGTCGGGCGCCGGTGGCCTGTACTCCACGGCCGAGGACTATGCGCTCTTCGCGCAGATGCTGCTCGATGGCGGGCAGTGGAACGGCCAGCGGATTCTGAGTCCGCGGACGGTGGAACTGATGGCGAGCGTCTTTGTGCCTGATACGATGCCGGGCCGGGCGCCGGGGCGCGGATTTGGCTTGAGCGTGCAGGTGGTGAGCGATCCGGTAGCGGCGGGCCAGCGCGTATCGAAGGGAAGCTTCGGCTGGGATGGCGCCTTCGGCACGCATTTCTGGATTGACCCGAAGGAGAAGGTGGTGGGCATCATGATGATTCAGACCGACAATCCCAACCGCCAGCTCGACCGCGACTTCGAAAACGCCGTGATGCAGGCGATCGTCGAGTAGCACCGGCTCCAGCCGCACCCTTACGATAGAAGAGGATGCGACTCTGCTGTTCGCTGGCGCTGGCCGTGGCCGCCTTTGCTTTCCAGCCGCCTTTGCCGCCGAATGGAAGCCTGGAAGGACGCGTGATTGACGCGGCCACCGGCGCGGGCGTGGCCGGCGCGCGCGTCACGCTCACCCAGATTCCCATCGTGATGGGCATCAACCCGGGCGTGGGCATGCTGGGCAACGACTTCTACGACTCCTCGCAAATGCCCGCGACGCGCACGGGCCAACGTCCGCCCGTCGTGCTGCAAGCCGACGCCGAAGGCAAGTTCCAGACAGCGCTTGGCCCGGGCCGCTATCAGATTCGCGCTGATCGCGCAGGCTACGTCGTGGTGCCGTCCGGCATTACGATGCTGTCGCTGATTCCGGGCGAGAACCTGAAGGGCATTGACCTGAAGCTGAACCGCCAGGCGGCCGTCAGCGGACGGGTGACCGATGCCGAGGGCCAGCCGATGACGATGGTGCGGTTGCAGGCGCTGAAGTGGTCGTTGTGGGGCGGCGGCGGGCGCCGCATGCTGACGCCACAGGCGAGCACCATGACCAACGAACGCGGCGAGTACCAACTGCCGGGCCTGTCCCCGGGCCACTACCTGCTGGCGGCGACGCAAACGGCAGCCGAACCGGCCAAGGAAATCGACGGCCAGCGCCTGGGGTATGTGACTTTACTCGCGCCCGGCGTCTCCGAACTCGCGTCGGCGCGCGAACTGAACCTGACGCCCGGCACCGTCATCAAGGACGCCGACGTGCGCCTGCGGCGCGTGCCCGTGTTTGACGTCAGCGGCCAGGTGAGCGGCGCGGGCGGCGCGGCGCTGGTGACGCTGCTGCCGCGCGAGAGCGCGCTGCAAATGGCGGTGAGCCAGCAAAGCGCGACGCAAAGTCAGCGGGACGGCGTCTTTGTCCTGCGCGATGTCGCGGCCGGCGAGTATGTGCTGCGCGCGAACGGGCTGGGTCTGCAAGGCGAAATGCGCGGCGCGGGACAGACTTCTTTGAAGGTGGAGGCCGCCGTGAACGGCGTGCGCGTGACAATTGAACCCAGCCTGACGGTGAAGGGCCGGGTGCGCGGCGAAGGCGACTGGGCCCCGGAGGCCGTGACACTCTATCTGCAGCCGGTGAGTTCGTTCACGGGCAGCCCGGCGGCGCGCGTGGATGCGGAGGGCCGCTTCTCGGTGAGCCCGGTGGAGCGCGGGACGTATCGCGTGATGGCGTACGGGCTGCCGCGCGGCTTCTACCTAAAGTCCGTCCGGCAAGGCGACGTCACCACGCCGGATCGATTGGACCTGCGGCAGGCACCCGCCGACGACATCGTGGTGACGCTTGAAGACGGCACGTCCGAAATCAACGGCAAGGTGCTTACCGCCACCGAAAAGCCGCTGGGCGACGTGCAGGTGGTGGCCGTGAATGCGGCGGGCGAGATGGTGCGCAGCGCCATCACCGTCATCGACGGCGCCTATCGCCTGGCGGAGTTGCCGCCCGGCGAGTATCGCATCTTCCCGGTGATCGACGCCGACCTCTCGGACCCCGCTACCTTCGAGCGCCTGGTCGGCGAGGGCGCCAAGGTAACGCTGGGCGCCGCCACGCGCGAAACCAAGCATTTGATCGTGCGCTAGCCTCGCTGCGGGGAAAATTGCGCATAAAGTAAAGAATGACCATTCGTCGTCGTGCCTTTCTGCCCGCCGCGCTGGCGGGAGCCGCCCTCGCCCAATCCGGAAGCCCTCTCAGCCGTTTGAAGAATCGCAGGAACGAGGCGGTGCCGATCACCGTCGACGAGCGCCGCGCGCGCCAGGAGAAGGCGCGCCGCCTGATGCACCAGCACGGGCTGTCCGCGATCTGCCTCACCGGCGGCACGTCGCTCAGCTACTTCAGCAACGTGCGCTGGGGCAATAGCGAACGGCTCTTCACGATGGTGATTCCAGTGAAGGGCGAGCCCTTCTACGTCGCGCCGAGCTTCGAGGAAGAACGCGCCCGCGAGCAGATCGCGATGGGGCCGGGCGGCAAGGATCCCCGGGTGATGGTGTGGCACGAAGATGCCGACCCCTACGTCCTGGTGGCGAAGGGCCTGAAGGAAAAGGGCATCAGTACAGGCAAGATCGGCATGGAAGAGAAGGTGCCGTTCGTCTTTGCGGATGGCATCGCGAAGGCTTCGCGCGGCATGACGGTGGCGAGCGCCACGCCCGTCACCGCGGGCTGCCGCGTGGTGAAAAGCCCGGCCGAACTGGCGCTGATGCGCCTGGCGTCGTCGGTGACGTTGGCCGCTTATGAAGCGGCGTACCTGTCGCTGCGCGAAGGCATGACGCAGGTGGAGTTCAGCGCGATCGTTTCGGCCGCGCATCAGAAGCAGGGCTTTGTGGGCCATGCTGGCGTGCAGACGGGCGAGTTCTCCGCGCTGCCGCACGGATCCGCCAAGCCGCAGGTGATTCGCGAGGGGACGCTGCTGCTGATCGATGGCGGTTGCACGGTGGAAGGCTATCAGTCCGACATCAGCCGGACGTTTGTGCTCGGCAAAGCGAGCGACAAGATGCGCGTGATCTTTGACCATGTGCTGAAGGCGCAGACCGCGGCTCTGAAGGCGGCCAAGCCCGGCGTGGCCTGCGGCGCCGTCGACGCGGCCGCGCGCCAGGTGATTGAAGACGCCGGCTACGGTCCCGGCTACAAGTACTTCACGCATCGCGTGGGCCACGGCATGGGCATGGACGGGCACGAGTGGCCGTACCTGGTGAAGGACAATCCGCTGCCGATGGAGCCGGGCATGACCTTCAGCGACGAGCCGGGCATCTATCTGCCGGGCGAGTTCGGGGTGCGGTTGGAGGACGACATGATCATCACCGAGTCCGGCGCGGAGTTGATGACGCCGCAAAGCCCGTCGATCGACCGTCCGTTCGCGGTGGCCTGACGGGAACCGGCGGCCGGGCGCCGGAGTCTATGGCGGGGTGAAAGGCGCGGGTGTCTTAGCGGCGGGCTCGATCATTCAGCTTTGGCTCCTGATGGAGGTGGGTGACCCGTGGAGTTGGCTCCTCCATCCGTGGGCGTTCGCGTTCATGCTCAGCCTGTATGCCGCAGTGCTGTGCGGAGCGGTGCTCGCTCATCCGGACGAAGGGGCGATCGAGCGGGCGTTCGGTCGGTGGCCGGCTTTCGTCATCCGGCGGCTCGTGATCCCGGCCTGGGTAGGTGTTTGGTTCGTCTCCTGCGTTTCGATGTTCGTCTTCTGCCTGGAGAGGTCGTGGACGCAATTCGAACGGTTGTTTCGTCCGGCGGAGCAGGTCTTCGCGAGCTTGATTTGTGTGGTGTTGGTGGCGCCGGCGATTAGCGATCTCGCGACGCTGGCCCGCACGTCGGTACTGCCACTGAAGGTATCGCTGGGGGCGGTGATGGGGCTGGCAATCTCAGCCGGCCATGGCATAGGCCCAGCACTCGAGCGAATCGAGAGCTATGGGGTGGCCCCTTCGAGCATTGACCCCTGGCTTTGGTTCGCGCTCGATCGTCCCCTGATGCTGATGGCCTTGCCGCCGCTGTTCCTTCTGGGACCAGCCTTCGCCGGCCCGCACCGGGGACGGCGCGTGCTGCTGGCAGTCGCGCTGCCGGTCGTCCTGGCGACGGTGGCAGCCATGGTGACCGTCGGCGGAGGCACCTCGCTGGGCGTGCCTCGCAAGCTCGCCAGCTACTATTCCTACGCCGCTCTCGGCCGCCAATATGGCTGGCGCAAGCTGTTCATCCTCTCGTTCACGCTCTTTATTTCCATGCGGCTGGCCGCGCATTGGTGCGCGGCAGGCGTGCCCGGCGCACCGGGGAAAGTTAAGCATTGGGCGGTGGTGGGAACGCTGGTGGCCGTCGCCTACTTCAGCGACGTCGGGAAACTGCTCGGTGTCTGGTATTGGATGGGGCTTCCCCTCATCCCGTTGGTGGGCGTGCTGGCTGCTTGCGCGTTGCGGCCGGCGTCGACACCGCCCTGGCGGGTGCAACTCGCTTGGCTGGCCGGTTGCCTCGCCGCGGGCATGCCGTATTGGCTGTCCGAAAGGTACAGTACTTACGGCTATGGTTTGCTGGGCTTCGTGGTTTCCTTCGTGGCCGCTCTCGTAGCACGTTGGACTTTTCGCCCCGAAGAATCTTCGCGCGTTTTGCCGCTCACTTGCGAATAAGCAGGTATGAGTGCATCAATGCGCGCGTTGCGGCGCCTTCCAGGAGGGTTCGGACGGACGTTGTTCTGTCTGCTCGCGGTTTGGCCAGTAGTGAGCCAGGCCCAAATCATCACGACGATTGCGGGGGGCAAGAGTCTGGACGGGGCCACGGCGGTGGAATCCAAGAGTCTGGCGATGCGGACGATTGCCGTCGCGCGGATCAGTGATACGGACTTCTACTTCAGTACGATCGACGGAGTCATCTACAAGTCGACGGCGGGCACGATCAGCATCTATGCGGGATCAGAGACCGGCGGCGGCTCCGGCGCGGAGAACGTCCCCAGATTGAACGCGCGGATCAGCGCGGAGAACCTATTGCTCGCTCCCGATGGGACGCTGTACTTCTCGGACGGCTTTGCGCAGATCCGGAAGATTACGCCGGGCGGCCTGGTCCAGACGGTGGCGGGGACAGGCGTCGAAGGGGATACCGGCGATGGAGGCTCGGCGCTGGCGGCGCAGCTTTACCGACCCGGGAAAATGGCTTTGCTGCCGAATGGCAATCTGCTGTTCTGCCAGGAACAGAAACATAAGGTGCGCATGGTGACGCCCGGCGGAATCATCTCCACCTTTGCCGGCACCGGCATTGCGGGCAGCGGAGGCAATGGCAACTATGCCACGGACGTTCGTCTGACGCTGCCGTCCGCGCTGGCGGTGGATACCGACGGCAACGTTTATATCGCCGACTCCGGCAACTTCAACATTCGCCGCGTGCGGACCGACGGCGTCATCCTCCCGCACCTCACCTCGCCGATCAACTTCGCACCTGCGGTCCCGGACGATTCGTTGATTGGACTTTACGGCGCTTACCTCTACCTCATCACGGATCTGGCGTTTGCGGCCAACGGCGATCTGATCATCTCGGAGCGAGGCAACAATCGCATTCTGCGCTACCGGGCGAATGGCGGTACCAGACGTTTGGCAGGCAACGGAAGCGACAACGCTCCGTTTGACGTGCTGCCGGCCAAGTCAGCGCCGCTGCAGGCGACGAGCATCAGCACGCTGCCAGGCGGCGATGTCCTGATGGCGGCGGGCAATCGCATTCTGCGCCTGAACACGACAGCCGAAACGGTCTCGCTGGTGCACGGCAATAGCCGGAGTAGCTCGGACGGACTCACTGGGCCGCTCAGCGCGCAACTCTTCCTGAATCCGGGCTCGCTCAGGCTTCAAGGCAATGGCTTGTATTGGACGGAGCTCGAGGACTGCATCGCGCGGCGCCTGGACTTTTCGAACCCGACCATCAGCATCGTGGCCGGCCTCGCGGGCCAGTGTACGGCGAGCGCCCTTCCCGGAACGGTGGGCACCACATCCCTTTCCAACCCGGCAAGCTTGGCCTTCGACGCGACGGGGAACCTGTACGCTTCCGCCTTCGAACGAATTGTGCGGATTACCACCGGCGGCCAGGTATCTGCTGTCGCCGGCAATGGCACGCTCGGATACAGCGGCGACGGCGGACTCGCCACGGACGCCGCCATCTGCGCGGGGGGCTTGAGTCGAAACGAGCGTGATTCCCTGGGGAACTACTACTTCTACGATTGCCTGGGACGTCGCATTCGCAAGATCACCCCGGCAGGCAACATCACGACGGTGGCCGGCAACGGCGTTACCGGCTTCGGACCGGAGAACTCCATCGCGACCAATCAGCCCATTGGGAGCATTCAATCTCTCCGCGTGGACTCGCAGGGCAATCTTTGGTTCAGTGAGCAGGTCAGCGCAGCGGGTCCGCCGAGCACAACAAGAAGCCGCCTCCGCAAACTCACCGTCGCCACGGGCCGCGTGAACACGGTCGCTGGCAATGGAGTGGCCTACGGCTTCGACAGCAACGGCGCTTATCTGGGCTTCAGCGGCGACGGCGGTCCGGCGCTGCAAGCGGCCATCTACTTCGGCGACTTCGCGTTCGGGCCTGACGGCTCTATCTATGTCGCCGATCGGCTCAACGACCGGATTCGCAAAATCGACGCCAACAACATCGTCAGCACCATCGCCGGCAATGGTTCGGGGGTTGATACGGGCGATGGCGGAAACGCTCTGGCGGCAGGCCTTTGGGCCCCCGGCAACATCGAGATCGACGCGTCGGGGAATGTCTACGTAGCGAACCATCGACGGATCCGCCGGTTCAGTCTGCCCTTGCCGGCGGCTCCCTTGGTCAGCGGCCAGATTTCGTTCACGAAGTCCGGCTATGCCGTGAATCGGGCGACGGGCCAAGTGACGCAGACGATTACGGTGAAGAACAACGGCGGCAACATCGATAACTTGCGTCTGGCGTTAACGGACTTGACCAATACGACGCTGCTCAATGCAACCGGCGTCGTGAACGGACCGAACTGGCCTTACGTCGCCGCGGGTTCCTTAGCCGCGGGCGCCACGGTGCAGGTGGCGCTGACGTTCAGTCCGGTAAATCCGAATGCGATTTACTACTCAAACATCCTGTTCTACGCCGGAGGGGTTCTCTAATGCGCTGGCTATCGATTTTCTGTCTGACGGCCTCGCTCTCCGCGGCGCCGATCGTGCTTTCGCTCTCCTCACCGACGCCGCCCACCGTCGCCGGGACGGAATACGCGCTCGAGTTCCAACTGAGCGACGGCGATGGCTCGACCCAAAGCACCACCGCGATCATTTCGCTGTTGAGCCTCACGAATCTCGATCTGCAACTCAGCAACGCCCAGACCACCGGCTTGGTGAGCGGGCAACTGGATGGCACGGGCGTAAACCTCGAAGACGATCTCTTCGTCGCCACATTTCCGTTCGTCACATCCTACTATGTGCCGTTCACGCACTTGCTGCCGGGCGGCGCCTTCGGGATGGTCCTCTCGATCGACACGTATTCGTTCGCCGACCCGCTCAATGGCTGGGACCTGCTCTCGATCTACCTGTACGAGACCAGCCCGAACTTCGAAGCCGTCCGCACGACAGGCTCGGGCGCCCTGGTGCAGATCGAGCTTTCGAGCGCCGGCGCCGTCCTCAGCACGTTTCCGTCCGATACCGGTTACTCATTTGAAGAAGTCACCACCAATAGCGAAGTGCCGGAGCCGGCCTCGTGGTATCTGGTGGGCACGGTACTGGCGGGTTACTGCTGGCGCCGCCGGCGCGGATAAAGAGGAGCGCATCGCCGATTCGTGCTATCTTGTCCCCCAGATGCGGGATGAGAGCGCAACGACAGCCGAGCAGTTTACTCAGCTGTTTGAGCGGGCACGAATCGGGGATCGCCTGGCCGCCAACTTAGTTTATGGCATGGCGATTCCACGGCTGCGGGCGGTGGCCAAGCATCTGCTGCGCCGCTATCATCTGCATCGGACCCTCCAGCCCACGGCGCTCATCGCCGAGTTATTCGTTAAGATCCGCGGCTTCGATATTCGCATTGCGGACCGGGAGCATTTCTTTCATATCTCGGCGCGGGCGATGCATCAGGTACTCACGGACCGCACGCGGGCGAAAACCGCGCGAGTTACGCAGCACTCCACCGTCTTCGATGAGTTCTTTGTTGAGTTGCGCGCCGTAACACCCGAGTTTGTGCCTTTGGTGGAAGACTTACTCAGTCGGCTGGCGCGCGTCGATCAGCGGGCGGCCCGGATGCTGCGGCTGCATTATCTCGAAGGCCATACGTGGGACGAGGTCGCCGAGCACACCGGCGTCCCGAAGTGGAAAGTGCGCGAAGATGCCGAGTTCGCCTTGCAGTGGCTCCGCGACCGCTACGCCTAGCGCGCCCGAAGCAGAGCAGCCAGTTCGGCCGTCCATGAACCCGCGTCCACCGGACGGCGCAGCGGATCGGGCGTGAAAGCGCGGCCCAGGACTTCCGCAAACACCGCCGCCCGTGAGAGGCTGGCATCGGCGAGCGTTTGCCCCAGTTCTTCGGCGAAGCCCGGCGAGGCCGACGCAACGCTCAGGTCGGCGAGGCGCTTGCCGGTGAGCATCTCCAGAATCACCACGCCCAGCGAATAGACGTCGCTCGCCGCGGAGTAGTGCATGCTGAACTGCTCGGGCGCCATGTAGTAGACCGTCCCCGCCAGCACCTTGGTTTGCGCCAAGCCCTCGTCGCGACCGAAGGGCGCGGCATTGCCGAAGTCGATCAGCACCGCTTGCCGATGCCCGTCGCGGCTGGTCACCAGCACATTCTCTGGCTTCAGGTCGCGATGGACGATGCCGCGTCGATGAACTTCGGCGAGCGCGCTCCCCAGTTGGCCGGTCAACTCCGCCGCGTGGACCTCCGCCAGCGGACCCGTGCGCAGTAGTTCGCGCAGCGTGGGCCCCAGCAGTAGCGGCGTCACCATGCACGGCTGGCCGTCGGGTTCGATCCACGCATCGAGCAGCGGCAACACGCCAGGATGCTGCACCGTGCGCAGCGCGGTGACTTCGCGCGCGTAACGCTCCTTCACCCAAGGCGTTTCCGCTGTGGAGCCCTCCAGCAGCTTCACGGCGACGCGTTGACTCGTGCGAGTGTCGAGCCCGTCATAAACGGTGGACAGACCGCCGGTGGCGAGCACACGCTCGAGCCGGTAGTACCGGCCCACGGTCTGATCGACCTTGATCGCGCGGACGAATTCAGCGGGCGACGCGCGGTGCCGCGAGCGATGCAGCCGGCGGGCGAAGCGGTAGCGCACGCGCTCCACCCACACGGTGCGGCGCATCAACCAACCGAGCGCACCCAGCCCCCCGGCGCCACCCAGGATCCAGCCCCACGGCCAGCGCGTCCAGAAGGTGTCGACGCGAAAGTGATAGGTGAGCGCGGCGGCGGGCTGGTTGGCGGTGTAGGCGATCTCGAGACGGTAAGCGCCGGTGGCGAGGTCGCGAAGTTCGACGCTGGAATTGGGGGCCGGTCGCCAGGCGGTATCGCGCGGCAGGAGCCGGTAGAGGAACGGCGTGGCACGGAAGGCGGAGGCGTCGAGCGAGGCGACGTTCAGCAGGAGACGGTGGACGGGCAGGTCGTACGCGCCCGGTGCTTCGCGCGGGGGCGAGATGGCCTGGTCATTGAGTTGGGCCAACGTCAGACGGGGGCGCGCCGCGTTGGAAGGGGCGCGGAACCACTCCGCTCGCGCCGGAAGATGAGTGACTCCGGAGCCGCTGATCCAGAGGCTGCCGTCGCCGTCTTCGAGGAGGGAGTGTTGGTCGAGGTCGGAGGAGGTCATGCCGTTGGTTCCGTTCAAAACGAGCCACTCATGGGGAGCCACATGGGCGCCGTCCGTGATCTGAAGCGACTCGGGCGTCCCCCGCAGAGTCCACTGCCGGCGGTCGCGTAGCATCCGCTGC
>JBGAHE010000004.1:0-134290 GCA_044226365.1 Bryobacteraceae bacterium
GGGGTTCGACAACGGAAGCCTCGTTTCTCGAATTTCGGGTTTCTTGCCAGTGTAGTATGATTCAGGCAGGAGACTGATCTGTCGAACTGGCTAATTGCGGCTCAAGCCGCGGACTCGAAAAAGGCAATTAATCTGAAGGTCCTCGACCTCCGCGAGGTGACCAGCTTCACTGATTATTTCGTCATTTGTTCGGGGGCCAACCACCGGCAGGTGCAGGCCATCGCTAACGAAATTCAGGAGAAACTCGCCGCCGCGGGCGAGCGGCCGACGAATGTCGAAGGCCTGGACAATGCCGAATGGGTCCTGATGGACTATGGCGACCTGGTGGTGCACGTCTTCTCCGAACAGGCGCGCGCTTACTACGACCTGGATCGACTCTGGCGCACGGCGAAAGAAGTCGCGTTGGACCTGACCGCGGCTTAGTCGAATAGGGTCGGCTGGTTCGGGACCGGAGCTTTGCGCTTCTGGCCGCGGACGGCCGCCGCCCCCACCACGCCCAGCACCTGCATTTCTTTCAGCGCCTGGCGCGGCAAAAATAAACGCTGGGCGTTGCCCGCCGGATCGGGCGGAACAACTGTAAAGCCTAGCGGCTCGAGATCGAGCAGGCGATTGGGCAGCAGTGCCTCCATGGTGTCGCCGTCACGCCAGGCGAAACGAACCCAAAGGCCTTCCTGTTTGGGGCGAGAGGCGAAGCTCCGCTTCTCGATGGTTTTTTCGACAGAGTCCCAATCTCGAACAAAACAAACGCATTTCACGTCTGCATAGGGCACAATCGTCACCGTACCGCTCTGGCTGAGCAGCTCGAGACCTTCCGGTTGCAAGTACACTGCCGGCTGAACAAAGCCGGTGAGGGGCTCCCGATCGAAGCGGATGCACGTCACTTTTTTATTGGTTGAGACGGCCAAGCCCGCACCTAAATCCTTTGAAATGTTTCAAACAGTTTGGCGCTTATTGTATCATTGGCTCCAGGCACGGTGGTTGAGCCGGGAGGTTTTGACCGCCAGCGTGAGGTTCGCCCAGCGGGCATCCCATGAAGAAACCGACCCGTCCGGAGTCTCCCACGCCATTGCCGGCCTTGATCCAGGCTTATCTGGATTTTTGCCGGATTGAAAAGGGGTTGGCAGCTCTGACTGTGGACGCTTACAGCCGGGATCTGAGACAGTTTCACGAATGGTGCGGCACGAAGCAGGCTTCGTCCGAGAACCCGAGCGGCGAACAAGTGCGTCAGTACCTCGATTCGCTTTATGACTCCGGCCTGGCTGGCCGGTCCATCGGGCGGCACCTGGTGAGTCTGCGTAACTACTGCCGTTTTCTCCTTGCCGAAAATCACCTCACCCAGGATCCGACCGCGCTGATCCCCCTGCCCCGCCAGTGGAAGGCGCTGCCCAAGTTTTTGAACCGGACGCAGGTGGAACAGATCACCGAAGCGCCCGCGGCCGAGGACGCGCCTCAAAGCCTGCGCGACCGGGCGATGTGCGAACTTCTCTACGCCTCGGGACTGCGCGTGAGCGAATTGTGCCATCTGGAAACGGCCGACCTGAACGCGGAGCTCGGCGTGGTGCGCGTGTTCGGCAAGGGCAACAAACAGAGGCTGGTGCCGGTGGGCAAGATGGCCCTGGCCGCGATCTCCGAGTATCTACAATCGGCGCGCCCGAAACTGCTGAAGGGGCGCGTCTCGAAATACCTGTTTGTGACCGCGCGCGGCGGTCCGCTGACGAGGCAGGGCTTTTGGAAAGCTCTGGGCTTGCGCGGACGCCGGGCGGGAATCGATCAGGGCTTAAGTCCGCACGTGTTGCGGCATACCTTCGCTACCCATCTGCTGGAAGGCGGCGCTGACTTACGCAGCGTGCAAACCATGCTCGGCCATGCCGACATTTCGACCACCCAGATCTACACCCATGTCGCGCGCTCCCGGCTACGCCAAGTCGTCGACCAACACCATCCCCGTGCCCAGCGCTCCCGCTCTCCGGTGACTCCCGCCCCGGACGGGGACGCGCGAAAGGATCCCCATGAGTGACTATATGTTCATGCTCGAGAGCCGTCTGAGCTCTGAGCAGAACCGCGCGTTTAACGCCGTGGTCGAAGCGGCCGAATCGGAATACAACCTGTTTCTCACGGGCGGGGCGGTGCGGGACTTACTCGGCCATTTCCCGATTCGCGATCTCGATTTCACGGTGGAAGGAACCCCGGGCAAGCTCGTTAAGGAACTCACCAAATCAGCCGGCGCCGTCTTAGTCAGCGAAGACACGCACCGCAAGAGCGTGGACTTACTCTTTCCGGGAAACGTGACGGTCGAGATTTCGATGTCCCGGTCAGAGCGGTATCCGAAGCCGGCGTCGCGGCCGGTGGTGGCGCCCGGCCCGATTTACGACGATCTGAAGCGGCGGGACTTCACCATTAACTCGCTCGCGCTTTCGCTCAACCGCGCCTCGCGCGGCTTACTGCTCGATCCGAACAACGGCCTGGCCGACCTCGAGTTACGGCAGTTGCGCAACGTCAGCAACTATTCGTTTTATGACGACCCCAGCCGCATCCTGCGCTTGTTCCGCTTTCAGGCCCGCTTCGGTCTGACTTTGGATGAACGCACGGCGAATCACCTCGAAAATACGCTCGAGGCCGGCATGGCCGCCCAGATTTCAGCGGACGCGAAGCATCGTGAGTTGGCGGCCATCGCGCGGGAACAGAACTTGGTGGAAATTTTCCGCCTGCTGGAGGAGAAGGGCTTGGCGTCGCTGTTCGCGCCGTCGCTCACGGGCGGGAAGGTGAACGCCGCAGGTCTCGGAAAGCTGGAGAAGGTGAAGGCGCTGGTGCCGTTCGGCGTGGATCTGCGCACGGACCACCTGGCCATCTTCCTCTCGGTGCTCGCCGAAAAGTTCACGGCCAAGGAAAAGGCCGCTCTCATTCAAAGCTCGCAACTGACGAAAGCCGAAGCCGACAACTGGCAGAAGCTGGAGACGAAGGCGAAGAAGCTCGAGAAGGAACTGACGGCGGCGTCGTTGCAGCGGGCGTCGCGGCTGTATCAGGCCTTGATCGCCGCGCCGGGCGAGCAGATTTTGTACTTGCTCTTGCACTCCACGCAGCGGCTGGTGCAGGATCGCATCAAGAACTTCCTGCAGAAGCACGTGCTGGCGGCGCAGGAAATTGCGGATTCGGATGTGGAAGCAGCGGGCTTTGCGCCGGGGACGCCGAAGTTTGCGAAGGCGAAAGCAGAGATGGTGGCCAAACATCTGGATGCGCGTCCGAAGAAAGTGGAACCGGTGCCGGAACCGCCGCCGGCGGCACCCCGCGGACCCGGACGGCCACCTGGTCGCCCCCCTGGCCGTCCGGCGCAATCCTAAGTAAGAATCCGTCCGCATCCCCTCCCTACCTCCCAGAGGGGATGCGGGTATTAGGCGGTCAACTCCGACCCATGCGGCGAAGTTCGGCCCTGCATGTCGCTACGTGGCTGGCATGGTCCAACGCTGATTCAGTAAGGCTACGAGTTCCTCGGCCGGCAAGCGCCAGCCCGTCCGAATCCGCACGGTGCGGTGGATGAAGGCCAGATCGAGAGCATGGCCCTGAGCATCCTGGCCCACCATGGAAGTGAGGAAGTCGCCGGCGGGCAGGAACTGACGGCGCAACAAACTGTGGATCACCAAGCCATCGGACCGTAGTTCATACCAGTTCAAAACATGGCGCAGACTGTGAAAGCTCATCGCGGCCTGCATGGCGCCCGCCAGGACAAGAATGGGCCAGCCGGTACCGGCCGCCCAGGAGAGTCCGCCGGCCCAAACCAACGGTGCGAAGACGGCATA
This sequence comes from Bryobacteraceae bacterium, assembly GCA_044226365.1. GTDB lineage: Bacteria > Acidobacteriota > Terriglobia > Bryobacterales > Bryobacteraceae > JALHNI01. The sequence goes on from JBGAHE010000004.1 coordinate 3,795, forward strand.
GGCCGCTTGAGCACGCTCCGCAAAACTAGGCTTCAGCCGGTAGACGCGGTGGGGCTGGGCCTGCATCTGGTGTTCGATGATGCCTTCGTACTCGTCCGGTCCGTGATGCGCCCATACGGCAGTGAGTAAGGCAAAGCGTAGATCGCCGAAGGCGTGCGTGTTGGACGGGATCGCCAAGCGGGTCCAGGACCCGCGTACCACCAAGTCACCGGTCCAGCGGGAGAACTCCACACGCCGGATGGCGTTGTAACGCAGACTGCGTTGACGGAACAGGCCGTGGGAAACGATGCCCTGCGGGGTCAGTTCGAAAAACTGCAAGCTGGCCGCCACGCGGTTGGCGTGGAAAATGGCTAGCGGAACTAGCAGCAGGAAGCAGGCTTTGGCGACCAAAGCCAACGCATCGCGCTCGCCAATCACAAACCCGCCCACGAACAGAACGAGCATCAGGATGCTGGTTCCGGGGATCGCGGGTTTGAAAGTATGGCGCACTTTTAGCAGATTCTAGGGCTTTTACCGGTATCTGCCAATGTTCAAAATGGGGAGTATCTGAAGGTTTCGTCCTAGGAGAACCATCTAGGCCAAGTACCAAAAGAAGTCGATCATTTCCTTTGTTGATCCGCCGACTCATTCTTCTTTGCCTCACAGCGAGTGCCTGGGCCGGCGCGGCGACCGTGCAGCAATCCGGTTTCGGACTCGAATCGAGCGAACAAGGCTGCTCACTTTCCCGCCCAACCGGCGTGTTCGAGGCCACCGCGCGCCAAGCCTTCTTCCGGCTCATCGTGGGGAGTATTGCGGCTTCGGATCGCCTGACGATCGACTGGCTCGACCCGAACGGCACCGTGGCCACCAGCGTCCCCTACGAGCAGTTGCCAGCCGCCGCGACACTTTGCTTCGTGAGCCAGTTACCGATCGCCGGGTTTGCCCCGGCTACGCAACCGGGCGAGTGGCGCGTCCGGGTGACGGTGAACGGAACCGTCCTGCATCAGAGCAGCTTCCGCATCAAGGCCGATCCATCGGCAAGCGGCATGGTGATTCGGACGGCGACGCTGACGGCGGCCGGAACCAACGAGTCCGAACTGACGCTGGAAGGCTTCGGCTTTGCCAGCGACTCCATCGTCAACATCGCGCAATACACGCCAGCGGGGGGATGGACCTACTTGCATGCGCTTTTCCCGACCACTGCGTCGGCCACGCGCATCACGGCGCGGCTCCCGGCCCTGGGCGCGGCCGAGTATCTGGTGATTCTGCGCAACGGCGACGGCAAGCTGAGCGCTCCGGCGCGTTTTGTGATCTCGCGCGGCGGCTACCGGCTGCCTACGCGAGCAGGTGAGCCGTGGATGCTGACCCAGGGTCCGTATGGCTCGTTCTCGCACTGGGGCCGCAATCTGCATGCCTACGACATTGCACCGCTCTCGGGCACTTGCGTCGTCGCGATGCGCGGCGGCGTCGTTTCAGCGTATGACCTGGGCTACGGGCAGACGCCGAATCTGCGGATCTACGGCAACTACATCACGATCGCGCATGAGGATGGTGAGTTCAGCCACTATGCGCATCTGCGCACGGGGACGTTTCGGGTCCGGACCGGCCAGGTCGTGGAGCAGGGTCAGGCGCTGGCGACGGTGGGAACGTCGGGCTACTCGTTCGGCACGCACGTCCACGTGCATGTGACCCGGGCGCACTGGATCTCGACGCCCAGCATCCCGTTTCAGTTTGAGGACTTGCCGGCAGCATCACGCCCCGGCTATCGCGGGACGTTTCTTTCGACGAATGCGTCGCCCTATGGGAGTTGTCAGGGCGCGTCGCCGCCGGCGAGCGACGCTAAGATAAGCCGGTCGATCTCAACGGCGCGTCCGGCCGGCCAGCCGGCGGCGGCGCCGACCTGGACCGGCCAAGTGGCAATCGCCGACTGGTGGCACAAGACCACGACCGTGGCTCGCGGCGCGCGCGCGTTGGATGTCAAGGTGGTGTGGGATGGTCAGGCGCACGACGTCGACCTGCACCTGGTCAGTCCGTCGGGCCGTCACTTCAGTCCCTGGGACGATACTACGGGTTACTCGACGCTTCGGCTCGGCAAGGAGTTTCGCATTGCCAATCCGGAGCCCGGCACGTGGCGGGTCTCAGTGCAGGGTACGCGGGGCGCGGGGGAAGCGATCGAGTTCCGGATCTTCCAAGCCGCGCTCTAACCTTCGTGCTATCACAGAGCAATGCGCTGGTTTCTCGCCTTCAGTCTCGCGGTTTCTCTCCTGCTGAGTGCGCCCAAACCCAAGAAAGCGGCCGCACCCGCGCCGCCCAAGCCGACACTGACCGTGGACTACATCATGCGTGGGCCGAATCTGTTCGGCTATGAGCCGAAGGAGCTGCGTTGGTCCGGCGATAGTCAAAGGATCTACTTCCGGTGGAAACAAGCCAGTGACGGAGTGGAGAAGGATTTCGACCTGTACGTGGTTGGCAGGGATGGTACCGCGCCCCGCAAACTGACCGACGAAGAAACTCGCCTGGCGCCCCCCTGGCAACCCGTACTGACCCAGGACCGTGCCGAAGGCATCTATACGCAGGGGGGCGACCTTTGGCACTACGACTATCGCCGCGATCTGGCGCGCCCGCTGACGAAGACTGTAGAGACCGAGAGCAATCCGCATTGGATTCTCGACGGCAAGCGCGTGGCGTTTACGCGAGGCAGTAACCTCTATCTGCTCTCTCTCGAAACGGGCTTCATCGAGCAACTGACCGACATCCGGTCCGGCAACGCGCCGCCCGGCGACGACAAGAAGGGCACGGAAAGCCAGGAGTTTCTGAAACGCGAGGAAGAGTCGTTGCTCGAGATCGTCCGCCAGCGCAACGTCAAGAAGAAAGAGGACGAAGCCCGGAAGAAGCGGGAGAATCCGCGGAAGCCGTTTTATCTCGGAAGTAAGCAGCAGGTGGCGGGGCTCCAGTTAACGTCGGACGAGAAGTCGGTGATCGCCTTTCTGCGCGAAACGCCCGAAGGCGCCAAGACGGCGGTGGTGCCGAATTACATCACCAGTAACGCTTACACCGAGGACATCAATACGCGGACGAAGGTGGGCGATGCCCAAGCGGGAGTAAAGCTCGCGGTGATCGCCACCACGACTGGCGAGGTGAAGTATGTCGACGCCGGTTTGAAGGAGAAAGACAAAGACGGCAAGGAGAAGGACCGCGCCATTCGCTGGGTGAGCATCAACTTCAATGAAGCGCGCGACAAAGCCGTCGTGGCGGCGCGGGCGGCCGACAACAAGGACGAGTGGATCTTCGCCTTCGATTGGCAGCAGGCCCAGGTGCGGGAGCTGGTGCATTTGCACGATGATGCCTGGGTGCTGTGGGGACAGCAGAATGAGATGGGTTGGCTGCCGAACGACCAGGAGCTGTGGTTCATCGCCGAGATGCCCAGCTATTTGCACCTCTACACCGTGCCCTACGCGGGGGGGACGCCCAAAGCCTTGACGTCGGGGAAGTGGGAAGTGCTGCACGGGGAGTTGTCGCGCGACGAGAAGACTTTCTACCTGGTGACGAACGAAGCGCACCCGGGAGAGCAGCACCTTTACTCGATGCCGTTAGCGGGAGGCGCGCGAACCAAGCTGACGTCGCAAGTGGGGCAGTATGACCCGGTATTCTCACCGGATGGGAAGGCGACGGCCGTGCTGTATTCGGCCATGACGAAGCCGCCGGAGGTCTATTTACTGGAAGGCAGCGCCCTGCGCCAACTTACACACTCTCCGGCGCCGGAGTTTGTGAAGCACAAATGGATGGATGTGCCGATCGTCACCTTTAAGGCCCGCGACGGAGTGGACGTGTATGCGCGGTTGTATCGGCCGGCAGAAGCGATCAAGGGCGGGCCCGCGGTGATCTTTGTACACGGCGCCGGGTATCTGCAGAACGCGCACAAGTGGTGGTCTACTTACTCACAACCTTACTTGTTTCACCATCTGCTGGTGGAGTTGGGTTACACGGTGCTGGACCTGGACTACCGCGGGTCGGCCGGATACGGCCGGGATTGGCGTACGGGGATCTATCGTCATATGGGCGGCAAGGACTTGCACGACCACGTGGACGGGGCCAAGTGGCTGGTGAGTCAACATGGGATCGACCCGAAGCGGATCGGCATCTACGGCGGTTCGTACGGCGGATTCATCACGCTGATGGCGATGTTCACGCAACCGGACGTCTTTGCGGCGGGCGCCGCGTTGCGGCCGGTGACCGACTGGGCACAATACAATCACCCCTACACCGCCAACATTCTCAATGAGCCACAGAAGGATCCCGAGGCCTACAAGCGCAGTTCGCCGATTTACTTTGCACAGAATCTGAAGGGGGCTCTGCTGATCTGCCACGGCATGGTGGATGTGAACGTGCATTTCCAGGACAGCGTGCGGCTGGCGCAGCGGCTGATCGAACTGCGCAAGGAGAATTGGGAGTTAGCGGCTTATCCGGTGGAGGATCATGGGTTCGTGCAGCCCACCAGCTGGGCCGACGAATACAAGCGCATCCTCAAGCTGTTTGAGACGAATCTGAAGCCGCCAGCCAAATAAGAAAGTCCCGGTCGCCATCGAGGAAATCGTAGCGAGAGAACGCGCGGGGATCCTCCCAGGCGATGCGGGCGAAGGCCTGGTTCACCGGCTCGCCGGTGAAGTCGTTGACACGCAGGAAGACCAGCAGAATGGGCCGTTTGCCGGGATAGGCGTACTCATAGCGATGAATCTCCACTGGCGAGTTGACCTCAATCGCCAGTTCCTCGCGCAGTTCGCGGACGATCGCCATCTCGGGCGTTTCGCCGGCTTCCACTTTGCCGCCGGGAAACTCCCATTTCAGCGCGTGCGAGCCACCGGGTGGACGTTGCCCGATCAGCACGCGCCCGTCCCGTTCGAGAATTGCCGCGACAACCATCAGCATCTCTTCAGCGTGCCACACTGAGGTTGGGCCCCATGCATTCCGCGATTTTGTTGGATCATTTCGAGAATCCACGTCATGTGGGCGAACTGCCGGCGCCGGCGCAGACGGTAGAAGTGAGCAATCCGGTGTGCGGCGACATCTTGCGTTTAAGTGTGGCGTGGGAAGGGGAGCGAGCGGCGGAAGTCCGCTACCGGGCGAAGGGTTGCACAGCGTGTCTCGCGGCCGGCTCGGCGCTCGCGGAACTGATGAGCGGGCAAACGCGAACGCACATCAAAGCGATTGATCGCGCCGCAGTCGACGTAGCGTTAGGCGGCTTGATTCCGGAATCCAAGCATGTTGCCGTACTCTGCGTCGACGCGGTGCGAGCGCTTTAGACTTTTTCAGGAACGATAAAGGGCGCGCGGTACTTGCGGGTGAGCATCGCGTCGGCTTCCTTGTCGCTCACAAACTTCTCCTTCACCGGGTCGAACTCCAACTGACGGCCCAACCGGTGGGAGATGTTGCCCAAGTGAGCCAGGCCGCTCGAAAGGTGCGCCGTTTCCACCGGGCCATTCTGGTCTGACGTTTTCCGGCTGCGGATGGCCTTGATCCAGTTCGCGTAGTGGTCGCCACCCGCTTTGCGTCCGCCGACACGCTCTTTCTTCTGGCCCACGAAGATGTCGTAGGTGTCGTAACCGTTCACGACCAGGAAGCCTTCGGAACCGTAGAAAATGTTGCCGACGCCGGCGCCGGCTTCGTCGTTGGTGCACCAGTGGCGCACCTCGAACTGGATCATCTTCTGCTGCTCAGGGTAGTGATAGATCGAGGTCTGGACTTCGGGCGTCTCCTTGTCGTCGTCCCAGAGGAACTTGCCGCCCATGGACGTAATGCGCGTGGGGAGTGTATCGACGCCCAGACCCCACATGCAAAGGTCAGTTTCGTGAATGCCCTGATTGCCGACGTCGCCATTGCCGTAGTTCCAGTGCCAATGCCAGTTGTAATGCACCCAACGGCGGGAGAACGGCTTCATCTCCGCCGGCCCCGTCCAGAGGTTGTAATCGAGGTTCGAGGGCGTGGGTTCCGGCTGCTTTTTTCCGATCGAGGGGCGCCAGCGATACACCAGGCCGCGCGACATGTAGACCTTGCCGATGGCGCCCGTGCGGAGCTTCTGCACTGCTTCCTGAATCGCTTCTGAACTACGCAACTGCACGCCATGCTGCACAATGCGCTTATACTTAGCCGCCGCTTCCACCAGCTTACGACCTTCGTGAATGTTGTGGGAACCCGGCTTTTCGACGTAAACGTCTTTGCCCGCCTGGCAGGCCCAAATGGCGGCTAGCGAATGCCAGTGGTTCGGCGTCGCGATGGTGACGGCGTCGATGTCTTTGTTGTCGAACACGCGGCGCATGTCCTGCACCGTGGAGACCTTCTTCCCGTAGCGCGTCTCGATCATCGAGGCGGCCTTGGCCGAGACGTCGGTATCGGGGTCGCAGAGCATCACGACCTCGGCGTCCAGCAGCTTCATGATCCCCTGGATATGGTCCTTGCCGCGACCGTTCACGCCGAGCACAGCTACCCGGATCTTGTCGTTGGCGGCGCGCGCCGGACGGCTCGCCAAATGAGAAATGGCCGTGACACCGGCACCGACCAAAAGCGTACGTCGGGAATTCATAACTTGCCAGTTTATACTCTTTTCGTGATCGAAGCGGTCTTCGTCGACTTCTCCTGCCGCAAGCTGCGCCAGATGGCGGGGCGCGTCACGACGTGCCTGGACGTCCTGACGGAGGAGCAGCTTTGGCAGCGACCGAACCCGCATTCGAATGCCGTGGGAAACCTGGTGCTTCATCTGGCCGGCAACGTCCGGCAATGGGTGATCGCGGGAGTGGGGGGAGCAACGGATGCGCGCGAGCGAGCGGCGGAGTTCGCGGCGGAATCGGGAACGCGCGACGAATTGAAACGGCGCCTCACCGAGACAATCGACCAGGCGTGCGCCATCCTGCAGTCGTTACCTGCGGAGCGGCTGAGCGATCGGGTAGAGATCCAGGGCTTTCGACTGACGATTTTGGAGGGCATTTACCACGTCGTGGAACACTTCTCCGGTCACACCGGACAGATCATTCTGCTGGCCAAAACTTATGCCGCTCGGCCGTTCGACTTCTACAACTACCTGGACGAGCAGCATCCTGATGAAACGCCCTAAGTTATCCTCAAGATTCATGCGCTGGATGTTCTTCTTCGTCGCTACGGCCCTGGCCGCCGCGGACCTGGATCGCGACGGGCTACCCGACGCCTTCGAACAGCGGCTGCTCGAAAGGTTCGTCCCGCAGTTCTACATCAGCGCGCACGATTGCGACGTGGAGCCGTCTGAGTTCGCCGCGGGCGAGCGCGTTCCGCGAGCCACCGGGCGCGCCGGCACGCTCTACGGCTTCGTGGCGCCGCATCCCACTGGCGAGATCGAGGTGCATTATTACCATCTCTGGGCGCGTGACTGCGGGCGGGGCTCGCATGCGCTGGATGTGGAGCACGTCTCCGCTCTGCTGCGCCCCACCAAGGCCGAATATGCGGAAAAGTACTGGAGAGCGATTGCGTGGAGCGCCGCAGGGCACCAGGGAACTGTTTGCGACACGGCGCACGGCGCGCGGGCACATTTGCTCGATGCGGCGCGGCAAGGCCCAACGGTGTGGGTTTCGCATGGCAAGCACGCGTCTTTTCTCAGCCAGGCTCGTTGTTCGAGAGGCTGTGGAGGCGATTCATGCGAGGACGTCCGCCGGTGGACGCCGAAGCGAATCGTGAACCTGGGCGCGCCAGACGATCCGCTGAATGGCGCTGTGTGGATGCAGTCCACCAACTGGTCCTTGGCCCAGAAGATGCGGCTCGAATTCACGCCGTCGGTGCTGACGGTGCTCGATCACTCCGCCGAAATCACCAATCTCTACCCGGTGCTGGTGCCGGTGAAGGCCACCGTGCTCGCCGGCGGTAGCGCACTCGGGGCGATTGAGACCGGAGGACAACAAGCGGGAGCAGGCGTACTGACTGGCGCCAGCAGCGTGAGTGACTCGATCCGCAAAGCTAAGCGCGCCGTGGGCAATTTGCTGAATCGCTGGCAACAATGACCATGAGCGCGGATGCGATTCTCCAAACCGTGTTCTCCGCCAGCCCCTTGGCGATGGCGATTCTCGATTCGGACGATCGCGTGCTCCGTTGGAGCCGGCGCGCTGAAGAATTGTTTGGCTGGAGCGAGTCCGAGCTGATCGGCCAACCGCTGCCGCAAAAATGCCGGGATGGTCAACCGTTGGCCCCGCGCTGGCAGTACACGGAGTTTAACGGCGGCACCTTGGCCGTCGATGAAGACGCCGCGGGGGCGCGTGCGGAACGCCTGCTGCAAGCGGCTCCGGATGCCATTCTCGAGGTGGATCGCGAAGGCAGGATTCTGTTGATGAATCACGCGGCCGAGCGCTCTTTCGGGTATACGCGGGCCGAGTTGATGGGGCAGCCGGTGGAGATCCTGGTGCCCGCGGCGGTGCGCCATGGGCATCGGCATCATCGGCAGGCTTATGGCGAGTCGGCCAAGATCCGTCCGATGGGTAGCGGTCTGGAACTCGAAGCGCAGCGCAAAGACGGCTCCAGGTTCCCGGTGGAGATCAGCCTGAGTCCGTCCGGTTATGAAGGCGAGCATCGGGTAACGGCGATCATCCGCGACGTCTCAGAAAGCCGGCAGGTACAGCAGCGTTTACGGGAAGTGCAGGCCCAGCATGCGAGGGAGTGGGCAGCTACTAACTCACAGCTCGAAGCGCGCAATATGGAGATCGAGCGCGCCAATCGCTTGAAGAGCGAGTTTCTGGCGAGCATGAGCCACGAGTTGCGAACGCCTCTGCACACCATCATTGGCTTTGCGGAGTTGCTGGCCGAGGGCCTGGATGGGGAGCTCAATGCGACGCAACGCCGCTTCATCGAACATATTCACCGCGACTCGCTGCACCTGCTGGAGCTGATCAACGACATCCTCGACCTCAGCAAGATCGAAGCCGGTCGCCTGGAATTGCGGCGGACCACATTTGCGCTGGAAGAAGCGCTGCAGGAGGTGCTAGCCACCGTGCGGCCCCAAGCCGCGGCGAAGTCCCAACGACTTCGCGTCAACTTGCAGGACCGCATTTCGCTGGAGGCGGACCGGGTCCGGTTCAAAGAGATCCTCTACAACCTGCTGAGTAACGCGGTGAAGTTCACGAATGAGGGCGGGTCGATCACGATTGAGGTGGTTCGCGAAACCGAGTTCGCCCGATTGACCGTAGAGGATACGGGCATCGGCATTGCACCCGAGCATCAGGAAGCTGTCTTCGAAGCCTTTCGTCAGGTGGGCAGCACGACGAAGGGCGTAAAAGAAGGCACGGGGTTAGGACTCGTTATTACGCGCCGCTTGGTGGAACAGCACGGTGGCTTGCTCGCCATGCAGAGCGAAGTGGGGCGGGGTACGCGCTTCACGTTCACCATTCCCCTCGACCCAGCCGAGCGCGGAACTCGTGAGCAGCCGCTCGTGTTGATTGCCCATGAAGATCGCGCGGTGCGCCGCGCCCTCGGTGAAGTATTAATCGCGCAAGGCCGGCAAGTCGCGATGGTCGCGGTAGCGCGCGATGCGCTTCAACTCGTCAACGTGCTGCGTCCGCAAGCGATCGCGGCGGCGCCGGCCTTGCAGGATCCCTCGTTGCGCGACGCAGGAATCCCGCTTTTCGATTTCAGCGGCAAAGTAGATGTGCCCGCCGTGCTGGCGGATCTGGCCCGGGAGTTGGCGCCGTGAAGACGATTTTGATCGCGGACGATCGCGATGCCAGCCGTGAGCTGTTGCGCACGGTGCTGCTGGCTGAAGGCTACGAGGTGGTGGAAGCTGCCGACGGCGGTGACGCCCTGGCCAAGGCGAACACCTATGTCCCGGACCTGATCCTGCTCGATCTGCAGATGCCGGTGCTGGACGGCTTCAGCGTCGCGCAAGCCTTGCGCGCCGATCCGCGCTTTGAGCGAATCCCGCTGGTCGCGATCACGGCCAGCGCGATGCAAGGCGATCGCGAGAAGGCGCTGGCCATGGGCTTCAGCGACTACATCACCAAGCCCGTACGCCTGGCCGCGTTGCGTGCGGAAGTGAACCGTTGGCTCGCTACATGAAAGACGCCATTCTCATCGTCGATGACCACGCCGGGAGCCTCGAATTGCTGGCCGCGGCGTTGCGGACATCGGGAGTTCCGATTTACACGACGCAGGATCCGTTCGAAGCTCTGCGACTGGTGGAGTTGCATCAGCCGCGCATCGTGCTCACCGACCTGGTGATGCCGCATTTAACCGGCATCGACCTACTGGAACGCATCATGGCCTTCAATCCCCGGATCGACGTCCTGCTGATGACCGCGCACTACACGACGGAAACAGCCGTGGAGGCCATCAAGAAGGGCGCAGCCGACTATCTCAACAAGCCGGTTTCGATCAGTCATCTGCGCGAGCGCATCAAGGGGCTGCTGGCGGAGAGCGCCCGCCGTGACTCGGGTAGCTTCCATGGACTGGTGGGCCGCAGTGTCCTTATGACGCAGCTGTTTTCGCGGGTGGAACGCATTGCGCCGCATTTTCGCACCGTCCTGCTGACAGGCCCCACCGGCACGGGCAAGGATCTGCTAGCGCGCGCGCTACACGATCTGAGCCCGGCCAAGGGTCGTTTCGTGGTGGTGAACTGCTCGGCCGTGGTGGAGACGCTGTTCGAAAGCGAGCTTTTCGGCCACGTCCGCGGTGCCTTTACGGGGGCCACGGCGGATAAGCCGGGCTTGGTGGAGCATGCCGACGGGGGAACGCTTTTTCTGGACGAGATCGGGGACATGCCGCTCAGCACCCAGGCGAAGCTGTTGCGGGTCCTGCAGAATCAGGAAGTGCAGCGTGTGGGGTCGCTCACGCCGCGCAAAGTTTCGCTGCGGGTGATCGCCGCCACGCATGTGGACCTGCGAGAGGCCATTGCCCAGGGACGTTTTCGCCAGGACCTGTTCTACCGCCTGGCGATGCTCGAGCTGCGCCTGCCGCCACTTGCCGAGCGGAGGGAAGACCTGGATCTGCTGATTCCGCACTTTCTGCAGAAGTTCAGCGAGCAATGCGGCAAAGCGATTACCGGCATTTCCCCGCGCGCACGCCTGGTGCTGCAGGCCTACAGTTGGCCCGGCAATGTCCGCGAGTTGGAGAATGCGATCGGGCATGCCTGCATTCTCACGACGTCGTCTCAGGTTGACGTAGCGGATCTGCCTCTGCACCTGCTGCCTGATGACGATCCGGCGGAGGTCGGGGGCGAAGGCACGCTCGATCAGCAGGAGCGCCGGCTGGTGGAACAAGCATTGGCCAGCGCGCAAGGCAATCAATCGCAGGCGGCCAAAACGCTCAAGATTGGCCGGGATGCGCTGCGCTACAAGATGAAGAAGTACGGTCTTCTGTAGCTGCGTCATTTGACGCAGCGCATGCGCCACCGCACGCATGCGCGCCCCGCCGTCCTGCGACAAATCAAAGACTTAGCGATGGCATACCGCCTGCATGGTTGTCGGCATGACCGTTGAGCACCTCGTTACGCGCCACGTCGCGACCATCAACTCAAACGTCTCGGTTGTCGAAGCCGCCCGTGAGATGCGGAATCGCCATGTGCGTGCCCTCGTGGTGACCGACGCAACGGATCAGAAGCCAATCGGGATCCTGACCGATCGCGATCTGGTGGTGGGCATCCTGGCGCTCGATCTGCCCACCGATGGCCTCACGGCCGGCGATCTGATGACCACGCATCCTTTCACGCTGCGCCCGGACGAGGACGCTGATTCCGCCATCCGCCGCATGCGCGGCTTGGGGGTACGGCGAGCACCAGTCGTGAACGCGGCTGGACAGCTCGCCGGCCTCTTCTCGATGGATGACTATCTCGAGCACCTGGCCAACAGCCTGCGGGAAGTTTCAATCCTCATTGCTCAAGAACGGCGCGAAGAAGAGAAATCGCGCCTCGCTCTGTCCTAAAGACCTTCCGACGAATTGGAGAGACCCTCAATGTTACCTTTCAAACGCATCCTGGTCCCCGTTGACCACTCCGAAGCCTGCAAGATGATAGCGCCCGCGGTGAAGGGCATGGCTCGCCACTTCGACGCCGAGGTGACGCTGCTCCATGCGTGCCCGTGGCCGATCGCTTTCTACGGCGAGACGCTCCCGGCCGGCTACATCGTCCCCGAGGTGATGGAGGCTACGGAGAAGGAGCGGTTGGCGAAGTACACCCAGGAGATGTTCCCCGGTGCGTCGCCACGCCAAGTGGTACAGATCGACGATCCGGCCCTCGCGATTCGCGCCGAAGTGCAGCATCAGGGCACGGACCTGATCATGATGCCCACGCGGGGCCACGGCATTCTGCGCCGCTTGTTGCTGGGATCGGTAACCGCGAAGGTCCTGCATGACTTGAGCTGTCCGGTTTGGACCGGATCGCCGGAAGCACTCGCCAAAGTAACGGACGGCGGCTATAAGTCTGTGGTCTGCGCTTTGAACCTGGAAGAAGAAACCCCGGCCATCGCGCGCGCGGCAGCCGCCTTCGCCGCCTCCTTCGGTGCGAAGCTGTCGCTCCTCCATGTGGTGGATTCGCGGGTACCTCCGCCGGACTTCGACTACGGTCCGTACCTGACGCAATTGATGGACAACGCGCAGGCGCGGATCGAAGACCTGAAGCGCGAACTCTCGCTCGACGCTTCGGTGATGGTGATGGAAGGCCCGATCAATAGCTGTATGAACGAAGCCATAGAGCGGCAGCGGGCGGACCTGATCATTGTCGGACGCGGCCACGATCAGGATCCAGTGGGTCGCTTATGGTCCCGGCTCTATGACATCGTCCGGGAGTCGCCGGTTCCGGTTTTGAGTATCTAACGAGGAGAACTGATTCGTGTTTGGAGTCTTCATCTTCATTTGGTCCTTCGCGCTGATCACGGGAATTGTGATGGTGTGGCTGTTGGCTTGGGCCATACAGCGCGGGGAGTTCCGCAATTTGCGGGAAGGAGCGCGCATGATCTTCGACGAACGTGAGCCGATTGGCGTGGTAACGGACCACTTTCCGGGAGAGCGTCAATGATTGCAGAACCACTACCTCCATCACCCGTCGAGGAGATTCGAGCCCGCGTCGAAGTGGACGGCTCCAGCCGGCCAGTGATCGTACTTTACTGGGGCAGCAGCCTCCTGTGGCTGACGATTGCCTCGCTCTTCGGGCTGATCAGTTCCTTGAAGCTGCATTCGCCTGACTTCCTGGGCGGCATCGAATGGCTCACGTTCGGTCGGACCCGCGCCGCCCATTGGGATACGGCGATCTACGGCTTTGGCGGCTTGGCCGCTTCCGGGACATTACTGTGGTTACAAGCTCGCTTGTGTCAGGTGCGTTTGCCGTATCGAAACTTACTCCTGGTGGGCGGCGTGGTCTTTAACGCCGGCTTGTTACTGGGCACGATCGGTATTTTGATGGGCCAGTCCACGGGCGTGGAAACTCTGGAGTTTCCCCTCTGGGCAATGCCGCTGCTGGTGGTGCCTTATGTCTTCATCGTGATCGCTAACTTCACGATGTACTTCCGCAAGACGACGAACCACACGTATGTCTCTCAGTGGTATCTGATGGCGGTGACGGTCTGGTTCCCGATTCTAGTGCTCTCGGCGGAAGCCTGTACGAACCTGGGCGCCGTGGACGGCGTGGCCCAAGCCATTGCCAACTGGTGGTTCGGCCACAACGTGGTGGGCTTGTTCGCTACGCCTACGGGCATCGCCGCAGCCTACTATCTGATTCCCAAAGTCATCGGCAAGCCGATTCATAGTTACCATTTGTCGCTGCTGGGATTCTGGTCGAATGCGATCTTCTATAACTGGGCGGGCACCCATCACCTGACCGGCGGTCCGTTGCCCGCATGGACGATTACGCTCGGCGTGGTCGGCAGCCTGATGATGTTCATTCCGGTGATCACGATCGGCATCAACCATCACATGACCATGATTGGCAGTTTCCATTTGCTGAAGACCAGCCCCACGCTCCGCTTCGCTGTCATGGGCTCGATGCTTTACACGGTCTCCAGCTTCCAGGGTTCGCTCGAATCCCTGCGGAGTCACCAGGAGATTACGCACTTTACGCACTACACCATCGGGCACGTGCACTTAGGAATGTATGGTTTCTTCGCGCCGCTGATGTTCGCCATGATGTACTATGGCATGCCCCGCCTGATGGATCAGGAGTGGAGCAGCGCCCGGCTGATTCGCATTCACTTCTGGTGCACGCTGATCGGCACTCTCCTTTACGCCGGTGCCATGTGTTATGCCGGCATCCGCCAAGGCAAGATGATGAACGATCCGACAGTGCCGTTCCTCAACATTGTCAAGTTCACGATTCCTTATCTGGCGGTACGGTCGCTCGCGGGCATCATCCTGATCTCGGGCACCGTTGCTTTCCTGATCAACTTCGTCCGCATGATTACGCCGCATAAGTACACGTGGGCTACGCCAACCATGCTGGACTCCGAGCGCGACTGGAAGAAGTTAATGGCGAAAGAGAAGGAGGCTCAATAAGTTATGAATCGGACATTCATTCTTGCGCTCGGCATCTTCCTGACGATCGCCTCATCGATTACGGGTCTGGTGATTGTGCCGAACTGGCAGTTCAAAGCGTTGCAACCGGTGACCAAAATTGACGGCACGCGCTATCCGGAAATGTACTTCGGAGACCAGGCGAAAGGCCGTGCCGTTTACATCGACCAAGGTTGTATTTACTGTCATACCCAGCAGGTCCGGATGAAGGGGTATGGCGCGGACATTCGCCGCGGTTGGGGAACCCGTCGTAGCGTCCCTCGCGACTACCTGATGGATCGACCGCACCAGCTCGGCACCCAGCGCATGGGTCCGGACTTGGCGAGCATTGGCGCTCGTCAACCCTCCCACGACTGGCATGCGCTGCACCTCTACGACCCCCAGATCACTTCGCCCGGGTCCATCATGCCGCGCTTCGAGTATCTGTTCCGTGAGATCCGCGCTGGGGAGACCGTGCCGGCGGATGCAGTCTCGGTGCCCAATGGCAAACGAGGTGTCAGCCACATCGCGCCCACCGATCGGGGACGCGCCCTGATTGCCTATCTCAAGCGCCTGAATCAGTCTTATCCTTTGCCGGAGGCGAACCAATGAGCAACACCATCCCTCAGAACCCTGAAGAGCAACCGCAGATGGATCCCATCTTCGGCTTGCATCAGGCCGCGATGCGCGAGATGGCGGAGCCGCGAGATGGGATCTCGCCCACCCCCGTGTCCTACATCATCTTCTGCTTTTTCATGCTCCTGTTCGGCGGCTTCTATATCGGCTACTACGGCGGTGACTGGTCCGGGAATGGGCTCGCTGAACGCGCCACCGGCGGCGCCATCGTCGCGGCCCCGCCGCAGGACCCGATGGTGCTCGGCAAGGAGGTTTTCGGTGCCTGCATGCAGTGCCACCAGGAGAACGGCCAGGGTGTGGCGGGAACATATCCGCCGCTCGCCGGCTCCGAGTATGTGCTGGGCGATAAGCGCCGCTTGGCCGCCATCGTTCTCAAGGGCCTGAGCGGTCCGTTCCTGGTAAACGGCAAGACTTATGCCTCGCAGATGCCCGCCTGGGAAATTCGCGAGGACGAGGAGATTGCCGCGGTGCTGACTTACATCCGCGCATCCTGGGGGAACAAGGCCGATCCGGTGACGACGGACTTCATCACCAAGCTGCGCAAGGAGATCGCCGGGCAGTCCGAATGGCGATCCGACACGCTGGAGGCGTTCGCCGCCCGCAAGTAGGCTCCCATGAACTGCACTTGCATTGACGAAGCTCCCGCGTCTCTCTGGTGGCGCATTGGCGGTAGCGCATTTCTCGCGATGAACGGCATGGTCTTCAGCATCGCGCTGAATGGCTCGGACGTCACGGCGGAAGAGCGCTTCGCCTTGGAACTGACGTCCTGCTTCATCGCTTTACCGGTGTTCCTGCTGTTGGGACGCGAGTTTGTCGTCGCCGGGTGGCAGTCCCTCCGGCGGCGACAGCTCTCGATTGAGTTACTGTTCCTGATTGGGATCGTCAGTAGCCTGGCGGCTTCGGTTCTCTACTTTGTGCGCGGCACCGGCAATGGCTACGCCGACGTGGCGGCCATGCTATTGGTGATTTACGCTCTCGGCCGCCAGATCGGCGCTTACGGAAAGCAGAAGGTGCTGGCTGGCCTGCGTGGTTGGGCGCCGGATCGGCGGATGGCTCGTCGGCTCACCGGTGAGCAAGTGACAGCGGCGGAGATCCAGGCGGGTGATGCGATTCGCATTCTGCCGGGCGAGAGTGTCCCCGTCGATTGCCGCATTATTCATGGCTCCGCGTATGTCCACGAAGCCTCATTGACGGGCGAAAGCCTGGCGGTGAGCAAGACAACCGGCGACCAGTTACTGGCGGGATCTTTCCCGCTCGATGGCTCGCTGGACGGCATCGCCACCGCGCCCGCCGGCAACCATCAGATTGATCAGATCCGCACGCTGATCGAGTCCGGCTTGGCGCGGCCAGGACTGGAGCAGCGCCTGGCGATCCAAGCGCTGCGCTGGTTCGTTCCCCTGGTGTGTCTGGCTTCGGTGGGTACTTTCTTCTGGCATGCCTCCGCGGTGTCCTGGGAGCGAGCGTTGCTGATCGCGCTGTCGGTCGCGGTGATTGCCTGCCCTTGCGCGCTTGGCTTCGCGACTCCGCTCGCGGTTTGGACGGCCATTGCACGTTTGCGTGAGCTCGGCATCGTCGCGCGCTCGGGAGAAGCCGTGGAACGTCTGGCGGAGGTCGACACCGTGGTGTTCGACAAGACGGGGACGCTGACGCTGCCGGAAGAGTACGAAGTCGCCTGGACGCTGACGCCCTCCTGGGAAGGGCGCGAAGGAGAGTTGCGGTCGCTGCTGCGCGACGCCGAGGTCGCCAGCCGGCACACGCTAGCGCGCACGCTGGCACCTCTGTGGACCAACCAGGCGGCTGCGCCGGCGCCGGCGCTCAAGCAGGTTCGCCTGTTTCCGGGTGCCGGCATTGAAGCCGACTTTGCAGACGGTCGCCGTTTGTATGCCGGCGCCGGGGACAATCGCCAAGTCATCGTCAACGTGGACGGAGAACGGGCCGCCGCAGTCACCCTGATCGAGAAGGCGGTGGCGGGCATGAGCCCGACAATCCGTTCGCTCGAAGCGCTCGACATTCACGTCATGCTGGCGACGGGAGATGGCGAAGAGCGGGCCGCCGCGATTCCCATCCGCCATCGCCTCACTCGACAGACCGCGGCGAATAAGCACGCCTTAATCGAGGATCTGCAGGCGGCAGGCCGCCGTGTCCTGTTCGCGGGCGACGGCCTGAACGACACCGCCGCGATGGCTTGGAGCCATGTCTCCTGCGCGGCGCCGCAGAGCGCGGAGTTGGTAGAAGAACTGAGCGAGATTGTCTTCCTGCATCGCGACTGGAGCCAACTGGCGACCGCTCTTACCATCGCCCGTAAGACTCGTCAGGTGGTGCGTTGGAACATTGCCTTCTCGCTGGCCTACAACCTGGTCGGCATCGCCTTGGCCGCGGCCGGCTGGCTGCCGCCCGTCGCATCCGCCTTATTGATGATGGCGTCCAGCCTGACCGTCATTCTTTACTCCATGCACCTCATGGACTGGGAGCCTGCTTCATGAATCCGATCTTCCTTACGCTTTGCGCCAGCCTGCAGGTCGCGCTGCTCTATCTGAGTTCTCCGTGGCTCGCAGGGGCAATGGGCGGCACCGTGCTGGTGGCGATGCTCGGGATGTTCGCCTGGACGCGTGAGCATTGGGACGGGCACCTGGACATGATGCTCATCATGCTGGGCCCCGGCGGCTTGGGCATGATGCTCGCCACTCTCTCGGAGCCCCAATGCCATCTCTCCTGGCGCGGCTACTGGCTGATGACCGCTGGCATGCTGGCGGCTTCCTTGCCGCTCTCCTGGGCGTCAGCCCGCTGTTTACTGACGGCCCGCCAAGCCGGACAAGGCAGCCTCGTTCTCCTCTTCGACATCGTGGGGATGCAGGCCGGCATGACGGTGGCCCATCTTTCGTCCTCCTTGTTGCCCATGACCGATCCGCGGAGCACCTGGATTCACCATGCGCTGATGGCGCTGGGCATGAGCCTGGGGATGTTGGCCGCCATGCTGGCCGCGGCCCGGCTGCGCTTCACCGTGGGCGCCGTCGCCTCCGGCCGATAAGATAGGGGCATGAAACATAACGAAGGTTTCCTCCGACTGGTAGCCGACGCGAAGACTCGCATTCGCGAGATCGATCTCGATACCTACCGCGCCGAAATGCACGAGCCCCATGTGTTGGTGGATACGCGCGAAGAGAGCGAATGGAATGCCGGCCACGTGAAGGGTGCCCTTCATCTGAGCAAGGGCGTGATCGAGCGCGACATCGAAACCCAGATTCCGGACAAGGCCGCGAAGATCGTACTGTATTGCGGCGGAGGCTTCCGCTCCGCACTGGTAGCGGACAATCTGCGCAAGATGGGCTATACGCATCCCATTTCGCTGGACGGCGGCTGGCGCGCGCTCAAAGATTCAGGCTTGCCGCTCGAATAGCGCTAAATGCGGTTGATTAGCGTGCCGACGTAAGCGGCCCCGAAGCCGTTATCGATGTTCACCACGGTGACATTGCTGGCGCAGCTATTGAGCATCCCCAGCAGTGAGGCGAGCCCCTTGAAGTGCGCTCCGTAGCCGACGCTGGTGGGCACGCCGATCACCGGAGACGACACCAAACCGCCGAGCACGCTGGGCAGCGCTGCTTCCATCCCAGCCACCGCCAGGCAGACCCGCGCTTCACGAATCTGATCCAGATGGCCAAACAGGCGATGGATCCCGGCGATGCCGACGTCCGAGATGGCAAGCAACTCGTTGCCCATCGCTTCAGCCACCAGCCGCGCTTCTTCGGCTACGGGCAGATCCGCGGTGCCGGCGCAGATGATCGCCATTTTGCCTTTGCTTAAAATACGCCGGTCGTTCCAGCAACGCAGGACACGCGAAGCCGGGAAGTACTCGGCATCGGTCACTTCGCCCAGAACCAGCGCGGCCACTTCCGGCGCTACGCGAGTGGCCAGCACATTGGGCGAACGCTCCCGCAGCTTCTTGAAGATGCCCAACAAATGCTCGGGCGCTTTCCCCTCGCCATAGATGACCTCGGGCATCCCGTGACGGATGTGGCGATGATGATCCAGCACCGCATAGCCAAGGTTCTCGAAGGGCATGCCCTTCAACCGGTTCACGGCCGTCTCAATGTCGACCTCGCCGCCCCGCACCCCTTCCAGCAATTCACGGACTTTGTCAGGCGTCATGCAAGTTCCTTAAAGGCCGATCCGCATTCCAGTGGTGAGGCCATATTTCTGAGCCAAACCACCGCCGATTTCGAGCACTACCTGGGCAGTCCTGGTGCCGCCGAAAACCGGGCACTGGCTCGCCACCGACGATGGACAAGGAGGCACATTGGCCGCGATCTCAACGATGTTCCCCTGCTCATCCATCCAAATAATGTCCAGCGGCATCTTCACCTGATACATCCAATAGGCGTACTTGCCCGGCGGCTTGTGGAGAAAAAGCATCCCGCGGTCCGGCGCCAGACTTTCGCGAAACATCATGCCGCGCATAATGTCCTCAGGAAGTATCTTTACCTCGACCCGAACCTTTTGGCCGCCGGGTAGCGTAATCAGGCGCGTACCAATATCTTCAGGACGGGTGGTCGGTTCGGTACAGGAGGCAAGCAGGGCCAGGGCAATACAAAGTGCCAAGCGGGGAAGCGGCATCGGATAATAACTAATGTACCCTTTCGCCATGATGCCCGCGACTTCGCCTCCTTTACAGCGCTTACGATTGACGCTCGACATGATCAAGTTCGAGCACTCGGTGTTTGCTTTGCCGTTCGCTACCGTGGGCGCGTTACTGGCGTGGCGTGGCGTCGGCGGACAGGTGACGGGACTCGCCGCCAAGTTCGGTTGGATCCTGCTGGCGATGGTCTCCGCGCGTTCCGCCGCCATGGCGTTCAATCGCCTGCTGGACCGGCAGATCGACGCCCGCAATCCCCGCACCGCCGGCCGTCATCTGCCCGCCGGACTGCTGCAGACCAGCTTTGTGTGGAGCTTCTTCGCCGCCACGATCGCCCTCTTCCTGCTCGCATCGGCGATGTTGAATTCGCTCTGCCTGCGGCTGTCGCCCGTCGCGCTGTTGGTGATTCTCGGCTACTCCTTCACCAAGCGCTTCACATCGCTCTCACATTTAGTGCTGGGTCTCGCGCTGGGCATCGCGCCGATGGCCGCCGGCATCGCACTCACGGACCGAATCGACTGGCGCTTGTGCGCGCTTACCGTGGCCGTGATGTGCTGGACAGCCGGCTTCGACATCATCTACGCCTGTCAGGACTACGAGTTCGACCGGGCCGCCGGACTGCACAGCATCCCCGTACGCCTCGGACTCCCGGGAGCACTGCGCGTCTCTCGACTGCTGCACGGCCTCATGCTCGCTTGCCTGATTTGGCTCTGGCGTGCTTACGGCCTCGACGGCGCCGCGCTCGCTGGCATTGGGATTACTGCGGCGTTGCTGCTCTACGAGCACTCGCTGGTGAAGCCCAATGACTTCAGCCGCGTCGATGCGGCCTTTTTTACGGTGAACGGGTGGGTGAGCGTGATTTTCGGATTGTGTTGGATGGTGGATATCATTTGGCTCTCATAGACTCTTTGGACGCGCTAAAGCAGGCCGCGCATCTGCCCCTGCTGGAACTCGGAGCCCGCGCCAACGCGGTCCGCGAGCAGGCCTTCGGCAATCGCACGTATTATTCGGCCGATCCCGCGCCCAGCCTGGAACTGGCCCTGCCGACAGATCCCGACCTGATGGCCGAGCGGCTCTGGGCACAACGGGAGGCGGGATTCAGCAGCGTGGAGCCGCGGATCAACCCCACCGCCGGCGAAACTACGGGCGAAGCCGAGATTCGCGCCTTGGCGTTAGCGCGCCTGATTTTCCCGCCTTCGGTACATATGCGCGCCAACTGGTCCGCACTCACGGACGCCATCGCTCAGGTGGCGTTACGGTTCGGCGCAGACGAACTGGCCGGCTTCCCGGCCGATCTCGACCGTCGCGAGATTTCGCGCGCCATTCGCGAAGCCGGGCGCGAGCCCTATCCATGCGACGCCACGTATGCTGCGGTAGCACTCGCGGATGCGGGCCCCTCGCTCCGGGTACTCCCCGCCTAGCGCTATCATCAAGCATGGTTCGTGTCGCTCTGGCCTGCGTCCTGGTTTCCGGACTACAGGCGGCTACAGAATTTGCTCCCGTCCGCGCCGTTTTCGAGAAAAGCTGCGTGCGTTGTCACTCGGGAGAAAGTCCGCGCGGGAACTTGGACCTGTCCTCCGCAGCCGGCCTGGCCAAAGTCCCTCCCACCAAAATTCTCTCCCTGGTCAGCGAAGGCAAGATGCCGCTCGGTGGGCCGCGGTTGACGGCGGAGGAAGTGAAAACGTTCGCGGCTTGGAGCGCGGCCGGCGGAGCCTGGGACGGCCCGGCCATCACCCAGCGCAAAGTCTTTTGGGCCTTCCGTTCGCCGGAGAAGGCGCCGCCGCCCGCCGGCGAGCCCCATCCGGTAGACGCCTTTCTCGCCGAGAAGCTGAAGTCCAAAGGTCTGCACTTCTCCCCGCGGGCCGACCATCGCACGTTGATCCGCCGCTTGAGCTTCGACCTTACCGGCCTGCCTCCGGCGCCCGGCGACGAACAACTCACCTACGAACAAGCGGCAGCCAAGTATCTCGCGTCGCCCCACTACGGCGAACGTTGGGGGCGCCATTGGCTGGATGTCGTTCGGTTCGGCGAGACCGACGGCGGCGAACATAACTACGAGCGCCCCAACGCGTGGCCCTACCGGGACTATGTCATTCGCAGCTTCAATGAGGACGTCTCATATCGCGACTTCATCCGCGAGCAGCTTGCCGGAGACCTGCTGGCGCCCCACGATCCGCGCAAAGTGGCCGCCACCGGCTTTCTGGTCGCCGGGCCATGGGATCAAGTGCAAGCCGAGATCAACAAAGACAAAGTGATGGCGATGACGCAGCGCCAGGATGAGCTGGACGACATGGTGACCACCACGTTTCATACCTTCCAGGCGATGACGGTGAATTGCGCGCGCTGCCACGATCATAAGTTCGACCCGATTCCGACCCGCGACTACTACCGCCTGACCGCTGTCTTCTCCGGAGTGGGTTTCGGCAATCGCCGCGTGGCGACGGAAGAAGCGATTGCCCGCTACGAGGCACGCGTGAAGCCGCTTCGCGAAGCGCTGACGGCGGCGAAGGCCAAGCTCGGCGCCATGGAAGACCCCAAGCGGGTGAAGCTGTTGCGGGAGCGCTACCGTGCTTACGACCGTCAGCACGAGAGCGAGCCGCTGCGCATGCCGCTCAACCCGGTGTGGAATCGCAATCGCTTCCCTGTCGTCGACGCCCCACGCTATCGCCTGGTAATCACCGCGCAACGCGGAAAACGCGCCCGCATGGAGAAGCTGCAGTTGGCACCGGCCGGCATTGTGCTCGAGAAGTACCTCAGTGACCGCGCCGCCAGTGACGCCGAGCCGCTCGTCATTGAACTGCCGGGCGGCGGTCGCGTCAATGAGATGACCTGGGCCACGGATTGGGAAAGCGGCGCCGCAGACGGTAGCGTCTCGGTCTATCGTCTGGAAGCCCTCGGGCCCAAGGGCGATTGGCAGGCGGTCGCCTCTTCACTCGATCATGCGCGCAGCGTGGAGATTTCGCTGCCGGCCGTGACGCCGGAAGAGCTCACCGGCTTGCTGACGGCGGAGGAACGTGAGCAGCGCGAGAAGGTCCGTCAGGAGATCGCGCAGGCCGAAGCCGCTGTCGCCGCCGTGCCGGAACCGACCCGGCTGTATGCGGCTGTCCCGAAAGCCTCGATCACGCCCGCGTTCGTCCTGGAACGCGGCAGCGTTGCACAGCCGCGCGAGCCAGTGGGCGCCGGCGCCATGACTGCGGTGCGCCAGGTGAACCTCGACTTACCGATGGAAGCCAACGATCGGGATCGCCGGTTGGCGCTTGCCGACTGGATCGCGAGCGAGCACAATCCGCTCACCGCGCGCGTCATCGTCAACCGCGTCTGGTATCTCCACTTCGGCACCGGGCTGGTGAACACACCTTCGGACTTCGGCGTGAACGGTGACCGCCCGTCGCATCCCGAACTACTCGACTGGCTGGCCGTCAGCTTCATGGAAAACGGTTGGAGCCTGAAATGGCTGCACCGGCAGATCGTCTCCTCCCGGGCCTATCAGCAAGGCAGTGCGCAAGTGGCCGAGGCCTTCGCTATCGACGCCGACAACCGCCTCTACTGGCGCATGCCGCTAAAACGCATGGATGCGGAAATGATTCGGGACTCGGTCCTCTTCCACGCCGGCAACCTCGATCTGCAGACCAGCGGAGGCCCTTCGTTCGCCCTGCACAAGAAAGGCGACGCCGGCTCCTATATCTACAAAGCGCTCAGCCACGACGGACCGTCGGTCTGGCGCCGCGCGGTTTACCGGTTCAGCGTCCGCGGGGGCGAGCGCATCATGATGGATAGCTTTGATTGTCCTGACCCCGCAGTCGCCACTCCGCAGCGCAGCGTCTCGAATACGCCCGTGCAGGCGCTCACGCTGCTGAACAATGACTTCGTCCTAAGCCAATCCGGTGCCATCGCGCGTCGCGTGGAGCGGGAAGCCGGTTCGTCCACCAGTGCCCAGATCAAGCACATGTATGAATTGCTCCTGGGCCGCCCTCCCAGCAAGAAGGAGCAAACCCTGGGCGCGTCCTTTATCAAAGCCAATAGCCTGGGCCTTTATGCGCGAGCGCTGCTGAATTCCAACGAGTACCTGTATGTCCCCTAAGCATCGGCAAAATCAATACTCCCGGCGCGAAGCGCTCTGGCACGCCGGCGGCGGCCTCGCCGGCTTGGCGCTCACGCAGATGGAGGCGCGCGCCGCGCGCGTGCGCACTCCGCAGCCCGATTTCTCGCCCCAGGCGAAGAACGTCATCATGATCTTCCTGCCCGGGGGCTTCAGCGCGATCGACTCGTTCGACTACAAGCCGGAGCTCGAGAAATTCCACGGCAAGGAAATCAAGGGCGCCAACACCATCACGCCGTTCTTCGGCAAGCGCGGCACGGTGATGAAGTCGCCGTGGGCCTTCAAGCCTCGCGGACAAAGCGGCAAGATGATCTCTGACCTCGTGCCCCACATGGCCGAACTCGCCGATGACATGACCTTTCTGCATTCGATGGTCTCGCGCTCGAATGCTCACGGCCCCGCGCTATTTCAGATGTCCACCGGCTTCATCTTCCAGGGCTTCCCGTCCATCGGCTCCTGGATCAGCTATGGCCTCGGCAGCGAGAACGAGAATCTGCCTTCATTTGTCGTCCTGCCGGACCGCCGGGGTCTGCCTCCTTGCGGCGTGGCCAATTGGGGTAATGGGTTTCTGCCGGCCGCGCACCAGGGCGTGATCCTCGGCGACGAGCGTCAACCGATTGCGGACCTGAAGCCACCGGCCTCCGTAGGCGCCGCCAATCAAAAAGCGACTTACGACCTGCTGACTGAACTCAACGAAGAGCACCTCAAGCAGAACCCCGGCGAAGACGCGCTGGTTGCCCGCATCCGTAGCTATGAACTCGCGGCGCGCATGCAGTTGAGCGCGCCCGACGTCACCGACATCAAGAGCGAGTCCGCGGCCACGCGCGCGGCCTATGGCCTCGACCATCCCGTCACCCGCGACTTCGGATACAACTGCCTGATGGCCCGCCGCCTGGTGGAGCGTGGCGTGCGCTGCGTGCAACTCTACAATGGCGGCCACTTCGGCGAGCCGCGTGTCAACTGGGACGGCCATGAGGACATGCGCACCAACCATGGCAAGAATGCGGCGATTCTGGATGGCCCGGTGGCCGCGCTGCTGCGCGACCTGAAGCAGCGTGGTTTGCTGTCAGAGACACTGGTAGTGCTGACCACGGAGTTCGGCCGGCTGCCGATCAGCGAAGGCTTGGGCGAAGGTGGCCGCGATCATAACCCTGAGGGCTTTACGTCCGTGATGGTGGGGCCTGGTCTCAAAACCGGCTATGCCCACGGCGCCACTGACGAGCTCGGTTATCGCGCGGCTCAGGATCCGGTGACGATCTACGATCAGCACGCCACCATCCTGCATCTGCTGGGGCTCGATCATCAGAGCCTCACCTGGTATCACAATGGGCTGCAGCGTCGGCTCACTGACGTGCACGGCCATCTGATCAAACCGATTTTGAGTTAGGCGGCTTGGGCCGCTTTCACCGCGGCCTGATGCGCTCGATCGAGGTCGCTCCGTGAGAGCGTCACCAGCGTTTTATCCATGTCCTCCCACGTGCGGACCATGATCCGCAGATGAGCGATCGCCAGCTTCATGCACCACGGATCTGTAAGCGGGACGTTTTGTTCTTGCGAAAGTTCCAGCAGCAGCGGGTGCGGCAGGGCGATCACCTTTTCCTGCACTTCGTCGCCTGAGCGCAATTCGAACTTCACATCGACCGTATCGGCGTGCCGAATGGAAATGCCGGTCTGGAGCCACCGGAACTCGACGAACCAATGGCGTTCAAACGGGTCAGTCGCCTGAAAATGGCGGCCGTGAAAATGCGGTGACGACTCAGACATAGACCCTTTTAGGGTAGCATCCACCCTACTGGAAGAGCTTCCGCTCCCGGCGCAAGAAGGCCGGAATATCGATATCGTCCTTGGGCGGCTCCGGTTTCGCGGGCTCCGGCTCCGGCGTGGGCGCCGACGGCGTGGAATTCGCTTCCACCACCTCAGGCCCAGTCTCCGAGATGCTTTCGAAACGGCTCATGAAGGCCGGCCGCTCGCGGCGGAAGAACTCAAAGCGGGGCGGCGCGGGTGTGGGTGCGGCCGCTTCCACTGGCGTACCGATCAGCGGCTCCGGCTCCACCACCGGCGTATCCAGACGCGGCGCGGGCGCCGGACGTTCGGGGGCGCGGACCGGCTCCCGACGCAGCGTTTCAGCAGACGCGGGCGGCGTGGAAAGCCGGGGAGCGCCAGCCCAGGTCGCTTCGGCGCGGTGCGGGATCTCCAGAATTTCCGGTTCCTCAACCAAGGTCTCGGCCGTCTCGACGAAGTACTCTTCTTCCTCTTCTTCGATCTCCTCGATTACCGGGTCGAACCTCATCTGCGGGTCCGGCGTAATCATCCGCGTCTCTACCGGAGTGTCCACGGTCGTAGGGAAGATCGACTTGCGCTCGATCGCCGGCAGATGCGGGCGATTGAAGCCTGTCGCAATCACCGTGATCTTCACGATGTCGCCCAGCGCTTCGTTCATCACCACGCCGAAGTTGATCTGCACGTCGTCGTTCTTCGCGGATTGGCGAATCAGCGAACAGGCGGCGTTCACGTCGTGGATGCCCAGCGCGCTCGAACCCGTAATGTTGATCAGAATGCCGCGGGCGCCTTCTACGCCGCCCTCTTCGAGCAACGGCGAACTGATGGCTTGGCGTGCTGCTTCCATCGCCGCTTCCTTGCCTTCGGCCGACGCGGTGCCCATCATCGCGTAGCCCATGCCGCTCATGATCGCCCGGATGTCGGAGAAGTCGCGATTGATCAGGCCGGGCGTGGTCATGATGTCGCTGATGCCCTGCACGCCCTGCCGCAGCACGTCGTCGGCAATGCGGAACGCGTCGAAAAAGCTCGTGCCTTTGGGGACCAGTTCGAGAAGGCGATTGTTCGGAATCGAGATCACGGTATCGACCGCCGCCGCCAAGTCCGCCAGCCCCTTTTCGGCCTGCTTCATGCGGCGCGGCCCTTCGAACTCGAAAGGCTTCGTCACCACGGCGACCGTCAGCGCATTCATTTCTTTCGCGAGCGCAGCCACTACTGGCGCCGCGCCGGTTCCGGTGCCGCCGCCCAAGCCGGCGGTGACGAACACCATGTCGGCGCCATCGAGAATCTCGATGATGCGGTCCGTGTCCTCGAGCGCCGCCTGACGGCCCGTCGCCGGATCGGCACCTGCGCCCAACCCATTCGTAATCTTCGAGCCGATCTGCAGCTTGTTCGGCACCGGCGAAGCCACCAGGGCCTGTCGATCCGTATTCAGAATATGGAAGTCGACTCCGGTGACCCCTTCGGTCATCATCCGGGCCACCGCGTTCGAGCCGCCACCGCCCACGCCGATCACTTTGATCCGTGTGCCGGCCCGCCGCTCCTCATCGTCCTGCAACTCGAAGCGCATCGGATTAAACTTTGTGATCTCGATCTGTCCCATGGTGCACGGTTCCTCTAACGAAACACGAGGCCCAAAAAGCCCGGGGCTCGCTTCGTCGATTCCTTCTTCAAACGGATGCGGGCCGAGTACATGGCTAAGCCCGTCGCCGTCGTCCACGCGGGATCTTCCAGCTCTTCCGGTAGATCCGCAATTCCTTCCGCATCCACCATCGCCGAGCGCACGGGGCAACCGAAAACGCGTTCGGCCAGTTCCAGTAACCCCGGCAAGCGCGAACCGCCGCCGGTAAGTAACGCTCCCTGTAACAACTG
This sequence comes from Bryobacteraceae bacterium, assembly GCA_044226365.1. Lineage (GTDB taxonomy): Bacteria > Acidobacteriota > Terriglobia > Bryobacterales > Bryobacteraceae > JALHNI01. The sequence goes on from JBGAHE010000004.1 coordinate 31,262, forward strand.
CTGCGACATGCCGCAATCGTCGATGGCTTCGCGCACCTTCTCAAAAAGCTCTTCGGCGCGCACTTGTAAAATCAGGCTCAAATCCCGCCGCATCGCTTCCCGCGCGGGCCGGCCTTCGGGGGACGGTATTTCGATGATACTCTTCGGCGAGGTCAAGTCAACCATCGCGCAGCCCACTTGGAGCTTGAGTTGCTCGGCCTCTTCCGGCGCCACAGTGAGACCGTAGGCGACGTCATTGGTGAACTGTTCGCCGCCAATCGGAATCGAGGTTGTACACAAGAGGGCGTCCCCGTGATACACCACGATGTCCGTCGATTGAGCCCCCACATCCAGCAGCACCACACCCTGCCGGCGCTCTTCCCAGCGCAACGCGGCATAAGCGGCAGCCATCGGCTCGAACACGGTTTCTTCCACGCCCAGGCTGGCCGAATGCAGGGCGTTCACCAGACACTGGTGCTCTTGCGCGGAAGCCGTCACTAAGTGGACATGCGCTTCCAGTAACTCGGCGGTCATGCCCTTAGGGTTGCGAAACCCGGCCCGGCCATCCACGGTAAAGTCCTGAGGAAACACCTGCAACAACAGCCGGTCTTCTTCCATCTGCACCCGCGAGGCGCGGCGAATGGCGTACTCCAGATCTGCCGTATCCAGCTTGCGCGGCCGACCGAACTCATAGGGCCAACGGGCGGATCCACCGATCACACCCGGCCCGCCCAAGCCAATCACCGCCGACTCCACCGGCTGCATCGCGGCATGCTCTGCCGCGCGCACGGCCCAACGGACGCTTTCGGCCACACTCTGCTGGTCAGCCAGCTTGCCCTTCATCCAGCCGCGCGAACTGTGCTCGCCATGGCCTAAGTACCGGACGCGCTCATCTTCCAAAGTTAAGATGACGCACCGCGTCGCGGAACTGCCTGCGTCCACACCTGCGGCCAGAATGGGTTTACGTTTGTTCATTCCGGCTTCTCCTCCGCTTTCGCCGTGGTCTTAGGCGGTGGGCTCATGGCCACGATCTGATTCTCCGGACGTAAGTCAAAGCCGGGGATGTCCGGCTGCTGCGGTAACTTATCGATGTTGTTGAAGTAATTCTCCAGCCGCTCGAAATACTTCTCATGACCAAGTAACAGGACGATCTCCCTGCCCATGAACGGCTGGTAGACCTTCAAGTTATTCGGATCCCCCGCATCCACGCGCGCAATGCGGTCACGATAGATGCCGGAGTCTTTCATCAAGCGGACCACGCGCTGAACGCCCAACTTGCGGTCCTCAATCGGCGTCTCTGCTGAGATGCCGGTCACTTCGGGGGCTAAGGCACGCGCCTCGCCATAGGGCGTCAGGATCGCGCCTTCCGTGTCGATCAGCGCCAGGTGATACTCGTGGCCCAACTCCAGGTCGCGCGGCGTCGGAGGCAGATGCAGACTCGCCGCGGGCACGCGCTCGGTGAGTTGCACCTGTATCCGATTCGGCCAAATCCGCAGGACGGCCGCATCCCGAATCCAATCAACCTTCGTCAAGCGGTCGCGCCGTTCGGCCAGTGGCACCAGGTAGATGCTCTTGCCGACGTCGCCGGCAAATACCTTCAGGATCTCCTGCGGGTCAGAACGCTTCAAGCCGATCATCTGCAGGTTCGGGCTCGCCTCACCCGCTTCCTCGGGCGCCGCCAGCGCAAAGCGCGGATCAGTGGCAAGAAACTCGTCGACCTTACTGCCGATCCACAAGAACAGCAGCAGGCCGAACACTGCGGCGCCACCCCACGCCCAATACTTCCAGTTCACCGGAGGGGCCGGAAGCGCAGCGGCCTTTCTGCGCTCGCGACGCGGCTTCTCCGCCGGCGCTTCCTGCGCTTCCACTTCTCCTGGTGCTTCGGTGCCCACGGTACGCTGCCGCGGACGTTCGTCATTGGAATCGATAATCATACGCGGTCCCGCAGTCTTCCTAAGATCAGGTCACCGGCCTGGGATACCGTGCCGGCGCCCAGCGTAATAATCGCATCGCCTTCCTTCGCTTGAGCCGTCACTTGTTGAATGCCCGTTTCGAGCGATCCCACATAAGTTGCGCCGCGATGCCCAAAGTCACGCAGACGGCCGGCCAAGGCTTCGCCCGTCGCCCCCTCAATCGGCTTCTCGCTGGCGGCATAAACGTCGGTGACGTACACGTCGTCAGCCTGATGAAAGGCCCGGGCGAACTCATCCATCAAATGATGCGTCCGGCTGTAACGGTGCGGCTGAAACAGCACGTGCACCCGGCTAAAGCGGCACTGCCGCGCGGCGTCGAGCGTCGCCCGCACCTCGGTCGGATGGTGGCCGTAGTCGTCAATCACCGTCACGCCGGCGGCTTCTCCGCGAATCTGAAAGCGCCGGTCGACCCCCGTAAAGGTCTTGAGTCCGGCGGCAATCTGGTCCGGCTTCAACTGCAGTTCCAAACCCACCGCCACCGTGGCGGTGGCGTTCAGGACGTTGTGCACGCCGGGCAGCGGCACTTCAAACTCACCCAGATCCTGACCCCGCAATTCCAGCCGGAACTGGCTGGCCAAATGACCAAACCGCGCATCGCGAATCACTAGATCCGCCTGCGCGCTGGTGCCATAGGTCAACACTCGCCGCTTCACCTGCGGCAACACCTGCTGAATGTTTTCGTCGTCCAGGCAGAGAATCGCCACGCCGTAAAAAGGCACCTTGTTGATGAAGTCCGTAAACGCCCGGCGGATCTCATCCAGATCGGCATAATGGTCGAGGTGCTCGCGATCGATGTTGGTCACGACGGCAATGATCGGCGCCAGCTTGAGGAAGGACCCGTCGCTCTCGTCGCTCTCCACCACCAGAATCTCGCTCTGACCGACGCGCGCGTTCGATCCGCCCATCATGCCCACACGCCCCCCCACCACCACAGTGGGATCCAAACCGGCGTGACTCAGCACCGTCGCCGTCAGCGACGTCGTTGTCGTCTTCCCATGACTCCCCGCCACGGCGATGCCGTATTTGAGCCGCATCAATTCGGCTAACAACTCCCCGCGCGGGATCACCGGGATCCCGCGCCGTTTCGCTTCCAAAACTTCCGGATTGTCAGGCGCCACGGCGGAACTCACCACCACGGCCTGTGCTTCTCCGACATTCGCCGCCGCATGACCCGCGGTAATCCGGGCACCCAACGACGCCAACCGTTCCGTCAACGGAGACAACTTCAGGTCGCTGCCGCTGATTCGATACCCGAGATTCAACAGCACTTCCGCAATGCCGCTCATCCCGATGCCGGCAATGCCCACGAAATGCAGATGCTGCTGCTTAAAAAACATTTTCACCCAAAATTGTTTCGGTTTTCACGACCCATGTCAAATTCGGTACCCAGGGTACCCATCCGGATCCGGTCCGCCTCACCGCGTTCCGGCTTCCGGTCCAGGGCCGGTTTCAGCAGCGCTTCGATCATCGTCCAATCGATCTTCGTCATTTGGTTCCTCCTCTGGCGAGTTCTTCGAGCAGGTCTGCTGCTCGCTCGGCCGCCCCGCGCTTCGCCAGTTGGCGCGCGGCGTTTGCCATCTTCGAAAGCTCGTCCTGATGCTTCTGCGCCCAGGCAATCTCATCCAGTAGGCGGGCGCCGGTCATCTCGCGATCCAGCACCATCCGCGCCGCTCCACAGCCGGCCATCGCCTCCGCATTGCGCCGTTGATGATCGTCCGCCGCGTATGGATACGGCACCAGCACCGAAGGCCGTCCCGCCGCGCACAACTCGCTCAACGACCCGGCACCGGCGCGCGCCACGATCAAGTCCGCCTTCGCAAACTCCGCCGGCATATCGTCCAGAAACGCCCGGACCTCGCCGCGAACTCCGCTCGCTGCGAAATCGTCAGCAAGTTCCTTCTCCATCTCACGGCCGCACTGCAAAATCATCCGCACCGGCTGCTTCGCCAAGCTCGGCCAGGCCGCCCGCGCGGCCACATTCAACGTCCGCGACCCGCGGCTGCCGCCAGTCACCAACACCGTGAACTCGGGGCCGGCTTCTTTGGGACCAACTTCAAAGAAATCCTGGCGCACCGGAAGGCCGGTCACTTCGCTGCGCCCCGCCGGGAAGCTCGCGGCCGTCTGTTCAAAGCTGATCAACGCGCGCGACGCGAACCGGCCCATCCAGCGCGAGGTCATGCCGGCCACCGCATTCGGCTCCATCAGCACCATCGGCACGCGCTTGGTCACCGCCGCGAGCATCGGAGGAGCCGCCACGTAACCACCCATCGAGAACAGAGCCGCCGGTCGCCGCCGGCCCAAAATCCGCCGGGACTCCATCACGCTGGCCCGCAGTTGCCATAAGGTCCGCACTCGCCGGCCCAGGCCTAAACCCTTCAAACCACCAATCTCAATCCACTCCAGCGGAAAGCCTTCGCGCGGCACCAGGCGCGACTCAAGGCCCGCCCGCGTTCCCACGAAAAACGGCTCATGGCCACGGCGCCGCAACTCGCGGGCCACCGCCAGGGCCGGCACCACATGCCCACCCGTTCCTCCGCCGGCCATGAGAAAACTCCAGCTCATCCCGAATGCTCACTTACGCTCATCAGCATTCCGAGCATCAGCAGCGTGCCCAGCATCGAACTGCCACCGTAGCTGATCAACGGTAGCGGAATGCCCTTGGTGGGAGCCATATCGAGCACGACGCTAATATTGACGAACGCCTGCAGCACGATCGAGACCGTAATCGCCAAGGCCAGGTAACGCCCGAAGTCGTCCGGCGCCAAATAGAAAAGCCGCATGCCTCGATAGAGCAACACGATGAAGCCCGCCACCACGGCGGAGGTCCCCCAAAGGCCCAGTTCTTCACCCACCACGGCATAGATAAAGTCCGTATGCGCTTCCGGCAGATAATGCATCTTCTGGCGGCCCTGCATCAGGCCCAAGCCAAGCGTGCCGCCCGAGCCCACCGCAATCTTCGACTGCCGCACCTGATAGGCGGCATCGCGGTTGGAACTACCGCTATTGATGTAAGTCTTGATCTTACCTTCCGGATCAAACTTGCTGATCATCTTATAATCGGGGTCAAGATAACCAAAGATGCGCTGGAGGCGATACGGCTTCAGCAGAATCGCCAAGCCGATCAGCGGAATCAGTGCCACGCCAGCCATTAAAAAGTACTTGCGATCGAGGCCAGCCACGTAGAATAGAGCCGCCGCCGTTCCCACCATCACGAACGCTGTCCCCAAGTCAGCCAGCAGCACGGCTCCCGCCGAAAGAGCAATTACGAGGGCAGCAGGACGAAAAGTGTATGGACTGTTGATGTCATTAATCTTTCGACAAATCAGCCAAGTGAGAAATACAATGAGCGCTGGCTTAGCGAATTCCGAGGGTTGCAGTGACATCACGCCCATGTCGAACCAACGGTGCCGCTTACCGAACGCGTAGGCCAGTAAAACCATCGGCACGGTGATGCCGAGCGGCCCAAGCGCCCATCCGGGGGTATTCCACTTCCGGTAATCAACCTTCTTGATGCCCATCAGTACCAGGAAGCCGAGCACCGCCACGGCGAGTTGCTTCACTGCGTTCCAACGAAGTAAGTTCTGCCAATCCACCGGCAGATCGGTATCGACGCTGGCCATCGGCGTCTTCAATTCCTGCGCGATCGATTTTACGCTGGACGCGCTATAGACCATCACTAAGCCAAAGAACACTAGCGCCAGCGTGGTTCCGAACAACGGCCAATCTGTGCGAACTCTTACCGCCATCTCAGTTGCCTTCCAACTCTCTTACTACCGTCTTAAACAAACGTCCGCGCTCTTCGTAACTGGCGAACTGATCCCAGCTCGTGCAGGCCGGAGCAAGGAGAACTATTTCGCCCGCCACAGCTCGTTCCGCGGCGAACTTGGTGGCCGCGTCGATCGTCCCCATTTGCTCAATGGGTACTGCCCCCTCCAGTTGGCTCGCAATCTTACCGGCGTCCTTGCCAACCAGCAGCGCCCCTCGGGTCCGGCCGCGCAATGGCTCGCGCAGCGGACGAAAATCGAGCCCCTTGTCCTTACCGCCGAGAATGATCCACAGCGGTCCGTCCAGCGCCTCAATCGACTTCAGCGTCGCCGCGGGCGTTGTGGCCTTTGAGTCGTTGTAGTAACGAACGCCGCGGCGCTCCCGGACAAACTCCAAGCGATGCTCCACCGCTTGAAACGTCCGCACCCCAGCAGCGATCTGCGCATTGGCAACGCCTGCCTCACGCGCTATCCGACCGGCGGCAAGCACGTTCTCCAGGTTGTGAAGACCAGGTAATGGAACGTCCTTGGCAGACATCAACACTTCACCCGCCAGCACCAACTCGCCCGCACTCAGCCAGGCGCCATCTGCTTTCGGCGTCTTCAGACTAAACCAGGCTACTCTCGCCGGCGTCTGGTCGGCATAGCTCAACGAAGCCTCGTCCTCTAACTTGAGAACGACTAAGTCTTCGGACGTTTGGTTCGCCAGTACGCGTCCCTTGGCAGCGCGATATGCGTCCATGGATCCGTGCCAGTCGAGATGATTCTCCGAGATATTCAAAATCGCGGCCATCCGAGCATGCAGACTCGAAGTCGTCGCTAACTGAAAGCTCGAAAGCTCAAGTACGTTCCATTGGTCTTCCCGCGAACTATCTACCATCGCGGTCGGCGGAATGCCGATATTGCCACCCACCTGCACCGGCACACCGGCAGACTTCAGCAGGTGGCCCAATAGCGCCGTGGTCGTCGTCTTGCCGTTGGAGCCAGTAATGGCCGCTACTGGCCCCTTCAGATACCGCGCAGCGAGTTCCACTTCGCCGATCACCGGGATGCCTTTGGTTCGTGCCGCCTCGAGCTCGGCGATGCCCGCCGGCACGCCCGGTGACACCACGACTAATTCCGCGTCCTCGAAGAGATCGCGGTGTTGTTGTACGAAAGGTACCGAGATTGCCTCAAGCTTCGCCGCGGCGTCACCAAGCTTCTCGAGCGAGTTCGAGTCGGTCGCTGTGACGCGGGCGCCACGGGCCGCCAGAAACTCTGCCGCCGCCAAGCCGGAACGGGCCATGCCAACCATCAGTACTTTGGTTCCGTCGAGTTTCATCGCAGCTTCAACGTGGTGAGAGCAAATAACGCCATCACCAGCCCCGCCACCCAAAAACGGATGACCACTTTCGATTCGCTCCAGCCCAAAGCCTCGAAGTGATGATGCAGCGGCGCCATCTTGAAGATCCGCTTGCCGCGCAGTTTGAAACTACTCACCTGCAATACGACCGAGAGCAACTCAATGACGTAGACGCCGCCAATAAAAACCAGCAGAAACTCCTGCTTGATCAGCACGGCAATAGTTCCCAGCATGCCACCCAACGCCAGGGCACCCACGTCGCCCATGAACATCTCCGCCGGATGAGCATTGAAGCATAAAAATCCGAGCGAAGCGCCCATCATGGCCGCGCAAAGGATCGTAAGCTCGCCGGCATTAGGAACACGCGCAATGTCCAAATAGGTGGCAAATTCTCGGTGGCTATTCACATAGCAAAGAACCGCCATGGCGCCGGAAGAGATGATCATCAAGCCGATCGCCAAGCCGTCGAGACCGTCGGTAAGGTTTACGGCGTTCGAAGCGCCCACCACGACGATCAGCATAAACAAAAAGAACGGTAGGAAGCCGAAGAAGTAAGTCCACGGATTGTGCAGCAGATTGCTCAACAGAAGATCAGGCTTGTAGTACTTGAAGAAGGGCACATTGAGCTTCGTGTCGTACAGCCCCTTAGCGTGCATCGCCAGCAGAATGAAGCCGATCACCATGGCCACCGCGAACTGCATGTACAATTTCTGCCTTGACGTCAGCCCTAGATTTCGTTTCTTCGCAATTTTTGTATAGTCATCCCAAAATCCGATGAAGCCGAAGCCGACCAGCGAGAGCAGCGCGATCCACACGTAGGCGTCACGCAGATTAGCCCACAGCAACGTCGGTACCAGAGTCGACATTAAGATCAGCAAGCCGCCCATCGTCGGCGTTCCCGCTTTCTTTTGATGGCTTTTCGGTCCGTCCTCACGGATGTGCTGCCCGAAGGAAAATTCACGCAGTTTGCGGATGGTCCACGGCCCCAGAATGATCGACATCAGCAACGCCGTGATGGCGGCAAATGCGGTCCGGAACGTTAGATACTGAAACAGCCGAAAGGGGCTGAAGTAAGGAAATAGCTGCTCGAACAGAAGCCAGTAGAGCACCTAACGGCCCTCCAGAAAATGTTCAAGCGCGAGTTCCGTCCGCACGCCACGCGACCCTTTAAAGAGAATTGCATCGCCCGCCCGCGCGATCGTTCGCAGGTAGTCGCCCGCCTCTTCAGGCCGCTCGAAAAAAAGTGCGGCGCCTGCGTCCAAGCCAGAGGCCCGGCCGGCATCGACGAGATGCCGGGCGGCGCCGCGAATTCCGAGCAGCACAGTAACACCCGTTTGCGCGGCGTACTTTCCGACGCCGCGATGTAACTCTTCGGCCCAAGGGCCCAATTCCAACATCTCTCCCAGCACCGCAATATGACGGCCCGCCGGCGTCGTCGCTAGGACGTCCAGCATCGCCCGAGCCGCATCTGGGTTCGAGTTGTAGCAATCATCCAGTATGGTCATGCCGGCGACTTCGCGGCGCTCACCGCGCATCTTTGCGGGAGTCAGCGACCTTACGGCCGGCTCCAACTTCTCCAGCGACGTGCCGAACTCCCGCGCCACGGTTAGTCCCGCTAAAAGATTCGAGAGCGAATGGCGTCCCGTCAGGGGTGACCGAAACTCAACTCCGTTCAAGCGGAACGCGGTCTCTGTCGGGCGAAACTCAACCCACTCCGGACGAATGTCGGCGCCCTCGTTCAAACCATAACGCACGCGACGGCCGGAGAAAGTAAATTCGCGCACCCGTTCGTCGTCATAGTTCAGGACCGCCAGGCCGTCAGCCGGTAACGATTCCACTAACTCTCGCTTGGCGCCGGCAATCGCTTCGATCGACGAAAAGTTCTCGATATGCGCGTAACCGACATTGGTCACCACCGCTACCTGCGGCTTCGCAATCTGGCACAGATGTCGAATCTCTCCAGCATGATTCATCCCCATCTCGAGCACTCCGTAACGCGCCTCGTTGGATAGGCGCAGTAGTGAGAGAGGCACACCCAGATGGTTATTCAAATTACCCACAGTTTTTCCAGTGGCGTGCTCGACACTTATCAGCGCTGCCACCATGTCCTTGGTGCTCGTCTTGCCGGCCGAGCCCGTCACAGCAATCACTGTTCCGCCCCAAGTCCCGCGAATCGCAGTGGCTAACTGCGCGAGCGCCGCTTCCACGTTGGACACCTGCAGCACCGGCAGACCCGGCATCGGCCGCTCCACCACCGCGGCCACTGCGCCCCGCGCGATCACTTCGGCCACATAGTCGTGCCCGTCGTGATGCGCTCCCGCGAAGGCAAAGAAGAGGTCCCCGCTCTGCGCGGTGCGTGAATCAATGCTCCAACCGGTAATCAGCGCATCGGTCACCGGCCGCGCGACCTGCAGTAACTCAGCGACTTTTTTGAGAGACAGGATCACGCGGAGTACCCCATCTCTCGTAGTAACGCCTGCGCAGTCTCGCGATCGTCAAAGTGAATCGTCCGGTCGCGGAAGACCTGATAGGTCTCGTGACCTTTCCCCGCCAAAATGACGATGTCCCCGGAAGCCGCCGCGTTCAACGCCAAACGAATGGCCTTCGCGCGATCGGGCTCCAGTAGATGGGGCGTATCAAAACGGTTCATGCCCACCAGGGCATCGTTCATGATAGTTAACGGATCTTCCGACCGCGGATTGTCGCTGGTCAATACCACCAGATCAGAACTCTCCGCTGCCGCCATCCCCATCAGCGGGCGCTTGGCCCGGTCGCGATCGCCTCCGCAGCCGAACAACGTAATGATTCGCTTCGGCTTCATGGCTCGGGCCACGGCGATTACATTGCGCAGCGCGTCGTCGGTGTGCGCATAGTCAACGGCGACTAGAAATGGCTGCCCGGCGTCCACTCGCTCAAATCGGCCCGGAACACGTCGGCAATCAGCAACGCCCGCCACAATTTGTTCCGTCGTCAGTCCGTAGCTTAAGCCTGTGGCACAGGCAGCGAGGATGTTAGAAACGTTGATCCTTCCCACCAGGCTGCTGCGAACTTCGAAATTGCCTTGGGGAGTACACACCCGAAACTGTAAGCCGTCGAAGCTCTCCTTCACCGCCTCAGCTTTCACATTCGCCTGGGACGAGTAACCATACCAGTAAGTTTGGCTCTCGGCGGCGACGGGCACTCGCTCGGACCATTCGTCATCGCGATTCAGGACCACATTCTTCGGCGGCGGTGCATCCTGACCGCGAAAAAGCTCGCTTTTCGCCTGAAAATAGGCATCCATTGTCTGGTGGAAGTCCAAGTGGTCGCGCGTGATGTTGGTGAGAACGGCCGTGTGAAACGTCATCCCGCGGACGCGGCCTAGCGCTAGCGCATGTGACGAGATTTCGGCCGTCATCGATTGACCGTCCTTCTCACACAGCTCCCTCAACAAACGATAGAAGTCCAATGACTCTGGTGTCGTATTCGGCGCGGGTCGCACTTCGCCCGCCAGGCGATACTCAATCGTTCCGATCATGGCCGTTCTCCGGCCGCTGGCACGCAGTAAGGAATCAACTAAGTAGGCCGTCGTCGTTTTGCCGTTGGTCCCCGTGATACCGGTCAGTTCGATGTCGTTGGTGAGATCGCCGTAGAGATTGCGGCAGGTCAGCGCCAACGCGCGGCGTCCATGCTCCACCTCTACCCAAGGCGCACCAACATATTCCGGGGGAGGCGGAAGTTCGCTAACAATGGCGACAGCGCCTTGTGCCGTCGCCATATCAGCGAACTTCCGGCCGTCGACGTTCACGCCGGGGAAGGCGAAGAAGAGATCTCCATCCTTCACCCGACGCGAGTCGTATTCGATGCCCTTCACCGGCCGCGCACGCACAACCGCGGCGAGAGGCCGCTTCAGCCCCACACCTTCCAGTACTTGCGCGGCGTCCATCATTGCGAAGAGCTAGTCTCTTTCTTGCCCGGCAAAGTCTCGGGCAGATCCTTAGGAATATCTAAGATTCGCAGCGCTGGCTCAGCGACTTCCTTGAACACAGGAGCCGCCAGCGCACCAGCCATCTGGTTCGCTCCATTGAGCGTCACCACCACCACCAGCCGCGGATTGTTCAACGGCGCAAAGCCCATGAACGACGCATGATACCTTCCGTGCAGGTAATGACCCGTCTTCGGATCCACCATCTGAGCCGAACCAGTCTTGCCACCGGCGGAGTAACCCGCCGGCTTCGCTGCGGTGCCCGTGCCACCCTGCAGCACGACGGACTCGAGGATTTGCAGGACCTTCAAAGCCGTCTCCGGCCGAATGACCTGCGGACGCTCTTCCTCCGTCTCCGCCTCAAACCCGGCACGCAGGAACTTCGCCTCGGGAGACAGTTGCTTCTGTAACACCGTGGGACGCACCAGTCGCCCGCCGTTGGCCAGCGTGGACATGAACTGTGCCAATTGCAGCGTGGTGGCCATCATTTCATGACCGATCGCCACGTAAGCGATTGAATTCTGGCGCCACGTCGGCAGCGGATGCACAATGCCCGACGTTTCCGCCGGCAGTTCGATGTGGGTCCGCGAACCAAATCCGAAGCCACGCACGGTCCGATAGTAGCGGTCGCGGCCAGCTAAGGTCGCCATCTTGATGGCGCAGCCGTTCACCGAACGGGCGATCGCCTCGCGCACGGTCATCACTCCCAGCCGATGGCCATGCGCTTCGCCAGGCATCTTACTAAATAGCTTCTCGCCGCAGTTCAACATCGTGTCCGGAGTCACCGCCCCGGCTTCCAGCGCCGCCGCGAGTGCGACAACCTTGAAGACCGACCCAGGCTCAAACGGAACTTCAATCGCCAGATTCTGGCGTAACTTGAAGTCGCCTTCATTCTTCGGCGTGACATTCGGATCGTAAGTCGGGTAATTCGCCAGCGCCTTCACCTGACCCGTCTGGGGATCCATCACAATGATGGATCCGTTCGAAGCGCTGGCCTTCACGGCCTTCTCCAGAGCTCGCTCCGCCACATACTGAATTCGCCGATCGATCGTCGTGGCCAGCGACTCGCCCGCCGCCGCCGGCTCGGTAATCTCCATGTTGTAGCCGCGCCGCTTCGAGTCCACATCGAGCAACTTCAGCCCGATCTGGCTGCGCAGTTCCTCGTCCATCGCTTTCTCCAGGCCCGAGGAACCGTGGCCATCATCGTGCAAACCGCCGAGCATCTGCGCCGCGAGCTTACCGTTCGGATAGAGACGTTTATATTCGGTGTGTAACTGGATCCAGTCGAAATCCAGGCTACGGAGCTTGGCCGATTGCTCCGGCGTAATTTTGCGGGCGATCCACAAGAAGCCCTTCGGCTTGTTCGACGGCTGATTCGGATCAGCCTCACAGGCAAAATCCTTACCTTTGCGGAAAACGCTCGCCGCCGGCGTCCGGCCCTTGGCCAGCCAGAGGTCTGCGCAGAGCTTTGCCGGATCCAGATCGAGAACGCGGGATAGGATCGTAACTGCTGACTCGACATCCGGCAGCATCATCGGATTAACGGTGACCGAGTCCACCGGCAAGCTCATCGCCAGCGGCACCATATTCGCGTCCAGGATCATGCCGCGCGGCGGCTCCACCTCCACCTGCTTGCGTTGCTGCCCGCTCGCTTCGAGCGAAAGCGCCTCGTGATTGACAATCTGCAACTGTACCAGTCGCGCCACAATTAATGCCGCCCAGACGACGCCCAGGCGTGCAAGAATGCGGACGCGGCCTCGGGACCGCTGATCCGTCTCGTTCATCTTGTTTTCCCTCGCGCCAGGGATAGGTGGGGGAGGTGGCCTGGCGCTTGGCCGTCTGCTATTCGACGGCTTTCGTCTGCTTCGTCGCGTTGAGCGCCAAGGCGGGCTTTTGATTTCCGCTCGGCGCCAAATACTGCACAGTCTGCGGCGCGGGATCCACCATCTCTTGGTACCGCGCGATCTCTTCCAGCCGCTGGGGGGTCAACAGCGACGTCCGCTCCAGAATCAGCGCGGACTTCTGCTTCTCCAGCTCTTCCCGCTCTGCTTCCAGTTGCTGCAACTTATAACCGGCCAACAAACCAAACACACTCGGCAACATCAGCACAATCAGCATCGCGGCGCTGGCCACCGTCGCGCCAATCGCCTTCCAGCACGTACCGCGCGCCACCGGATCTTCGAGACGCACAACTTGCGTGTTGTCGAACGACTTGATATGCAGATAGACATCTTCGGCCGGCAGCGGCCGCAAACGGTAGCGTTCCGAATCTCGCCGGGGCGCCGCTTCCGCGCCACGCTCCGTCGCCATTTCGCCAAAGCGATCCCAAATTACTGTCCAAGCCGCCATTGTCTATCTCCCGAGTATCTTTCTTGTTTTTGTTCTTACTCTTCACTTACTGCCATCTCCACACAGCGTAACTTCGCACTGCGTGAAGCGGGATTTCTTCGTACTTCTTCGTCCGTGGGTGCTACCACGTGCTTGGTGAGGATCCGCATGCTGCCCGCGCGACCCTGCGCCTGAAAATGCTGCTTGACGATCCGATCCTCGAGCGAGTGAAAACTGATCGTAACCACCCGGCCCCCCGGACCAACCAACTCCGGCAACGACGCCAGCAGCGCCTCGATCTCCTCCAGTTCCCCGTTCACGGCGATCCGCAAGGCCTGAAACGTTTTCGTCTCGGGCGCAATCGTTCGCGAAGTTCGCGGGGCGACCTGTGCAATCAGCCGGCAAAGCTGAGCGGTTGTGGTCACAGGCCTGCCCTTGGCGATTGCCCGGGCGATCTGCCGGCTCCTCCTCTCCTCGCCATACTTGTAAATCAAGTTGGCGAGCTCTTGTTCGCTCGAGTAATTGCAAATATCCGCGGCCGTCTCTCCCTGGCTGCGATCCATCCTCATGTCGAGCGGACCGTCGGCCATGAACGTCATGCCACGCTCGGGCGTTGTCAACTGATAGCGGCTCACACCGAAGTCCGCCACCAAACCCTGCGCCAAGCCCAGGCCCATCGCCCGCCGCCGCTCCGCCAACGTGGAGAAAGGTCCGTGGCTGAAGCGCACGCGGCTCGCCAGCGCGCCGATATTCTGTCGCGCCAACTCCAGGCTCTCCGCATCCCGATCGTTCGCGATCACCGTGCCGTCCTCGGCCCGGTCCGCAATCGCCTTCGTATGAGAACCCAGCCCACAAGTGGCGTCGATGTAGAGGCCGCCCGGCTGGGGCGCCAGCCACTCCAGCACTTCTTCGGTCATGACAGGCACATGCAACATACATCGTGCCTACCTCAAACCCTTCCGATCGACATACCGGGCGTTCTCGCCACTGCGCTCGCGCGCCGCAGCCAGCTTCGCGTTCATCATCTCGTCCGACAGCACATCGATATGTCCGCGCACCCAACGCACCTGCACCGTCGTTCCTTCCAAGTTCAGCTTCCGGCGCAAATTTGTCGGCATCAGCACCCGGTCCTGATTGTCGATCCCGCTCGTGTCACCATAGAACTGAGCGAGAGTATTGACGCCCTCAAAAGCGTCATAGTCCTCGCCCTCGGCGTTCTCGAACTTTGCGACTTCCGCCAACCACACGGGCATCGCATAGATCCGGGCCGTCTGCTCGTCAATGGTGGTGATAAATGCCGTCGTACCCTCGCGCTGCAAATATTCCGAAAACTTCACCGGCAACTTCAGCCGGCCCTTCTCATCTACCTTGGCGGGGTGGTAGCCCTGCGGCGGACCGTCATAGACTCCAAGCTTGGGATCCGTTTCCGCCACTTTTCTCTCAATTCGCTCCGTCTACCACTTTCGCCCGTCGAAACTAGCACTTTTGACCACTTTCAACCACTTTCCAATCATACATACGTTCCCGGCCTCCGTAAATCCTTTTTCTGCTGACGCTTAGCGTTTTCTTTGGCGAATATAAGGCGAACAAGTTTTAATAGCCCAACCTGTTGTAGCCGCCAAGCAAGCACCCCCACCGATTGCGTCCAGAGTGTTTTAGCTAGACTAAACCCTACCCATAAGCAAGTGTTATGCAAAGCAAAAAGCCCCGCCGGCGAACCGGCGGGGCCTTGAACTGGAGATCGCTGAAGAGGCGCTACTTGACCGTGACGAGGCCCTTAACCTTCTCATAATACTGGGCTTGAATGATCTTCTTGCTGGAAAGATCCTCCACGCTGGCGATGGGCCGAGCCTTGATGATCTTGTCAGCGTTCGCCTCGCCGATCCCGGGCAGGGCGATCAGTTCCGCGCGTGTCGCGGTGTTGAGATTCACCTTCGCGCCGGTCGGCTTCTTGGGATCGATGGCATTCGCCACCTTCTTCGCGCCGGTTTTCGTCGCGTCGGCGGTGTCTTTTGCGACATCCTTGGTGACGGCAGCCGTCTTCTTCGTGGCGGTCTTGGTGGCATCCACCGTCTTTTCGGTAGCACTTTCGGCCACCTGGCCGGTCTTCTTCGCCACCTTCTTAGTCCCGTCCACCGTCTCGGTCGCCGCTTCCTTGGTGACCTTGGCGGTTTTCTTGGCAGTCTTTTCCACCGCCTCTTCGGACTTCTTTACCACCTGGGGCTCGGCCGCCAAGGAGAACGCGGCGGCCAGCGCAAGAACAACCCGAAACATAAGTCTCTTCCTTTCTTCTACTTACCTAGACCAACGAGGCCCGGTGGACGATCCGGCATCGGGTGACGGAAATGTCTTGGACAACAGATCATGCCAAGTCAGCCTCTCCTGGTCCACCAGGGCCCAAAACAAACCCAAGCCAAGCGGCAACAAACTGAACGTCCCCCAGAAGACGCGTTGGAAGCGATCGCGCTCAGTCGGAGTCTCGCCATCGAAAGTCACCAGACGCAGACCCGCCCAACGCATACCCGGAGAATCCCCGCCGGCCAACACGAACAAGCTACGGTAAAACACGACAACCGCGCCCATCAGAATCGCGTAGACTGCCCAACCGAACCCAGACTCGGGCCATGGGTCAGCCCCCAGGTTGCGCGTCATCACCATATACGCGATCGCCATCAAACCAAAAGCTGCCAGCATCACCATCGCGTCGTAGACCCCGGCCATCATGCGCGCCGCCAGCGGCGCCACGGCGTGGTCCGTATAAATGTCGGAGTCCGGTGCCCGCTCGTTGTCCTTCGCTTCCTGAAAGCTGAGAGAACCCCACTCGCCTTCGCCCGGCAGTCCGTTGAGCGGATTCGCTGGCATGGCGGGGGGCGCCGGTGGGGTTGTCGGAGCCTTCTTCGGCTCCGGCGGCGTCGCTTTCTGTTCCGGCACTGGAGCGGGAGGAACGGGCGCCATGCGGGCGGCCGTGGCCTGACCACTCATGGAACCGGTCACCGTGTGCTCCCGCGGCGGTGTTTCCGGCACCGGTGGAATTACCGTCGCGGTGGTTTCAAACGGCGCCAGGAAACTCTCGTCTCCCGCACCATGAACTGAAGATGTCGATGGTCGGTAGGTATCAGGTGCGGGACGCGCGTTGGCCAAATGCAACCTTCGGCCACAGCGAAAACAACGATTTTCTTCCCGCGCGTTCGACGTTCCGCAGAATCGGCAAGTGATCATGATTGCGGTTGCGGCAAACTCCTCGGCTCCCGTTTTGCTCGCGCTCGCTTGCGAGCGCTTCCTGGTCCATGCCAGAGTACAGAAGAGACCTTCCGCAGCTTGTATTGTCGTAACACATTTCCCCTATCTTGTCATCCCAAGTTCTTTTCATCACTGAAATTGGCGACGATCTTCATCCTGCTGCTCGCTGGCCCGTTGGCCGCCCAGTTCAACCCGCGCAGCTATCCGCTTCCGGCCGCGCCGCCCGTACCGGTAGAACCCAATCAGCGGATCGTGCTCCCGCGCACCGGCGCCCCCGGGCCCGATGAGTATCGCATCTACGGCGTGACGCAGGAGATCCAAGGCGACAAGCGCTTCCTTCGCGGCAACGTCGAGATCGAAACCAGCGAACTGCTCCTCAAAGCTGACGAGATCGACTTCAACACCGAAACCGGCGACGTGGAAGCCCGCGGCCATGTGCATTACCAGAACTTCATCACGGGCGAAGTCCTTGATTGCGATCGCGCCGAGTACAACACCGAACGCGAGGAAGGCAAGTTCTACAACGTCCGCGGATCCTCGCCAGCCAAGATCGATGCCCGCCCCGGCATCCTCACCACTTCGAATCCCTTCGTTTTTCAGGGCAAGTGGGCCGAACGCATTCGGCAGCGTTACATTCTCTATGACGGCTTCATCACCTCTTGCAAACTGCCCCGCCCCTGGTGGCGGCTGACGGGTCCCAAGTTCGACATCATCCCCGGCGAGCGCGCCATCGCTCAGCGCTCCCGCTTCAAGGTCGGCAACGTGCCGATCTTCTACTTCCCCTACTTCTACAAGTCGCTCGCGAAGCAACCTCGCCGCAGCGGGTTCCTGACGCCCAAGTTCGGCACCTCGTCCCGCCTCGGTTTCGTCTACGGCCTCGGCTACTTCTGGGCCATCAACCGCAGTTACGACTTACTCTATAACGGCACTTACTTCACCCAGCGCGGACTCGCCCACACGGTGGATTTTCGCGGCAAACCCACCGCCAAATCGGACTTCAACATCAACGTTTGGGGCATCAACGACCGTGGTCGCCTCCTCGACGACGGGGTCACGCGCGTGAAGGAGGGCGGCTATAACCTCACTTTCACCGGTCGGGCCGAACTCGGCCGCGGCTGGTCCGCGCGCGGGCAGGTCAACTACCTCTCGAGCCTCACCTTCCGCCGAGCGTTCACCCAGACCTACACTGAAGCCATCGGCTCCGAAGTGAACTCCATTGGCATCATCACCAAGCATTGGTCCACCTTCGGCATCAATGGCATCTTTGCCCGCCAGGAAAACTTCCAAAGCGATGCGCCCGGCGACAAGATTTCCATCCGCCGCCTGCCCCAGGCCGAGTTCATTGTCCGCGAGCGTCCGATCTTCAAGAAGGAACTCCCGGTATGGTTCTCGCTCGAAAGTGCCGGCGGCTTCGTTCGCCGCAACCAGCCGTTATTCCAGACGCGGGCCTTCGTCGAACGCCTCGACGCCAATCCCCGCATCTCCACGCGCCTGCGTTGGAAGGACATTGCCCTGATTCCGAGCCTCGCCGTCCGCGGCACCTACTGGGGTTCGAGCCAACCGGAACGGCCCACCCAGGTCACCGGCCAGAACCAGACGCGCTTGGCCAGCGACATCGGCTTCGACCTTGTCCTGCCCGCGCTCGAACGCACCTTCCGCGCTCCCAAATGGGCGGGCGTCAAGATGAAGCACGTCATCGAACCGCGTGCTTCCTTCCGCGCCGTCTCCGGCGTGGCGGACTTCAACCGCATCATCCGCTTCGACGAGATCGAACTCCTCAACAACACCCGCGAAGCCGAAATCTCCCTAGCCAACCGCTTTTTCGTCAAAGACAAGAACGGAACCGTGCGCGAGTTCCTCGCCTGGACTGTCTGGCAACGTCGTTACTTCGACCCCACCTTCGGCGGCGCGGTCGTCGACGGACGCCGGAACGTGCTCGAAAGCCAGACCGGCCTCACGTCGTTCTCCTTCATCGACGGTCCGCGCAACTACTCGCCCATCGTGTCCTCGCTGCGGATGAACCCGCTGGCCAGCCTGGGCATCGAGTGGCGGTCGGACTATGACCCCCGGCGCGGCCACATCATCAACTCCACCTTCTCCGCGAACGGCCGCATCAGCGAGGTGTTCCTCTCGGCCGGGCACACCCAGGTGCGCAACAATCCGCTCTCCCCGCCCGCCAACCAGTTCACGGGCCTCATCGGCATCGGCCGGGAGAATCGCCGCGGATGGAACGCCGGCTTCAACGCCATCTACGATTACCGCTTACGCCAACTGCAATTCAGTAACTCCCAGGTGACCTATAACTCCGATTGCTGCGGCCTCTCCTTCCAATTCCGCCGCATGGAGTACGGCCCCGTCCAATACAACCAATACCGGTTTGCATTTGTCATCGCCAACATCGGCTCCATCGGCAACCTGCGACGCCAGGAACGCTTCTTCTAGACTTACTTCACCGCTAGCACGACATCCACGGGCGAACCGGTCCGCCGCCCTTCGACGCTCGAGAAGCCTGCCGCCATCAGCAATTCGCGATACTCCGGCAAAGAACGCTCGCGCCCCTCAGTGCAGATCAGCATATTCAGTGACTGTAAGTTCGCCGGAAGCGGGCCCTGCTTATCGTCATGTAGCAACTTCTCCGCCAACAATAACGCGCCCCCTTTCGGCAGAGCCGCGTAAATCTTACTCAACAACCGCTCGATCTTCGCCTCATTCCAATCATGCAGAATCCGGCCCAATGAGTAAATATCAGCTGCCGGTAACGAGTCCTGGAAGAAGTCTCCGGCATGCAGCTTAACTCGCGGATGAGGATACTCCATGGCAAACGGAATCACCTGCGGCAACTCAAACAGAATTCCCTGTAACTTCGGATAGCGATCACACGCGGCTGCCACTAAGTGCCCCGTCGCCCCACCTAGATCGCAGAAGACTTCGTGATGCGATAAGTCAAACGCCTCCATCACGCGCGGCGAGCTCATCGTCCCGAAGCCATGCATGCCTTTCAGGAAGGTTCGCATGGAATCATCCGTCTTGAAGAAACTGCTGAAGAGCGGCCCATCGAGCCCAAACGTCTGCGGCCAGCGATGGGTACCTTCACGCACCGCATCTTCCAGATTCGCCCACAGCCGAAACAGAATGTCGTTCGAGTAACGGACGTAGCCGTTCATCGCCCGCGGACTCGATCGCACCAGATACTCATCCGCCACGGGCGCATTCCGATATTGTCCGTCTTCCGAAAGCAGCAGATTCATCGCCACCAGCGCGTCCAGCAGTCGCTCGGTCGCCCCAGCCTCCAGAGTTAACTCCGCCGCGACCTCTGCCGCCGTGCGCCCCTCTCGGAGGGACTCGAAGACGCCCAGCGCCTCGGCCGCAAACATCGCCTTGGAGCGGCGAAACGCATCAAGCAGTTCAAGGACGGGATTGGGAGCGGAAGTGGTCATGACCGTTTGGGTTCACCAGACTCCCATTGTAGGTGACCCGCCCCACGCGCCCCTGCCGAATCCAGCCAATCCGCGTGGTCTGGCGCGGCGCCTTCACCTCCGCTGGCAGCGTAAACAGCAGTTCGTAATCTTCGCCAGCGTGGAACGCCTGCTCGATGGTCGCCCCCCGCGCCACCGGAATCGTGTCGAGCTCCGCCGACACGCGCGACGCCGTCGTCAGCCGATGCAGATCTAGCGAAAGCCCGTCGCTCAGGTCCATGCAGGACGTCGCCCCCAGAGCACGCAGTTGTCTGCCCAGCGACAGCCGCGGCACGAAACGCCATTTGCCGCGCCCCAGCACACCCGATACGTAGATCGCCTCGCCCGGCCGCGCCCCGTTGCGCCGCAAGGACTCGCCCTTCGGCGCACTGCCGCACACCATCACATCCGCCACCAGCGATGGCGCCCTGGAGAAGTCGCCGCCAATCACCTCGGTCTTATGTCGCGCTGCCAAGCTCAGCATTCCGCGATAGAAGCCTGCCACCCAACGCTCCGTAGCCCATTCCGGCAGCGCCAGCGCTACCGTGGCCCACTTCGCCTCGCCGCCCATCGCCGCAATGTCCGAAAGCGACCGCGCCAAAGCCCGATAGCCCACATCCGCGGCGGACCGTTGCGCCCGCCGAAAGTGAACATCTTCCACCAATAAATCCGTCGTGAACAACAGGTCTTCGCCGCCATGCGGCACCACCGCGCAATCGTCACCGATCCGCGGTAGGCGCTTCGCCAACGCGGCCACCAGCGACAGCTCAGTCATGGAAAACCAGGCCCGAAGGCAGGTCCTCGCCGTACACACGCCCGAGCGAAGCGAGATCACGTCCGGACCCGCCTTCAAGCAATGCCAATAGCGCCTCGGCGTCCTTGTGCTTCGCGATCGCCTGGCGCGCCATTTCGCGCGTCGAAGCCGACACGTCGCGCACCGGATCTCCCGTCGTCTGCGCGATCTGCGCCAGCGCTTCCGCCGTGCCATCCACGCCCGACAGCGTCGATACCCACCGCTCCACCGTCGATGCCGGCAGCACCAGATTGTTGGGCCCGTGGAACAACTGCCGGGCACCCAAACGGGCCAGGCACCAAAGATCGGATGGCGTATGCTGCTTGGCCTTCACCGTTTTCAGGAGCGCCTCGCCCAGTTCCGTCTTGGTACCCACCGGCAGCAACTCCAGCGACGACGCCGTCCGCCACATCTCGCGGCGCAACGACGTATTCACCCGGGGCGGCCGCACATTGCCGCGCGGCAACAGCAGCGACGAAATCCGCTGATACGCATCCGCCTGCTGATTGCGATTCAGGCCACCGGCCACCCGCCCCCAGAAGATCCACCATTCGATTTCGTTCTGCACCTGGCTCGGAAAAGCCAGGCCCGAGGCGTACATGCGCCGCGCCTGCTCGATCCGCAAGTCGTCGCCCGGGGCGCCGAAGCCGGGCCGCAGACAGAAGCCCGCTAGACTCAGCCACCGGAACTCATGTGCCGCCGACAGATTCCGCTGATCGCTCACCGCCAGGAATTTGTCAGCCAACCGCCGCAGCGTCGCCAAAGGCCAGGATCCGCGCCCCAACCCAATCGCCTGCTCCAACTTGCCGGGCAATTCCTCCGGCGGAAAGGCCTGCGCGAAACACTCGCCGATCAACGTTTCGGCCTTGCTCACCGCTTCGTCGCTGATCACCGTCGCCGCGCGCGCCGCCGTGGCTGATTGCACGCCCGCGCGCCGCAATTGGAACTCGAGCTTCCAGCGATGCTCGCTCACCTTCGAATCGGCAAACAGCTCCAGCGTGCCGATCGCCGTGAGATTCGCCGTCAGTTGAATGGGCACCAGCCGTTCTTCGGTCGGCTTGCCGAACCGGATCACGGCGTCAAGCGGCGCATGCTGATGGAACTCGGGCTCAATCGCCACCACCTGCCCCGGCAGATCGTCCACCCGTATCAGCGAACTATAGAGGCGAAAACTCACCGGCCGGTTAGCGATCAGGCGCAAGCCCTCGCCCGGCGGATCGATCGTGAGCGTATTGCCCTCTTCCGCCCCGCGCGGCATCAAAGTCACCGCCCGGCTTTGATCGAGCCCGATGTAATAGCTGCGCGGCAAGCCGCCCCGGACCAGCACTCCCTGCCCCGTCGCCCGCACGTTCGCGTAATACGCGGCGCCAATCGCCACCGCCAGGTCCAGGTCATGATTCTCCAGCAGCAAGGGCTTGCTGCCATACCACTGCTCCAGCACATCCGCCACGCGATTGCGCAGCAAATCGGGAATGAAGAAACCACCGTTGAACAGAATCGCGTCCGGCCGCACATCGCCCGCCTGCGCGAGAAACGCCGCCAGATGCTTGGTAATCGCCGGGTCGCTCTCGTACGGCAAACCAGCCTCGCGGAACAGGCTGCGCTTGTCGTCAGACGGCCGATCCGAGAGGTCGCAGAAAGGAAGAAAGCCGTCCAGCGCCAACTCCAGCGCTTCTTCCCGCGTGATCTCGGCCTTCAGTGTCCCGCCGATGAGCGACGAACCGCCGCCGAGCACCGTCACATCCACCTTCTCGAGCCCCACCTCGCTCAGCAGCCGTTCCTTCGCCGCCCCGCACGCGCGACGCAGTCCGCTCCGCTGCCGCAGCGAGAGCTGCGTGTTCAGCTTGCTTTCCACCAGCCAAGCCAGCGTGAGGTCAAGATTATCGCCGCCCAGCAGCAGATGCTTGCCCACCGCCGTACGGGTAAAATCCACGCGATCGCCTTCGCGATTGACGCGAATCAGCGTGAAGTCCGAAGTGCCGCCGCCCACGTCGCACACCAGCACGTGCATGCCGTCGCGCAATTGCTTCTGGCTTTGCGAAAGGTGATTGGCGATCCACGAATAGAAGGCCGCGGCCGGCTCTTCAATCAGCGTCAGATTCTCGAGCCCCGCCTCTTTGGCGGCCATCACCGTCAACTCGCGCGCTTCTTCATCGAAGCTCGCCGGCACCGTCAGCACGATCGGTTGTTCGGCCAGCGGAGTCGTCGGATGTTGCCGGTCCCACGTCTCGCGCAGGTACTTCAGATAACGTGACGAGGCCTCCACCGGCGACATCAGCCGTCCGGCGTCCTGCGCATCCCACGGCAAAATCTTGGCCGTGCGGTCGACCTGCGAATTCGATAACCAGCTCTTGGCCGCGTAGATCGACTTGGTGGGAACCAACGCTCCCTGCTCGCGGGCGTACGTCCCGATCAGAATGTCATCGTCGGCGTAAAGAAACGACGGCAACGTGCGACGGCTCTCCACTCGCCCGGCCGCCACTTGTTGAGGAATCTCCAGCGTGTGAATGATCGGAAAGTCGTCGGACTCCCGAGGATCGGCATAGGCCAAAGCCGAGTTGGTGGTACCGAGGTCGATCCCAATATTGATCTTTGAGGACATGCGCTGACGACTATTCTCCCAAACCGGACGCCCGTAACCCCGGCGGCCATTTCCTGTATAATTTCACTAGGAGGTGGACTTTCCATCTAGGAATCGTCCAATACCGGTTACCGTCTGTGGTGTCCGGCCCCTTGCGGTCTTTTTTCGGACGCCTTGGCAACTTACTTTATCCTGACGATTGCCGCGTCTGCCAACGCCCCCTTCCTACGCTCACTCGCATCCCCGTCTGCGAGACGTGTCTCGCGGAAAGTCACCCGTTCGAAGCTGAAATCTTCTGCGTCCAATGCCGCACCCCCTTCTTAAGCCGCGCGCCCCTCGATGAGAAGGGTTGCTGCTCGCTCTGCCGACTGGGGGCCCGCGGGTTCGACGCCGCTTATAGCAGCGCCGAGTACGACGGCGCCCTGCGCAAACTGATCCATCTGTTCAAGTACCACGGCGTCTACAGCCTGGAGAAAACCCTCGTGGACCGCCTCTCCGACGCCCTGCCCCGCGATCAGCATTTCGATCTGATCGTCCCCGTGCCGATGCACTGGTGGCGCCGCCTCTCCCGCGGTCGCAACCACGCCGAAACCTTGGCTCGCGCTCTGGCTCGCCGCACCGGGATCGTCTTTGCCGACCCCGCCTATCGGCGTAAGCTCACCGAGTCCCAGGCGCGTATGACCCGCGCCGAACGGAGGCGCAACGTTCAAGGAGTCTTTGCTGTCCGGCGGCCTCACCTCTTGCGAGGCCGCAGAATTTTGCTGGTGGATGACGTGCTCACCACCGGCTCTACCGCGGGGGCTTGTGCCGCCGCGCTCAAGAAAGCGGGCGCCGCGCATGTCGCGGTCATCACCATCGCCCGCGTCGACAGGCGGGCTTGGATTGAGCCCATAACCCGCGATCGGGGAAGAGCCGCCACGGCCTCCTGATCGCGAACCGGACGAGGTGAAAACAGGCATATGAAGTCGATCGCGCAGACCATGAAACACGACCGCTTCAGGGACCCGGATCGCCTCCACCGCCCCGTCCTCGTCCTCAACGCCAGCTACGAGCCAATCAACATCTGTGCCGCGCGCCGTGCGCTGGTCCTCCTCATCAAGGGTGTCGCCGCAGCCGAGGAGCACGCCCTCTATCAGGTCAACTCGAATCGCTCGTCGCTCAACCTGCCGAGCGTCATTCGCCTACTCGAATACCGCCGCATCCCGCACCAGTCCCGCGCCCTCTCGCGCAAGAACATCCTCATGCGGGATCGCTACACGTGCCAGTATTGCCAGCGCGTCACGCCCTCCAGCGAACTCACGCTCGATCACGTCATCCCGCGTTCCCGCTCCGGCGAAACCACTTGGGAAAACCTGGTCGCCTGCTGCCATCCTTGCAACAACCGCAAGGGCAATCGCACTCCCGAGGAGGCTGGCTTCAAGCTCCAGCGCGCGCCGCGCCCCTTCTCGCTCCACACCAGCCGCCACCTGATGCGCCTCCTCGGCAAAGGTGACGACCAGTGGCGTAAGTACCTCTTCTACTAACTCCGGTTGCCGTTACACTAGCCACATGGCTCGATTCGGCGGCGTCGACTACCTCCAGATTGATTCGCTCTTCAACGAGCAGGAACTACTCGTCCGGCAAACCACGCGCCAGTTCATTGAAGAGCGCGCCATCCCCCTCATCCGCGATTGCTACCGTGAGGGGCGTTTTCCCAAAGAGCTCATCCCCCAGATGGCCGAACTCGGCTTCTTCGGCGCGAACCTCGAAGGTTACGGCTGTGCCGGCATGTCCAACGTCGAGTACGGACTAATTATGCAGGAGATCGAACGCTGTGATTCCGGCCTCCGCAGCTTTGTGTCGGTCCAGGGTGCACTCGTCATGTACCCCATCCACGCCTACGGCAGTGAAGAACAGAAGCAGCATTGGCTCCCCCGTCTGCAGTCCGGCCAGGCCATCGGCTGCTTCGGGCTCACCGAACCTGGCTTCGGTTCGAACCCCGCCGGCATGACCACCAAGGCCGCGAAGGACGGCTCCCATTGGGTGTTGAACGGTGAAAAGACCTGGATCACCAACGGTGGCGTCGCCGATGTCGCCGTGGTGTGGGCTCGCACCGACGAAGGCATTCGCGGCTTTTTGGTGGAAGCCGGCACGCCCGGCTACAGCACCTCCGACATTCATGGCAAGCTCTCCATGCGCGCCTCGGTCACCTCGAGCCTCGCCTTCTCCGACTGCCGCATCCCCGCGGACTCCATGCTGCCCGGCGCCAAAGGACTCAAAGGACCGCTCGGCTGCCTCACCCAAGCCCGCCATGGCATCGGCTGGGGGGTGCTCGGCGCCGCCATGGATTGCTACGAAACCGCCCGGCAATACACCATCCTCCGCAAGCAGTTCGACGACCGCCCCATTGCCGGCCACCAGCTCGTTCAGGAGAAACTCGCCTGGATGATCACCGAGATTACCAAAGGCCAACTATTGGCCTTGCAGTGCGGCCGCCTCAAGGATCAGGGCAAGCTTGAACCCGCCCACATCTCCATGCTCAAGCGAAACAACGTCGCGATCGCGCTGGAGTGCGCCCGCCTTTCGCGTGATCTCCTCGGCGGCAACGGCATCATGGACGAATACCCGATTATGCGCCACCTCTGCAACCTCGAAACGGTCAAGACCTACGAGGGCACCGACCACATTCATACGCTGGTCATCGGCGAACGTGTCACTGGCATCGCCGCTTACAAATAGCCATCCAGGTCGATCAGATACAACTGCCTGCCGCCCGCGTGCGCCGAGTCCACGCAAACCTTCTTGCCGTCCGGCGACGACCGTGGATGCGTATCGCAGCGCCATTCGCCCGCGTACTCCTTCGGTGAAGGCAGATCCGCCAACGGCCGCCGCTCGCCGCTGCGGACGTTGTAGACATACACGTGCTGCAGTCGTTGCGCATCCGGGTAGGTGTCGTTCAAGATCCATCGGTTGCCCTTCAGATACGTGTTGTGGCCATTCACCGTCATCACCTCCGGCCCGATCGGCTCCACCCGCGCACTACGATCCTCGTAAAGATAAAACCGCTGCTTGCCCAACGATGGATGCCACGCCCACGCCGCCACGTGCTTCGGATCGCGCCAGATGAAGTGCGACGTTTGCCCGTAGGGATCGAGCACGTACGGCTCTTTCCCGTCCACGCCCATCGTGAACAGGCGCGTGGCAAAACTCTGTTTCTCGCGCGGCCCTCGCCAGCGATGCAGGAAGATGAATCGCCGGTCATCCGGCGAAATCAGCAAGTGATTGAACCAGTGCTTGCTCTGGTTCCAGGGCGAATAGCTCCAGTCGCCGGATGGCTGTGGCACATCCAGTGCGTCCGCCACCGAGAGCAACAGCTTGCCCTCTCCCGTCTGCAGGTCCACCCGCCAAATGCCCGCATCTTTCGGCGCGGCGACATCCGCGTTCGGATCCGGCACGCCGGCGTATCCATACCCGGGGCGCGTATGGTTCAGCCGCCGGAAATCGGTCGAAATCGCCCATTTCCCGTCGTGCGACAGCGTATAGATCGGGTGCGGCACAACGCGCTCTCGGCCGGAGTGCACATCATGAATCACGCTGACGTACTGCCCCTCACGGCGGTCGTTCCAGATCACCTCGCTCTTCGAGCCGGGGATCCACTGCAGCATGCAACCCTGCTGCCAGTTCCAGGCGCGCGTGCGCCCAAGCTCGCGCCAGCGGTCGCCATCCCGCGTGTCGATCACGCCCAACCGGATCTCGTCCTCCGCTCGCGGCGACCGGTGCTCGAAGTCCACTTCCATCCCCAGGCAGTACCGCGAAGTCGGATCGAACTGCAGTTTGTCATAGTAGCCAAACCAGTGATACTTTGGCCCGCGCGTGAGCGCCCGCATCGGCGGCAGACCTTTCGCCGCCGCACCACCCGCCACCATCGCCCCGCAAAATGTCCTTCGTCGCATCCTCCTGATTCTATGCCCCTGGGGACGTTACCCCTCTGTCCCCTCTTCCCCCCACTTCCCCCCTCATCCGCGCCACCCGACCCCGCATCAGCGATGCGCAAATTCAGGAGAGTTTCCGGCCGCTCAAACCACTAATTAGTGAATGGCTCGCCGACCCCGCTTCGCCCCTCCCGGTTACTGGCTTCACCTCACGCAACGCGGCAACTACCGCCGGGAAATCTTTCGCCACGACCAGGACCGTCGACGCTACCTCGAGCTCCTCGCCCACCACGCCGCCGAACGCCGGGTCGAGATCCTCGGCTATTGCCTCATGCCGAACCACGTCCACCTGATCGCCCTCGGCAAGTATCCCCACGCCATCTCCGACTTCATGCGCGGCCTGAACGGCCACCACGCGCAACGCCTCCACGCTCTCACCGAAACCACTGGCCGCTTCTGGCAAGGCCGCTATGACTCCACCGTCATGGATGAAGCTCATCTCCGCGCCGCGCTCCGCTACGTCGAGCGCAACCCTGTCCGTGCCGCCCTCACTCTCGACGCCACCCGCTACCCCTGGTCCTCTGCCGCCGCCCATAGCGGACTCGTCCCCGCCCCCGCCTTCCTCAACCAGGACGAATTCACGCTCCGCTACACCGCCCAGCAATGGCGACTTCTT
Organism: Bryobacteraceae bacterium; assembly: GCA_044226365.1. Lineage (GTDB taxonomy): Bacteria > Acidobacteriota > Terriglobia > Bryobacterales > Bryobacteraceae > JALHNI01. The sequence continues at coordinate 59,268 of JBGAHE010000004.1, forward strand.
ATCGCCCAACCCCAGCCCCTCGCCGAGGTCAACGCGATCCGTCAAGCCACCCGCCTCGGCCTGCCGCTCGGTGCCCCGGACTTCTTCGATCGCCTGGAAGCCGAGTTCGACGTGCGGCTTCCCCGCCCCCGCGCCGTCGAACTCGCCTTAAGCGCGGCGCGCTAGAAGCTGTACTTCAAACCGAACTGAATCCGGCGCGGATCCTCTGCCGTCGTGATGCGGCCCACCGTCGGCGTCCCCACGCCAGCCGCCGGCGCTCCGAAGTTCGCATGGTTCAGGAAGTTGAAACTTTCGAAACGGAACTGCAGCGCATGGCCTTCCCACGGCATCCGGAACAGGCGGGACACCATCAGATCCACGTTCTGCCGGCCCGGCCCAATGATCAGATTCCGTCCCGCATTCGAGACCACGCCCGGCGCACTCGGCACCACAAACGTCGTATCGAACCACCGATCGATCGTCCGCTCGCCCGAAGGCAGGTTCGGGTTCCGCACCCAATCGCCGCGCACCGCGCCGCCCAGATTCTGGTTATTCACGTTAATCGTATTGCTGATCGGCAACCCGGTCAGCAGAGAGATAATCCCGCCGATCTGCCATCCGCCCAGCACCCACTTCGCCGGACCCGTCATCCGCCCCGTGGGCACTTCATACACCGCCGACAACGCATAGCCGAACTTCCGGTTCAGCGTGGAGAGCGCCCGCTCGCGGCGCAGATCGTAAGGCGTTACCGCACCCGGCGAACCGTCCAGCAGATCTTCATTGCCGTAGTCGATATTCTTTGACCACGTGAACGATGTCAGAAACGTGAAGCCCTTCGAAAACCGTTTTTCCGCCTTCACCGTCAGCGCGTGATAGATCGAATTCAGCGAGTTCTCGTGATAGTTCACCGCACTGAATTGCGGCAGGATCAGCCGTTGATTGGCGGCGACCGTCGCCGAGGGCGTCATCGGCTGATTGATATTTCGCACCGTGTGCAAATTCGTGCCCTTGGTGCCCTGATACCCAATCGTCACGAGCGTGTCGAGTGGCAGCGTCCGTTGAATGTCGAAGAACCACTGCGACGCGTACAACGTCGGTCGGAAGTCCGGAAACACAAAGACCGAGGCGCCGCGCTGCAGCGCCGCATTGCTGAACGCCGGAAACCCTTGCTGCACAAAGACGGTCGTCTGCTCAAAGTTTTGCTGAATCGCAATGTCCTGCGACCGCGGCGGACCCGCGCGGAAGTTCGCTCCTTCCGTCGAAAGGCTATTCGGCTCGCCATAGAAGATGCCGGCGCCGCTGCGGATCACTGTTTTGGGCGTCAACTGATAGGCAAGCCCCACCCGCGGCGCAAAGTTATTGCGATCGTTCTTACAGCCGCAATCCGAGTCGCTGGTGGGATAGACAATCGTGTCCTGTCCGGGCAGATACCGCCCGACCGATTGATTGGTCGCTCCCGGAAACGTGCCTTTCGGGAACATCTCCCACCGCAAACCCAGATTCACCGTCAGCCGGGAGTTCACTTTCCAATCGTCCTGCACAAAGGCGCCGTAGTAAGGCGCCATAATCTCTTCGCCCTGATTGTTCCCATAGTTGCCGCCGGATACCCACCCGAGCAGCATATCGGCCAGCCCATTGCCTGAGTTACCGCGGCTGGTGCCGTTGTTCGGCTGTTGCGCCGTGTATTGGCCGCTAAAAGAGAACTGCCCGCGGCGATAACGAGCCGCATTGCGGAAGATCAGCAGCTTTCGGTACTCGCCGCCAAACTTGATCGTGTGCTTGCCGCGCTGCCACAACATCGAATCGGACACCATCCGGTTATCCAGATTGTTGACGTTCGGCCAGAAAGCGCGAGGACCAATCTCCTGGAAACCGGCCGGACTGAACAGGCTAAAGCCGTAGTCCTGGCCGTCGTTCATGCTATCGCCCGGCGCATTCTTAATGCCGAACTTCTTGTTCAGGTTCTCAGTAAACGGAATATCGAACTTCGTATCAAACTTCGAGTACCCAAACCGCAATTCGTTAAACAAAGTCGCGCCCAACGTGCTTGAGAGATTCGCCGCCAGATTGTGCCCTTGCAGATCCACGGTCTGCCCGCCCCCGCCGGTTGCCGGCACCGGCAACGAACCGTTCTCCGTCCGGAACTGATTGCGCCGCGAGTAACGCACAAAGAAGCGGTGATTCGTCGTAAAGTTGTGATCCACGCGGAAGTCGTACTGGTCGGCGTTGTCGGAATCCTTGGGCGAGAAGAAGAAGTTGTTTGGCGAATTGTCCAGACCGGGAATGTTCGAGGCCGGCGAGAGATTCAGCACTTGCCGCGCCACCGGATCCACTCGCGACTCCGGTATCCGGTTACCCGCAAACGGCAAACGGGTCGCCGTCGCCCCCGTCCCGGTTAGAGTCAGCGGATCGTAGATATTGCGGCGGATCGCCGGTTGATTCGAAAAGTCCAGCCGCTCGATGATGTCGCGGCTTGCCACCGACGCCAAAAAGCTCTGACCCCGCCGAATCCGCGTCCCTTGATAACTGCCAAAGAAGAACGTCCGGTTCTTGATAATCCGGCCGCCAGCCGTCGCCCCAAACTGATTCTGCTGATAAACCGGCTTCCGGCTCCCGCTGCGATTGGCGAAGAAGTTCGTCGCGTCCAGTGACTCGTTACGCAAGAACTCGTACCCCGACCCATGGAAGGAATTCGTCCCGCTCTTAGTGTTCACCAGAATCTTCGCGCCGGCCCGATAGCCATACTCGGCGCTCATGTTGTTGGTCACCACCTTGAACTCGTTCACCGCATCAACGGGTGGTTTCACGGCCTGCGCCTCATACCCCAGCGGACCGCCCGACGTCCGCGAGCTGTTGTCGTTCCCATCCAGCAGCACGTTGTTCTGCGCAATCTGCATGCCCACCGCGGCGAATGCGCCCTCATCGCGCGCCCGGCTTCCGGCGCTCGAGTTGCCGCCCGGCAGCACCCCGGCCGTGAATTGCGCCAGTTGCAGATAGTTCCGCCCGTTCAGCGGCATCTCCAGAATCCGCTTCGAGTCGATCACCTGCCCCACTTCCGTCGTTTCCGTATTGAGCAACACGGCGGACGCTGAGACGCTCACCGTCTCCACCACCGTGCCCGGCTTAAGCGTAAAGTCGATGCGAGCCGTTTGCCCCACTTCCAGTTGCAAACCCTTCACGTTTTGCGAAGCGAACCCCGGCGCCTGCGCCTCAGCTTCGTACCGGCCCACGTTCAGCGACGGAGCCACGTAGAACCCCTGGGCGTTCGTCGTATACCGAGTCACCACTCCGGTGTCGGTCTGCGTCACCACGACGGTCGCATTCACCACCGCCGCCCCGGACCCATCCGTCACGGTTCCCTGAATTCCGGCGTTCTGCGCCCACAGCGCCACCCCGCCCAGCATCCCGAATAACCACGTCCGATAGCGAAACATCCCCTATCCCTATCACATCCCTGTTTACCTTTTAACTTCCACGGCGTGAAAATTGCCCTAGAATTTCGTTTAGGGATAGTGAGACGTCGCTTCTCACGCCTGATCTTCGTCTCTGGAGTCTATCTCCACTCTCCCTTTCCGCCGATCTCCAGGAGGAGTTCTTTTATGAAATCGAAATCCCTGGCGCTTGCCGCCTTCACCTTTGCCCTTGCGCCGCTGCAGGCCGACTTCAGCTATCAGGAAACCACCAAGATCACCGGCGGTAGCCTCACCAAAATGATGCGCTTCGTACCCGGCGGTGGTAAGTCGATGGAACCGCGCACCAGCTACGTCTACCTCAAAGGCGACCGGCTCGCCCACGTCTTCCCCGACTCGATCTCCATCATCGACCTCGGCAACGAAACCATGACCGAAGTGAACATGGAAAAGAAGACCTACGCCACCATTACCTTTGCTGAAATGCGTGAAGCCATGCAGAAGATGGCCGTCCGCATGGAGGAGGCCATGGCCAAGCAGAAGAATTCTGGCCAACCTGCTCCCCAGATGGACTTCCAGGTCAACATCAAGCGCACCGGCCAAACCCGCACCATCAGCGGCCTCGATACGCGCGAATACATCATGACCCTCGCCATGACCGCGCAGAGCCAGCCCGGCGGCCCGGTGGCCGGCATCTCCGACATCGAAAACGACATGTGGATGACGGCGAAGGTCCCCGGCTACGACCAGGTGCAGGCCTTTTACATGCGCATGGGCCAGAAGATCGGCTTTACGCCCGGCATGAACCCCCTGCTCACCCAGCAGCGTGGCTCCGGCGAAGCGATGAAGCGGCTGGCCGACGAGATGGCCAAGCTCGAAGGCACCCCGGTCATGACGATCACCCGCATCAAGGGCGTCACCGCCATGGGTGCCCTGATGGGCAGCCCGTCGCAACAATCGAGCAACGGGGGCGGCAGCGTCGACAGCAACGATCGTCCTCGCCTCGGTGGCGGTCTCACCGGTATGGCCGCCAGCGGCATCATGGGAGGCTTCCGCAAAAAGAAGCAGCAGCAGGAACAACAGGAGCAGAAGGAAGCTGCCCCTTCCGGCTCCACGTCTTCCGCCGGCGACAATGTCATGATGGAGACCCAGTCGGAAAGCTCGAACTTCTCCAACGCCGCCGTCGATGCGGCGAAGCTCGAAATTCCCGCTGGCTTTCAGAAGGTTGAACACCCGATGCGCAAGGCGCTCGATCGTAAGTAACTGACGTACAATACCTTCAGGGTGATCCGTCTTTTAGTCCTCTGTTTCTCGGTCGGCCTGCTCGCTGCGGCACCGGCTCGGGTGCTGTTCATCGGTAATAGCTACACCTACTACCACAGCATGCCGCGCATGGTGGAAGAACTCGCGCAGGCCGCCGGGCAAGAGGTCGAAGTCCGCGCCTTCACCCGTGGCGGCGCTTCCCTCCTCGAACTCGAACTTCATCCCGAATTACGCGGCATGCTCGCCGAGAAGTGGGACTATGTCGTTCTGCAGGAGCACAGCACGCTCGGCCTTTCCACTTGGAACGGCGAGTTGAACGTCAACGACCCCGGCTATTTCCTCCAAGGTGCCCGACTGCTCGCCCAGCGCGCCAAAGCCGCGAATGCCCGCGTTGTCCTCTTCTCCACCTGGGCCCGCAAAAAGCACCCCGAGTTTCAACCCCACCTCGACCACGCCTACTCCCTCGCGGCTCGCGATTTGAATGCCGTCGTCGCCCCCGCCGGGCGCGCCTGGGCCGCCATTCGCGAACAGCAACCGAGCCTCGAACTCTTTGACCCCGATGGCACCCACCCCAGCGCCTATGGCTCCTACCTGAGCGCCTGCGTCATCATGCGGACGCTCTTCAACAAGCCCTGCGCCGGCCTCCCGGGCAACCTTCGCGGCAATCCCTTGAACGTCCGCGGTCAACGTGAAGAGGGCCGCGAAATCGATCTGATCGCCTTAAAGCCCGACGTCGCCAGCACCCTGCAGCGTGCCGCCGACGACGCCATCAGCGACAGCGGCGTCTATCCGCCCTGGCCCGGCAGCACCTTGCCGCCCGGCCGCCGTCCCCGCTCCGACGAACTCTCCGGCCGCTGGCGTGGACGCGTCTTTTTCTATGGCTCCCCAGCGACTTTTGAACTCGAGCTGAAGCCCGATGGCGACCACTGCGCCGGCGTCTGGCGCTTGAATGCTGACAACGGCTCCTGGTCCAACGCCCGGCGCCTGGCTACCTGCCGTCTCACCGACCAAGGCATCTCCTTCACTGTCACTGACCCCGTCGGCGGCGCTACCGAGTTGCACACCGTTTCGTTCGTCGGACGCGAACTCTCCGCCGTCACCACCTTCGACTTCCGCACCGCCCTCCGCCGCAACGGCGGCACCTGGACCGGCCGGCCCGAAAACTCCTCGCGCTCCGCACGCTAAACGGCCTGCAGGCGCACCGCCAGCGCGTCCAGCGCAATCCCCTTCTGGATATTGCGCCGCAGATACTCCGCCATCTGGTCGACTTCCCTCACCGCCAGATCGATCCACCGGAAACTCACGGTATTCGCCAGCGTCTGCAACTCGCCGCGCAGATCCGCATTGCGCACTTCACTCCCGCCGTGCCGCAACACCAGCACGTCCTCCAATAGCGCGTAGAGCACTTGCAGATAGAAGTCCAGCTTCTCGCTCTTGCTCGCAGAAATCGACTCGGAGTGCTTGAGCCACGAGGCAAACGGCGCCTGCTTCGACGCCACCTTCAACAACGCCAGCATCGCCGTCCGGCGTTTGTCATAAGCCTCGAGATCGATCGCCAGCGCCGCTCCCGGGCGGCCCGCCGCCAAAGCTAAGCGCCGCTCCAGATGATCCACGTTCGGACGGCTCGCGAGGAACTGCTGCATCTCCGCCGGCGTCAGCGGATGCATCGCCATCTGCAGCGACCGCGAACGGATCGTCGGCAACAGGTCGTACGCATTCTCCGTCGTCAGCACAAAGATCATGTGCGCCGGCGGCTCTTCCAATGTCTTCAGCAAGCTGTTTGCCGCCTGCTCGTTCGCCCGGTCAATCCCATCGATCAGAAACACGCGCCGCCGGCCCTTCAACGCCTGATACTGCGCCCGCTCCTTCAGCAACCGCATCTGCGGAATCGAGATCTGCCGTAGCGGCCCGTCGGGCGCAAACGTCACAAAGTCCGGATGCGACGCAAACAACAGCGGATCCTCGTTGCGCTTCTCCGCCGTCCATTTCTCGCGGTCGGCTATCAGTTGCCGGTTCGTCTCCAGGCTCAAATCGTCCTGCTCGATCCGCGTCGTATCGTCCAACAAACGGGTCGCCAGCCGCCTGGCCAAGGTCGCCTTCCCAATGCCCGAAGGTCCATGCAACAGCAACGTCTGCGCCAGCGAATCACCCTCGATCATCCGCTCGAGCGAAGCAATCACCTGCGCATTACCGAAAAAACTCCAGTTCATGCCAACACCCGCTGCACCAGCGGCCACACCGCCGCCGCCACCGTCTCGATGTCCGGGGCGCCGTCCACCAGTTTCACCCGCTCGGGCTCCGCCTTCGCCAAACGCAGATAGCCGTCTCGCACCCGCCCATGAAAGTCGAGCGACTCGGCATCCAGCCGATCCTGCTCCGCCCGCCGCGTCGTTCGCTCCCACGTCAACTCCGGCGCAATGTCCACCAGCACCGTCAAATCCGGCTGCAGCGTTCCGCAGGCAATGGTGTGCAACTGCCGCACCACTTCAGGCCCCAAACCGCGCCCCACGCCCTGATACACCAGCGTGGAATCCGTAAAGCGGTCGGAGAGGACAATTGCCCCCCGCTCAAGCGCCGGCCGAATCACCTGCTCCACATTCTGCGCCCGGCTCGCAAAGTACAGCAGCAGTTCCGACGCCGGACACAACTCCCGATGACGCGTGCTCAGCACGATCGCCCGAATCTCCCGCCCAATGGGCGTGCCCCCCGGTTCGGCCGTCTCCACTACCTCGCGGCCTTCGGCGCGCAGATGCTCTGCCAGGCGTGCCAACTGAGTCGATTTGCCGCTGCCGTCCGGGCCTTCAAACGTAATGAAGCAGCCCTTAGTCATAGACGAAATGCAGCACCTTCTTCAGGTCCAGCCACGCCTCGCGCTTGGCCTCCACGTTGTACGCTCGCAAAAGGAACGACGGATGATAGGTCACCATCACCGGATAGTCGCGCCACTTGTACCAGTTGCCGCGCATCTTCGTCACGCCCTCTTTGGTGCCCAACAACGCCTTCGCCGACGTCCCGCCCAACGCGCAAATCGCCTTCGGCTTCAGCACCGCCAATTGTCGCGAAAGAAACTGGCCGCAAACTTCCATCTCATCCGGCATCGGCGCCCGGTTCTCCGGCGGACGGCACTTTGCGACGTTCGCGATGTAAACGTCATCGCGCGTAATCGCAATGCCTTCCTTCGCCGCCGTGTTGTTGATCATCTGCGTCAACAACTGACCGGCGCGGCCCACAAACGGCAGTCCTTGAATATCTTCGTCCGCCCCCGGCGCCTCGCCCACAAAGACGAGCTTCGCCTGCGGATTGCCGGAGCCAAACACAATCTTGTTCCGCCCTTCGCACAACCGGCAGCGTCGGCAATCGCCAATATCGGCGCGTATCTGCTCGAAGCTATCGTTCTCGGGCTCGAGCGATGGCAAGGAGGTGAACAATTGAGGCGCAACAGGAGGAGTCCGCTTAGGCATGTCAGAAATTTCGAGAGAGGGTGGCGGCGGGGCCACCACGATGGGCTCGGGCGCCACCAGCGCCGGCGCGGGGACGGGCGGAGCCACCACCACGGGCGCAGCCACCGCCACAGGCGCAGCAACCGACCCCGCCGTCGCGCGGTAGAGCTCCTTCACCCCCAAGTCCCGGTAGAACTCGAGTACCGCCTTCAGATCGCTCACGCGCGCAACCTCACAATGTGATCCCAAATCCGGCCGGCGAGTTCGCGCTTCGATGCCTGGCCCAATGGCACATCGCCGGCCCGGGTCACCAGCGTCACGTCGTTCTGATCCGTATCGAAGCCCGTCGCCGTCGAGTTCACCAGGTTCGCCACGATCATGTCCGCGCCTTTGGTGTCCAGCTTCTTTCGCGCATACTCGAGCAGATTCTCGGTCTCGGCCGCAAACCCCACCACCAGGCGCGCACCCTTCTTCCGGCCCACCTCGGCCAGAATATCCGGATTCGGCTCGAGCGTCAGGGTCACCGTCGCGCCCGTCTTCTTCAACTTCTGCTCCGCCGCCTGCGCCACTCGATAGTCGGCCACCGCCGCTGACTTCACCACGATCGTCGCCGCTTCCAAATGCGCCATCACCGCCTCGCGCATCTCCGCCGCCGTCGTCACTCGCACCACTTCCACACCTGCCGGCGGCGTCAATCGCACCGGCCCACTCACCAGCACCACGCGCGCTCCGCGCTCCCGCGCCGCTTCCGCTAGCGCGTAGCCCATCTTGCCGCTCGAACGATTCGAGATGTAGCGCACCGGATCAATCGCCTCGCGCGTCGGTCCCGCCGTCAGCAGCACCGTTTCGCCAGCCAGATCCTGCACCGGTCGCATCAGCCGCGCGACTTCGTCCGCAATAAAGCGCGGCTCTGCCAGGCGCCCCGGCCCGATCGTTCCGCACGCCAGCCGGCCCGCCTCCGGGTCAATCACCGTATGTCCGCGCCCGCGCAAAATCTCCAGATTTCGCACCGTCGCCGGATGCTGCCACATGTTCGTATTCATCGCCGGCGCCAGAAAAACACGGCCGGTGAAAGCCAGGTAGGTCGTACTGAGAAAATCGTCCGCCATCCCGTGGGCGAACTTCGCGAGAATTCCGGCAGTCGCCGGCGCCACCAGCAGCACATCGTTCTCCTGGGCGACGCCAATGTGCTCCACGGAGCTCGAAAGCGTGCCTTCGGGGCTCGATTGGTCAAACAGCTCGGTGATCACCTTGCGGCCCGTCAGCGCCGCAAACGTCAGTGGCTGGACAAACTCCCGCGCACTCCCCGTCATCACCACATTCACTGTAAACCCACGATCCTGGAGCAGGCGCGCCAGTTCCGCCGCCTTATAAGCCGCGATACCGCCACCGACTCCGAGGATCAGGTTCACGATCTGGGAAAACGCTTAAATCAGGTCGGCGGGCACGTCGTCCGCGTGGCGGCCCGGATCGTTCCACGTAATCAGGCCCCGGCGCACCTCTTCGGTCGCCGACACGGTCGGCTTCTTCGTCGAAGTCGGCAGGAAGGAGCGCGCTCCGGCCTGCAACTGGCGGGCACGCTTGGCGGAGATGATGATGAACCGGTACGTCGACAATTCCGGATCATCGGGAACAGTGTTGTGGGCGTTCGGACGCAGAGCCATGTTGGGCACAATAACCTTCCTAACTTTTGCCGGCCGGCAACGCTAAATCGAACGTCGCCAGCACGGGACCAATGCGGCTTTCCATCTGCACCCGCCGAACCCGCTCTGCTTTGATGATCGCGATCAGATTCGCCGTGGATTGTTCCACATCATCATTCACCAGAATGTAGTCGTACAGGCGGTAATTCTCGATCTCGGCTGCCGCTTCCAGCAACCGCCGCTGAATCACTTCTTCAGAATCTTCGCCGCGCGCGCGCAGCCGCTTTTCCAGCTCCACTCGCGAAGGAGGGAGAATAAAAATCGAAATCGCTTCCGGAACGCGCTGCTTTAATTGTCGCGCACCTTTTACGTCGATGTCGAGAAGCAGGTTCGCCCCCAGGCGGCTCGCCCGCTCCAACTCGCTCCGGTGCGTCCCGTAGTAGTTTCCGAACACATCGGCCCATTCGAGAAATTCTTCCCGTCGAATGCGTGCCTCGAAATCTTCTCGCGTCACAAAGTGGTAGTTTGTGCCATCCACTTCGTTGCCCCGTGGCTTGCGCGTCGTATAGGAGATCGAGAACGTCAGATTCTGTTCCGCGCGCAGCAGTCCACCCAGTAGAGTGGTTTTGCCACTGCCCGATGGGGCAGATATCACAAAGACCATGAGTTCTTTCCAGGCTACTCCAGATTCAGGCTCTGTTCACGGATTTTCTCGATGTCGGACTTCGCGCTCAACGCCAAGTCCGTCAGTTTTAAGCCCAAATCGCCCACACCGCTGGTCTTCGAAAGAATCGTATTCGCCTCCCGATTCATCTCCTGCAGCAAAAAGTCGAGCCGCTTGCCCACTTCGCTCCCCGATTGCAGCAGGTCTTCGAGCTGGTGCGAATGAATTCGCAGCCGCGCCAGTTCCTCGGCGATATTGCCGCGCTCGGCCAGCAGCGAAGCCTCCTGAATCAGCCGCGTCTGGTCCACCAGCGCGCTATCGAGCAGTTCCGTCAGCCGCTGCCGCAGACGGTTCTCGAGCAAAGGCTGCACCTGACCTCGCAGGTCCTCCATCTGGTGCACCGCCCCCCGGATCGCCACGTTGTGCCGCAAAATCTGCGTCACCAGTTCGCCGCCCTCACGCAGACGGAACGATTCCAGCTCATCGAGCGCCGTCCCCACCACGGCCTGCAACTGGTCGCCAAAGTCGCCGTCCAACTCCGCGCTGCCTTCTTCCACCATGCCCGGCATCCGCAACAACGCGTTCAGATCCGGCGTCGCCGTCACCCCGATCCGCTGCGCCGCCCGCCCAAACGCCTCAGCATAGGCCGCCAGCAAATCCTCATTGATGCGCACCGCGTGCGCGCTCACCGCCGGCGCCCAATGCACTCGGATGTCGATATGGCCGCGATGCAGCCGCTGCTTGATCGCCGCCCGGATCGGTGCTTCAAACGCATCCAGTTGCGCCGGCAGATGAAAGTGCAGATCCAAGCCCCGATGGTTCACGCTCTTCAGCGTCACCGTCAGGTCGCCCGCCGGCAGCGTCCGCCGCACCAGGGCATAACCAGTCATGCTTTTTGCAGGCAATCGTTTCGTACTTCCTATTCTCGAGACAGTTTCAGTTACTGTAGCTCAGTGTTTCGCCCGCAGTTGCGATGGCCGCGGCGAGCCTACGCGTTACCCTCAGGCTGCTCGATCAGCGCTTGCTCCGGCGTCAGATACTGCAGCTCATGCAGCCGCTGATAGATCCCGCCGCCCGCCACCAACTCCGCGTGCGTCCCGATCTCCGACACGCGGCCGCGATCAAGCACCACGATCTTATCGGCGCGCCGGATCGTGGAAAGACGGTGCGCAATCACAATCACCGTTCGCCCCGCGATCAGATTCGCCAACGCCTTCTGCACCAGCATCTCGCTCTCGGTGTCCAAATGCGACGTCGCCTCGTCCAGCACCAGAATTGGCGCATTCTTCAATAACGCCCGCGCAATCGAAAGCCGCTGCCGCTGCCCGCCGCTCAGCTTCGTACCGCGCTCGCCCACCACCGTCTCGTAGCCCTGCGGCATCGCCAGAATGAACTCTTCCGCCAGCGCGTGCCGCGCCGCTTCGCGCACTTCTTCCTCGGTCGCCTCCGGCCGTCCGTAGCGAATGTTGTTCAGGATCGTGTCGTTGAACAGAAATGTCTCCTGCGCCACCAGACCAATCTGACTCCGCAGACTCGCCACCTGCAGTTCCCGCACATCCACGCCGTCAATCGCCAGCGTTCCTCGCTCCAGGTCGTAGAACCGCAGCACCAGGCTCGCCAGCGTCGTCTTCCCCGCGCCGCTCGGCCCCACCAGCGCGCACACCTCGCCGGCGTTCACCGTAAGGTCCACGCCATTCAGCGCATCGGTTTCCGCGTTCGGATAACGGAAGTGCGCCTCGCTGAAGGTGATCGACGATCGGAAGCCTTCCAGCTTCTTCGCGCCGGGCCGGTCCGTCAGCGCCACCGGCGTGTCCAGATACTCAAACACCTTCTGCGACGCGCCGCTCGCCTGCTGGAAGATCTGGTGAATGCCCGTCAGCCGTTTCACCGGCTCGTACAACATCAGCAGCGCCACCATGAAGCTGGAGAACTCACCCGCCGTCATCTGCTGCGCCTTGATCTGATCGCGCGCATACGTCAACAGCACCACAATCGTAATCGCCGCAAAAAACTCGATCATCGGCGAAGCCAGCGCCTGCTGCAGCACGTACTTCAGGTTCGCCCGCTTCAACTGCGCCGCTGTCCGGGCAAAGCGTTCGCTCTCCAGCCGCTCGGCGCCAAACGCCTTCACCACCTGCTGCCCGGAGAGGGTCTCCTGCAGCACCTCGTTCAAATCCGCCGCGTTGTCCTGCGCCTTGCGGGTCGTCCCGCGCAGCCGCTTGCCGATGCGCGCCGTCGGGATCAGCACAAACGGCAACAGCGTCAGGCTCGCCACCGCCAGCCGCCAATCCTTCTGCATCAGCACCGCCAACAGGAACACCGCGGTAAACGTCTGGCGCAGCCAATCCGCCAGCAGATGCGACATCGCCACCTGAATCTTCTCGATGTCGTTCATGATCGACGACATCAGCCGTCCCGTCGAGTTCGCCGCAAAGAACGTCGCATCCTGCCGCAGCACATGGTCGAACACGCGCTGTCGTAAGTCCGTCACCACCGAGAGACCAATGGAATTGATCAGGTAGTTCCCGAAGTAGTCAAACAGCCCCTTCAGCAAAAACACTGTTAGGATGCTTGCGGCCACCATCGTCCACACGTTCTGCACCGTCGAAGGCAACAGATCGTTCAGATGCACCGCTCCCCAGCCGAACGGCCACTCGAACAGCAGCACCGGCCGGTCCGCCGTCTCTGGTCGCAACACGCGATCGAACACCGGCTCAATCAGACGCGCCATGAACCCTTGCATGGCGCCCACACCCGCCATCAGCAGAATCGACATCAGCAGGCGCGGCCAGTACGGCTGCGCCAGGCGCAGCAACCGCTTCATGCCGAGACTCCCGCGCGCAGTCGGCTCAACGCTCCGGTCACCTGTTCCACGGTCGTCGCCTGCAAACCCACTAACGTCTCGTTCGCCGTTCGCCACGGCGCCCACACCACCGGATCGGACGTCCCGTAAAGCACCACCACCGGCACGCCAAACGCTGCCGCCATGTGCGCCGGCCCGGAATCATTGCCCAGAAACAGACTGGCTCCCGCCAGCACCTGCTTGGTCTGCTCCAGCGGACCCGCCACCGTCCGCCATTCCCCAAACGCCGCAAAATCGTCGTGCGGCGCGCCAATGATCACCGGCTCCATCTCGAGCTTCTCCGCCACAAACTTTGCCGCCGCTGCAAACCGTTCCGCCGGCCATTGCTTATCCAGCGCCGACGCAAACGGATGAATCACCGCATAACGCTTCGCGGGCGCTTCCGCCCACCGCGCCGCCTGCAACTGGGCCCGGGGAATCTCCCCGCGCGGACATCCCAGATAAAACATGGCCGACGCTAAATGTTCCGCTGTGTGCACCGTGCGTTCTTCGCCGAGAATCTCCTGCGCCCGTGGTATGCGCACGTTATACAACCACGCCCCGGCCTGATGCCGGAAGCCCGCTCGCCACCGCGAACCGGACGCCGCCGTCATCCATAAACTGCGTGATCCGCCATGGAAATTCAAACACAACGCACTTCCGCGCGCCGCGCCCAGCCCGGGCGGCACAATCTCATCGAGCGCCGGATGCCCCGTAAAAACCGCCGCAAACCGATCCTCCACCACCATGCGCACCCGTAAATCCGGCCGCGCCGCGTGCAGAATCGCGAGCGCCGGTGTCGTCAAAACACAATCGCCCAAAGAACGGATACGGAGAATGGTGACCCGCGCGCCTTCGGCGAGATCGTCCAGCATGCGGAAGTGGAATCCTTAGTCCTCGACCTTGGCTTCCTCCACCAGCATCACCGGAATGTCATCGCGGATCGGGTACACGCGGTGGCATTGCACACACTTCAAGCCGCTCCCGTTCGGTTTCATCTCCACCGTGGTCTTGCACAGCGGACAAACCAGAATCTCGAGTAGCTCTTTGCTGATGGCCATAAGCACCTCTCAGTCTAGCTCAAGCTGCTTCGCCGGAGCGCTGTGGCCCCCGCCCGCTCCAGCGCGATACGATCGAGATTCCATGCGCCGAACCCTGGTTCGCACCCTGATCCCGGTCGCCCTCCTCGCCGCCCTCGCCGCCTGCCGTGCCCAGCCGGAACGCGTCATCGGCGTAGTCCCCAAAGGCGCCAATCACCTCTTCTGGCAAACCGTCCGCGCCGGCGCCATCAAAGCCGGCGCCGAATGCGGCGCCCGCATCGAATGGAACGCCCCCTCCCTCGAAGTCGATTCCAGCCGCCAGATCGAAATCGTCGAGTCGATGGTCAATCGCCATCTCGCCGGCATCTCGCTCGCCCCCGTCGATCGCCGCGCTCTCGTCCGAATCGTCGAACGCGCCGCCGCCGAGAATATCCCCGTCGCCATCTTTGACTCCGCCATCGACACCACCCGCCGCCTCACCTACGTCGCCACCAACAACGAAGAAGGCGGCCGCATGGCCGCGCGCCGCCTCGCGGCCACCATCGGCGAAACCGGCCAGGTCGGCGTCATCGGCTTCATGCCCGGCTCCGCCGCCACCGAAGAGCGCGAACTCGGCTTCATCTCGGAAATTCGCGACCATTACCCTCGCATCGAAATGGTCGGCCTCAAGTTCGCCATGGCCGATCGTGCCAAGGCCCTCGCTCTCACCGAGAACCTCCTCACCGCCTACCCGAAACTCGCCGGCCTCTTCGCCGACAACGAAAGCTCAACCGCCGGCGCCGTCCAGGCCCTCAAAACCCGCGGCGCCAGGCAAGTCAAACTCGTCGCCTTCGACGCTTCAGACGCCCTGATCAACGACCTCAAAGCCGGCTGGATCGATGCCCTCGTCGTCCAGAATCCGTTCCTCATGGGCTACGAGTCCACCCGCGCCATCTGCCGCAAACTCGCCGGTGAAACGCCCGCTGCCTTCCTCGATAGCGGCGCCACCCTCGTCACCCCCGCCAACCTCGCCCAGCCCTCCATCCAGAACCTGCTCTTCCCCCCCATTCAGCAATACCTCCCCGGAAGCTCTTCCCACTAATGCGGCCACGACTTCTCTGCCTCCTCCTCCTCATCCTTCAGCCCTTCGCCTTCTACTCGCACGTTCTCGTCAACCCTGAGTTCCACATCCCCTGGGACATCTTCGGCTTCCACACCCCCCTGTTCACCTTCCAGGCCCGCGAACTCCGCCACGGCAACTTCCCTCTCTGGAACCCGCTCATCTACTGCGGCTACCCCGGCTACGCCGACATCCAGGCCCAGACCTTTTATCCCCCCGCCTGGGGCGTCTGGCTCGCCCGCAACCTCTCCTCGCGCCCCATCGAAGGCTACCTCCTGCAATGGTTCGATTGCCTCCACATGATGCTCGCCGGCCTGCTCATGTACTGGTTTCTCCGCCGCCTGGGTTGCTCACGCCCCGTGGCCCTGTTCGGCGGCACCGGCTTTGAACTCTCCGCCTTCTTCGCGAGCCAGGCCCAACACGTCGGCGCCATCTGCGTCACCGCCTGGCTGCCCCTCTGCTGGCTCGGCATTTACGAACTCCGCCACCGCTGGCATCCCCGCTGGTTCGCCCTCCTCGTCCTCGGGCTCTCCGGCGCCCTCCTCGGCGGCTTCACCGCTGTTACCTACGCCGTCTTCACCGCCACCGTCCTGTTCGCCTGCGGACTCTGGCTCACCCGCGACGCCGACCGTCTCATCCTCCCCCGCCTCCTCGCCGCCTTCGCCACCACCGCCGGACTCCTGGCCATCCAACTCCTCCCCGCCGCCGAGCTTGCCAACCTCTCCTTCGCCAAGCTCCGCGCCAACTGGTACACCGGCGGCGGTCTCCCCGTTGAAGCCTGGAAGGCCATCTTCTGGCCCAACGCCCTCGGTGTCTTTGAACCCGCCAAAGTCACCGTCCCCTTCAACTTCACGTTCCTCTACCTCTACAACGGCGTGCTCCCCCTCGCCCTCACCGTCCTCGCTTTCTTCTGGCCTGGCCGCCGCACCCGCATGGCCGCCGTCCTGACCCTGGTCCTGTTCCTGCTCTGCTTCGGCACCCATCTCCCCGGCTTCGCCACCGCCTTTGAGTTGCTCCCCCGCAGCCTGCGCGGCGGCTGGTACGCCGAGTTCTTTGTCAGCGTCTTCAGCGGCGCCCTCTTCCTCACCGCCGCGCTCCTCCTGCAGAAGCTCCCCGGCCACCGCTGGAAATGGGCCGCCGCCTTTGCCCTCGCCCTCGAACTTCTCTGGGCCGGCAGCCGCCGCCCCATGAATACCGACACCACCAGTTGGGCCTGGCAAGGCGGCGAAACCACCATCGACGGCGTCAAGGAGATCGTCGCCCATCTCCATCAGCAACTCGACCGCACCCAGCCCCCCCTCCGCATCGACAACCTCGACCTCCTCTTCCATTTCTCCATGTCCGCCCCCGCCCGCCCCTTCCCCACGCCCGGCGGCGACAACCCCTTCGCCCCCCTCCGCGTCCTCGAACTCCGTCGCCAATTCACCCGCGGCAACGAATGGGAGCGCAACCTCGTCGTCAATCGCCCGGACTCGCCCTGGCTCCCCTTCCTCAACACCGGCCTTCTCGCCGCCCAACTCGAAGGCCTCCCCGAAGACCAGCTCGCCGCCGCCGGCTGGCAACGCGATCCCAGCACCTACTTCATCCGCGTCTACCGCCACCAGAACCCCCAACCCCGCTTCTTCCTGGTAGGCCATGTCCGCTGGGCTCCCGACACCCCCGCCAGCCGCCTCCTCCTCGACCGTCTCCTCACCGAACCCGACGGTCTCCGCCACACCGCCGTCGTCGAAGGTCCTCCCGTCCCCGTCACCTCCGCCGGTGACGTCCGTGTACTACACTACGCCTCCAACCGCATCGAGCTCGAGACCAGCGCACCCGGCCCCTCCTACCTGGTTTCCTCCGAAACCGACTACCCCGGCTGGCAGACCACCCTCGACGGCCACCCCGTCCCCACCCGCCCCACCAACTACGCCTTCCGCGGCCTCCCGGTCCCGGCCGGAAAGCACCACCTCACCATGAAGTTCCGCCCCCCACCCCTCATTTGGGGCGCCGCAATCAGTACCACCGTACTACTAGCGCTCCTGGTCTCTGTGATATTCTTAGGGAGTCCGAGCCACCCTAGCTCAGTTGGTAGAGCGGCTGATTCGTAATCAGCAGGTCGCCAGTTCGATCCTGGCGGGTGGCTCCAGATTTTTCAGTAGTTTACGGGCGATTCGGCATTGCGCTGAGTCGCCCGTTTCGCTTTCATACAGGTCTTATACAGGTTCTTTTTCGCGAAAAAGTGAACTGAACCGGGAAAGTCGGAGGCGAAATAATCTTAGTTACGCCGCGATGGCCTGGGCATCCAGGATAGCGTAGTAGCGTTGCTCAGCTTCGGCCGGCGGAATGTTGCCGATGGGCTCCATCAGCCGACGATGATTAAACCAGTCGATCCATTCGAGAGTCGCAAACTCGACGGCCTCGAAAGAACGCCAAGGCCCGCGTCGGTGAATCAGTTCGGCCTTATACAGGCCGTTGATCGTCTCAGCCAGCGCGTTGTCATAAGAATCACCGACGCTTCCTACTGACGGCTCGATGCCCGCTGCCGCCAAACGCTCGGTGTACTTAATCGATACGTATTGAGACCCACGGTCGGAATGGTGCACTAACCTGCTACGGCGCACGGGCTTCCGCGCGTGGAGAGCCTGTTCCAGCGCGTCCAGCACGAAGCCGGCATGCGCGCTCCGGCTGACGCGCCAGCCCACGATTCGCCGGGCGTAAGCATCAATGACGAAGGCGACGTAGACAAAGCCGCTCCACGTTGCGACGTAAGTGAAATCGGAAAGCCAGAGTTGATTCGGTGCGGGTGCGTGGAACTGCCGCTGCACGTGATCGAGCGGACATGGGATCGCTGGGTTGCTGATCGTCGTACGGACCGGCTTGCCGCGCACCACGCCCGCCAGCCCCAAGTGACGCATGATGCGCGCCACCGTGCATCGCGCCACCCGGAAGCCCTCGCGCCATAACTGCCGCCACACCTTACGCACGCCATAAACCGCAAAGTTCTCCATGAAGACGCGCTTCACTTCGATGCTCAAGGTCTCATCTCGTTGGGCGCGTTTGGCGCGTAACGATGGATCGCGCCGCTGGGCGACGTGCGCGTGGTAAGTCGATGGGGCGATGGGCAACACGCGGCACATCGGCTCGACCCCATACTCTTTCCGGTGATCGTCAATGAAGGCGATCATGGCTTCGGACGGCGGTCGAGCTCCGCCATCGCAAAATACGCCGATGCTTTGCGCAGGATCTCATTCGCCTGCCGCAGTTCCCGGTTCTCGCGTTCGAGCGCTTTCAGCTTCTCCGCGACCTCCGACGGAATTCCGGCCCGGGCTCCGCGGTCGACTTCCTGCTCCTTCACCCACTCATTGAGCGTCTGCGCCGTGCATCCGATCTTCGCCGCTACTGAACTCACCGTTGCCCATCGTGATGGGTGCTCCTTCTCGTGCTCGAGCACCATCCGGATCGCCCGCTCCCGCACTTCCGGCGAAAAACTCATTCTCGTCTTCTTCTCTCTGCTCATGGCTCCTCCTTCTCAGGATATTGAGCCTCCGATCTTCCCGGCGCGGTTCAAACCTATCTTCGCGCTGCCCTTACGCCTCCGTCCATCGCTGTCCCCGCTATTTTGCGAGTATGTCGTTGCTAGGTGATGTCGGCATTTCCACTTCAATGACCCAAGAACTGGACGAGCAGCTACTAAGGCAGTGGACGGGAACAGATCTTTGGCCCGCTACACAAGAACAGGGGACCGCTGTGTGTGGCACCCCTGGCAAACCATCGTAGTTCTTGAACTTCTGTCCCGAAGTCACATTCGAATCGATTCGGCGTCGTTGCTTCAGACCTTTTTGAGTATGCGGACGAGATTGATGTTGACGTTGCCCCAGCGTAGATTAGCAGCCGAGGGGGCCGTGATCAGCGATTGGCGGTGGCGGTGGAGTCTAGCCGTATCGAGGCACTACTCCGAGTGCCCCCTTTACTCACCCCTACTCCTAGGCAGCAACGACATCGAGAAGAAGGCGCGCTTTGGTTTCAATAGCTAGCGTTGCTGCCTCAATTCGATTTTGGTGATATCTTCTAAATCAAATGACGCAAGATATCGTCGGGAAGCTGATCAATCATCTCAGTTCGCCAGTGTCTACTGAGCCGAATGTAGTCTACCTGCTGTGCCAAGTGCGTAAGCTTCTGGAAAAAGACGATCCTGGTCAGACATACGGGGCGCTCTGGATGTGCTGTCATTGGGCGCTTCACGTCAATCTTACGAAGCCGAGTACAACGCTCGATTTCCTGAAGCGAGTGGATCGCTGGGTCTCGCATACCGTTGCCTACTGTACTCCCACAAGCACGTGGACGGTTCTTGAGGAGTTCAAGCTATTTGAAGAGTTCATTTATTTAGCCACATTTCGACAACAGCTGGCAGCATTCTTCAAAACGAAGAGTTTGCCAACGGACCTTTGCGACGTCGATGAACGGTGGTATGAATTTCTTGGCGCGTATAGTGGCGTGATTCAAGATGGATCGATTACCGTCAAAACCAACAAGTTGAGTGAATTGACAACCATCAAGCAAGTCACTTTTACGAAGGGTCCTAACCTACCTGCTGCTCATCACGTCGATTTTGTTATCCGATGGAAGATTGAACTCCAAGATGGCCGTACGTTGAAAACAGATGTCGAAACGGTGCCGGGCGGAAGTGGAAAGATGACAGCGCATAATCTGGAAATCATCAACGGGAACTTTGTTCCTCCAACCCCAACTCCTGTCCAACCGTCGAGCAACTAAGCGCGCTTCGTCTACGTCACATCACCAAGCGCGGTACCTCGCCCCTCATCGCCTGAACGCATCGATGCAGCCACAGCCGCCGCTCCTCGGCGCGGACCTTCCGAAGGCGCCAGCGCGCATCCGCCATCCAGGGTCGGAATCGCTTCTAGTCGCTGCGGTCTCCGCGCGCGCTCTCGCCGGCCAATACGCCGTAGCGCTCTCGAAGGAAGCCGCGCACCGTGACGGAGCCAGCGCGTAAGCGGGCCTCGACGGCCTGAGTCTCGCCCGTCCAGACGAGATGGTGCGCGGCGAGGTCGAGTATCTCGCTGAACGAATAGCAGCCATCCTGCATGCTGAGGATCTTGCCCTCTAGGACGTTCGGGATGCATCCCGAAGGGATATAGGCATCACCATGCCCGGTTGCCGGGGAAACCGGCTCCTTTACGTTGGCGCTCACTCGCGCCGTCATCTTCTTCATCTTTCGCTCCTCGAATTTTGCCCATCACTGCCAACTGAATCGTCATTCCCAGCGGCGACGACATTGCGTCGCTACCCGCCCCATCCATCAAGGCCCGGAGGAAGCCGCGCCACGAAGCGCCGTATGGACGGAGCGCAGTTCCTTGGCCTGGCGGTTGAGCGTCGCGGCAATGCGCTCTTCGACGTCGGCCACGGCGTTGGCATCGTGACGGAGTTCCTTCTGGATCGCATGGCACATGAAGGCGCTGGCGAATTCGTAACCGCGCTCGGCGACCGCGCGTTCAATGGCAGCGGCGAGGTCGTCGGAAAGCCCGACATTGTGCTGTTTTGTCGCCATAAGCCGCACGGGGACAACGATCAAGAGGAAGGATGCGGCGGAACTGGGATGCGTTTCTTTATGTTCCACTACCGCCTTCCGTTGTCGATGGCGTGATTTGCGGAATCTGCGGATGTTTGCGGAACTCTGCGGACCTGCGCAGGGACATTCGCAAAAATCCGCAAAGTTCACCGGAGTTCAACCGCCCCGCGCTGCGCCGGGAAAAGAGGCTGCCTTGCTGTCGTGAGCCTTCGGACAAGAGATGCAAGAATGGGTTTTGTGGCGAGAATCTGGATTGAGCCCCATGACAATCACTCAGTGCCAATAGAGTACTGGGGAGAGCCACCGATGAGGCCGGGGACAGCTACTCTCGTTCCCAAGCGCGTGTTGTTGGTGAACGTGGCTTCGTTCACCTTTCAATTCATCTCCCGCCGACAGGTTGAGGACTGTCTTCACTACTACGAGCGGAATGTCCACCCCAGTAGCCGCCTTACCGTTGGAGGAATGGATCACTGGGAGGCCCAACGCTGGTTTGAGCGTCTGCCAATGTTTTTGCTGGAAGCGCCCAAGAGAACGAAGGTCGTGAAGGCCCTGAAGCAGGCGCTGCTGGTTGCCGAGTCGAGTTCCTTTCAGTAATCGTGTGTTACCATTGTGTACGCAATTGAGGTTGCGGCCATGCAAACCACCAAAGTCGGAATTCGTGAGTTTCGGGAGAATCTGGCGGACTACCTGGAGTCGAAGACGCCTGTGGCGATCACGCGTCACGGGTCGACGATCGGAATCTACGTCCCCACGCAGCCTAAGCCGAGTCAGGCTGATCTGGACGCCCTGCGTGTGGCCGGTGAGCGAATGCAGCAACTGATCGCGGCGGCAGGGACCTCGGAAGACGAAATCGTCGCCGACTTCAAGAAGGCACGGAGCGAGCGGCGGACGCGGAAGGGCTAGCGATGTTGGTCCTCGACGCGAATATCCTCATTCGCGCGGTGCTGGGTGCGAGGGGTGTTGGGCTTGTTACGCAAGTACGCCGGGCAGGTCGAATTCATGGCTCCCGACGTGGCATTCCAGGAGGCGCGCGAGCATCTGCCGGGAATCCTGGCAGCACGGAAGATCGGGGCGGCTCCAGCGATGGAGACGCTCGATCTGCTGATGGGGTTGGTTCAAACCGTTGAAGCGGAGACCTACGCCTCTTTGAAACTGTCGCCCGTGAATGCATCGCCAAGCGCGACGAGGACGACTGGCCGGTTCTGGCCGCTGCCCTGGCGCTCGGCTGCCCGATTTGGACGGAAGACACCGACTTCTTCGGTTGTGGCGTGGCAACCTGGACGACAGATCGCGTGGAGTTGTACTTGGCAAAGGCTGCGGAGCGGGAACAATGACGGACGAAGAATTCTATCGGCACGCGCTTGCAATGCTGCAACGCGAACTAGGCGCGGACCGGTTGGCGCAGTTCTTGCGCCTCATCCGGTCCGGTGGTGGCGACTACACGCGCGAGCGTAAGGAATGGCAAACTAGTCTGACTGTCGATGACATAGTCGATTCGATCAGGCGACCTCGCTAGCGCGAATTGCCACTGCCCGTTTGTATCGCCACCCACTTCTGCACTTGCTGCCATTGGATGGCTGAGTCTTCCCAGAATGCGCTTGGCAATTCAGCCCCTTCCAGCGCTGGTCGCTCGCCACTAATGAATCGGGCAAGGCTCGCTTTCGCCGTCGTCGAGTCATCGGCGGTCCAAGCATCGAGATATTGGTCCAAGCTCCTGTTCAGCCCGAGCGATGGCGCGATGGCGAAAGCCAACGCCCGATCTCAGCAGGCATGTGTGGATACGTATCAGGTTCTTGTCGGTGTGCCCAATTCCACAATTCTGAACTGTACCCGAAACCATCCCATGAAGTGCTGGACGGCCCGTCGCCCATTCCGCAGGCTCAGACGAAAGGGCCATGGCGCTTCCGCGCCTTCCACGGCTACCTTGATGAACTTCGCCCGCTTGCGTAAGAACGTGCCGATAATCCAATGGCTGACGAAGTCGGGCCTTGCGCTCGACAACGACAGTCATCATCTTAGTGACTGCGATTCGCCCACATCACGGACTCGCCGACAAATTCTGCCCCGCCCGCGGCGAACAGAGCCCCTCAATCAGCGGCGGTTCGGGTCGCTGCGCCGGGAGACCTTCCGCCAACCAGTTCCCCCGCCTCCTTCCCCCGTACGTAACCACGCAGTTGCGCTTCGCTCGGTCGCGCCATCCCCAGGCTCGCCCCCCAGCCCACCAATATCGTCGCCGCGAGGCCGATCGGCCCGAGATAGAAGAAGCTCCAATCCGTGTTGGCCAACACCCACGCCACGCTGACCACTCCGGGCAGTATCTATCCTTCGTGCAGGACGCCTGGCCAAGCTGGGAGGTCCAACTCGAACCCGGCGGCGCCGCGGCGCACTTCGCGCACACCGGGCGCGACGTTCCCCACGATCTCCTGCCGTCTCCCCGGCCCCCCGCACCGCCACCGCCGAACCGCTCCTACGAGGAATGCGTTCGCCTCATCCATGATCACTTCCGCGGCCACCCCGCACCATCGGCATCGATCCTCCTGCCAGGCGGAAAATCCTGACGGCAACCCAAGGGCCACGCTCTTCCAGTACCACTAGAACCTAAGCTCGGACCCATCGAAGCATTCTGCTACACTGCCCCCAGGTGTTGACTTTTCAGTCGTCGTTCCTCGTTACTGGCCTGCTATTGGCCTCCCTCCCCTCGCCGGCGCAGGACCGGCCTATTCTCCCGTGCCCGGTCACCCAACCCGCCGTTAAAAACGGCGCCAAGCCGGACCCCGAACTCCTCAAAAAGCTCGTCCGCTGCAGCAAAGGCGAGAAAGCCGCCGACAAAGGCTACGACGGCGCCGTCACTGTCGACGTCGCCGCTGTCCAGATCGGCGAGCCCCGCAAATGGAGCCCCTCGCGCGACTCCGGCAATGGCCAGCTCGAAACCATCGTCTATCCCACCAAAGTCACCTACTCCGTCCGCACGCACTATAAAACCCGCATCGCCGCCGAAGACAATTCCATCCGCATCCTGAACTTCTACGTCAACGCCTTTGGCGAGTGGCAGTCCGGTTCCGAAGAGCCGGTGAAGAGCGCCGAAGTCAAAAGCATCCCGCGCTAGAACCCGCTCCACAACTGCGCAGCGCTCTGAACCGTCAACGGGCGCTGCGCCCCCTCTCCGGCCTAAGGCTGAATCCTCGCCAAAACCAATTTTGCCCCCGCGCTCACATCCAGCCCCGCCGGTCCGAATCCCGGAAAATCCGGTGACAACGTCGACGTCACCAGCGCCACTGACGAGTCCGCGCCCGCCCCGGCCCAGTACAAGATGTCGGCGCCCCACCCGGCCATCGACACCGCATAAATCAACCGGCCCGTCTCGTCCACCGCCAGCGCCAGAAGGTCCGGACCGCCGCCCGCGGGCGGCGGCGTCAGCGGAGTCAGCGCTTCATTCCGCAGCCATTCTCCGCGCCACGAACTCCCTCGGCCGATTTGTCCCACCACCACCAACCGCCGGCTCGGCGTCAGCACCAGGTTCATGGCTTCCATGTTTCCCAGGTAGCTCAGATACGTCACCTCGCCCGCCGCATTCACCCTGCCCAAATAACCTTCCACCGCCGCCGGACCCACCAGATGCACCACGCCACCGGCACCCATCGCGAGTTGCCGGTGCAGCCGGCTCACCGCCGTCCCCAGCGGGGTCCACGTCCAGCCCCCGTCGACGCTCCGCAGCCCCGCGCCGTTCTCGCCCACCCCAAACAGAACGTCGGGCAGGCCCGTTTGCCAGCCAAACGCCGCCAGCCTCACCCCCGGCTCCCCGACCCGCTCCATCGCCGGGAACGTCGTGGCACTGGTCCGAGTCAATACGCCGTCTTCGAGAAAGGACAAAACGCCCGGCGAGTTCGGGTCAAACCCAACGGACTGCGGCATCGCCCTCAGCCCCACGGATCGTCCAAAGGACTCGCCCGCATCGTCGCTCCAATAGAGGTCGATCGTCGTCAACCCACCGCCGACACCCCTGTTCACTGCCGACAAAACCAATCGCCCGGCCTCCGCCGTCAGCGTCCCGATGTCTCCCGCGAAACGGTAGGTGGACCAGGTCTCCCCTCCATCTCGAGTCTTGTAGAGCACGCCACCCGCCGCCAGATACAGCACGTCCAGCGCCCCTGGATCCGCCGCCATCAGACGCACCGCCGCGACCGTGGGCGGCAAACGATGCGCCTTCCAGTTCTCGCCTTGGTCGTCGGAGGCCATCAGAACCTCTCCGTTCGGCGTTGCCCCCAGCACCCACACGCGCCCTCGCCCCGTTGCCTCGTCTCCCGACGACGCCATCTGTTGAATCGCGCGAAACTCGGGCCGGGCATTCGCGATCTCCCATGTCCAGCCATTGTTGGTGCTTCGGGCCAAACCCTGATCCGTCGCGGCAAACAGTCGGTTCTCGTTTGCCCGATCCACCAACACCGAACTCACGTTCAGCCCTCGCACCGGTCCCGGCGGCGTGATGCTTTGGCTCCCTTCCCAGCGCACGTAGCTGTATCCGTCCTCGGGTATCCGCCAGGCGTTGGGCGTCACCGGCACCGTTCCCACCGCCGCCATCCCTGCGAACCAATAGCCACCGTCTCCCGCGGCCACCACGTTGCTCACCGCCACCGTCGTGCCACCCAACGCGATCGGGATGTTGCGGCGCACTCCTTCAGGCGTCAGCGACACCGCCCTGCCCGCCGCCACCAACCCCACCGAACCATCCTTGGCCACCGTCAGATCTTCGATTCGTTCAAAGACCGGCACTGCGTAAATCACCCTTCCCGCCTCCGGATCCAGACGAAACACTGCCGCGACATTCACGCGTGTGGGCGGAATCGCCGACGGTCCTCCTGACATGAAGGTGAGATCGCTCGAGTTCGTCGCTAGCGCCACCACCACGCGACCTTCGCCATCCACGCCAGCCGAACTCACCCCGTCTTGACCATTGCCTCCCACATACGAAGCGAACACCACCTGCTCCGCGCCCGGGCTCAGCCACATGACGTATCCTTCGCTCCGCCCTTCAAAACGGCTCCGAATCGGCTTCACCAGCGGCAAGCCCGCCCCATTGGCCGCCCCCGCCAAGAGAATGCGCCCCTTCGCATCCAAAGCCGCTGACGTCACCGCCCACGGCCACGTCGAATCCCCCACCCCCTTCCGCCACGCGAGCCGCCCGGTCGCGTCATACGCGCTCACCGTATAGGCCACGCAGGGCGAACAAATCTCGCGCCGCACCACGATGACGTTGCCTTGCGCATCACTGGCGGCCACCGGCCGGAACAGCGACGGCGTTCCCATCGCCACCGCCTGGATCTCCACCGCTTCCAACGAGAAAGCCCACCACACGCACACGAGCCAGCGATACATTGCCGAATCTCCCACGGCCATTCTAACTACCCCTCCGCGTCCCCTCAAAAAAATCCTTCCCGGATGTCCGTCAGCACTCCCCGTTTCCGAATAAGGGAGATGGATGAGGAATCGGAAGCATACTGGACAGCTCGCCCTGCTCGCCCTCCTACTGTGGCCCCCGGCTCACGGGCGCACCGTCAAAGGCGACCTGCTCATCGAACAGGCCCGGCGCGAAGAGGCCAAAAGCAATACCGCCGGCATGGACCGGGCCCTCGAAATCGCCCGCCAGGCCCTCGAAAGCGACCCTAGCGACGTCGAGTATCAGCTCGAAGTCTCCCGTATCCGCGCCTTTGCCTCGCAATTCCACGTCAACGACGGCCACGCCTTTCTGAAGGCCGGACAGCTCGAAAAGGCCCTCTCCGAGTTCGAGAAAGCCGCCGCGATTGATCCCGCCCCCTCCGTCGCTCTGCAGGAAGCCAATCGCCTGCGCGATGCCCTCACCCGCCTCAGAACAGACCCCTCACGCTCTCCCAGCGAACTGCTCACCAGTCCGGTCGTGCGCGCCGACCGCCGAACCAGTCAGCAGTTCTCCACCGCCAAAGCCCCGCCGCATCTCGAAGTCGAACTCAAAGCGCCCCTGCCCAAACTGCAGGTCAACGAACAGCTCTCCTCCGAAGTCTTCGCCCTCCTCGGCCGCCTCACCGGCGTGCGCGTCGTCTTCGATCCGGACTATCAGGGCCAGCACCTCGGCAACAACCAACTCCTCGACTTCCGCGGCCTCACCATCGACGAATGCTTCGACTACGTGGCGCTCATCTCGAAGTCCTTCTGGCGTCCGCTCGGTAAAGACAGCATCCTCGTCGCCAACGACGACCCCGCCAAGCGTGCTGCCTTCGACGAGCAGGTCACCCGCGTCTTCTACATGAACAACACTCAGGGCAATCCCGCCGTCGTCGCCAACGTCGCCAACACCGTTCAGAAGACCACCGACATCAAGAAACTCCTCGTCGAACCCGAACACAACGCCATCGTCGTGCGCGCGGACCGCAACCGCATGGAACTCGCCGAGAAGCTCTTCGGCGATCTCGACAAGCAGAAGTCCGAACTCATCATCGACGTCCTCATCCTCTCCGTCACCAAAGACTGGATCCGTGACCTCGGCGTCAATCTCGGCATCACCGGCGACACCGTCAACATCACCTCCACGCCGCGCGCCGACGTCCAGGGGCATCTGGCCGGCAGCGGGAGCGGCGCGCGCATCCCGCTGAATGCGCTAAAGCGCCTCCAGTTCGGCGACTTCGGCATCACCCTTCCCAACGTCGCCCTCAACGCCCTTCTTGATACCCGCGGCACCAAGATCCTCGACAAAGCCCAGTTGCGCACGCTCGAAGGCCAGAAGTCCACCCTCAAAATCGGCCGGCGCGTCCCCTATGCCACGGGCAGCTTCAGCCCCGGCGCCACCGGCGGCGTCAATGCGCTCGTCAACACCCAGTTCCAGTTCCTCGACGTCGGTCTCAGCCTCGAAGTCCTCGCCACCGTCCATGAGCCCGACGAAGTCACCCTGCACATCGAATCGGATCACTCCTCGGTTGCCGACTACATCAACCTCGGCGGCGTGCTGCAGCCCATCATCACGCAGCGCAAACGCACCGCCGATGTCCGCGTTAAAGAAGGCGAAGTCAACTTCTGGGACATCGTTAGCCAACGCCTCTCCTTCACCCACTCCACCGGCATCCCCGGCCTCGTCCGTGTCCCGGGCCTCGGGCGCCTCTTCCGCGATGACCGCCGCGAGGAAACCGAAGACCAACTCCTCCACCTCCTCATTCCCCACGTCGTCCGCAAACCCGAAGTCTCCGACGTGAATCTCGCGCCCATCTCGAGCGGCACCGATCAAACCGTCCGGATCACCTACGATCGTCCGCAAGCCCGCGTCAGCGGCCCCACCAACGAAGTCGTTAGCGTCACTTCCACCTTGCCCGCTCAGCGCCCCTCCGCCCCGCCCATCACCTCGATTCCGGTGGCCGGCCTGCCGCCGGTCATCGACCCCACCCGGCCCGCCTCGGTTCAATTCCGCCCCGCCTCCCTCACCGTCCGCGCCGGCACTCCCTTCACCGTCGACATTGCCGCCTCGAACGTTCCGGACCTCCGCGTCGCCTTGCTCGCCCTCACTCTCGATGGGTCCGGCCTCAACTGCCTCGCCGTCAAGCCCGGTCCCCTCATGACCGCCGGCGGCGCGGCGCCGGACCTGATGACCGACAACGGTCGCAACGAGATGTTCCTCCGCCTCGAGCGCCCAGCCAATGCTCCCAGCGGCCCCAGCGACGGGGTCGTCGCCACGCTCGATTGTCGTGGCCTCAAGCCCGGCCGCTTCGATCTCACCATCCCCGCTCCGAAATGGACCGACCGGCAGAATCGCGAAGCCGCTCTGCCGCCCGCCCGGCTCGAAGTCGTCGTTCAGTAGTTTTGTTTGCGTTTCAGAAAGGAAATTAGCTATGAAGTTGAAAAAGATAAACTCCGCCGCGCTCGCGGCTGTCACGATGCTCGCCGGATTACTCGCCGCCCAGCCCTTTGATAATGGGACCAGAGTGACCCACAAAGGCCGTCCCGGCATGGTGATGGGAAAGAGCACCGTCGCCGGTAAGAACTCCTATCGGCTTCGCTATACCGACACCAAAACCGATGCTTGCAACCCCAATGAATACTGCATTCCGGAAGCCGAACTCTCGCCCGCGGCGGCCACCCCGCCGCCCGCCGCCGCCGTCTTCACCCCGATTCCCAAAACGCCCCAAAGCTGGCTCGACGCTCACAACACCCATCGCCGCGCCGCTAAGAGCCCCGATCTCAAGTGGTCCACCGAACTCGCTACCAAAGCCCAAAGCTACGCCTCGCTGTTGGCCAGCAAAGGCACCAACGCCGGCTGCGTCTATGACCATGACCTGCATGGCTACAAGATCGATAAGTCGGTCTACGGTGAGAACATCGGCGCCTCGATGGCCAAGTCGCCCGGCGTCGACAAGACTCCCACCGCGATCATCCAGTCGTTCATGGACGAGAAGCCCTTCTTCAATCCCGCCACTAGCAAGTGCCACCCCAACCAGGTCTGCCAGCACTACACCCAGGTCATCTCGCAACAGTCCACCGAAGTCGGCTGCGGGGAAGCCATGTGCACCTCCGACGGTTACAGCACCATGATGTACGTCTGCAACTACAAAGGTCCGGGCAACGTGATGACCACCAACGGCTACAAGGATCTCTACCCCGGGCAGCGCTAGCGCTTCGCCTGGTCCGGCTGGCGGCGGCGGGTGAGCGCGTTCTCGGTCACCTTCCGCCACCCCGCCCACCGCGGACCTCGCCGTACCTGCGAGCGCGCCAGGACAGTCTCCAAACGCTGTACCGTCGCGCGCTCGAGCGTCGGCGACAGTGCCTCGAGCGCCTGCTCCCAGTAATCCACCAGCACCGGATCCGCATCCGGTGCTGACCCTGACTCGAACTGCGCCGCCCCCACCTCAATGAGACGTCGTAACGCCGCCTGTTCCGCATCCTTCCGCGCCAGCACCCGCAACACCATCGCCCGATGGAGAAGCGCATCCACCAACTCGGTGGACGTGCGATGTTCCCCCGGATCCTCCGCCAACAACCCCTCGAAGAGATTCACCGCGTCCGCAAAAGCCGTCAGCGAACCCTCCCAGTTCCGTTCCAGGCGCCGCGCCTTGCCCAACACGATGGAGGCGCAAGCTCGCACGTAGCGCACCCGGCGTCGCAGTTCCGGCGTGGCCCCCGCCTCTGTAAGAGTTTCTAATCCGGCCGTGGACGCCAGCGCCAGTTGCGTTGCCTCCTTCAGTGCGCCCTCGCCCTGCAGATAGTCGGCCAATCGCTGCCGGGCATGTGCCGTGCGAATCGCCGAGTCCAGGTTTCCCGGCCGCTCCGCCCGCGCGCAAAACTCCGTGTAGCGGCGCGCCACGGCGATCGCCTGCCCCATCTCGCCGCGGGTCGCATGAACATACGAGAGAGAGTTGAGCGCCTCGGCTTGGCCCGCGCTCACGTCCGGATGCTGGGCCAACTCGGGCGGTAGCGACTCGAACACCGCCAGCGCTCGCACCACCGTGGGCTCCAGACGTTCATCGCCGGCGCGCCCGTAGACAATCCCCAGCTTCGCCAAATCGATCGCGAGACTCGCCCGCACCTCCGCGTCATCGTCCCGGCTTAGCGTCGATTCGCGCAGCTCGATCGATCGGTGCAAGCTGCGGATCGCTCCCGCCAAATCGCCCAGATTCTGCCATCCGGCACCTTGAATATGCGCCAGCGCCCGATAAGCATCCGCGACTTCGCGTGCCACCTCCGGCGACTCGGCGGCACTCCGGGTCCGATCCAGATACTGGGAAGCGTCCGCGGCCAGTTGTCCGCGCAGCGCCAGCGAGCCCGAAAGATTCCCGAGGCTTTCTACATTCACCAACAGCCGGCGCGCCATCTCCCGCACTTCGCCCGCACTGCGCTCCGCTCGGCCCTGCTGTTCCCGCACCATCCAGGTGCCTGCCGTCAGGGTCGCCCCGGCCAGCACGGCCACCGCTGCCCGAACCCCGTATCGCCGCAGCATGCCCCGCATGCTCTCGATCCAGGAACCACGGCCGGCGGCGATCCACTCCCCGGCCAGGTAGCGTTCCAGGTCCTCGCGCAACTCGGTTGCCGACGCATAACGTCGCGGCGGCTCCTTCTCGAGCGCCCGTGCCAGAATCCGCTCCACATCGCCGCGCAACTCCGCCCTCACCTTGCCCGCCGGCGTCGCCGGTTGCTCCACGGGAACCCGCAACGCCTCCGCCAGCGGCAAGTTCCGCACGGCATAAGGCAAACGGCCCGTCAGCGCCTCGTACATCACCACGCCCAACGAATAGACATCCGTCCTCGGCGTCACCTCGCCGCCCGTCAGTTGTTCCGGACTCGCATAAGCCGGAGTCAACATCCCCGCCCCCGTCAACGTGCACGCTTCATCGGCCTGCTCCAACAGCTTGGCAATGCCAAAATCCAGCAGCTTGGGCTGCCCCTCCGGCGTCACCAACAGATTCGAGGGCTTCAGATCGCGGTGCACCACCTGCTGGCGATGCGCGTACTCCACGGCCTCGCAGATCCGCGCGAACAGCCTCATTCGCTCGCGCACCGTCAGGCTTTCAGCCTCACAGTACTCCTGCACCGGCCGGCCTTCCACGTATTCCATCACCAGGTACGGCGCGCCCTGCGCCGTCTCGCCGCCGTCCAACAGCCGTGCAATTGCCGGATGCTCCAGATTGGCCAGGATTTGCCGCTCGCGCAGAAACCGCTGACGCAATTCGCCGCCGCCGTAGCCGAGCATCACCTTCAATGCCACGCGCTTGGTGAACTGGCCGTCATCGCGTTCGGCGAGCAGCACTTGCCCCATCCCGCCGCGCCCCAGTTCCCGCAGCACCCGATACGGGCCCATGCGGCCCTCCGGTTGCCCCGCGTCGACGGGTCGAACGGGCGAAAAATCCAGGAACGATCCGCCCTCTTCGTTTCGTCGCACCAAGTCCCACACGCTCTCGAACAGACGCGCGTCACCCGCACATTCACTCTCTGCCGCTGCACGGCGCTGCTCGACCGGTAATTCCAATACCCGGCGAGCGCACACGTATACACTCTTCTGGAAGGTGGCCCGACTCATGCCCAAGGGATTCGTATGATCATACATGATGGATCCCGCGCCTCCCGACGTCACCGCCTTGCTGCACGCTTGGCAACAGGGCGAAGAACACGCGCCTGAACGCCTTTTCCCTCTTCTTTACGAGGCTTTACGGCGACAAGCCATCGCCATCTCCGCCTCCAATCCCAGCGCCACGCTTCAACCCACCGCCGTCGTCCACGAAGCCTACTTGCGCTTGGCCGGTCTCGAAACCCGCTGGGAAAGCCGCGCTCATTTTTTCGCTGTCGCCGCCGTCATCATGCGCCGCATCCTCGTCGACGCTGCCCGCAGCCGCACCGCCCTCAAACGCGGCGCCGGTTACATCCAGGTCCCGTTCGCCGACGCCCTCGCCGCGGTAGAGGAGCGCGGCGTTGACCTCCTCCACCTCCACGACTCCCTCAATCGCCTCGCCGAAGTCGACCCTCGCCAAGCCCAAATCGTCGAACTCCGCTTCTTCGGTGGCCTCGCCGACGAGGAGATCGCCGCCCTGTTAGGCATCTCCACAAAAACCGTCCAACGCGGCTGGGCTCTCGCCCGCGCCTGGCTCGAGAAGTATCTGCATCCCCACTGATTCGCGTCGTCTCCCCCATCCGCCGGCAGGCCAGGATCGTGAAACTGCGTTTCACTCTCATCACTCTCGCGCTAGTGCAGGCGAACCAGATCTGGGGTTCCTTTGACGCTCAGCGAAGTCGTTGCATTTGCGCCTTGGAACTCTAACGCCGCGATTGTCGCGGCGATGGTCAATGCGCTCGACGATGCCTTGCACGCCCCGACGAGGACGCTTGCCGGGTCGGCACGAGCGCACGGACATGATCAGTGAGTCCCTCGCTCGTCTCGAGTTTCCCCACGAAGCCCCCGGGCGCCCTTCATTGGTAACCGCTGGCCACAGCAGCGGGACTGGCCGTCGGCGTCGGACTGCCCATCGCGATTACGCCCCAACTCTCTGCTTTGATGATCAACGGGCTTCCGGCCGATGCCCGCTTCCTGCTCCCCTCCATGGCCTTCTTGTTGACCGCCTGCGCCGCCCCTTTGATGGTGCCGGCCTGGCGTGCGCGCTCCCTGCGGCCCGCCGCCATCCGGCCGCGGGACTGAAGGCGATTCAATAGAAGAGTATCTGTTATAGAATCTCGATATCGAGGTTCTATAAGTTATGTCGCCCGCCATCGAACTCCTCAAAGGCACACTTGACCTCCTCATCCTCCGCACGCTCGAGCTCAGCCCGCTGCACGGTTCCGCCATCGCCGATCGCATCGCCCAAATCACGGGCGGCACCTTCCAGGTCAAAGCCGGCTCGCTCTTTCCTGCTCTCCACCGTCTCGAACAGGAAGGCTGGATCGCCGGCGAATGGCAGGAATCCTCCACCGGACGCCGTGTCCGCGCCTACCAACTCACCCGTACCGGCCGCAAACAATTGACGGCCGAGAAGAAGACCTGGGGTCGCATCGTCCAAGCCATGACCGCCCTCCTGGAGTCCGCCTGACATGCGGCTCCGCCCACTCTTCCGCCACCTGCTGCGCCGGCCTCAGCAGGAGCAGTCCCTTGATGAAGAGTTGCGCGCCTACGTCGACGAACTCACCGATCGCTACCGCCACCGCGGCCTGTCCGCCGAAGCTGCCCGCCGCCAGGCGCTCCTCGACATCGGTGGCCTCGACCAACTCAAAGAGCAAGTCCGCGACACCTGGCTGGGCCAAAGCCTCGAAACCACTCGGCAGGACCTGCTCTACGCCGTACGCTCGCTACGCCGCTCTCCCGGCTTCAGCCTCCTCATCGTTGCCACGCTGTCGCTCGGCCTCGGCGCCAGTCTCGCCATGCTCACCCTGGTCAACGCCATCCTCTGGCGACCCCTGCCCTATCCCGACGCGCCGCGCCTCGTCACCCTCCAGGTCGATGCGCGCCAACGCGTGAATGTCGGCGCCACCCCTGGAGAACTCGTTGACCTGCGGCAACGCAGCCAATCGTTCAGTCATCTCTCCACACTCGATTCTGTCGAAGCGAATCTTGAGTACCAGGGCCTCAAAGAGCATGTGGACGCCATCAGCGCTTCCGATGATCTCGCCCCCTTGCTCGGCGTCCGCCCCGCCTTGGGAAGGCTTCTCCACTCTCCCCTCGACTCGTCTGCCGGCCATCCTCGCGCCATCCTGATCAGCGACCAGTTGTGGCGTCGCCGCTTCGGCGCCCGCCCCTCCGTCATCGGTCAGTCCGTCCGTCTCAATGACTTCGCAGTCCAGGTCGTCGGGGTCCTCCCGCCCGGGTTCCGCCTCTACCTGGCCCCTTCGACCAGCGCCGCTGAACAGCCCGATATCTGGCTGCCTGCCCCCCTCACCTCCGCCCGCCAATACCGCGGACTGCCCATCGTCGGTCGCCTCCGTCCGGGCGTCACTCTCCAGCAGGCCAACACCGAGTTGACGACGCTTGCCGCCCAATTCCAACGCGAGCATCCGGACTTCTACCTTGGAGCCAACGGCTGGCAAGCTTCCCCCGCCGATCGCGGCCCCGGCGCCAGAATCCATTTCCAGGCGCTGCCCCTCCAAGATGACCTCACCCAGGAATCGCGCCCCGCGCTTCTCCTGCTCACCGGCGCCGTCGGCCTGGTCCTCCTCATCGCCTGCGTCAACGCCGCCCACCTCATGCTGGCCCGCGGCTCGGCCCGCCAACGTGAGTTCGAAATCCGCCGTGCGCTCGGCGCCGGGCAAGCCCGCCTTGTTCGCCAACTCTTGGCCGAAAGCCTCGTACTCGCCAGCGGATCCGTCGCGCTGGGGTTGGTCCTGGCTCGCCTCGCGCTCGCTGCGCTTCCCAAACTCGGGGACTCGCATCTTCCCCTTCAGTCGCGAGTGCAACTGGACGCAGTCTCCGTCGCCTTCGCCCTGTTTCTCGCCTTGCTCACCAGCGTCCTCTTCGGCCTCTTACCAGCCCTGAGGCTCGCCTCCGGTCCTGCCGCGGCTTCGCTCCACACCGGCCGTGCCGAGTCCGCCGGCGCCGGCAACCGTCGCTTGCAACGCACACTTGTCATCGCCGAAATAGCCCTGTCGATCGTGCCGCTCGCGTGCGGCGGCCTGATGCTGCGGTCCTTCCTGAACCTGCTCCATACGCCTCTCGGTTTCGATCCCGAGCACGTAATCACGGCCAAAGTCCCCTTCAATCTGCGCGAGCGTCCCCAAACCGCGCTGCAACACGCCTGGCTGCTGGACGTTCTTACCCGCGTACAAAGCCTGTCCGGCGTCGCCTCCGTCAGCGCCGCTCATCCCCTGCCGCTCGCGCCCAATCAAGCATTGCGGCGCGTTGGCCGTCTCGACCAACCCCAATCTCCCCCGCTGCTGGCCACCCAGCAAGGTGCCATGCCGGGCTACTTACACGTCATGGGAACTCCCCTGCTCGCCGGCCGCGACTTCACCCATGACGACGTCCTTCATCAACGGCCCGTCGTCATCATTGACGAACGTCTGGCCCGGCAACTCTGGCCGGACGGCGCTCTCGGTCGCCGCCTCGTGGTCTATCGCACCGGCTGGCGCAGCGATCTCGAGGTCATCGGCATCATTCCCCCCGTACGCGCCACGCGCGTGCGCGACGACCAGGTCCCGCACTTCATGATGCCTTCGGTTGAAACCACGCTCGTCATCCGCACCCACTTGTCCGCCTCGGGAATCGACTCCGCCCTCGCCGCCGCCGTTAACGCCGTTCCCGGCACCCGAGGCCTTTTCGACATCCGGCCCTTGAACGACTACGTCGCGGACTCCCTCGGCGACGTCCGCTTCTTCCTGCTCGTCCTCGCCGCCTTCGCCGCCGTCGCGCTTTTGCTGGCCACCATCGGCCTCTATGGCACCCTCGCCTACCTCACCGCCCAGCGCACCCACGAATTCGGCATCCGCCTGGCGCTCGGTGCCACCGCGCCCACGCTCATCGGCATCGTCCTGAGGGAAAGTGCCTCCCTCGCCATAGCCGGCACCGCGCTCGGCCTCGCCGGTGCCGCGGCCGCCATCCGCACCCTTCGCGGACTCCTCTATCAAGTCCAGCCCCTCGATCTCCCCACGCTCGCTGGCCTCGTGACTCTGGTCGGCTTCATCGCGGTGCTGGCCGCCGCCGGACCCGCCTGGCGCACCACCCGCATCGCTCCCCAGTCGTCACTCCGCGCGTAGTCGCCTAAGCGCGCCGCCACCCGGACCACGCCCCGCCCAGCACCGCGCCCGTCAACATCCCCGCCCCGTGACCATCCCGATTCCCGCACATCACCAACGCCCCCACCAAACCCAACAGCGCCAAGTATGGGTACTGCTTCGGACCCTCAGCCCGCCGTGTCAGAACGTACGCCAGCAGCGCCCCCATCAATCCGAACGCCGCCGTCGACGAGCCCCCGCCCTCCCTCATCCACGCGTAGTTCGCCGCCTGTCCCACCAACCCCGGCACCCAGAACATCCCCCATACCCACGCCCCGTAAAGCCGCTCGGCGATCGGCAGAAAAACCACCAGGAACATCAGGTTGAAAAAGAACTGCCACCACCCGTACGGCTGCACCAACAAGGGCGTCACCGCTCGCCACCATTCCCCGTCCTTCAACGCACCCCAATCCCGGCGCAGCATCGCCAAACTCTCCGGGTAGGCCAACTGCACCCCAAACATCGCCACCGTCAACCCCAGGATCGCCACCGTCGCCACCAGCCGCCGGCGGCTCCCCGCGCGCCAGTATCGCTGATACAGATACGACATACACACCATCGACATCGTAATCGCGAGCCCGTTCGACAACCCCGTCACCAGCTTCATTCCACCGCGTCCTCTCCCGTCCATCCTCCCGCACCAACGCCGGTCACAGCATCCCCCAACGCGACTAACTGCTTGTTTTCGAACTACCTGACCTCACCGGCGCGGCGTGAAATTTGGTGCCACCCGCTACCCTGGAAGAGTGGCCGTCCACCGACGCGAGTCCGTGGTGGGGGCCGTGCAGAAAAATAAAACTTGGCAAACAAACCCGGCGATCTCGTTCAAAACAATGGCCTCGCCCCCTCGGGTTCCCCGCCGAACCCGGCCGCTCTTCCGTCACCTCCCGTGCGGCGGCTCGCTCGACAAATTGATCAGTGCCTCCAGCACCCTCGCCCGCTGCTCGGCGTTCGTCTTCAGATAGCGATGCAGCCCGCCCGCCTTCATCGTGAATGGCGTCAGGTTCGCCTGCGAAACCGAAGCCTGCCCCGGTTCGGATAAGTCAAAGTAGCCCTCATCCGGCCGGATCGCGTACAGCACCGACGTCAGATCCCACGTCGCCCGGTCGTACGGCATCTTCTTATAAGCCCGATACGACTCTGGCACCGGATGCCACCCCACATATCCGTAGTGCTTCTCAATCGACGTCGCCGGATACTTCAGATTCAGCCCGATCTCATAACCGCTGAAGACAATCGGCACCGGTGACCGCTCCAGCAAACCGCGGGCCGCCGCCGCATCGATCAGGATGTTGTACTCCGGCTTGTCCTCCGCAAAGTTGCCGCCCATCACCGAAATGAACTCCACCTTTTGCCGCATCAGCGTCACGCCATCGAGCGGCGAGATCCCATCTCCTTTCGATTCGAGCAGCGCCATCAGATTCGTGCTGAAGCCCACCTGAATGATCCGCACCTTCTCCGGACTCGCCGCCAGTAGCCTCCGCAGCAAAGCCACCGCCGGCTCGCCCTTCGCATCGTCGGCCTTCTTCAAGGCCGCCGGAGCCGACTTCAACGCTGCCACCAGAAACGCCTCGTTCGCCCCCTTCGGCCAACTCCGGCTCGCCTCACCCAACGGAATCGACTCGCGGCCATAAAAGCGATTCAGCATCCGCACGTACGGCACCGCCGACGCCGCCCCGTTCGTCAGCGTCACGCCCAGCAACCGGCATTCGCCGCGGCTTTCAAGCGCATGGATCATGGCCAGCGCCAACGCATCGTCAATGTCATTGCCGATATCCGTATCGAAGATGACGGGCGGTGCGGCCAACGCCCACGCAGCGCCGGCCAGAAGGAACGTCGTGGAAAGAAAGAACTGCTTGAACGATGACATCTCAATTGACTCCTGCAACGAAGCTCGCAGTCTAACAGACCTGCTTACAGGTGCAGCAGTTGCTGGGCCAACGACAGGTAGATCGTCAGACTGGCCAAGTCGGTAAACGACGTAATCATCGGGCTCGCCGCCACCGCCGGGTCCACGCCGGCGCTCGCCAGCGCCATCGGCAGCATGGCTCCGAACAAATTCGCCACCACGACGATCGCCACCATGGACAGCGTCACCACCAGCCCCACTTCCTGCCCGGCGCGATAGCCGGCAATCAGCGCCGTCAGCGCTCCCAGCACGAAGGCGATGGCGAAGCCCACCGCCAACTCCTTCATCAGCACCCGGCGCCAACCCGCCCGGTCCATTTGGCCCGTGGCCAACGCGCGCACCGCGAGCGTCCCGGCTTGAGCCCCGACGTTGCCGCCCGTTCCCATCAACATCGGAATGAAGGCCGCCAACAGCAGGTTCGCGGCCAGCGCGCCTTCGAAATAGCTGACAATCCCCGACGCGCCCACGTAGACGGCGATCAACGCCGCCAGCCAGGGAATCCGCTTTCGCACCAGCGTCCAGGCATCGGCGGCCAAATACGGCTCCTCCAATGGCGTCATGCCCGCCTGCTTCTGAAAGTCCTCGGTGGCTTCTTCTTCGGCGACGCCCAAGGCATCGTCCACCGTCACCACTCCGAGCATCCTCTCCTCCGCGTCGACGATGGGCAACGCCGCCACGTCGTACTTCCTCATCAGACTCACAGCGAGTTCGCGATCCTCGGTCGGAGCGAGCGCGACGTAGATGCCGTCCATGATGGTCTCCACCGGCGCCGCGGGCGGGGCGAGCACAAACTGCGCCAGGCCCAGCATGTCGACCAGGCGTCCGTGATCGTCCGTGACGTAGATCGTCCCCACCGCGGCCGCATCCTTCCCCGCGGCTCGGACCTGGGCAAGGGCTTCGTCCACCGTCCAGGACGCTCGTACGGCCACGTACTCGAGCGTCATCAACCGCCCCACGCTATCGCTCGGATAGGCCAACAGTGCGCGCGCACTTTCGGCCACGCGCTCCGCCAGCAACTGCAGCGCCGCCTGGCGCTCTTGGTCCGGTACCGCCGCCAGAAAACGCGTTCGGTCATCCGGCTCCATCGCCTCGAGCATGCCTCGCCACTCTTCTCGCGGCAGCGCGGCAACCGTCATCAACTGCCGTTCGCGGTCCATGCGCGAGAGCACCGCGGCCGATACCGGGGGAGGCAGAATGCGCAGCAGCGCCAAAGCGTCGACGAGGTCCAGGCCACGCAGGATGATGGCCGTCTCCGGCGGCGTCCACCTGGCTACGCGGCGCTTCAGGTCTTCCCATCGCCTCGCGGCAATCAGCTTCTCGATCTCGGAGGCGATGTGAATGCGCATGAGCTACGCGTCCGGGTTGCCCGCCTCTTCTGCCTGCCGGGCGAGTTCCTCTTCCGAAATCTCCGCGTTCAACAGCATTTCCGCCTGCTCCTGAAAGTCCGTTTGAGTAAACAGCTCGAGGGCCGCCATCGGATCCGCATCGTGTCTCTTCAGCGCCAACTCTCCGGCCAACCAGGCGGGGATCTGCTCGTTGCGCAACAGGTCGCGGGCGAAGCGCGCCTCCTCCACCGTGTCGTACTTCCCCAGCGACACCAGTCCGCCCTCCCCCAGCTTCAGCGGACCCGGCTCCACCGCCGCCTCCTCCGCCGGCCAGTTCAACCCGCGGCGCGCCGCTTCTTCCTCGTAAATCGCGCGAGCCCCCGCGGTGAGATCCTCGCGATTCACCTCCAACAGCACTTCATCCGGCAGCGCTGCCACATGCCGGCGCACATCGTTCAAATTCGGGTCCATCAGCCAAAAGCTATCACGGTTCGCCGTAGAACAGGCTGTAAACCAGCATCAGCGCCACCGCCCCCACAATCGACATCAGGAAGCCAGCCTTCTCCTGCGGCCGGTAGAGATGCAGCTTCTCGCCCGCCACCGCCGCCAGCCAGCCGCCGGCCGCCCCCAGCAACGCCGTCGTCAACCAATCGCCGGCCGGTCGCCCGGGCAGCAATGCCCAGGCCGCCAATGCGGCGACCAACCCGAGAGTGGCGCACCCGAGACCGCGCATCATCGCTAGACGATCTCCACCTCTTGCAGCGTCATCAGACCCTCCGTCACCAGCGTCCGCAACTCCGGCAGCACTGCCCGGATACGCTCCGCTTCATCCACCGCCACAATGACCATGGGCCGATCGTCAGAAACACCGAACAGCCGCGTCCGATGCACCTGCCCGTGCTTGCCAAACCCCATCACCCCGCGCAGGACGGTGGCGCCGACGATGTGCGAATGCAGCAGGCGCCGCACAATGTGCTCGTGCAGCGGGACGTCGTCCGGGGTGCGATCCGCCTCGTTCAAATAGACCGTCAACTGCAGGGTCATGCGCCCTTCTCCTTCTCTCGCACCGTCAGCGCGTACATGCTCGGCAGCGCCAGCAGCGTCAGCAACAGCGTGGAGAGCAAACCGCCCACCACCACCGTCGCCAGCGGACGCTGCACGTCCGAACCGATGCCGCTCGCCCGCGCGGCCGGCACCATGCCCAGCAGCGCCACCACCACCATCAGCAACACCGGCCGTAACTGCGCCAGCGAACCTTGCACAATCGCCCGCAGTACCGGCAATTCCGGCTCCGCTCGCCGCAGCCGGTTGATCTCCGCGATCACCAGCACGCCGCTCATCACCGCCACCCCGAACAAACTGATAAACCCAACCGCCGCGGAAACGCTCAAATTAATTCCGCGCAGATACAGGAACAGAATCCCGCCCACCAACGAGAACGGCACGTTCATCAGCACCATGCCCGCGTACTTCGCCGAGCCGAACATAAAGAACAGCAGCACGAAGATAATGGCAATCGTGATCGGCAGGATCACGGTCAGCCGCTTCTGCGCGCGCTGCAGATTCTCGAACTGCCCGCCCCACGTCACTTCGTAGCCCGCCGGTAAGCGGATCGCTTGATTGAAGCGCTTCTGAGCATCGCCGACGAAGCTGCCCTGGTCACGGCCGCGAATGTTCGTCCGCACCGTGATCTGCCGCTGATTCTCGCGGCGGGCGATGATGCTGGCGCCGTTCACTACCTTGATCTCGGCCAGTTGCGACAGCGGCACTCGCCCGCCTTCGCGCGTCGGCACTAGCACGTTGCCGATCGCCGTGATGTTCGTGCGTGCCTCCGGAACGTAGCGCACCGTGATGTCGAACCGGCGCTCGCCCTCGAACATCGTCCCGGCCGCCCGTCCGCCGATGGCCATTTCGATCACGTCCTCCACGTCGCGCACATTGATGCCGTACCGCGCCACCGCCTGCCGGTCAATGCGGATCCGCAGCTGCGCCTGGTCGGACTCCTGCTCGATCGCCGTATCCGCCGCGCCCGGCACCGTCTTCATCACCTCCAGCGTCTTCTGCGCCGTTCTTCGCAGCACCGCCAAATCCGGCCCGCGCAAAATCACCGCCAAGTCCGCGGCGGACCCGGTCACCGCCTCGGTGACGTTATCCACAATCGGCTGTGTGAAGCTGAACGCCGCGCCCGGAATCCGCGCATTCAACTTACGGCTCAGTTCCTCAATCAGCTTCTGCTTATTCATCCCGGCGGGCCACGTGTCGTAGGGATTCAGGGCCAGAAAGAACTCATTGCGATTGGGCCCGTAAGGGTCCGTCCCCGAGTCGTTGCGGCCCGTCTGCGAAGACACTAGCTTCAGCTCCGGATACTCTGCGACGATCGCCCGGATGTCAGTCGCAATCTGCGATGACTTCTCCAGCGACACACCCGCCGGCAAATTCGCGCGAATCCAGATCACGCCTTCATCCAGATTCGGCAGGAACTCGATGCCCAGCGCGCCCGCGAGCGCAAACGAGGCCAGCACCACGCCGCCCGAAACGCCGAACACCATCCACGGCCGTTTCACCGCCCGCTCCAGCACCGCCTCATAACGCTTCGCCAGCCAGGGCAGCAGCGGGTTCTCCCAACTCTTGGCCCCGTGACGGAACAGATAGGTCGCGAGTACCGGAATCAGCGTCAGCGCCAGCAGCATCGAACCCAACAACGCATACGACACCGTGAACGCCATCGGCGTGAACAGCTTGCGCTCCACGCGCTCGAGCGTGAACAGCGGGATATACGCCGCGATGATGATCATCAACGAGAAGAAGATCGGCCGCTCCACTTCGAGCGCCGCATCCCGCACCGCCGCCAGCACGCCGCCTTCGGAGGCAAAGCCCGGCTGATGCTGTCGTTCATGCAGCGTATGCAGCACATGCTCCACCATCACCAGCGTCGCGTCCACGATGATGCCGAAGTCGAGCGCGCCGAGGCTCAGAAGGTTCGCCGGAATGCCGGAGAAGTGCATGCAAACGAAAGCGAACAGCAACGAGAGCGGAATCGTCACCGCCGTCAGCAACGCCGCGCGCGCACTCCCCAGGAAGAAGAACAGCACCACCAACACGATGCCCAAGCCTTCCAGCAGCGTATGGGTCACCGTGTGGAGCGTGTTTTCCACCAGATCCGTGCGATCGTAAATCGGTGAGATCTTCACGCCCGCCGGCAAGCGGTTCGTATTCAGGTCATCCACGGCAATCGCGATGGACTTCAGCACTTCGGTCGGATTCTCCCCGCGGCGCATCAGTACGATGCCTTCCACGCCGCCCGTTTGCTTCCCCACACCGAAGATGCCCGTGGGCGCCGCGGCACCCAGTTGCACCTTGCCCACGTCCTTCACGAACACGGGCACGCCCTGCGATTCGGTCACCACCACGTCCTCAATGTCCGTGGTGTCCTCAATCAGGCCCACGCCGCGAATCACCATCGATTGCTGATGGTTGTCCAGCATCGCGCCGCCGGCGTTGCCATTGTTCGCCCGCACTGAATCGGCCACCTGCGAGATCGAAAGGCCGTACTTCGCCAGCGCCAGCGGATCGATCTGGATCTGATACTGCTTGATCAGCCCGCCGAACGGGGTCACGTCCGCCACGCCCGGCACTTGCAGAAAGCGCGGCTCGATCACCCAGTCCTGAATCTCGCGCAGCTTCATCGCATCCAGCCCGCCGCCCGAAACGGTGTAGCGATACAACTCGCCAATCGGGGTCGAGAGCGGACCCAGCCCCGGCGTCACGCCATCCGGCAGATCCGCATCGCGCAGCTTCTCGAGCACCACCTGCCGCGCGAAGTAGTCATTAGTCCCGTAGTCGAACGTCAACTCCACCACCGACAGGCCGAAGATCGTGCGGGAGCGCCGCGCAATCACGTTTGGCGCGCTATTCAACGCGCGCTCAATCGGCACCGTCACCTGCTGTTCCACCTCTTCCGCCGCGCGGCCGGGGAACTGCGTAATCACCACCACCTGCGTGTCCGAGATATCCGGATACGCCTCGATCTTCAACTGCGAGAACGCCCACCAGCCGGCGCCCACTAACGTCAGGCCAATCAGTAAAGTAATGAAGCGCTGCCGGAGAGCAAAACGCAATAGTTGTGCAATCACGTGAGTCTCCTAGTTGCCGCTCAACAGCATCACGCCGTCCACCACGACGCGGTCGCCTTCGTTCAGGCCCGCCAGCACCGCCACGCGATCGCCCATCTGCGTGCCGAGCGTCACGTTCACCTTCTCGAACACCCCGCGACTTCGCTCACGCCACACGATCGCTTTGCTATCGGTCGCAATCACCGCGGCCGCGGGCACCGTGGGCCGCGGCTGATCCGTCTCGGCCAGTTGGATATTGCCGAACATCTCCGGCTTCAACCGCCCATTCGGATTCGGCATCTCGGCGCGCACCTTCACCGTGCGCGTCTGCGGATCCACCGTGTCGCCGATCAGTGTCACGCGGCCGAGAAACGTCTCACCCGGATACGCCGACAGTTGAATCCGCGCCGGCTCACCTGTCTTCACCAACCGGATCGCCGTTTCCGGCACGTCCGAAGTCACCCACACCGAACTCAAGTCGGCGATCGTCATCAGCGGCGCGCTCAAGTCATTGCGGAACTCGCCGTTGGCCACCGA
Organism: Bryobacteraceae bacterium; assembly: GCA_044226365.1. Classification (GTDB taxonomy): domain Bacteria; phylum Acidobacteriota; class Terriglobia; order Bryobacterales; family Bryobacteraceae; genus JALHNI01. The sequence continues at coordinate 103,295 of JBGAHE010000004.1, forward strand.
CATCTCCAGCACCTTGCCGGAGATTGGCGAGTTCACCGTCACTCGCTGCCCAAAGCCGCCGGGCGAGATGCCCAGAATCTGCAGACGTCTCCGGCCCTGCTCCGCTGAAGCCTGCGCCTGCTCCACCGCCGCCTGCGACTGCACCAGCACGGCCTGGCTATTGAGCACATCCTTCTGCGGCACCGCACCATGCTCGAAAAGATCCTTCTGCCGGTCCAGATCCATCTGCGCCTTCGCCAAGGCGGACTTCGCCTGCGTCAAGCCCGCTTGCGCCTGCAGCAGGCTCGAGACCGCCGCATCCGCATCCGGACTCTCGAGCGTCAGCAAGGGCTGACCCTGCCGCACGAAGTCGCCGATCTTAGCCAGCACCGTCGTCACGCGTCCGGTGAGTTGCAGCGTCACATGCGCCAGCCGATTGGCATTCGCCTCCACCTTGCCCGGCGAGGTCACCAGGTCCACCGGCACCGACGACATCGCCACCGGCTCCACGCGAATCTGCGCCAATTGCGGCGAATCCGGCGGAATGGTCATCTGTCCCGGCACGCTCGCCGGCGTCGCCTTCTTGGGCTCGTTGTGGGCCTCCGGAGCCGACCCTCCTCCGCAGGCCCACAACAAGCTCAACCCGATAGTCACGATTGCGATCTTCCGCATATGCTCCACCCCTACGATCCGCTCACCGTCGCGCCCGAGACGGCGTCGATCAGATACAAGCTGCGCGCGTAATTCGAACGCGCCTCATTAAACGTCTGCATCGCGTCGTTGAACGCGCGCTGTGCATCCAGAAACTCAATCAGGCTCGCTTCGCCACGCCGGTAAGAGTACTCCGTGGTGTCTCGCACGCTCCGTGCCTTCGAGAGCACATCGTTCTCAATCGAAGACAACAATTGCCGCGACACCGTGTACTGCCGGTACGCCCGCTCCACCTCGGCGTTGATCGACGCGTTCAGCGCCTCAATCTTCGCGCCGCCCTGCGCAATCTCACGCTGCGCCCGCGCAATCTCGCCCTGATTCTTGTTGAACACCGGCAGCGGCGCACTGAAGTAGAAGCCCAGCGAACTGCCCCCGTAGCCATACGCGTTCTGGTGCGTATACTCGGTGCCGATCGTGTAATCCACCTTGCCGTTGGCGATCTGCAAGCGCAGATCCGCGCGCGACCGGGCCTGGCCTTCTTTCGTCAACAAAACATCCGGGCGTCGCTCGAGCGCCAGCCGTTTAATCTCGGCCTCGGAGTCCAACGCGACATCGCTCCGCAGCGGACCCGCCACGTCGAAATTGGACGCCATCTGTGACCGGCCCAGCAGATACTGCAACTGCGTCTTCGCCTGGTCCAGTTGCAGTTGCGCCTGCTGCACGGCCGTCCGGAACTGCAGCGCCGCTACCTGCGAGCGATCCAGTTCCACCTTCGCCAGGTCGCCGCTCTTCAAGCGCGATTCATTGATCGCCACCACGCCTTCCAGACTCTTCAGGTTGTCCTGGGCCAGCTTCAAGGTCTCTTTGGCGTGCTGTACATCCACAAAGGCGTTCTGCACTGCAAAGATCACCTGACGCATCATCTCGCGCACGCCCAGTTCGGCGAGCGTGCGATCTTCGCGCGCCACCGCTTGCCGTTCCTCGCGCTTGTGGCCCCGCTCGATGGGAAAGTCCGTTTGCAGGTTGTACTGATTCGGACCCGCCGGGCTCGCCGCGCTGTACCGCGCGCCGATCAGATTCAGGGTCTGCCCGGACACCGTGACCACCGGATTCGGCCGCAGCCCCGCCGTAATCTGTCGCGCCTCCGCAATCGTAATGTTGTATTTCTGTGCCGCCAGATCCAGATTCTTCGCCAGGGCCTCTTTGATTGCCGCCTCAATCGTCAGGGCCTCCGGCGGCGTCGCTGTGGACTGCCCCATCCCCCAACTGGCCATCGCCAGCATTCCCCAGATCAGTTTCTGTCTCACGTCTCGATCATGACGGGAGCGGCCTCAAAAACCACTCACCCTGGCCGGGGAGATTCCCAGGTTTGGGGCCGGAAGCCTCTCCCCTCCCGCCGGGGGTTTTCTCCCCTCGCCACGGGATTGAGCCCCACTCCGTCAGCGATCATCATGTGAGGGGGTGTTGTAACGGTGTTTACCTCGGGAACCGCACTGCCGGCCGGCCATACTCTGCTCAGTCCGGCGATTGACCCGCCGATGTCGCGCAAAGCCGTGCTGCGCGTCTCCGTCGGCGGCTTCGGACTCCTGGTCGTGCTCGTGCTGCTTGCCGCTTATCTCGGCTACGCCCGCTGCAACGCAATTCAGGACTCCGCCGGCGAACTCGTCCGCGAACAACTGGTCGACCCCGCCCGCGGCGCCCAGCTCGAACAGATCATCGAGCAGGAAACCAAGAGCCTCATCGACGAACTCGCCTGGGTGCTCGGCCTGTGCATCCTCCTCGCTGCTGCCACCGCCGGCATGACCGGTTGGGTGATTCAGCAGGCCTTCGCCAAACTTGAATGGCAATCCGCCGAACTGGAACACGTCTCCTGGCACATGCTGGACGGCCACGAGAAGATGGCTCGGCGTTTCTCGCACGAAATGCACGACGAACTCGGCCAGTCCTTGACCGGCTTACGCGGTTTACTCAGCCGCGTGAAGGAGAACGAATTCGGCGCGCTCCGGCAGGAGTGCATCGCCGTCGTCGACGAAGTGTTGCAGAGCGTCCGCAAGCTCTCGCAAGTGCTGCGTCCGGTGATCCTCGATGACTTCGGCCTGGACTCTGGCCTACGCTGGCTCTGCGAGCGCTTCACGCAGCGCACGCAGATCGTCGTCGACTACCAGTCCAATCTGGAAGGCCGCGTGGCTGAAGCGCTCGAGACGCATCTGTTCCGGATTGCCCAGGAAGCGCTCACCAACATCGCCCGCCACTCCGGCGCCACCGAGGCTTGGATGACCTTAGAACACCGCGCCGACCGCCTGATCCTCACCGTGATGGACAACGGCCACGGGTTGCCCGCATCGCCCGCGCATCAGGGGCCCAGCCTCGGCATGGTGGGCATGCGGGCTCGCGCCCGTCAGGTGGACGGGGAATTGATCGTCGAAAATCGAGAGGAGGGTGGGTTGCGCATCCGCGTGGATGCGCCCCTCCGGAAAGCGGGGCTGCCAGATGAGCAGGAAGATTCGAGTTTTGTTGGCTGACGATCATACGATTCTGCGCAAAGGACTGCGCATGTTGCTCGACTCGCAGGCCGACCTGGAAGTGATCGGTGAAGCCAAAACCGGCCGCGAAGCCATCGACGAAGCGCGCCGCCATCGGCCGGACATCGTCATTATGGACGTCTCCATGCCCGAGTTGAACGGCATCGAAGGCACTCGTCAGATCTGCGATGAGCTCGCCCAAACCAAAGTCATCGGCCTCAGCATGCACAAGGACGCCGTCTACGTTCGCGAGATTCTGCGCGCCGGCGCGCGCGGCTATTTGCTGAAGGACTCCGAAGACGACGATCTCCTGAAAGCCATTCGCGCCGTCCATCGCGGCGAAGCCTTCTTGAGCCCCGCCGTCTCGGACGCCGTCCTCACCGATTACCGCAAGCACGTCTCGAATCCCATTGACCAACTCACCAGCCGCGAACGCGAGATTCTCACCATGATTGCCGAAGGCAAGTCCAACAAAGAGATTGCCACCGCGCTCAACCTCAGCGTCTACACGGTCGAGTCGCACCGCGGCAGTGTGATGGAAAAACTGAACCTGCACAACACCGGAGACATTGTCCGTTTTGCCCTGCGCAACGGCCTCACCAGCTAGCCCCATGAATTCGCTCCAGACCATTTTCCTGTTCGGCGTCGCCTGCCTCCCCCTGCTGCTCACCGGCTGCGGCTCCACCAATCCGGCCTCGAGCGAGCCCGCCCTCAGTGCGTTCGAAGCTCCTGACGCGGGCAGCCATCCCGTTGCCGTCATCACCGCCGAATCCGCCACGGTCTTTACCAACGAAGTCACCGCGCCGGCCAGGCTCGAAGTGAATCAGAACCGCATCTCGCGAGTGCTCCTGCCCGTCTCCGGCCGCATCGTCGAAGTGCTCGCCAGCCTGGGCGACGCGGTCCGTCCGGGCCAACCGTTGCTCGCGCTCGAAAGCCACGACGCGGACATCGCCGAGTCCGCCTATCAGCAGGCCGCCGCCAGCCTCACGCAGGCTCGCGCCGCGCTCGCCAAGGCCGAAATCGATCAGCGCCGCGCCAGCGAACTGTTTGCGCAACAGGCCATTCCCCGCAAGGAACTTCTCGAAGCCGAGCATCAGGTGGTATCGGCCACCAACGGCTTGCAGATCGCCAACGCCGTGCTCGATCAGGCGGACCGCAAGCTCCATCTGCTCGGCCTGAAGCCCGGCGCCTACGGCCAAAAGATTCTCCTTCGCGCTCCGATCGCCGGCAAGATCGTTGCGCTCGGCGTGGCGGCCGGCGAAGTCCACAACGACCTCAACCGGCCGCTGATCACCGTCGCCGATCTCAGCACCCTCTGGGTCACCACCAACGTTCCCGAAACGCACATTCGCTTCTGCCGCCTCGGCGGCGACATCAAGGTCGACTTGCTCGCCTTCCCTGGCGAAGCCTTCACCGGCCGCGTCGCGCAGATTGCCGACACGGTCGACCCGCAGTTGCGCACGGTGAAAGTGCGGGCCAAACTGGCGAACCCCAACGGTCGCTTCCTGCCGGAGATGTACGGTCAGGTCCGCTACCTCGAAGGCCCGCAACCGGCCGTCTCCGTTCATCAGGACGCGCTCCTGCAAGCCGGCGACAAGACCTACGTGCTCGTCGAACAGCAGCCCGGCTCTTTCATACGGCGTGAAGTCTCGCCCGGTCGCCGCCAGGGTGAGCGGCGCATCATCCTCCACGGCCTCACCGCCGGCGAACGCATCGCTGCCGAAGCCGGACATCCTTCTCTGACCGAGCCGGCTCACTAGATACAATTGCTAGGCCATGGATCGACGTCAATTCCTCGCCGCTGGCGGCGCGCTCACCCTTACTCGCTGCGGCGAATCACCCAAGCCCGCTCCGGCTCCGCCGGCCGCCACCGCCGCGCCGCCCACGCCCATCATCGACGCGCATCACCACTTCTGGATGTACTCGAAGAAAGAGTACGGCTGGATCAGCGATCAGATGTCGGCCCTGCAGCGCGACTTCCTGCCCGTGCATCTCGCCGCAGTCCTCAAGGAAGCGGGCGTCAACGGCGCCGTCTCCGTTCAGGCTCGTCAAACGCTCGAAGAGACACGCTTCCTCTTGAAGCACGCCAGCGACAATGAGTTTCTGCGGGGCGTGGTGGGCTGGGTGCCGCTGATCGAGGCGAACGTCGCCAAGTCGCTCGAAGAGTTCGCCGCGCAGCCCAAGATGAAAGGCGTGCGGCACGTCCTCCAAGACGAACGCGACGACAACTACATTCTGCGTGAAGACTTCAACCGCGGCATCCAACAACTCAAGCCGCTCAAGCTTCGCTACGACATCCTGATCTTCGAGAAGCACCTGCCGCAGACGATCAAATTCGTTGACCGCCATCCGGACCAGACCTTCATCCTCGACCACATCGCCAAGCCCAAGATCAAGCAGCACGAAATCGAGCCGTGGAAGACCAACTTCATCGAGCTCGCCAAGCGCCCCAACGTCTACTGCAAGCTCTCCGGCATGGTCACCGAAGGCGACCATCAGAAGTGGACCGATGCGGACCTCGCTCCCTACATCGATACAGCCTTGGCCGCCTTCGGCCCCAAGCGCCTCATGTATGGTTCTGATTGGCCCGTGTGCCTGCTCGCTTCGCCCTACAAGCGCTGGTATGACACGGTCACGGCGGCGGTCAGCAAACTGTCCGAGTCCGAGCGGGCCCGCCTGATGGGCGGCACCGCCATCGAAGCTTACGGGCTGTAGCGGTTAAAGCGGCGGATACACCGGCTCGGGCGGCGCGCCCTGCTGGGTGGGCGGAAACGGCTCAGGATCGGGATCCGGATCGGGGTCGGGGTCCGGCTCCGGATCATTCGGGTCCATCGGATCGTCCGGATCGGCCGTCTCCGGGAACACCAGCACCCACTTCGAAATGCCCTTCACGAAGATGCGCGACGATTGCCCCGTCAGGCTATCGCTCTCGCCTGGGCCGGTTCCCACCAACTGCGGATAGAAGCCCGGGGCGAAACCGATCTGCGCGGGCGTCAGAATCTTCACCGGCGTCGACCAACTGCCCGGGTCGCTCAAGTCCGCCGAATAAGAAATGTAGATGCCTTCCTGCGGCCACTCCGGCTTGCAGCACGCATGGTTCAGCATGATCACGTACTTGTTGATGTGCGTGTTCCAACTCACCGACGGTCCCCAATAGGCATCCGTGTTGGAGCGTTCCCACGGCACGCGCACCGGCAACACCGGCGTGATGCGCCCGCCCAGGCCCGGCTCGTTCCATTCGCCGTTGAAGTACTTCAAGACATGCCCCACAGGATGATCGCGATCGGCGAACGCCATCCGCGCGAGCACCACTCCCTGCGTCGACGCGGCGCCGCCGTAGTTGTCGAAGAGGAAGTAGAAGTATTCGCCCGTCTGATCCAGAATGACGGAGAAGTCCCCGTGGCCGCCGGCGAAGAAGCCATTCTCCGCATTGCAATTCGGCGCGTCTCCCGACGTCAGCACTATCCCCAGATCTTCGAACGTATCGCCGCCGTCATGCGACACCAGCGCGCCAATGCGCGGCATCGTCAAACCTTTTCCCGGGCAATACCCGCCTGGCTCGTTGTGATACCAGGCGTACACGGTTGCACTCTCCGGATCCCGCCAGATCGATTCGATCCACATCGGTTGATGCTCGGTGGAAGTCACCCACGGCGGTAAATCCATCTGCAGCGAGAACAGATCGTTCCCGGACATCTTGATCAGGTTTCCCGTCGAGGTATAGACCTTCAACCGTCCATCCACCCACAGGCCCGGACTGTTGCCATCTACGACAGACGAAGGATACGCGAGATAAGGGGCACTACGAACCTGGCCCACCTGCGCGGACAACAGAGCCGCGGTGGTGAGAGCCAGAAGCACTTTCAGCATTAGTGTAATGATGCCAAGTAGAACCCCTGCCGTTACTTTAAGTTTCGTTCACTTACGCCAATTTCGAGTAATGAATAACCAGACGGCAATCGGCAGCAGCATCACCAGCGCTGTACCCAGCGCCGCCTGCCGCACCGCCACCCCATGATCGATCGCCCAGCCGGCCAGATAGCTCGAAAGCGAGATCGAAAGCACCATGCCGGCGAAGTCCGTCGAGAGCAGACGTCCCCGATAGGCGTCCTCGCTCCAACTCTGTAACAGATTTGTCGAGAAAACGTACGCCGTGGACGCGCCCGCATGCGCCACCGCGATCCCGGCAAAGGCTAACGCCAGCGAACTCGATTGCGATAGCGTGCCGTAACCCAACAGGATCATCGTGAAGCCGGCGGCAATGCCCCAGCGCTGCCGCCAGATGTCGTGCCCCGCCCAACGCCCGATCACCCAGGGCCCGGTCATCGCGCCAAAGCCGCGGGCCGCCATCAGCGTGCTGATGCCCATCATCGCCGCTGCCCGCGGATCGCTCGTCGACCAATAGAACGGAAACTCCCGCTCGCCCATCACGCTGAGGATCACGTAGTTCGACCCCAGCAGGCCGATGCCCGACTTCACCAGCACCGCCGCCCGGCGCTTCGCATCGCCCCACGCATAGCTGAACCCTTCGGTCAGCGACTTCAGCCCCAGCAGATCCACCAGCGTCAATGGCGCCGCCCCTTCCAGATGCGGCTCCGTAAACCGCATGCGCGACACCAGCCACGCCGAGAATAGAAACGACACTGCGTCATAGGCGAACACGAAGTTACGCCCGAAGGCCGCCGCCATAAAGCCACCCAGCGATGAGCCCATGAAGAAAGCCACCGCCCAGGTAATGCCGCCCAGCGTATTCGCCGTCAGCCGCTCTTCTTCATTCCGGGTGATGTTCGGCACGATCGCCGCGCGCCCCGGCTCGAAGAACGCCCACATCACCGTCTCCAGCACCAACAGGATGTAGAGCATCCACAGCCGGTCGGCGGACTGCATGAATACCATGGCCGCAATGATCGCCGCGCGCGCCAAGTCCGACCAGATAATCACCGTCTTGCGGCTGACGCGGTCGTTCACCACGCCCGCCAACGGGCTCACAAACACCTGCGGCAGTAACTGCAGCACCAGCGTGATGCCCACGCTCTCCGCCCGCCCGGTGATCTCGAGCAGCAACTGATAGAGCACCACCGCGTACAGCCAATCGCCCACTTCGCTGATCACCTGCGCCGACCACAGTAGGCGATAATTCCGGTTGTCCCTCAGGAGCCGCCCAATCCCACCGAGCGAAATCAGAGGCGCCGGCATTAAGTTGTATAGACGCCCATGCGCTGTTTCGTCAGCCGAACCGTCTGGTTCGCAATCGGCTGAATCCGCGCCGTCCCCTCCGCCAGAATGCCGTCCAGATAGCCAGGATCGGCCATCACTTCGCGGTAGCGAGCCTGAATAGGCTCGAGCGACTGCGCTACCATCTCCGCCACCTTCTTCTTCAAATCGCCGTAACGCAAGCCGGCAAACTCGGCCTGCATCTGATCATTGCTGGCATTGCTGAACGCCTGATAAATGCCCAGCAGATTGCGCACGCCCGGCCCCATGGTTTCGAAGTCCACCGCCGGGTTCGAATCCGTCGTCGCCCGCATGATCTTCTTTTTCGCCTGCGCCAGATCGTCCAGCAAACCGATCGCGTGGCCGGTGCCCGTGGCGGACTTGCTCATCTTCTTTTCCGGATCGTCCAACCCCATCACGCGCGCCGCCCCACCCACCGTTGGCAGCTTGGTGGCTGGCACAATGAACGTCTCGCCATAAAGCGAATTGAATCGCTGCGCGATGTCGCGCGTCAGTTCCAGATGCTGGCTCTGGTCGTCGCCCACCGGCACGATCTTCGCCTGGTAAAGCAGAATATCGGCGGCCATCAGCACCGGATACTGCAGCAGCCCGGACCCGATCGTCTCCTGCTTGGCGCTCTTGTCCTTGTACTGCGTCATGCGCTCCAGCCACCCCAGCGGCGTCACGCACGTCAGCAACCAACCCAACTCCGCGTGCGCCGGCACCGTCGATTGAACCATCAGCGTCGCCACCTTCGGATCGATGCCGCAGGCCATGAACAACGCCGCAATCTCGCGGATCTTCGCGCGCAATTCCGCCGGCTCCTGATACACCGTCACGGCGTGCAAATCCACCACGCAGAAGATGCATTCATAGTCGTGCTGCAGCTTCACGAAATTCTGGATCGCACCCAGGTAATTGCCAATATGGAGGTTGCCGGTGGGCTGCACCCCGGAAAAAACACGTGCCTTCGTCATGAAAATGGGAGAATACCCATCGTAGCCTGATGGAAACACCCGAAACAAATGAACTGGCCGGTCCTGTCCCGGCTCGCGCCACGATTGAAAAGCTCGTCTACGGCGGCCAAGGCCTCGCTCGCACCTCGAGCAAGGTCGTCATGGTCCCGTATGTCATCCCCGGTGAGACGGTCACCTGGCAAACCGTCAAAGAGCACCCCGGCCACATAGAAGCCAAGTTGCTCAACATCATCGACGCCTCCGAAGCCCGCGTCGATCCGCCCTGCCCCGTCTACGGACGCTGCGGTGGCTGCCACTACCAGCACCTCGAACCGGACATGCAGGTGGAGCACAAGAAGCGCATTCTGGCCGAGAGCCTGCAGCGCATTGGCAAGCTCACGCCTCCGGCCGAGATTCACACCCTCGCCGCCGATCCGTGGGCCTATCGGAACCGGATTCAGGTCCACTTCGAAGGCCGCAGGATGGGCTTCCGCGCCGCCGGCTCGCACCAACTGGTGCCGATCGAAACGTGCCCCATCGCCTCACCTCTCCTGCAGAAGGCGCTCGCCGCCATCCAGGCGCGCCTGCGCGACCATCGTTTCCCGGACTTCCTCGAAGAAGTGGAACTCTTCTCCAACGAAGAGCAGGTGCAGTTCAACATTCTGCGGACCCGCCGCGGCGTCTCCAAAGACTTTTTCAGTTGGATGGCCGAAGTCATCCCCGGCGCCGATCAAAGCCGCCTCTTCTACACCGTCGGCGATCACCGCTATCGCGTCAGTTACCAGAGCTTCTTCCAGGTCAACCGATTTCTGCTTGAGCCACTGGTGGAGTTAGTCGTCGGCACGTCCCAGCCCAAATGGGCGCTCGACCTCTACGCCGGCGTGGGACTGTTCTCGGTCCCGCTGGCCAAGCGCGGCAGCCGCGTCACCGCCGTCGAAGTCGTGCGGGGCGCCGCGGCGGACCTCGAAGCCAACGCGCCCGCCAACGTCGAAGTCGTGCAGAAGAACGTCGAGTTTTATCTCGAGAAGTTTCAAGGCCGCCCCGACATGGTCATCGCGGACCCGCCGCGCATCGGCCTCGGCAAGAAGGCCGTCGAACACCTGCGCACCATGCAGGCCGCCGAAGTGGTCCTGATCTCCTGCGACCCCACCACACTGGCTCGCGACGCAGCCGGCTTGGTCGCCGGCGGTTACGAGATCGCCTCGCTCACCATGGTCGATCTGTTTCCCCAGACCTTCCACCTCGAATCCGTTATGCGGCTGCGCTTGCGCTAAGCAGGCGCAGTTCCACCCGGCAACTCTCGCCACCCAAACACGGCGGACCGGGCGCGTAGAACAACGACGCCTGGCCCGCCCCCACCTCCACTCGCGAAAAGCTCACTGTCTCCGCATCGGTTCGATGCATACAGGGCGAATAAGCATTGACGCCTGCGCCATGGCTCCCATGAAACTCCGCCAGCGACCCGCCCCGCTGCAAGTGTGCCCGAAACATCTCCTCGCGATACCGCCGCGCCCCCGCCGAATCGAACGACGACGAACTCAGCAAGCCACACCCTGCCAGGTCCATCTCGAAGCGCCGGCTCCAGCCATCCCACTCCGCCAGCATCGTCTGGCCTCCCGGCCCCAGCATCACGACGGTGAAGGGCGAGTAGTCCTCGAGCATCACGCTCTCGAGATACGCCACCATCCCCGCCACGGTATGCTCCGCCGCCAGTCGTGGCACCAGCCAACCCCGGCTGCGCGTCCCCGCCAGCGCCCGCGGCGGTTCCTTCGTCAGGTTCGCGCCGTTTAGCAAACAGACGGTGAGGCCGCTTTCGTTCACCGCGATCCACGTACCGCCACGGTCAGGATCGAGCGGTGCGATGAACCGCACGCCTTCCCGCATCTCCACCGCTGGCGGAAACGCCGTCTGCCTCGTATTCACTTCGTCGCGATTGCAGCAAAGCTGATAGCCTGGCGGCTCATGCCGCCAACTCACCGTGCACATCACGCCGCCCTTTCCCGTTCGTAGCGCAGCGTGGACGGCGCCATGCCGAACGACGCATCCAGGGTGACTCCCTGCGCCCGCAGCGTCATCGCGATCAGCGCGAAATGGTGAATCGTGTGGCTGCTCAGCACCTGCAACTCGCGCCGCAACGACGAGCGCAGCCAACCGTCCTCTCCAGCCTCCGCATCCTCGCGCCGCACCAGCAGTTCGCCATCCGCTCGCAGTTCGCGCAACGCGCACTGCAGACGATGAATCCGCTCGAGCGCCACCCCGCGCACCGTGGCCGTCCGCTCGCAGCGCGTTCGCGCGTCGTAGTCGATTCGGCCGGTCTGCACGCCGGCCAGGAAGCTGTCATAGAAGTCAAGTACATGGCGCAGGTGGCCTCCCGCGCGGTGCGGCGCAAAGCCGGCCGGCGTGGTGCTGTAACTGGCGTCATCCAGACGCCTGAGCAGCGCGGCGGCCTGCTCCAGCCAGCGCAAGTTGATCTCAATCAGCGGAGTCATCGCCGCATGAATCCTCGGTCCCGGGGCCTTTATTCCAGGGAATAACTGGCGGCCCACGGCGCATTCAGCCCGTGACTTTCATGCGCCTCATCGACGCCCTCAGAATCGGCTGGCCCGAGTACCTCATGGAAGCGGCCGGCCTCGGCCTCTTCATGCTCTCCGCCTGCGGTTTCGCTGTCCTGCTCGAGCACCCCGGCTCGCCCGTTCGCCAGGCGATCGCCGGCGAGCTGCTGCGCCGCGCCCTGATGGGTCTGGCCATGGGACTCACCGCGCTCTTCCTGATTCGATCTCCTTGGGGCCAGCAATCGGGCGCACACTACAATCCCGCCGTCACGCTCACCTTCTTCACTCTCGGCAAGGTCAGTGCCGCCCGCGCCGCGTTCTATGTCCTGGCGCAATTCGCGGGTGGCGCCGCCGGAGTGGGCCTCGCCAGCCTCCTGCTCGGCAGTTGGCTTGAACCTCTGCACTACGTCGCCACCGAGCCAGGCCCCACGGGCGTGCCGATCGCGTTTCTCGCCGAGCTTCTGATCTCCGCCCTCCTGATGACTACCGTCCTGCGCGCGTCCAATTCGCCGGCGTACGCCTCCTGGACGCCCTATCTCGCCGCCACGCTCATCGCGAGCTTCATCACCTTCGAGGCTCCTTACTCCGGCATGAGCATGAATCCCGCGCGCACTTTCGCGTCGGCCGTCGCCAGCCAACGCTGGACAGCTTTCTACATCTATCTTTTCGCCCCTACGGCCGGTATGTTACTGGCCGCCGCGCTTCACCATCTCACTCACCAACGCACTTACTGCGCCAAGTTACATCATCAAAACCACAAACGTTGCCTCTTCCGATGCAACTACGGAGAACTGCATGGAAAACCACTCCATCTATGACGTCATCATCATCGGCACGGGTGCCGGCGGAGGCACGCTGGCCCGCCGGCTCGCCCCCACCGGCAAACGCATCCTGATCCTCGAACGCGGCGACTATGTCCCGCGGGAGAAAGACAACTGGAACTCGAACGCCGTCAACCTGAAGGGCAAGTACCAGACGAAGGAACTCTGGCGCGACGCCGACGGCCGCCCGCTGCACCCGCACACCAACTACTGCGTGGGCGGGAACACGAAGTTCTACGGCGCCGCCCTCTTCCGCCTGCGTCAGCAGGACTTCGGCGAGCTCCCTCACCACGGTGGCATCTCGCCCGCCTGGCCGATCGACTACGACACCCTCGAGCCCTATTACACCGAGGCCGAGCACCTCTATCACGTTCATGGCCAGCGCGGTGAAGATCCTACCGAGCCGCCCCGCAGCGGCGACTACCCGCACCCGGCCGTCTCCCACGAGCCTCGCCTACAGCAATTGAGCGACGACTTCCGCAACCAGGGGCTCCGCCCCTTCCACACGCCCCTCGGCGTGATGCTCAACGAGCGGGACCGACCCCACAGCTCATGCATCCGCTGCGGCACCTGCGACGGCTTCCCCTGCTTATTGAACGCCAAGGCCGACGCGCAAGTCGCCGGCATCGACCCGGCGCTGAGCTTTCCCAACGTCACGCTACTCACCGGCGCCTATGTGGAGCGCTTGCTCACTTCGCCCTCGGGGCGCGAGGTCACTGCGGTTGAAGTCACGCGCGATGGCCTCCGCGAGCGTTACACGGCTAGCGTCGTCGTAGTCGCCTGCGGCGCCATCAACTCCGCTGCCCTGCTTCTGCGCTCCGCCAATGAACAGCACCCCCACGGCCTCGCCAATGGTTCGGATGTCGTCGGCCGCCATTACATGGGCCACATCAACTCCGTGCTGATGGCTGTCTCCAAGTGCCCCAATCCCACCGTCTTTCAGAAGTCCCTCTCCGTCAACGACTACTACTTCGGCGAAAAGGACTGGCCGTATCCCATGGGCCACATCTCCTTCGTCGGCAAGCTGGATGGCGAAACGCTGAAGGCCGGTGCACCCGCGCTCGCCCCCGGCTTCACGCTCGACCTAATGGCCAACCACTCGCTCGACTTCTGGCTTACCTCCGAGGACTTACCCGATCCCGACAATCGCGTCACGCTCGACCGCGACGGCACCATCGTCCTCAGCTACCGCCCCAATAACGAGGCCGGCCACCTCCGCCTCACCGAACGGCTCAAGGACGCCATGCGCCAGCAGACCGGCTGCCACCTCCACGGCCACGACTGTCATCAAGGCCTCTTCTCCCGCAATCTCTTCCTCGGCCAGCGCATCCCTCTCGCCGGGGTCGCGCATCAGAACGGCACCATCCGCTTCGGCCACGACCCGCGGACTTCGGCGCTCAATGCCGATTGCCGCGCGCACGAAGTCGACAACCTGTACGTCGTCGACGGCAGCTTCTTTCCCTCGAGCGCCGCCGTCAACCCCGCCCTCACGATCATGGCCAACGCCCTGCGCGTCGGCGACCATCTGAAGGCGAGGTTACAGTAACATGCTCCGTCACTTACTCACTCTCGCTCTCGCTCTGCCCCTCCTGGCGCACGACGCGCCCTTAGTGCAGAAGGTAGATTCGATTGGCATCACCGTTTCGGATCTCGACCGTTCACTCGACTTCTACACCAAGGTCTTGCACTTCGAGAAAGTCAGCGAGTACGAAGCCGCCGGCGACGCCTACGAGCATCTCCAAGGCCTCTTCGGACTTCGCCAGCGGACCGCTCGCCTTCGCCTCGGCGCCGAGTTTCTCGAGCTCACCGAGTATCTCGCCCCGCGCGGCGCGCCCCTGCCCGCTGATTCGCGCAGCAATGATCTCTGGTTCCAACACGTCGCGCTCATCGTGCGGGACGTGGATGCCGCCTATCGTTGGCTCCGCAGTCACAAAGTACGCCACGCCTCCAGCGGCCCGCAACGCCTGCCGAATTGGAACCCGCATGCCGGCGGCATCCAGGCTTTTTACTTCCAGGATCCCGACGGACACACCTTGGAGATTCTCGCCTTCCCTCCGGATAAGGGCAGTAAGTGGCACGCCCGGGCCGCGCGCACCGATGCTTTGTTTCTGGGAATAGATCACACCGCCATCGTGATTTCAGACACAGAAGCCAGCCTTCGTTTCTACCGCGACTTACTGGGCTGCCAGGTCGCCGGCGAGAGCGAGAACTACGGTCCCGAGCAGGAGCACCTGAATAACGTCTTCGGCGCTCGCTTACGGATCACTGCCGTGCGCGCCGCCGAAGGCCCGGGGATTGAGTTCCTGGAGTATCTCGCGCCGCGCGATGGCCGCCCTTTCCCGCCCGGCACCAAGGTGAATGACCTGGTGCATTGGCAAACCCGCTTTTCCGGAAGCCGTGCGGCCGAAGCCGCGCAGGCCTTTCGTCAAGCCCGGTCCCCGCTGGTCTCCTCCGGCCTCATTGAGATGCCCGGTCCGGAGGCAGGGTTCCGGAGGTCCCTGATCGTTCGCGATCCCGATGGCCACGCCATCCAATACGTCGAGTAATTCCTAAGGAGAAATGACTATGTTGAAACTGTCCGCCTTCGCCCTCACGGCCGTCCTGGCCGCCACGCTCGCCTGGGCTGCGCCCAAATCGGATATGCAGGTTTCCGGCATGTTCCAAGGCCCCAAAGCCAACACCGGCAACGTCACCCATCTCTATGAGAACGGAAAGAGCCTGCTGCGCGTCTCGAGCGACTTCAAGGTGCCCGATACGCCGGCTCCCACCTGGCGCGTGATCGACACCAAGGGCAACGTCTACACGCTGGACGCCTTCAAGATCAAAGGCGGCGAGAAGCGTGAAGTCGTGGTGCCCAACTACATTCCCAACATCGCGAAGGTCCAGGTCTACTGCGCCTGGGCTGAAGTGATCCTCGGTGAGACCAGCTTCTCCTCACCGGTGAAGTAGCGCGCTCGCCGAAGCCCGCGTCTGGAGCCGCGCCGGTCACCGCCGGCGCGGCTTTCTGCTTAGTGGTTCTTGTGCTGCCAGCAAAACTTGCTCCCGGCTTCCGCACTGCGGGTGCATCGCTTGCCGTCACGCGTCACCGAGACGCAGCGGATCACGGCCTTTTTCGGACTGGGCTCCGCGCTGAGCGCCGCCTCGTCGCGCCAGGAAGTCGCAGGCGCGGGCGGTGCGCCCGGCTCGGCACTGCGCGCCTCTTCGAGGATCTGCAACTCCAGTTCGAGCGCTGCTAGTTTCGCCTTTACTTCGGCCATCTGGCGCAGGATCACTGCCCGGCGCTCCACATAGTCCTTCTTCGACCCCTGCCCGCACAACAGCGCAGCAAGCATCAAGGCCGCTAACGGCACACGCATCCTCATATCAATAAGTAGGTTCAGCGCGGGAAAAATCTCCTAAATTTTTTCGATGCCCCCGATTCCCAGGCTGCCTCCCAAGCCCGGTTTGCTATCCTTCGGCCATGCGGTTGGTGTTCGCGTGCTGGCTGGCGTTGCCGCTTTTCGGGCAGGTGGCTAATTATCAAAGTGAAGTTCGCCCGCTTTTGAGTAAACGATGTCTGGCCTGCCATGGCCCGGACGAGAGTTCCCGGCAGGCAGGTTTGCGGCTCGATGTCCGGGAAGGCGCGCTCAAGCGCTCGGTGATCGTCCCGGGAAAGAGCGGCGAATCGAAGCTCGTGGCCCGCATCACAGACGCCAAGCGGCCGATGCCTCCTACGGGCCCGCGCCTCACCGACGCCGAGGTCGCCTTGCTCAAGCGCTGGATCGACGCCGGCGGTGAGTTTACCGCCCATTGGGCCTATCAGAAGCCGGTTCGCCCGGCGCTACCAACCACCGAGGCCGGCCATCCGATCGACCGCTTCATCCGCGCCACCTTGCGCACCAAGTCGCTGGCGCCTTCGCCCGCCGCGGACCCCGCCACCCTCGCGCGTCGTGTCGCCCTCGACCTCACTGGACTGCCCCCTGAGCCCGCCGTCGCCGCTCGTTATCTCAGCCATCCCACGCCCGAAACCTACGCCAGGTACGTGGATGAGTTACTCGCGAGCGAACGCTACGGCGAACGTTGGGCGAAGATGTGGCTCGACCTTGCTCGCTATGCCGACACGCAAGGCTACGAGAAAGATAGCCGCCGTACGATTTGGCCTTACCGCGATTGGGTCATCCGCGCCTTCAACGACAATCTGCCCTACGACCAGTTCACCATCCGCCAGCTGGCCGGCGACCTACTCCCCGACCCCTCCGTCGACGACCTCGTCGCCACCGGCTTTCATCGCAACACGATGACCAACACCGAAGGCGGCACCGACGACGAAGAGTATCGCGACCTCGCCATCCGCGATCGCATCGCCACCACCGGCCAAGTCTGGATGGGGCAAACCTGGGGCTGCGCGCAGTGTCACTCGCACAAGTACGATCCGCTCACGCACACAGAGTTCTACCAGCTCTATGGCTTCTTTAACCAGACCGTCGATGACGACCATCCGACGGACCGCCCGGTGCTGAAGCTCACCGACAGCGCCTCCACGCTGGTGCTGAAGGAACTGCCCGCCGACAAGCTGCGCAAAACGCGCATCTATGACCGCGGCAACTTCCTCACGCCGGGGGACGAGGTGCAAGCCGGCACGCCGGCCTTTCTGCCCGCCATGCCCGCCGGCGCCCCCAGGAATCGCCTGGGCTTCGCGCAATGGCTCGTCAGCCCGGAGAATCCGTTGATGGCGCGCGTCACCGTGAACCGCTTCTGGAGCCGCCTGATGGGCCGCGGCCTGGTCGAAACCGAGGAAGACTTCGGCACGCAAGGCGCTCCGCCCTCGCACCCGGAGTTGCTCGATTGGCTCGCCGTCGAGTTCCAACAGAATTGGGACGTGAAGGCTTTGCTGCGGCTCATCGTCACCAGCGAGACCTATCAGCAATCGTCGAACGTCACGCCCGATCTGTTGCGGCGCGATCCGCAGAATCAGTGGTACGCGAGAGCGGCCCGCTTCCGGCTGGATGCGGAAGCCGTCCGGGATCAGGCCCTCGCCACCGCCGGACTCCTGAGCCACCGCCTATACGGCCCGCCGGTGATGCCCTGGCAGCCCGATGGCGTCTGGGCGGTGGTGTACAACGGCGATGCCTGGAAGACATCCAAAGGCGAAGACCGCTATCGACGGGCACTCTATACGTTCATGCGGCGTACCAGCGCCTATCCGTCGATGATGAACTTCGACGCGCCCACGGGCGAAACCTGCACCATCCGGCGCATCCGCACGAACACGCCGTTACAGGCGCTCACCACGATGAACGACCCGACATTCATGGAAGCCGCTCAACGGCTGGCGATGAAAGCCATGGAAGAGTCACCGCGAGACCCGGCCACGCGCCTGTTCGAGAACACGCTGCTGCGCAAACCCACGCCGGCCGAACTGCAGCGCGTACAGGCCCTGCAGCGCGCCGCCGAAGCCGACCTGCGCACTCGGCCAGAAGACGCGCGCAAGCTGCTGCACTTCAGCGAAGTGCTCTACACCGAGGACCGCGCGACGCCGCTGATCGGTGACGCCCGTTCCACCCCCCGCGAATGGCGCTATGTCACCGAAGAGCCCGCCGAAGGCTGGCAGAAGCCAGGGTTTGCCGACGCTTCCTGGAAGTCCGGCCCCGGTTACTTCGGCTACTTCGAGAAGCCCAGCACCGGCACGCCGATCCGCAGTGTGTGGGACACCGAGTATCTCTACCTGCGCATCACGGTGGACCTGCCGCAGCGCCTGCCCACGCAATTCAAGATGCCCATCCGCTCCAACGGCGCCTTTGAGATCTGGGTGAATGGCACCTCTGTGCTCAGCAATCAGATCTATGAGCGCAGCGGTCATTACGAATACGAACTTCCCGAAGCCGGCCAGAAGGCCTTCCGCCCCGGCGCCAACCTGATCGCCATCAAGGTGACGCGCAACGGCGCCGCCAAAGCCGGGCAGGTGTTCGACGCCGGCCTGGTGGCCAGCCCCGCGCTCGACCTCGGCAAGCCCGCACCCACCGATGCCAGCCGCGCCGCGTGGGTCGTGGTGGCCAACACGATTCTGAATCTCGACGAAACTTTGACGAGGCGCTAAGCGAATGAAGCATCCGGTTCTTGAAGGCACGCGCCGCCATTTCCTGGGCGGCTGTAGTTTGGGGTTGGCCAACATGTTTCTGGCCGAAGCGCAGGAAGGCGCGTCGGCCAAACTGCCGACAGCCAAGGCCAAGTCCGTCATCTATCTGCACATGGCCGGCTCACCCAGCCAGTTGGAACTCTTTGACCCGAAGCCCGAGTTGGTGAAGTTCAACGGCAAGCCCTGCCCGGACGAGTTGCTGAAGGGTAAACGCTTCGCCTTCATCAAGGGCGTGCCCAAGATGCTGGGAACGCCCTATAAGTTCGCGCAGTACGGACAGTCAGGCACCTGGCTCAGCGAGTTGCTGCCCCATTTCTCGCAGGTGGTGGACGACGTCACCCTGGTCCACTCGATGACCACGGATCAGTTCAATCACGCGCCCGCGCAGCTCTTCGTCCAAACCGGCAATCCGCGGCTCGGCTACGCGTCGATGGGCGCCTGGGCCACGTACGGGCTCGGCACCGAGAACAAGGATCTGCCCGGCTTCGTGGTGCTCACCAGCGGTGGCAACAACCCCGACGGCGGTAAGAGCCTGTGGGGCAGCGGCTTTCTGCCCAGCGTGCACCAGGGCGTGCATTGCCGCTCGCAAGGCGAACCCGTGCTGTTCCTGAACGAGCCCGAGGGCATGAACCGGCAGTTGCGGCGCAAGACGCTGGACGCCTTGCGCGACCTGAACGCCATGGAGCACAAACAGCAGGGCGACCCCGAAATCGATGCCCGCATGGCGCAGTACGAACTCGCCTTCCGCATGCAGACCGCCGTGCCGCAGGTGATGGACATCAGCAAAGAGCCGGCCACGGTGCACGAAGAGTACGGCACGGAACCGGGCAAGGTGAGCTTTGCGAACAACTGCCTGCTCGCCAGACGTCTGGTCGAGAACGGCGTCCGCTTCGTCCAGCTTTACGACTGGGGTTGGGACCACCACGGCACCAGCCGCCGCGACGACATCCGCTACGGCCTGGCGCCGCATGCCCAAGCCGTGGACAAGCCCTTGAAAGCCCTCATCCAGGACCTGAAGCGACGCGGACTGCTGGATCAAACCCTGGTGGTCTTCGGCGGCGAGTTTGGCCGCACGCCCATGCGCGAGAACCGCAACGGCGTGGAAGGCCAGTTCATCGGCCGCGATCACCATCCGTATGCCTTCACCATGGTGATGGCCGGCGGCGGCTTCAAGCGTGGCTTGAATTACGGCGAGTCCGACGACATCGGCTACTACGTGACGCGCCATCCGATGACGCCGCGCGACCTGCAAGCCACCATCCTGCACCAACTGGGCTTGGATCCCTATCGCCTGCATTATCCTTACCAGGGCCTCAACCAGCGCCTGATCGGCCCCACTGACGAGGGCCGGGTGATGAAGGATCTGCTGATCTAAAAAGTGTCGAAAAGTGATGAGGCGAGAGTCCGAAGACTCTCGCCTCATCGCGTCCAAAAGTGTAGAAAAGTGTCGAATCCGTCGGGCTAGAAATAGAACTTCGCGCCCAACTGGATCACGCGCGTCGTCTGCCCCTGGAGGCCGGCGCCCACTTTCCCGAAGTTCACCGACCGGATGCCACGATCCACCGAACCCGGCTGGATGTTGTAGTGGTTGAACAGGTTGTAGAACTCGGTGCGGAACTCGGCGCGGCGCGTTTCGCCGAAACGGAACTGCTTGTTCACCGAGAAATCGACATTGATCAAGCCCGGCAGGCGGATGGCGCCCGTGCGAGCCGAGTTGCCGTACTTGCCGAACGCCGGTTCGGCGAAAGCCGCTGTGTTGAACCAGCGCTGATAGGTGCGCGAACCGCTGTCGAGGTTCGCATTCTGGCCGGCCACCATGTCGGGCCGCGAGCCCACGCCGGTGCCGGTGGTGTCGATGCCGAAGGCGATGTCGCCGGGGAAGCCGCTTTGCGCCACTACGATCGAGGAAGCCTGCCAGCCGCCCAGCAGCGTCCGCATCATCGCCGGCGCGCCGGAGAAGAACGGGATGTCGTACACCAGCGACTGCACGAAGCGCTGCGTGACGTCGAAGCCGCACAAGGAACGCTCGCCGTGCATGTCGTAGATGTTCTGCATGGTGCCAATGAAGGAACCGCCGCCGATGTCGGCGCCGATGTCGCTCGGGCCGGAGATGCATTTGGACCACGTATACGACGTGAGCGTGTTCAGACCGCGCGCCATGCGCCGGTCCGCCCGCAGTTGCAGCGAGTGGTAGTTGCTGTTGCCAATCGACTTGTCGCCCTGGATGGAGCGCTGGAACGCTTGATTGGGACGGCGGGCGTTGATCGAAGCCAGGCCCGGGGTGCGCGGATCCACCAGCACGTCCGGACGGTTCATCGCCGGCAGCGTCACGCTGAGGCGCGTGCTCTTCGAGCCCACGTAACCCACGTCCACCAGGAAGCCGGCGAACGTCTTCTTCTGGATGGTGAAGTTCCACTGCTGAATGTACGCGTCACGATAGTTCGGATCGTTCGAGGGCACGGCGTTCAACTGCACCGTGGGCGAGACGGCGCTCGCAAACGGATTGTCGAAGAAGATGGTGGGGCGACCGGCGGGAGCGCCATCGACCTGATAGCTGCCCTTGGCCTGCGACGACTCGGTCATGCCGAACGGCGCGTTCGGGTGGATGTGGTTGTAGTAGATGCCATAGCCCATCCGCACCACCGCATCCTTGACGAACGCCGGGCGCCAGGCCAGGCCGAAGCGCGGGGCGAAGTTGTTCTTGTCGCCGCGCACCATCCGAGGATAGGCGGCCGTGGCCGGCGTCACCAGCTTGGTAACGTAGACGCCGTTCTGTTCGATGTTGGCCATGCGGCCCTGCGAGTCAAACAGCGGCTGCAGGTAGTCGTAGCGGATGCCGATGTTCATCGTCAGGTTCGGCGTGATCTTCCAGTCGTCCTGCACGAAGTAGCTCTGCCACAGGCCCTTGAGGTCCGTGTTGGTGTGGTCGGGGTTGATTTCGGCGTACTTCACGTAGCCGAGCATGAAGTCGGCCAGCGAGGACCCGGTGTAGGTGCCGTCGAAGCGGAAGGTGCCGCGCGCGTTACGAGCCTGTTCGAAGGTGAAGCCGCGGCGCACGAAGTCGACACCGGCCTTGTAGAAATGCTTGCCGCGCTGGATGCTGACAATGTCGTTGAAGTTGTAGACGGCATTGGCGCGCACGCGCGGACCGATCTGGCGCTGCAGGTCGAAGACGCTATAGCCGCCATCGAGGCCGTTGGCGATGGAGATGCTCGGCGGACCGAAGTCCACCGGCAGGCGCGACACCAGCGGCAGCTTCATCAGCCCGGCGATGTCGAAAGCGGACTTGCCGGTGGTGCCGAAGATTTCATCCTCGGTCATGTCGTTCCAGCCGAAGCGGGCTTCATTGACGATCGAGGGCGTCAGCATGCGGGTCCAGGTGCCGGCCAGGTTCTGCGTGCGGGCATCGTTGTCGCGCTGGTCGTTGCCCCAATAGGGCACGCCTTTTTCCTTGGTGGAGTTGCGCACGTAGCGGAAGGCCAGCGAGTCCTTGCTGGTGAGGTTATGGTCCAAGCGGTAGGTAAAGTTGTCTTGCGTGGCCACCGCGCTCAAAGGATTATTGATGAAGTTCTGGGTGCCCACCGCGGTGTTGGCTTCGGGCGTGAACTTGAGGAAGGCCACGGCTTGCGGGCTTAACTGCGATACCGGGATGCGGTTGTTGACGATGCCGATGTTCATCGGATCGCGCAGGGTGAGCGGCTGCCCGGTGCGGGCATCGCGCAGCGCGCTGAAGTCGCCGTTGCGCATGGCGGTAGGCGGCACCAGCCGGTAGGAGGCGGTGGCGCCGGAAGCCAGGCGGCCGCTTTCCCAGTTGAAGAAGAAGAACGTGCGGTTGCGGCCGTTGTAGATCTTGGGCAGCCACACCGGACCACCGATGTTGGCGCCGTACTGATTGCGGTTCAAGCGCGGGGAGACGACGTCCTTCTGGGCGATGGCGTCATAGGTCTGGGTGAGCGCGTCGTTGCGGTTGAACTCCCACAGCGTGCCACGGAACTGATTGCCGCCGCGGCGCGTGAGAATCGAAACCTGGCCGCCAGGCGAGCCGCCGTACTCAGCCCCGAAAGTGGACGTTTCGACGCGGAACTCCGACAGGGAGTCCACCGAGAGGGCGAAGGGGTAGGTGTAGCCGTCGTAGTCCATAAATTCGACACCGTCGAGGTAAAAGCGATTGTTGGTGTCGCGGGCGCCGTTGGCCGACATCCCGGTGCCGCCAAACGCGGACGAAGTCTCACCGATGGAGCCGCGGCCGCGGCGGACGGAGATCGAACCCGGCGTTCCGGGATTTACACCCGGAATTAATTGGGCGAGCTGAATGAAGTTGCGTCCATTCAGCGGCAGATCGACGATTTTTTCAGCATTGATGACCGCGCCAACCGAAGCCGATTCGGTTTGGAGCGCCACGGCGCTGCCCGAGACCGACATCGTCTGCGTGACGTCGCCCACTTCGAGGACCAGATCGAGACGGACGGTCTGGCCGACCTGGAGCACGAAGGACTCCACCTGGTACTTCCGGAAGCCCTTGGCCGTCGCTGTGAGCGAGTAGGAGGAGGCCGGGAGGAACGGCACGGAGAAGGCGCCGCTCGAGTCCGTGGTGGTTTCCCGGCTGACGTTGGTTTGGAGGTTCGTGACCTGGACCTGAACGTTGGCGATCACAGCGCCCGACGGGTCGGCAGCGATGCCGGTGACGGTGCCATTGATCTGTTGGGCGGGTAGGAAGGCGCACGAGAGCAGCGCCAGTGGGAGAAATTTCGAGATCAGCTTCATGGATGAGCCCCTAAGGTACAGCGGTGGGATACTCCAGGCATCATGCCGGGCGGGCGGCGGGGGAACAAGTGAATTCTCGGCGAATTCTCCGTGAAGAGTCGCCGTAAGTGATTCACAACACGAGAGGGTGTTACCATTCACCTTATGGCTCAGGAAGCCCGAGTTCCCGAGAAGTCCGGGCTCACCTTGCCACCGGAAAAAGACGAACGGTGGGAGGTTGTCGAGCGGATTTGCCTCGCTGCATCGTTCCGCCGCTCCGTTAAGCTGCGGGATTTGCTCATCTACCTTTGCCACCGCTGGTGGACCGAAGGCGTCAGCGAGATCCGCGAGCACGAGATTGGGGTCGACGTATTTCAGCGTCCGGCCGACTACGACTCTGCCCAGGACACCCTGGTCCGAGTGCAGGCGTCCCAGCTTCGCAAACGGCTGGAACGCTACTTCAGCGACGAGGGTCGCGACGAGTCGCTGATCCTGGAGATTGCCAAGGGCACCTATGAGCCCGTGCTGCGGGAGCGCCTGAGCGAGACTTTGCCCGCTCCGGGGCTCGCGCCATCGACGACGAACCCGGAGCCGGCGCGCTCCTGGCAGACCCGGGCCCTGGCCATCGTCTGCGTCTTATTGACCGGGCTTTGCGTCTGGCTCTGGCAGCGTCCGCCGGCTTCGGCGATCGAGGGGCCGACGTTGCGCCGCTTCTGGGCGGCCTTCGCCCCGCCCGGCGAGGAGACGACGGTGGTGATCGCCGACGGCGCGTTCTCCGCGATCCAGGACATGCTGCACCGGCCGATCCAACTGAACGAGTACGTCAGCCGCGGCTATCGCGCCGAACTCGATCGTCCGGAGCACTCAGCCGAGAAGAAGGACCTCCTGCGCTACATGATGGAGCGGCGGTACACGTCGCTGGCCGACGTGATGCTGATGAAGCGCCTGTGGACCGCCGGAGTGCTGAACCCGGCCCAGACGTCCGTTCTTTATTCCCGTGACATGCATTTGCGCAGCCTGCAGAAGGGCAACCACATCCTGGTGGGCTCGCGCCGCGCCGTGCCGTGGGTGGACATCTTTGACGACTCGCTCGACTTCCACTTCGTCTACGACGAAGGCACGCGCTCGGTGCGCGTGGAGAATCGTCATCCGCAAAACGGCGAGCCGGCTTCCTACGAGTTGCCCGCCGGGTCGGCGGATCGCTTCTCGGTGGTGGCCTCGTTGCCCAATTCGAGCAAGACCGGCAATATTCTGATCCTCTCCGGCCAGGAGATGTCCGGGACAGAAGCGGCGGCGAATCTGATGACGACGGAAGCTCTGTTCTCCGAGTTGCTCGCGCGCCTGCCCGCCCCGACGCACGGGGTGCCACGCTTCGAAGCCCTGCTGCGCGTGAAGCACGTGGAGTACACCATGCAAGGCTTCGAGATTCTCGCGGTTCATCCGCATTAGAACGCGGTGGCGGCAGCCTAGGGCGCGTCCTGAATCTTCGCGAGGATGTGCTGGAGAACCGGGTCCGTCTGGCAGCCCTGAGGCGTGCCGCGCCAGAGAGCGAGGGCGGCTTCCATCTTGCGGTCCGATGCTTCGAGCGTCGCCGCACGCTGCTTGAGGAGCGGCGCGGCTTTGGCAGCGGCGGCCTTCAATTCTTCGGGCTGAAGCTGGCAGGCATTGGCGACGCCCACCACGCGCTGCAAGAGTTCATCCCAGCGGCGCGCGCGTTCCCGTACGGACAATCCGCGGCGGGTGGGGTCGAGCGAGAGCGTGCGTTCGACGCGCGAGATCGCGGCGCGAGCTTCGCTGTTCTCAGGATCTGCTTTCGCAGCGCGGCGGTACGCGTCCAGAGCCAGCGCGTCCTTGTCCTCTTTCAGCCGCGCGTGTCCCAGGCCAAGCCACGCGCCGGCATCGCCGGGAAAGTGGCCGGTGAGCGTCAGGTAAGCTTCTTCCAACTGCTCGGGCGATCCGTATTGCTGGATCATCTCGGCCGCGCGCTTACCGAGCATAGGGTCGTCACCCCGCTGGGCAATGATCGAGAGCAACAGCGAGTTGGCCTCACGCTGGCGTCCGAACTCGGTGAGCAGGAGCGCGTAGCTGAGTTGGGCTTCGCGGCGATCGGCCTCCGCGCTAGCGGGCCAATCCTTGGCGAGAGCCTGGCGGAGCATGGGTAGAGCCTGAGCCGCTTCGCCATTGGCCTGGGCGATCCGCGCCAACCCAGCCGCCACGGGCCCATTGTCCGGCGCCTTCTTCGCCACCGCGCTGAGATACGCCGAGGCTTCGGCAAAGTGTCCCGTGCGGACCAGCGCCAAGCCGAGAGCAGCCCGGATGCGATCGTCCTGCGGAGTGAGCGCGAGGGCGGCGCGATAGGCGGCGACCGCTTCATTGAGCGAACCCTGGGCCAGCAATTGCTCGGCACGGCGATAGCTCTCTTCGCCCATGTCATGCCGGCGCGAGCGTTGCCACAGCAAGAGTCCGGAGACGAGCAGGACGGCGGACACGGTGATGGCGGCAACGACGGGGAGCCAGCTCTGGCGTGGCCCTTCGACGGGGGCGGCGTCGCTCGATTGCGGCAGCCGTCGATAGGCGGCGAAGGCGTCCTGCATCGTGAGAACGCCTACAGGCTTGGCGCCGACGCGGCTGATGACGGGCAGGCGATCCTGACCGTTGACGCCCATTTGCTGCAGAGCGGTATCGAGCGGGTCATCGGGATGGATGCGTCCCGCTTCATCGTCGGCTTCGGTGGCGAGCGCGGCGTCGCTGGCTTCGAGGGGTCGCATCGCGCGCTCCACGGTGAGCGGCTCCAGGCGATGGTCGGCCGACGGCATCAGGATGCCGTCCTGATAGGAGAGCGCCTCGTAGATGGGGCGCGGTTGCAAGCGCTGCGACAGGAAGAAGCTGCACAGGTTGGCGATCATCAGGGGAACGATGATCGTATAGTCGCGCGTGACTTCAAAGATCATGATGACGCTGGTCATCGGCGAGCGGACGATGCCCGCGAAAGCCGCGCCCATGCCCACCAGCGCGTAGGCGCCGGCGTTGCCCGTATGGTCCGGCACCAGCGTGTGCGCCGCCTGCCCCACCACGCCGCCCAGCATGGCGCCAATAAACAGACTGGGGCCGAAGACGCCGCCGGCGTTGCCGGAGCTATAGCAGCTGGCCGTGGCGATGATCTTGAGCACGAGCAACAGCAGCATCATCTGCAAGGCGAGTTGCCCGTTCAAAGCGTCGCTGACCAGGTTGTAGCCCACGCCGAGCACGCCGGGGGCGATCAAGGATAGGAGGCCGACCGTGAGTCCGCCGACGGCGGGCGCGAAGGGCTGCCAAAGCGCGGGCACGCGTTTGAACATGGCGCGTAGCCCGAGGATGAGCTTCACAAAGGCCGTGGACACCACGCCGCCCGCGACGCCGAGCAGCGCGTAGACGAGGAACTCGAGCGGATGCACGAGTTGGTAAGCCGGGACGTGGAAGAGTGGCTCGTCACCGAGCAGCACGCGCAGGACGATCCAGGAGGTGGCCGCGCCGATCACCACCGAGCCGACGACGCGCGCGTTCAAGTCGGCGAGGATCTCTTCGAGCGTAAAGAGCACCGCGGCCAGCGGCGTATTGAAGGCCGCGGCGACGGCCGCCGCAGTCCCCACGGGAATCAGTGAACGCACGTGAGCGTCGCTCAAGCCGAGCCGGCGTCCGGCGAAGGATGCCAGGCCCGCGCCGATGTGCACCGAGGGTCCTTCGCGCCCCAGGGCCACGCCACTGCTGAGCGAGATAGAAGAGCAGATAAACTTGCCCACGACGGTCCTCAGACTGATGAAGCCGTTGCGCAGCACGAGGGCCACGCGCGTTTGCGGAATGCCGCTGCCGCGCGCCTCCGGGAAAAAGCGAAACAGGAGCCAGCCGCCGACGAGCGAGCCCACCACGGGACTCAGCACGCGCTGCGAGGCATCAGCCGTGAGGAGAAGTTTGCTCAGATGTTCGGTGAGAACGACAAAGGCCACGACGATCAGGCCGACGACGGCGCTCACCACCAGGGCCAGGAACAACAGGATCTTGTCTTCGTACTGACGGAGGTCCACTCGGGCCAGCCGCCGCTGCACCGGATGCAGCAGCCGCTGAAAACCTTGCGCTGGTTCGGGCATCTGCTCCTATTGTCACCCCTTAGGCGACGCTGAGGGTCTACACTTGGCCTTCCAACTGCTGAGCGGAGAAGGGCTCCGACAGCAACATGTCTTCCGGAAGGGGATCAAAGAGGCGCGCGTTCCGCTCCACCTGTTGCCCCTGCGTGGCTAGCGAAACGGCGACAAAGACCAGCAGACTCATCAGGGGCGGGAGCAACGTATCGAGACCCGCCACGGAGAAAGGAACGTAGAAGTAGAAGAGCAGACGCGCGACCGTGCCGACAACCATGCAGGCCAGCGCACCCTGACTGGTCGCTTTGCGCCAATAGATGCCGAGGATCAACGGCGTGACGCTGCCGGCGAAGACAAAGTCAAAGGCCACTACCAGTAGCATGCCGGGCTCGGGCTTCACATAGGCAATCCAACAGGCTGCGGCGGCCGTGGGCAGGGCGAGTAAGCGGGAGAGCAGTAGGATCTTCCGGTCGCTGACATACTCTTGGCTCCAGCGCTGCCAGATGTTGCGCGCGAGGACCACCGCGATGACGAGAATCGCGCCGTTGGCCGTCGACATCGAGGCGCCGAGGACGCCGAGGAAGACGCAGGCACCTACAAGGTACGGGAGATGCTCGGTCGCGAGGATCGGGAGGACCAGGCGCGAGTCGCTCAGACCCGGCGAGAGGTGCATCGCCGCAAGGCCGAGGAATGAGGCGCAAGCGCCAACTAAGATAGTCATGCCGGCGGCGTAGTAACAAGCGCGCTGGGCCGTGCGCGGACTCTCCGAAGCGAAGACGCGCTCCATAAAGTCAAGTCCGATGCAGCAGCCGAGCGAGAGCGATATCAGGTTGGCCCAGTTCGGAATGGCGCCGGCCGCGACGCTGGTCATCGCCGTGAGGTCGAAGTGCGCGGCGGGGATGTTGGCGAGCAGCGAGGTGACGCCGTGCTTCCAGGCGAGCCAGAGTGCGGCAATCGAGAGTCCGCCGACAGCCATATGCACCTGCAGCATGTCCGTCCAAATGGCGGCATAGAGTCCGCCGGCAATCGTATAGATCGTAATGATGGCGGTGGTGGCCACCAGCGCCGCGCCATAACTGATTCCGACCGCGGAGCTGACGATGTAGGCCACAGCTGACATATTACCCGCCACTAAGATCGTGAAGGACACTGTGCTCAGCACCGAGGTAAGCAACTCAGTGTTACGGTCATAACGGCGATAGTAGAACTCGGGCAGCGAGAGCAGATTCATCCGGTTCAAAGGCGCCGCCAGCCAGCGACCAACGATCAGTAAGCTGCCCGCAATGCCGAGCGCGACAATCAAGCCGGGCCACAGTCCTTGCGCGTAGGTGAGCGACGAGTTCCCGAGCGTCGCGTTACCATCGACGGCCTGAGCGGCCAAGGCCGTCCCGATGACAAAGAACGGCATGGAGCGGTTACAGACGGTGTAGTTCTTACTCGACCCTTGTACCAGGCGGTACGTATAAAGCCCGATCCCGAGTGAAATCGCGACAAATAAGACTACGGGCCAGAACATTAATGGCATCAAACGTCTCCTGCCGAGTTAGAGTGTCTTGGGATCGATCCGCCACAGGAAGCCCTCGCGTAAGTAAGAGAGCCACACACTGCCGAAAGCCACGCGGACCGCATCGCCGCCTTTGCCGGACCATTGCTGCACTGCCTGGTTGGTGGCAGCGTCGATGCGCGTGAGCGGAAACTCGAAGCCCGACACCCAGACAGCCCCCTCGCCCACGGCGATGTCGCCGCCGCGGGGCACGCCAGTCTCGATGGTGGCTTCGACCTTGTTCGTCTTCGGGTCAATCCGCGAGACGGCACCATCGGCTTCGCTCAACGTCCACACGGCACCTTCGCCGGTGGCCAGGAAGCGCGGCCCGTTGGCCACGGGGATGCGCTGCTCGATCAGGTTATTGCGCGGATTCACGCGCAGCAGTAAGTTCGATTCCGTGCAGGTCACCCAGACGGAGCCGAAGCCACTGGCGGCGTCGTAGCAGCCAGGCGGCGTCACGATCTCGGCGACCACTTTGTTCGTATCGGGATCGATGCGCACCAGCACGTGGCCTTTCTCGGTCAACATCCAGACGCTATCGTCCG
Organism: Bryobacteraceae bacterium; assembly: GCA_044226365.1. Taxonomy (GTDB): domain Bacteria; phylum Acidobacteriota; class Terriglobia; order Bryobacterales; family Bryobacteraceae; genus JALHNI01. The sequence goes on from JBGAHE010000004.1 coordinate 133,054, forward strand.
TCGCCGTGATCCCGCCTTCGGAAGCCGCGACGGCCAACGGAATCTTGGCAACCACCTTGTTCAGCTTCGTGTCGACGCGATACAGGTTGGGCTCACCGCAGTGGGGCAGCCACATGCTGTCGAAGCCGTAGACCATGCCGGAACATTGCTTCTGGCCGATCGGAATGGTGGCGACGATCTCGTTCTTCACGGGGTCCAGCCGGTTCAACGTGGAGTCCGGCCGACGCGAGAACCAGATCGCGTCAGGACCGACGGCTACCCAATCGGGCACCTTCTCGATCGTGAAGATCTTACTGGGCGTGATGGTGGTGATGGGACGAGTAACTCCGGGAGTTTTTATCCCCGGCTTGGGTGGACGCGGCGGACGCTTCGCCGGCTCCGTGCCGGAGGGCGGTTGCGCCAGGAGGGCGCCAAGCGTGAGCAGGACAGGAAGGAACGCGCGATTCATTTAGCTGAGTACCTCGTGAACGACATTGCCGTGAACGTCCGTCAGGCGAAAGCCGCGGCCGCTGTATTCATAAGTGAGGCGCTTGTGATCAATGCCCAGGATGTGCAGGATGGTGGCGTGCAGATCGTGCACGTGGCACGGCTTGTCGATCGCCTTAAAGCCGAAGTCATCGGTGGCGCCATAGGAGAGCCCGCCTTTCACCGCTCCGCCGGAGAGCCACACGGTAAAGCCGAACGGATTGTGGTCTCGGCCGGCGCCGCTCGCGCTGGTCTCGACCACCGGCGTACGGCCGAACTCCGATGCACAGACGACGAGCGTGTCGTTCCACAAGCCACGCCCTTTCAAGTCCTGAAGTAACGCGGCGAAGGGTTGATCGACTTCGCTGGCCGCCTTGCGATGCTTGAGGATGTTGTCCGCGAATCCCAGGGGTCGCCGCGGTCGTGATGGAGGTGAACCATGCGCACGCCTTTCTCAATCAGGCGCGCCGCCATCAGGCAACCACGGCCGGTGCTGCTGTTGCCGTAGAGCTTCCGCGTCGCCTCGGACTCGCGGCGGATGTCAAAGACTTCCGGCGCTTCCGCCTGCATACGGAAAGCAGTCTCCATCGAAAGGATACTCGCCTCAAGCTCAAAGTCCTTCTCCGCGGCGCGACTTTGATGCATCGTGTTGAGTTGCTTGAGCAAGTCGACCTCGAGCTTCTGACGGGCCGGATCCGTGCGCGAGTTTGAGGTATAGGGAAGTAACTTACTCGCATCGAAGGTCTTTTCCACCTTGTCCGAGATGTAAGTT
>JBGAHE010000139.1:0-14885 GCA_044226365.1 Bryobacteraceae bacterium
TTCGCCCTCACCGCCCGCATGGCCAGCATCCACACCGGGCCCTCCCGCTTCTACGTTACCTACGACAAAGGCCACGTCTGGGACGGCCCCTTCGCCGTGCCGGACTTCGGCACCCCCGGCATCGCCGCTCGCACCGACTACCTCGTCGACGGCAAGAACTCCCTGACGCTCTTCCTCACCGCCGCCAAGAGTAATCTCAAGGAGGGCCGCGTCCTCTGCGCCCGCACCACCAACGGCGGCAAGACGTTCGAAAAAGTCTCCTGGGTCGGTCCCGAGCCGCCCGCCGACGACTTCGCCATCATGCCTTCCAGCGTGCGCCTCTCCGGCCGTTCGCTGCTCTGCACCATCCGCCATCGCAAGTTCATCGCCGCCTGGCGCAGCGACGACAACGGCGCCACCTGGAACATGGTCGGCAAACCCGTCGACGACACCGGTGGCGGCAATCCGCCCGCGCTGCTCCGCTTGCCCGACGGTCGCCTCGTCCTCACCTACGGCTTCCGCAACGCCCCCTACAGCATTCGCGCCCGCACCTCCAACGACGAAGGCAAAACCTGGTCTTCGGACATCGTCCTGCGCGACGATGGCGGCTCCTGGGATCTCGGCTACACCCGCACCGTGCGCCGTCAGGACGGCAACCTCGTCACGGTCTACTACTTCAACACCGCCGATAGCGAGCGGTTCATCGGAGCAACGATTTGGCAACCGTAGTCCTCTTCTTCGTCGCGGCGTTGGCCCTGGTGGCGCAGCCCCTCTATCAAACCGAAATCCTCTTTCCACCCGAGACCTGGCACAACCACTCGTCGTCGGTCGTTGAACTCCCCAATGGCGATCTCTTCGTCGCCTGGTTCCACGGCTCCGGTGAACGCCAGTCCGACGACGTGAAGATCGAAGGCGCCCGCTGGCGCAAAGCCACCAGATCCTGGTCGCAGCGCTTCGACCTCGCCGATACCCCCAACTTCCCCGACACCAACTGCGTCGTCTGGGTCGACTCCAAAAAGCGCCTCTGGCTCCTATGGCCCACCATCCTCGCCAATACCTGGGAATCGGCGCTCATGAAGTACCGCATCTCCACGAACTACCAGCAGGCCGTGGGACCGCCCAAGTGGGACTGGCAGGACAATATGCTCCTCATCCCCAAGCGCATGCAGGAGCGCACTCAGGAGGTCTTCGAAAAAGAGCTCAAGCGCGTCGGCCCCCTGCGCGACTGGGCTTCGCGCCTGGTCGCCCTCGCCGGTGACAAGCAGTTCTCCCGCCTCGGCTGGTTCACCCGCACCCACCCCATCGAACTCCCCAGCGGACGCATCCTCGTCCCGCTCTACTCCGACGGCTTCTCCTTCGGCCTGATGGGCATCAGCGACGACGGCGGACAGTCCTGGCACGCCAGCGAACCCATCGTCGGCTTCGGCAACATCCAGCCCAGCGTCGTCCGCAAAAAGAATGGCGAACTCGTCGCCTACATGCGCGATAACGGACCCGCCCCCAAGCGCATCATGAAAAGCGTCTCCAAAGACGACGGCGAAACCTGGTCTCCCGCCGAAGACACCGAGCTCTTCAATCCCGGCACCAGCGTCGAGGCGATCGTCCTCAAAGACGGCCGTTGGGTGATGGCGCACAACGACGTCGAGAAGGGCCGTACCTCGCTTGCCATCGTCATGTCCGACGACGAAGGTCAAACCTGGAAGTGGAAGCGCAACATGCAGAAGGGTGCGGGCGCTTATCACTACCCGTCACTCATCCAGGCCGCCGATGGCTCGCTGCACCTCACCTACAGCGAGTTCGAACCCAAAAATGGCCAGCAGTTCAAGACCATCCGCCACGTCCGCTTCAACCCGGCGTGGATCGAACAAGGCGACAAGTAGTTTCTAAGCCCGTAAAGAGCGGGCCGTATGCTCCAGCGAGAAACGGTCCGCATATAACTGACGTCCGCGCTCGCCCAATGCCTGCCGTTCCTCCGGCCGCGCCAGCAACTCGTCGATCACCTCCGGCAGCGATTCGACATCCGGCGCCAGCGCCAACGCCCTTTTTTCCTTCCAGCAAGGCTCGCTGGCCTGTCCCCAGTTCGAAACCACCGGCACGCCCAGCGCAATCCCCGCCATGATCGACCCCCGCCGCGTACTCGCCCCATCCGGAAACGGCTGCACCATCAGATCGCAAGCCGCCAGATGACACGCCACCTCTTCCGCCGCTAGGCGTCCGGTCGCCGTCACCCGTTCCGGCGCACTCAGTTGCGCGGCGAACTGCTGCCCGCCATCGCCCACCAGCAGAATCTGCCGGTCCGGATGCTCGGTCAGGCTCCGCTCGATCACGGGCGCCAGCAGCGAGGTCACCTCCTCGGAGAACGTCCCAAAGTGCCCCACGATCGTGCGCGCATGTCCGTTCAGTAAGCGCTTTCGCGTCTGGTCTCGCCGACTCGTGTCCACCACCGTCGCCACGTTGCTCGGGATTGGTAACGACTCCACGCGCCGGCCCGGTGGCAGATAGCGTTCGATGTCCGGGCGCCAGGCATCCATCGCCACAAACACGCGCTCCGACGAACGCACCGTCCAGCCCAGCATCCGCTCGGTCACGGTCGAAAGTGCCTTCCGCGGGAGTCCGGTTCCCGGCGGCGCCGTCACCTTCGCCTCGTGGAACATCGTCCACACGCTCCAGTCTTTGGCCCGCTGACGCAACCACCAGGTGAACGTCAGCGGCAGCCCCTTGAAGCGGCTGCTCCGTCGCGGACCCAGCGCTTGCGGCACGTACTGAATGAAGATCCGCCGTGGCTCAGGCACCGTCGCCAGCCACGCCGCCAACTCCGCCAAGCCGCGCTTGCCGAAGTGGTCCGAGAGCATCCGCACGTCCACGCCCGCGGACTCCGCCGGGGGAGCGGGCAACGGACCGGTGATCACCGTCACCGCGTCGCCTTGCCGCGCCAGTTCTCTCGCTAATACTTCCGTGTAATCCGCCAGCCCACCCTTGTCAGGTGGGTAGGCGCCGGTAATCAGTACCCAGTTCAATTTCGGCCGACCCTTACCTACCAGTAAACTCCGTGTGCCGGGGAAAATCTCTAGGTAATTTGGCCAAAAAAGCCTGAGTACTTTAGGACTAAGGCTTCGTTGCTTCCTTCGCCTTGTGCGCCGCTTCCTCTGCCTTCGTGGCTGCTTTATGCGCTGCCTCGCGGGCCGCGTCCTTCACTTTTTCGCCGGCCTGCTTCGCCTTGTCCGTCATCCGGTCGATCGCCTCTTCGCCCTTTTCCTTCGCGCGATCCAGGGCCTGCTCCCCTTTGGCCTTCGCTTGATCCAACGCCTCTTCGCTCTTCTCCTTGGCGTTGTCCACGGCCTTCTCGCCGGCTTCTTTTGCCTTATCGGCCGCTTGCTCGGCGTGCTGGGCGGCTTCGTTCGCCTTCTCCTTCACCTCGCTCGAAACACAGCCAGCCAGCAGTAGCGTGAATGGCCACAGTAGGGATCGCATGACGGTCGCTCCTTCGCCCCCTATCATGCAACAACCACCGCTGCCGCAAAAGACTCTTCCATGCTAAACTTTGAGTGTCTGCAGTCAGTGGGCGGCTAGCTCAGTTGGGAGAGCACCACGTTCGCAACGTGGGGGTCGTGGGTTCGAACCCCATGCCGTCCACCATTCTCCCCCCCTCACCCCGGTTATCATCACAATCAGGCGAACTCTCCCACCATGGTCCTCTCTGACGTCGACATCAATCGCTACCTGTCTGAAGGTAAGATCCGCGTAAGCCCCGAACTCCCTCCCGACCAACTCGGCAGTTGCTCGGTTGACTTCCGCCTCGGCTCCGAATTCAGCGTCTTTGACCATTCCCGCCACGCCTACATCGACCTCCGCGACCGCACCGCCATCCAGGAACTGATGACCACCATTGTCGTTCCCCCCGGCGAGCACTTCATCCTCCAGCCCCGCGAGTTCGCTCTCGCGATCACCGAAGAACACCTCGAGCTCGACGACGACGTGCTCGGCCGCCTCGAAGGCCGCTCCAGCCTCGGCCGCATCGGCATCATCGTCCACGGCACCGCCGGCTTGTTCGATCCCGGCTGGCGCGGCAAAGCCACCCTCGAACTCTCGAATCTCGGCCGGATGCCCGTCGCCCTTTATCCCGGCATGCGCATCTGCTCGATGACCTTCGAACAGCTCTCCTCGCCGTCCTCCACGCCCTATCACAAGAAGCCGTCGAACAAGTACGCCGGTCAGCAGTCGCCTGTCGCCAGCCGTTTATCCGGCGAGCTCAAGTAGTCCGGATAATCCACCTTCACCAGAAACAGACCCCGCCCCGGTGCCGTCGGCCCCGCCTTCGGACGGCTCCGCGCCGCGATCACGCCCGGTAAGTCCTCCGGCCGCAGGTTCCCCTTGCCCACCTCGACCAGCGTCCCCACCAGATTGCGCACCATGTGCTTCAGGAATCCCGACCCCCGCACCCGGTAGATCAACAAATCGCCTTCCCGCCACACCACCGACGAAAAGATCCGCCGCACCAGACTTTGCCCATCGGCGTACCGCTCATCCGCCGCCGCAAACGTCGTGAAGTCGTGCTCCCCCTCGAAGTACCCCGCCGCCCGGATCATCGCCTCTTCATCCAGCGGATACGGGAAGTGATGCACATAGCGCCGGATGAACGGCGGGCACACCTCCTGCCGGAACAGCCGATACTCATAGGTCTTCCCAATCGCGTTGAATCGCGGGTGAAAGTCCGCCGGCACTTCTTCGGTTTCCAGCACCCGAATCGCCGCCGGCAACGTCCGATTCACCGCCTTTTGCAGATTCCGCAACGGCAGCGGATTCTCCAGATCGAACGCCGCTACCTGACCCAGCGCATGCACCCCCGCGTCCGTCCTCCCGGATCCATGCACCGCCACGTGCCGCCCCTCGAGCGCACTCAACGACTCCTCCAAATGCGACTGAATCGTCGGCAAACCCGGCTGCACCTGCCAGCCATGGAACTCCGTTCCGTCGTACGCCAAAGTAATCTTAATGCGCCGCATCGTCCCGGAATCACGTCTCGACGCTGGCAACCTGCGTCCCATTTTCGGACACCTGGAGCTGCGCCCCTAGCCCCTTGTTTCGAGACGATTTCTGCAAAGAAATGTTCGCTTCCCGCCCCCGCCGCGCGCCCCTCAGATCACCACTAAGTCGCACGGACTGTGCAGGATAGACCACCCCCTCCGGACCCCGAATCAACCCTCGCCTCACCTTCCGATGCTAGCGCAACCAAACGCCTCCAGCCGGAGTCTCTCTTTGGAGCCCCGTTTGCTGCTGAAAAAGCTCGGCTGCTGTTACGATGGGTAGCTGGAACAACTGGTCCCCGTCGGACGTACTGCCCCTTAGGAAAAAATTTCTCATCCATGAAGACCGTCCAATCCTCGCTGGCTTGCTTGTGCGTACTTTTGACCCTGGCTCCCGCTGCCACTGCGCAGTCTGCGCTGAGCTCCGGTACCCCGACTTGGATCCGCGGCCCGCAAGCACCGGCTCGGGATCAGTTTCTCTATGGCCTCACCAAGAAGTATCGGGTTCGCCCGATTTCGGCCATCAGCATGAATAATTCCTCGCGCCTGGAGTCCCTGGTGCGCGGGAATATTCTCTATCTTTCGCTTGCCGATGCCATCGCCCTTTCCATCGAAAACAACATCGACGTCGAAATCCAGCGCTACGGTCCCGAACTCGCCAAGGTCGACCTCGAACGCGCCAACGCCGGCGGTCTGTTGCGCGGCGTAAACCAGACGGCCACCCAGGGCGCCGCCTCCGCCACCAACTTTCTCACCGGCGGCGGTGGTTTGGGCGGCGGCTCGGTCGGCACCACCGGCAGTGGCGGCGGCACGGCTCTCTCCGGCACCGTCTTCCAGGTCACCGGCACCACGATTCCTACCCTCGATCCGTTCATCTCGATGAGTTACTTCAAGGGCAAGCAGTCGCAGCCGCAGTCGAACTCCTTCACCACCGGTATTACGGCTCTCGTCGTCAACACCCAGAGCTATAGCACCTCCATCAACAAAAACTTCCTCACCGGCACCAGCATCTCGCTCGGCTACGACAACTCGAACGTCGGCACCAACTCTCCTTCGCAGGACTTGAACTTCTTCAACCGCGGCAACCTCTCGCTCAACTTTTCGCAGCGCCTCCTGCAAGGCTTCGGACTCGCCGTCAACAATCGCAACATCCGCATCGCCCGCAACAGCGTCAAAGTTTCCGACCTCGTCTTCAAGCAGCAGGTGATCAACACCGTTTCGTCCACCGTCAATCTCTACTGGGACCTGGTCAGCTTCAATGAGAACGTCAAGGTGCGCAAGCAGTCCCTCGCCTACGCCGAGCGCCTCTACAGCGACCGTAAGAAGGAAGTCGAAATCGGCACCCTCGCCCCCATCGAAATCGTCCGCGCCGAAGCCGAAGTCGCCCGCAATCAACAGGACCTCACCATCGCCGAAACCCAGGTCCTCCAGCAGGAAACCATCCTCAAGAATCAGTTGAGCCGCAACGGCGTTTCGAACCCCCTCATCGCCACCGCCCGCATCGTGCCGCTTGATAGCATCGCGGTTCCCGAAGTCGAAACCCTCTCGCCCATTCAGGACCTCATCGACCTCGGCATCAAGACCCGCCCCGAAGTCGAACAAACCCGCCTCAACATCGACAACACCCGCATCGGTCTCGCCGGCTCGCGGAGCGCCCTGCTTCCCTCGCTCGACTTCTCGGCCAGCACCTCCGCCCGTTCACTCGCCGGTCAGATCAATACCGTCCCCTTCGCCCCCGGCAAGCCGACCTTCGTCCGTCAGCCGGATCCGTTGTTCATCGGCGGCTATGGCACCTCTGTCGGCCAATTGTTCCGCCGCAACTTCCCGGAATATAACGTCGGCTTCCAATTGAACGTGCCGCTGCGCAATCGCGCCGCCCTGGCCGACATCGCCAACGACACTCTCCGCCTGCGTCAGCAGGAGTTGCAGGAACAACGCCAGTTGAACTCCATCAAGGTCGACGTGCAGAATGCCCTGATCGCTTTGCAGCAGGCTCGCGCTCAGCATCAGGCTTCCGTCAAGAACCGCCTGCTTCAGGAACAAACGCTGGACGCCGAACAGAAGAAGTACGCCCTCGGCAGTTCCACCGTCTTCTTCGTTATCCAGGCGCAGCGTGACCTCGCTCTCGCTCAGCAGGCCGAAGTCAGTGCCATGGCCACTTACTCCCGCGCTCGCACCCAGATGGATCTCGCCACCGGTTCGGTCCTCAGCACGCACAACATCTCGCTGGACGAAGCCGTCTCCGGCTCGGTCTCCAAGCCCCCCAGCATGATCCCCGCCGTGCCCCCGGCTAAGTAACTCGCCCTCCTCGCCCCAAAAAACAAAAACGCCGCCCGGTTGCCTGGGCGGCGTTTTCGTTCTGTCGTACGGAGGAAGCTGCGCTTAGTGCTTCTTCTTCTCGTCTTTCTTCTCGTCCTTCTTTTCCTTGTGGTCGGCCGGCTTGTGCGTATCGCTCGCCAAAACCACATTCGTGGCGCCCAACATCAGAGCCATCGCGACAACCAAAGCATTCAGTTTCTTCATTACGTGGGTTCCTTCTTTCCTTGCTCTCTGGGCGGCGAAATGTTTCCTTCCCGCACCTGAAACTCGTATCGGTCTTCCCTCGCGAACCTTGAGAAAATATCTTGCATGGCCAAGCCGAACCCTTACCTCGACTTCCTGGTCGAACAGCTCTCCCCCCTCGGCCAGATCCACACCCGCGCCATGTTCGGCGGCCATTGCCTCTATTGCGACGGCTTCGTCTTCGCACTCCTCGCCCACCAAACCCTCTATCTCAAAGTCGACGACCTCAACCGGCCGGCCTTCGAGGCTCGCGGCCTCGAACCTTTCCGCCCCTTCGAGGACCAGAACATGACGATGTCCTATTACGTCGCCCCCGCCGATACCTTCGAGTCCGAGGACGGCCTCCGCGAATGGGCCGGCGGCGCGGTCGCCGCTTCCCGCCGTGCCCGAAAGCCCAAGCCCCAGTCAGCCCGCAAGGCAAACCGCGCCCGGAAAGCCGTATCCTAGGGCTGTGCGTTTCCTGATCGTTCTCTGTTGTCTGCTGCTGGCCGCCTGCTCTTCCGCACCGCCGCCCGCCAAGGCGCCGATGGTCTTCCCGCCCAAGATTACGCAGTTCTACGCCTCGCCCAGCGTCGTTCCGCAAGGTGAGTCTACCTTGCTCTGCTACGGCGTCGAATCGGTCGCCTCTGTCACTCTGGACCCCGGCAACGAATCGCTCTCTCCCGCCCTCACCAAGTGCCTCGAGAAATCCCCGGCGGAGAACACCACTTACACCCTCACCGCCAAAGGTAAGGACGGCACCACGCTTACCCAGCAGGTCACCGTCACCACCGGCGTCGCCAAGCTCAAGTTCCTGGACCTCAACATCAACGCGCCCCAGGTGAAGGCCGGCCAGCCCGTCCACTTCTGCTTCCAGGCCCAAGGCGCCACCCAGGTCGCCGGCGGTCCCGGTAAGTTCCAGAAGGGCGGCAACCCCAGCCGCGATTGCCTGATCGACAATCCCCGCAAAACCACCACCTACACCATCAGGATCGCCGGCAGCGGCAACCAGAGCGATAGCGAGTCGATGACCGTCAAGGTGATCCCCTAAGTGCCCTTGGCCCTCATCACCGGAGCCTCCTCCGGCATCGGCGCCACCTTCGCCCGTCAACTCGCCGCCCGTGGTTGCGACCTCATCCTCGTCGCCCGCCGCGCGGACCGTCTTGAAGCCCTCGCCGCCGAACTCCGCGCCACCGGCCGCTCCTGCGAAGTCCTCCCCGCCGACCTCACCCTCGACGCTGACGTCGCCCGCGTCTGCGCCCGCGTCGAAGCCGCCCCCCAGCTCGATTACCTCGTCAATAACGCCGGCTTCGGCACCAAAGGCAAGTACTTCAGCACGGACGTCGCCAGTCAGGTCAACATGCACCGCGTCCACGTCCTGGCCATCGTCCAACTCACCCACGCCGCCCTCAAAGGCATGGTCGCCCGCCAATCAGGCGCCATCATCAACGTCGCCTCCGTCGCCGGCTTCACCCTGAACGCCGGCAGCACCAGTTACTCCGCTACCAAGACCTGGCTCAACGTCTTCACCGAAGGCTTGTATCTCGAACTGCGCAGCGCCGGCTCACCCGTCAAAGTCCAAGCGCTCTGTCCCGGCTTCACTTACTCCGAGTTTCACGACGTCATCCAGATGGATCGCGCCATCGTTCCGAAAAGCTGGTGGCTCTCCGCCGATTACGTCGTCTCCGAAAGCTTGCGCGGGCTCGACGCCGGCAAGCTCTTCGTCATCCCCGCCTTCCGCTACCGCTGTCTGGTTACGCTCTTCAAGTGGACGCCCCGGCGCCTGATCTATTGGGGAGCCATCCGCGCCGGGCGTCACATGAAGCGTTCCTAGCCGCCGAACACCGCATTCAGCTTCGTCCCCGGCGACGCCTTCGCCAGGCCATCGAAACGCCCTTCTTCCGCGAGCATCTGCGCTGCCGACATCCACCCCGCCCACGCTGCACGCGCCAGCGCACTCCCCAGGCTGATGCGCCGCACCCCCAGCGCCGCCAGGTCTGCCACCGTTAAGTCGCTCGCGTGGCCGATCAGCACGTTCACTGGCTTCGGAGCCACTGCCGCCACCACGGCCGCAATCTGTTCGCGCGTCTCCAAACCAGGCGCATAAAGGCAATCCGCCCCCGCCTCCGCATAAGCCTTCAGCCGCCGGATCGCATCGTCCAGGTCCGGCCGCCCCGCAATGAAGTTCTCCGCGCGCCCCACCAGCAACGTCTCGCCGCCCGCCGCATCGATCGCCCCGCGCGCCGCCCGCATCCGCTGCACCGCCTCTTCGATCTCGCGCAACGGCTGCGCCGGGTCGCCCGTCGAGTCTTCAATCGAAAGACCCGCGACGCCCGTCTCGATGGCCAGCCGCACGCTCTCGGCCACCCCCGCCGCATCTGCCGCATAGCCACCCTGGAAGTCGGCATTGACCGGCAGGTTCGTCGCCTCCACGATCTCCCGCAGATGCTCCAACATGGCCTCGCGCGATAAGGCTCCGTCCGCCGCGCCGCGCGTCCAGGCCGCGCCCGCGCTCGTCGTCGCCACCGCCGCAAAACCTAAACTCTCGAGATAACGCGCGCTCCCGGCGTCCCACGGATTTGGCATCACAAAGCAACCGGACTCGTGCAGTTGCCGAAAAACTTGGCGTTTCGCCTGTGAAGTACCCATACACCATTCTGCCGTCGAAATCGCCTCTTGACATATTCCTATATGGGAATATATTCTGACCTTGTGCCCCGAGCCGCTACCACCGCCGATGTCTTCAATGCCATCGCCGAACCTCGCCGCCGCGAAATCATCGCCTTCCTCGCCGACGGCTCTGACCGCCCCGTCGGCGACGTCGTCACCCAACTCGGACTCGGCCAACCCGCCGTCTCCAAACACCTCTCCGTCCTCCGCCAGGTCGGCCTGGTCACCGCTACCAAGCGCGGCCAACTCCGCCTCTACCGGCTCAACGCCAAGGAACTGAAGCCCGTGTACGACTGGGTCAAAGACTACGAACGCTACTGGACCCACCAACTCGACCGCATCAAACTCCGGGCCGAACAGAAAATGCTCGAACGCATCACGCGCGAAAATCAGCCCCCCCAATCCCTCAAGGAGAAACGTTAAATGGAAAGCAAAACGGCCCCCGCCATCGATACTCTCGAAATCACCCGCGAATTCGAAGTTGCCGCCACCATGGATCTTGTCTTCGAATCGATCCTCGAGCAGATGGGCCCGCTCAACGAAACGCCGGATGGCGTCAACCTTCGCCTCGAACTCGAACCCTGGCCCGGCGGCCGCTGGTTCCGCAACCATGGCGAAGGCCGTGGCCATCTCTGGGGTCACGTCCAATCCATCCGCGCTCCTGACTTACTCGAGATCCAAGGCCCTTTCGCCATGTCCGGTCCCGTGCTCTCGCACATCCTCTACCGCCTCAGCGAGCATCAGGGCCTCACGCGCGTCCAGTTCTCGCACCGCGCCGTCGGTCTCATCCCCGGCCCGTTCCTCGACCCCACCAACGTCAACCGCGGTTGGAACTGGATCCTGCAACGCATTCAGGACCAGGCCCGACAGAAAGTGGAGAAAGCCCAATGATCTTGAACGTCGTCTCTCGCGAGAAATGGCTCGCCGCACGCACCGCGTTGCTCGAGAAAGAGAAGGAACTCACGCGCCTACGCGACGAACTCCGCCGCGCCCGCCTCGTCCTGCCATGGGTCCGTATCGAAAAAGAGTATGTCTTCGACGGTCCGCGCGGACGGCAAACTCTCGCTGACCTCTTCGATGGCCGCCGCCAACTCATCGTCTATCACTTCATGCTCGGCCCTGGCTGGAAAGAAGGTTGCGTCGGCTGCTCCTTCCGTTCGGACCACGTCGATGGCCCGCGTCAATACTTCGAACAGCGCGACCTCAGCTACGTCACCATCGCCCGCGCCCCCTGGTCCGAAATCGAACCCTTCCAAAAGCGCATGGGCTGGAAGTTCCATTGGGTCTCGTCGTATCACAGCGACTTCAATTACGACTTCGGCGTCTCTTTCCGCCCCGAAGCCGTCGCCGCCGGTCAGGTTCGCTATAACTACGCCGACACCAAATACGTCAGCGAGGAACTTTCTGGTACCAGCGTTTTCTACCGCGACGACGAGTCCGGCGACATCTTTCACACTTACTCGACTTATGCCCGCGGCGAAGAAGGCTTCATCAGTACTTACGACTATCTCGACATCGCCCCGCTCGGCCGTCAGGAGACGGGCCCCCGTGGTAACCTCACCGACTGGGTTCGCCACCACGACCGTTACGGTGCCCCCGGGCACGTCGAGCACAATGGCCGCTACGTCGCTGCCCAACCCGCCGATTGTGGCTGCCACCCATGACCCATTGCTGCCGAAGCGCCGCCTGCCTGCTGCCGGCTCTCGTGTGGACGCTCCCCAAGTGCCCGCTCTGTCTGGCCCTCTGGCTCACCGCCGTCACCGGTCTCGGCATCAGCGCCACCTTCGTGCGTCACTTACAGGCGGTTGCGCTGTTCATCAGCGCGGCCGCCCTGCTGATCCTGCTACGCCGGACGTGGGCGCGCCGCATCGAGCCAACGCCACAGCCAATAACCCACCACCGGTAGTGCCGTCACCAGCAAAAACGCGCTCGCATAATCCTTCTGATCGAACAGGCGCCCGCACAGCGGCATCACCACCGCCGTCACGGCGGAAAAGCTTCCCGCGCCCAGCCCCGCGATCAGTCCGGTCTGCCGCGTCGAAAAGACCAAAGTCGCATACCCGATCGCCGGCACGATGAACGCGCCCGTCGTAAACATCGCGAAGAACAGCGCGAAGAGCAGCAAGGGCAGGTAGGTCACGTGCGTCACCAGCGCGAACGGAAGACTCATGACCAGCCCCACCGCAAAAATACGCGAGTAAGTCGAGTAAGTCGCCACCCGCCGATCCAGATACCATCCCCAAAAGAAGTAACCCACTTCCCAACCCAGCGGCGGAATCCATAAGTAATAACCCAGATCGCCCTGCGCAATGTGGAAAACGCGGCTCAAGTAAATCGACGACGTGTACAGCACAAATCCCAGCGGTGCCGCCCCGAACGAATAAATCACGATGAACGCCCAGATCCGCGGATCGCGCCACGAAACCCGCGCCGTCTGCTGCACCGGGGGCGCTTCGCGCAGCTCCGGCCGTCCACTCAACCACGTCCACCACAACAGCCACGCGCCGCCCACCGCGCCGGTAAACAGAAAAGCCGCGGGCCAGCCATATGCCTTAAAGATCGGCGTCACCACCCACGGCGTGATCACCGCCCCCAGCGCGCCCCCGCTATACGACAACGCCGTACCGCGCGCCCGGCTCGTCTCCGGCAGCGTCTGCACCACCGTTCGCAGCGCCCCCGGGAAGGTAGCCCCTTCCCCAAACCCTAGTACGATGCGCAGCGCCAGAAACATTCCGAAGCCCAGCGCCCAGGCATGTGCCGTCGAAGCCAGCGTCCAGATGCCCACCGCCGCCAGCATCCCCAGCCTCACGCCCCATCGATCCAGTACCCGTCCCCAGAACGGATTGCCGATCATGTACGCGATCGAAAAGCCGGAAACCACCCAGGAATACTGCTCCACGGTCAGGCCGGTGTCGCGCATGATCGTCGGAATCAGAACGGCCAGCGTATTGCGGTCGATATAGCTGATCGTCGAGACCAGCATCATACTCAGTGCGGGAAGCCAACGGTGCATCGAACTCCCTAGTGTGTCATGACCGCCCTCGCTACAATGAAACGTTGCTCCCGCCCGCGCTCCAGTTCCATCAAGCAGCCCGCGCCTTTGGCGATCATCTCGCGCTTCAGCAGCTTGATTTAACCGTGCCTTCCGGCCAGTTTATGGCGCTGGTCGGCCCCAGCGGTTGCGGCAAAACCACCATCCTCAACCTCGCCGCCGGCTTGCTGGCTCCCACCTCGGGTCGCGTCGACTCCTACGGCGAACCCGTCACCGGCCTCAATCGCCGCGCCAGCTACCTCTTTCAGCAGGATGCCCTGCTGCCCTGGAAAACGCTCGCCGAAAACATCTCCCTCGCCGCGACCTTCGCCCACCGCGAAGCTGACCCCCAAGCCTGGCTCAACCGCCTCGGCCTCGCCGGCTTCGGCGACTACTACCCTGCCGCTGCCAGCGGCGGCATGCGCAAACGCGTCGCCCTCGCGCAGCAATGGGTCGCCGAGCGACCGCTGCTCCTGATGGACGAACCCTTCAGCGCCCTCGACATTCACACCCGCCAGCGCATGGAGACCGAACTCCTCACCCTTTGGGACGAAGACCAGCGCACCGTCCTGTTCGTCACCCACGACCTCGACGAAGCCATCTCGCTCGCCGACGTCGTCTGCGTCCTCTCCGCCGGCCCCGGCAGCCGCATCGTCAATCGCTATCCCATCGATCTGCCGCGGCCGCGTCCCATCGCGGAACTCCGCCTGGACCCTCGCTTCCAGGACCTCTACCGCCAAATCTGGCACGACCTGCGTCCTGAGGTGCTGCGCTCCCATGAAGCGTAAAGTCGCCCTCTACCGCCTCGCCCTCGCCCTGCTCCTGCTCGCTCTCTGGGAAGCCGGAGCCCGCGCCGGCTTCATTGACCCGTTCTTCTTCTCTCGCCCCTCCCTGATCGCCGCGCGCCTCGTCGAATGGTTCGCTGCCGGCCGCATCTGGACGCACCTCGGCCTCACCCTTCTTGAAGCCGTCCTCGCCTTCCTCCTCGGCGGCCTCGCCGGCATCGGCCTCGGCTTTTGGCTCGGCCGCTGGCCGCTGGGCGCCGCCATTGCCGAACCTTACCTCCAAACCGCCAACGCCCTCCCGCGCGTCGTCCTCGCCCCGCTCTTCATCTTCTGGTTCGGACTCGGCCTGTGGTCCAAAGTCGCCTTCGGCATGACGCTCGTCTTCTTCCTGCTCTTCTTCAACACCTACCGCGGCGTCCGCAGCGTCGACCAGAAGCTCATCGATAACGCCCGCATCCTCGGCGCCTCCGAACAGCAACTCCTGCGCTACGTCCTGCTGCCCAGCGCCCTCGGCTGGATCTTCTCGGGCCTCGAAGCCAGCATCGGTCTCGCGATGGTCGGCGCGGTGGTTGGCGAATACCTCGGCGCCACCGGCGGCTTGGGTTACGTCATCGCGCAGGCCGAAGGCTTGCTCGACACCACGGGCATGCTCGCCGGTATGGCTCTGCTCGCTCTGGTCGTTCTCTTGATCGCCGCCATCGTCCGCCGTATCGAGCGCCATCTGCTCCGCTGGCAACAACCGCGATAAACTTGACGGCAAGACATGACGCGGCGCGATTGGCTTTGGACAAACTATCTCGGCCTCGGTTCGCTGGCGCTGGCGGACCTCGCCGCCGCCACCGATGCCCCGCTTGC